>JAFUBX010000003.1 GCA_017459985.1 Parasporobacterium sp.
ACACTTCAAGAAGTAATCCATTCCCCAATTGAAGTACCTCCTTTGAAATGAAAGACTGCCCGCGCGGCAGCCTTTTTTCAGATAATGATATACTGTTAATAATTCATTCACAGTACCCGGAGGAAAAGATGGAATATACATTTGAAGAGGCTGTGCAGATAATCAGAACAGCGGAAAAAGGAAAGAAGGACATCAATATTTCAGATCTTGCCGGCGTATTCGGTATAACGGCAGAAACACTGCGGAAATATGAAAAGCTTGGTATTATTGCGCCGTTCCGGGAAACCAACAGCTACAGAAATTATTCTTCCTGGGAACTGACAAAAGTGATCTGTGCAAGACAGTTCCGGGCAGAGGGATATTCTCTGAAGGAAATTGCCGGGAAACTGGACGGCAGTGACGGAAAAAGTCCCGGAGAACATATTGTCAGGCTGGAAGAACAGCTGATAAAGGATATTGAAGAAAAACAGAAACTGCTTGCATGGCTTCGGCAGAGAAAAGAGATGCTTGAAAAAACAGATGCGGAAAGAAGTGATCTCTGGGAAGAGACACTGCCGGAGCTTTACTGCTGCATTTATATGGCGGGAAATACACTGACTGCGAAAAGCGGTGAAGCAAAAGAACATCTCAGACAGTGGATGGAAGCACTGCCTTATGTATCGGTGTATTATCTTGGAACAGGTCCGGATGAAACAGTGTGTGCAGTCGGCATCACGGAAGAGGAACGCAGAAAATATTCCCTTGAATATCTGGTTCCGGATTTTGTCCTGCCTGCTTCAGAATGCATATGCATGAACATAACAACACAACACAGCAGAACTTTTGATACTTCGGAAGAAACAATTCAGACAGGCTGTCATCGAGCAGAAAACGCAGGCTATGCACTGCAGGGGATGTTTGTGATCAGGGTCCTGGATTATATTCAGAAAAACGGAATATACAGCTCAGTGAATCAGTTTATGTTTCCGCTCAGAAAATAATTTCTTTTTCCGTCTTGACCTTAAACCCGGTTGAAACCTTAGCATCAGAGGTGGAGAGAGGAACAGATATGAAAAAGAAGACTTTGACTATCGCTGTAGCCGCATTGATGCTTGCTGTTTCCGGATGCAGTGAAAGCAAAACAGAAACAGAATCTTCAGATGCCAGATTCACGCCGGGTACATATACCGCTGAAGCAGACGGTTTCGGAGGAACAGTCAGCGTCAGTATTACGGCAGGTGAAAACAGCATTGAAAAAGCGGAAATCATCGGAAAGGATGAAACGGAATCCGTCGGTCAGGCGGCCTTTGAAACACTGACACAGCAGCTGATCGATGCACAGAGTGCAGAGATTGACGGTGTATCAGGAGCTACCTTTACCAGCAATGCAGTTAAAGAGGCGGCACAGAAGGCAATCAGCCAGGCGGAAGGGACTGCGGAAGAAACAGCTTCCGGAACTCTGACACCCGGTACATACACTGCAGTAAAGGAAGGATTCCAGCACGGGGAAGTCACAGTCAGTGTAACTGTGGACGAGACTTCCATTAAAGATGTATCCGTTACATCCATCACAGATCATCCGGTTACGGTTATCCGAACGCCGGTGGAACAGATCCCGGCTGCGATTGTGGAAAACCAGAGCTATAACGTGGATGCGGTTACCGGCGCAACCCTCACCAGCAATGCGATTAAAAATGCGGTGAAGGACTGCCTGGAACAGGCAGGCGGTTCCGAAGCATTCTCAAAAGCACCGGAACACAGTGCAAAGACAGAGAAAGAAGCCGTGGAAACCGATGTGCTTGTCATCGGAGGCGGAGGATCTGGCATGATCAGCGCAATCGAGGCTTCCATCGGTGATGCCGCAGATGAAAAGAGCGGACTGAAAGTCACATTGATTGAAAAGGCAGGATTCCTCGGAGGCAATACCAATGTTTCCGGAGGCGTCCGTTATCTCTATACCGATGAAACCGGAAAGTATGATGAGGCATGGGTGGAACAGTCCCTGCAGAGTGAAAAGGAAACACTCAGTCCGTATATGGAACTGGATTTCAATGAACCTCTGATGAGAAATGAGATACAGCTGATGCCGCACACCAATGAGCTGCTGGATGATCTCGGAGTTGTCAGTGCCGATGCCTGGGGATATCTGGCGTTCGCATCAAACGACGATCATAAGGAACCGAAATGGGACGGAAGCTATCTTGCCTATGTGCTGGCACCGTATCTGGACGAATCAGATATTGATGTCCGTCTGAATACAAAGGCATGTGAGCTTCTGGTAAATGAAGACGGCGAAGTGACCGGCGCAAAAGTTGAGGATCCGGAAGGAACCTATGAGATCCATGCCCGCAAGACAATTCTTGCCTGCGGCGGATTCCCGTATAATCATGAACTGATCGAAAAATATGCGCCTGAATTTACCGACGGAATCGTATTTGCGGCCGGCACCAATACAGGCGACGGAATTCAGATGGCGGAACAGCTCGGCGCGGAAATCATCGGCGACAAGATGTTCGGACATCTCGGAGCTGATGCCATTGAAGGTGCACGTCCTGACTATTCACTGACGTTCTACTACGGCTATAATTCCGCAATGTATGTGAATATGGAAGGAAAGCGTTTCGTCAATGAAGATAAAAACAGCTATGTGATTTATCACGATCTTCTGAAAGAACCGGAACAGACAGGCTGGGGCATCATTGACGGAAACAACAAGGACGCATCAGTTCTGGAAGAATCACAGTCCCAGTATGTGCATAAAGCGGATACTGTCGCAGAACTGGCAGAAGAAATCGGTGTGCCGGCAGATGCACTGCAGGAAACAATCGATAACTACAATGCAATGGTAAATGCAGGTGAGGATACAGATTTCCATACAGCAATTGACAGAATGGATGTCATCGATGAAGGCCCGTATTATGCGTTCATTCTGAAGCCCATTACATTCTCTTCTCTTGTCAGTGTGAAAGTGGACGGAAACGGTCATGTACTGAAAGAAGACGGTGAAGCAATCCCGAACCTCTTTGCGGCAGGAGACATGGTGCTCGGCGGAAATATTACTTCATACTATTTCGATGCCAGAGGCGTCGGTACAGCAATGTATTCCGGTGACCTGACCGGACGCACAGCAAAACAGGAACTGCTGAGCGATGCCGAGTAAGAACAAATTCTGAAGCGGATCATAAAATCAAAAGCAAGCCGGTATTATTCATGACCGGCTTGTTTTTTCTTCCTTATCGTTAATTCCGCTGTACAGATTATTCTGCTGTTATGATTTTAATGCCCTGATTGGTGAGCACTGTTCGAATATGTTCTTCCAGCATGCTGTCGGTGATAACCGCCTGCGGACAGCGGAGGTTCATCGGGACTGTACCGGCGGACTGAAATTTCTCACTTTCTGTCAGAATAACGACTTTTTCCGCAGAAGTGCTCATATCACGCACTGCCTGGGCACGCATCTGGTCCTTATTTGTGAAACCGGTTCTTTCACTCCAGCCGTCCGTGCCGATCAGGCATAAAGGCACATTGTAATTCATGGCAGAATCACGGATCATCGGTCCGACGAGACACTGGGAATCTTTCTGATAGATTCCTCCGAGCAGAACGATCTGCACATTATCTTCTTCCCGGATATAATCCGCAATAAAGGCACTGTTCGTGACGATGGTCACGTTCTTTTTTGTCCGGGCAATTGTCAGAGCAGCCAGTGCACAGCAGCTGCCGCTTTCGATCATGACGGTATCGCCGTCATGAATCAGTTCCGCTGCTTTTTCCGCTATCTTTGTTTTTTCTTCGTAATGATAGGCAAGTCTGCTGTTAATGTTATCTTCACTGTTCAGCTCCGCAAAACCGTGCACTCTGCGGATCAGATGCCTTCTTTCAAGTTCATCCAGGTCTTTCCGGATTGTAACCTGTGATACGCCGAGCAGACCGGAAAGCTCAGCCACTTCAATGCGTCTGCGTTCTATGAGCAGATGCAGTATTTCATTTTCACGTCCTTTTTTCATAACTGTCTCCGGTTTTCATTTTATACAGATTTACTTATGAATGAAAGTCAAAAGAACGCATCTATTCCATGATCCAGGTAATGTTTCCGGTAATCTTCCAGATCTTCCCGGTGATATGCAGCGACATCTTTGTAGGAATATTCACGTCCGAGCTGATCATATTTGTTCTCGCCGAACTGGTGGAAGGGAAGCAGCTGACATTTTTTGGCGCCAGCCTGTTTCAGGCATTCTGCAATCTTTTCCGCGTCTTCAGAAGAATCATTGAATCCGGGAATCACGGGAATTCTGGGGAGCACATTACAGCCCTGATCCAGGGCATATTTCAGATTGGACAGGATCTGTTCATTGCCTGCAGCCGTGCCTTCCCTATGCTTTTCGCTGTTCCAGTGCTTGACATCAAACAGGATTGTATCGAGATAGGGCAGAAGCGGCGCAAATACTTCATGGGAGGCATATCCGGTTGTTTCACAGCATGTATTCAGTCCTTTTTCTTTTGCGGCCTTCAGCAGGCTCAGCGCGAATCCCGGCTGGGCAAGCATTTCTCCTCCGGAAAGCGTGATGCCGCCTCCGCTTTCTTCATAAAACGGAAGGTCCTGCATTACCACATCCATCACTTCCTGTACGGTTTTCAGTTCACCCTCACTTTTCAATGCTTTCCCGGGGCATTCATGTACGCAGAGGCCGCATCCGGTGCATCTGTTCCGGTCCACGGTGATCCTGCCGTCCTGCAGGCTGACGGTCTGATGCGGACAGACACTTATGCAGTGATGACAGCCGATGCATTTCCTGCTGTCCCACATGATTTCCGCTTTGGCAGTCTGACTTTCCGGATTTGCGCACCATCTGCATCGCAGAGGACATCCTTTCAGGAAAACAACTGTTCTGATGCCGGGACCGTCATTGACGGAGAATTTCTGAATATTGAATACAATGCCGTGATCCTGTTCCATATATGCCACCTCACAGACACAGCATAAAGGATAAAAGGCAGGATGTCAAAGAAAAAGTTACGAACGAAAGCAAAAAGAGTTACAAAAAGAAATTAAAGTGTTGACAATCGCAGATGCCTCCTATATACTGAGCTTGTAACGAAATAACAATAAGTTTCGAATGAAAGAGGTAAGCGGTATGGAAAACAAAGAACACTTCGGATCACTGACAGAAAGAATGCAGGCATTCCGTGAGGAAGTCCTTGATGAAAAACCTTACGTAGATGCGGAACGTGCAGTTCTCGCGACACAGGCATACGAGGAGAATAAAAACCAGCCGCGCGTCATGATGAGAGCGCTGATGCTGAAAAAGATTCTCGAAAACATGACCGTTTATATTGAAGATAAAACACTGCTGGCCGGCAATCAGGCAACCAAAAACAGAAACGCTCCGGTATTCCCGGAATACACACTGGAATTTGTGATCAATGAGCTGGATCTGTTCGAGAAAAGAGACGGAGATGTCTTCTATATCACCGAACAGACAAAGCAGCAGCTGAGATCCATCGCTCCGTTCTGGGAGAACAACAATCTCAGAGCCAGAGGTGAGGCGCTGCTTCCGGATGAAGTATCCGTATTTATGGAAACAGGAGTCTTCGGAATGGAAGGAAAGCTGAATGCGGGCGATGCACATCTGGCTGTGAATTATGAAAAAGTGCTGAAGGAAGGACTGAAGGGATATGAAGAAAGGACAAGAGCCCTGAAGGCAGGTCTTGATCTTGCGGATCCGGAATCCATTGACAAGTATGTATTCTACAAGGCAGTCCTGATTGTGATCGAAGCCGTACGCGGATTTGCACTGAGATACAGTGCACTGGCTGCGAAGATGGCGGAAGAGGAAGCCGATCCGGCAAGAAAAGCCGAGCTGGAAGAAATGAGCAGGATCTGTGCGAGAGTTCCGTATGAACCGGCCGCATCCTTTAAAGAAGCGGTACAGTCCGTCTGGTTTATCCAGCTGATCCTCCAGATCGAATCCAACGGACATTCACTGAGCTACGGCAGATTTGATCAGTATATGTATCCGTACTTCATCAATGATCTGAAGAGCGAACGGATTACAAAGGCTGAGGCACTGGAACTTCTGACCTGCCTCTGGATCAAGACGCTTACCATCAATAAAGTCAGAAGCCAGGCGCATACGCTCAGCTCTGCCGGATCTCCGATGTATCAGAATGTTACGATCGGCGGCCAGACGACGGATAAAAAGGATGCCGTAAATGAACTCAGCTTCCTGGTGCTGCAGTCGGTTGCCCAGACACGATTAACACAGCCGAACCTGACTGTCAGATATCATGCGAATCTGAACAAAGAATTCTTTGATGAATGCATCGAAGTCATGAAGCTCGGATTCGGCATGCCTGCCCTCAACAACGATGAAATTATCATTCCGTCCTTTATCAGCTGGGGCGTGAAGGAAGAAGATGCCTATAACTACAGCGCAATCGGCTGTGTCGAAACAGCCGTACCCGGCAAATGGGGATACCGCTGCACCGGCATGTCCTATGTCAATTTCCCGAGACTTCTGCTGTGCGCAATGAACAACGGCGTGGATCTGACCAGCGGAAAGAGATTTACAAAGGGCTACGGTTACTTCACCGAATGGAAAGACTTTGATGAACTGATGTCCGTATGGGATAAAACCGTAAGAGAGTTCACAAGATACAGCGTCATTGTGGAAAATGCGATTGATAAGGCAAGCGAACGTGATGTGCCGGATATCCTCTGCTCAGCCCTGACCGATGACTGCATCGGCCGCGGCAAAACGATCAAGGAAGGCGGAGCCGTATATGACTTCATCTCCGGTCTGCAGGTCGGTATCGCCAATATGGCAGACTCCCTGGAAGCGATCAAAAAGCTGGTTTATACGGAAAAGAAAATCACTCCAGAACAGCTGTGGAATGCAATTCTCGACGATTTCCGGAGCGAAGAAAACAGAAGAATCCAGGATCTCCTGATCGATGCTCCGAAATACGGCAATGACAACGATGAAGTGGATCAGCTGGTTGTCGACGCCTATGAGAGCTATCTGGATGAAATCAGAAAGTATCCGAACACAAGGCATGCAAGAGGTCCGATTGGTGGCATCCGTTACGGCGGGACTTCCTCTATCTCTGCAAATGTCGGACAGGGAATGGGCACCATGGCAACTCCGGACGGCAGAAACGCACGGGAGCCTCTGGCAGAAGGATGCTCACCGGCTCACAACGCCGATAAGAACGGTCCGACCGCAGTCTTCAAGTCCATTACAAAACTGCCGACGGAAAAGATTACCGGAGGCGTGCTGCTGAACCAGAAAATGACGCCTCAGATGCTGTCAAGTGAAGAAAACAAGCAGAAGCTGGAAATGCTGCTGAGAGCATTCTTCAACAGACTGCACGGCTATCACGTCCAGTACAATATCGTGTCCAGGGAAACACTTCTGGATGCGCAGGCACATCCGGAGAAGCATAAGGATCTGATCGTCAGAGTAGCCGGATACAGCGCATTCTTCAATGTACTCTCAAGAAAGACACAGGATGACATCATCGGAAGAACTGAACAGTCACTGTAAGAAGAAAGAAGGAAATAACATGAAACTGTTTATTGATGACGCGAATATTGAAGCGATTAAAGAACTGAATGAGTATTATCCCATCGACGGCGTTACAACCAACCCCTCCATTCTTGCAAAAGCGAAGCGTGATCCCCGGGAAACACTGAAGGAAATCCGGGATGTCATCGGAGAGGACAAAATTATCTTTGCCCAGGCTGTGGACCTGAGCTATGAAGGCATGATCAGGGATGCGCATATGATCATGGATCTGCTCGGAAAGAATACCGTGGTCAAGCTGCCTTCCACACCAACCGGTTTCAAGGCAATGGCAGCACTGAAAAAGGATGGCATTCTGACATGCGGAACAGTGGTCTATACACCGATGCAGGCATATCTTGCCGCAAAGGCGGGAGCTTCCTATGTGGCGCCTTATGTCAACCGTATCGACAATATGGGATATGACGGCGTCGGCGTGGTGAAGAAGATCCAGAACATTCTTGAAAACAACGGCATGGACTGCGAAGTACTGGCAGCTTCCTTCAAGAACAGCATGCAGGTATTGGAACTGGCTGAATACGGTGTCGGAAACGCCACGTGTGCAGCTGATGTCATCAAAGGATTTGTAAAGAATGCTGCGATTGACGGTGCGATTCAGGATTTCGTGAATGACTTTGAAGCACTGACAGGGAAAACATCCATGTCTGAACTGGATTAATAGAAAGAAGGACAACAGAAATGACAAAAATCATCTGCTCGCCGGGAAGCTACATTCAGGGACCCGGTGAAATCAGAAAGCTGGCCGGTTACTACAGCCAGCTCGGCACAAAAGGCGCTTATCTCATCGTCGATGCATTTATCCTCAGAACATACAGGGAAGAAATCGTCTCAAGCTTTGAAGCAGAACACATTCCGTATTCCATCAATGAATTCGGCGGAGAATGCTCTATGACTGAAATCAAAAAGCATGTCTCACAGATGGGCGAATGCGATGCCGTATTCGGCATCGGCGGCGGAAAGACACTGGATACCGCGAAGGGTGTTGGAATTGCCTATGGCAGCAGCCCGTGCATCATTGTTCCGACAGCGGCTTCCACTGACGCGCCATGTTCTAGACTGGCGGTTCTGTATACGGAAGATCATGCGTTTGATCAGTATATGCCGCTGCACCGGAACCCGGATATGGTCGTTGTAGACACCAATATCATTGCAAAGGCACCGGTACGTTTCCTGATGGCAGGCATCGGAGATGCATTCGCAACATACTACGAAGCTGCGGCCTGCGAAAAGAAAAACGCCGTCACAATGACAGGCGGACATTGCACAAAGGGCGGCATGGCGCTGGCAAAACTCTGCCTCGATACGCTGTATGAAGACGGACTGAAGGCAAAAGCTGCCGCAGAGAGACAGGTCTGCACACAGGCACTGGAAAATGTTGTTGAGGCCAATACATATCTTTCCGGCGTCGGATTTGAAAGCGGCGGTCTGGCGGCTGCCCATGCAATTCACAACGGACTGACAAATCTGGAAGAAACACATAAGTATCTGCATGGAGAAAAGGTGGCGTTCGGAGCACTGACCCAGCTGGTACTGGAAAACAGATCCATGGAAGAAATCGAAAAGGCCGTCAGATTCCTGAAAGCATGTGATCTTCCCGTCACGCTGGCAGATCTCAATCTGCAGGACGCGGATGATGCAAAGCTGATGATCGCGGCTGAAAGCGCATGCGCACCGGATGATACAATGGGCAATATGCCGTTTGAGGTAACTCCCGAAGACGTTCTTTCTGCCATGAAAGCGGCAGATCAGATCGCAAAGCAGTTTTAACCCCACTCCCCGAAGAAGTCCCCTTCTTCTTACGAAGTGTAAAGGAGGGGATGAATTCGTACTGATTATATGCTAAAATATAATCAGTCGTAGAGGTGTGAAATATGGAAAATACTTCGCATAATATCACGAATTTGGACAATAATAACCATTCAGTATTCGCCATGTATTACCACCTTGTTCTCGTCGTGAAATACCGCAGGAACGTATTCGATGATTCCGTTTCCGATTATGCAAGAAACATATTTGTGAAGATCGCTCCTTCCTACAACATTACACTGCTGGAATGGAATCATGACAGTGATCATGTACATCTTCTCTTCAAGGCACATCCCAACAGTGAACTGTCCAGATTCATCAATGCATATAAGAGCGCATCTTCAAGACTGATCAAGAAAAACTTCCCGGAAGTAAAACAGAAGCTCTGGAAAGAATACTTCTGGAGTCAGAGTTTCTGCCTTCTGACAACCGGAGGAGCACCACTGGAAGTCATAAAGAAGTTTATAGAAACACAGGGTGAAAGATGAAAAAGAACAAAGCATACCGGTATCGCATATATCCCGACAAGGCACAGGAAGAACTGCTTCAGAAGACGTTCGGCTGTGCCCGTTTCATATGGAACCGGATGCTTGCGGATATCAAAGATCATTACGAAAAAGAAAAGAAGATGATTGATCCCACGCCTGCAGAGTACAAGAAAGAATATGAATGGCTGAAGGAAGTGGATTCACTTGCACTGGCAAATGTACAGCTGCAGCTGAAGAGAGCTTTTCAGAGTTTCTTCAATGATGAGAAGACAGGGTATCCGAATTTCAAAGCGAAGCATTACTGCAAAAAGAGCTATACAACAAATCTGGTAAACGGGAATATCAGACTGTCTGAAAAGACAATCCGTCTGCCGAAACTCGGAGAGATCAGGATCAGGAAACACAGAGAGGCACCGGAAGAATGGAAGATGAAATCAGTCACCGTGACCCAGGAGCCGACAGGCAGATACTATGCATCGGTACTGTATGAATATGAAAACCAAGTATCCGTACAGACAGAAGCAGGGAATGTCATCGGACTGGATTATGCCATGAACGGACTGTATGTGGACAGCAATGGATATTGTGCTGAAATGCCTCACTTTCTCAGGCAGAGTGAGAAACGGCTGAAGAAAGCACAGAGGAAGCTGTCGAAGAAGTATGTCAAAGGCAGAGAGATACAGTCCAATCGCTATTACAGGCAGAAACTGATTGTGGCAAAGATGCATGAGAAAGTACGGCATCAGAGAGCAGACTGGCTGCATAAGGAGTCACGGAAACTGGTGAATGCATATGACTGCATCGGGATTGAAGATCTCGATATGAAAGCAATGAGTCAGTCACTGCATTTCGGGAAGAGCGTCAGTGATAACGGCTGGGGAATGTTTGTGAACATGCTTGAGTACAAAGCGGAAGAAGCAGGAAAGCATGTGATTAAGGCAGACAGGCTGTTCCCTTCAAGTCAGATGTGTCATGTATGCGGTGGCCTGAATCCTGAGACAAAGGATCTGAGTGTCAGGGAATGGACGTGTCCTGCATGCGGAGCACACCATGACAGGGATCACAATGCGGCAGTCAATCTGAGAAATGAAGCAGTGCATATCCTGATGCAGAATCAGCAGATATCATAAAGAAACCATCAAAGTACCCTGGGACACAGGGAATCTTATAAGCCCGGGATATCCGAACACAATCGTGTTCCTGGCCGGGAAGCCCCCGCCTCTATGCGTAAGCTTAGGCGGTGGGAGCATGTCACATACAGCAGAAGGATCCGTTCTCATATAAGAGCGGATCTTCTGTTTTCAATCATTTTTTATGAGGACAGAAAAGGATGAATATACTGACATTTGATATCGGCGGAACATATATAAAGTATGCGGTGATGAATGAAAACGGAGAATTCTCTGAGAGAAACAGGATCCGGACGCCCCGGACTTCCAGAGAAGAACTGATCGATGTGCTGGCAGGAGTATTTGAAAACTATGCCGGAATTGACGGTATTGCCATCTCAATGCCGGGCATCATTGACCGAAAGAACGGATATTGTTACATGGGCGGAGCGCTTTCATATAACAATGAGTTCTTTCTCCGTGATGCCTTATATGAAAAATGTCATGTTCCCATCGTGATGGAAAATGATGCCAAATGTGCTGCGATGGCAGAGGCTTCCTTCGGTGCATTGAAAGATACGGAAGACGGATTTGTACTGATCTTCGGAACAATGATCGGAGGCGGATATATTCATAACCACAGGCTGATCCGGGGAACGCACTTTGCGGCAGGAGAAGTCAGCTATATTACTTCTTCGCATGACGGTTATCCTTACCGGGAAGAAGTATTCGGAAACCGGTGCGGGACACCGCACTTATGCCGAATGTATGCGGAAGCTGCCGGGCTGGATCCGGAAGAGGTCAGCGGTGTAACCGTATTTGAAGCTGTGAATTCAGGCAATGCCCGGGCATTGAAAGTGCTGGATCAGTATTGCCATGAGATTGCCCTGCAGATATTTAACCTGCAGACGATTCTCGATCCGGGCCGCTTTGCGATCGGCGGAGGCATCAGCGCACAGCCGGTCTTTACGGAAACGATCCGTAAAAAACTGAAGGAGCTGTATGATGCATGCCCTTACGCAATTCCGCATGCGGAAGTTGTTGCCTGTGCATTTCAGAATGATGCCAATCTGATCGGTGCATTAAGCTGCTGGCTGGAAGATTATCTTCAGAAATGAACGGTGCGGATTGTTCTCCATAGTCCTGTATCCTGTGGTGCAGCCCGGCTCATGATCCGCATTCACATAAGTATTACTTATTCATACAATCTGAAACCGAAATTGTTCCGGAAACGGAACTTTTTTATGATGAGGACGGAAAACAGAACGAATGGAAAAGGTGAAAAGATGAGCGACAGGGATGAGATTATTGCCTGCTATGAGGCAATGTATGACGGAGAGATCCGGAAGGATATTGAATATCTCAGACAGTATCTGGATGAATCGTATGTACTTGTGCATATGACCGGAGTCAGGATGACAAGACAGGAATATTTCGATGCAGTCATGGACGGAACTCTGAATTATTACTGGTGCGAACATGAATATGAGCCTGTGACAATCACCGGAAATACCGCGAAGATGCGCGGGGATACAAAGGTTGAGGCTGCGGTATACGGCGGCGGGAAACATGTATGGAGACTGCGTCTGGACTGTGATTTTGTCAAAAAGGAAGGAGTATGGAAGATGACGAAATCCGTCGCTTCCACTTACTGATATGACGATACTCCTGAAAGGAAAAGAATATACGGTTCAGACCGAAGAAAGCACGGCACTGAAGATGATTGAGGAAATGCTTCCGCTGAAACTGGAAATGAGAAGAAATCATGATGTGGAATTTGTCGGGGAGCTTCCGGAAAAGCCTGTAAATGAAGGCAGGAAGATATCGGAAATCAGAGAGAACGGAGTGTATTACTACGAAGGATGGAATGTGTTCTGTCTGAATTACAGGGATGGAAATATTTCACCCTATACTATTACATATCTCGGGACAGCAGATGATCCGGAATTATCGGAAGTTCTGGAAAAAGCGGACGATCAGATTGAAATCACAATAAGCAGATAAGGAGAAAAGACAATGAAAGACGTTTTGATTCTGACGGGTGCCGGACAGATCGGCATGGCAATCGCAAGAAGAGTAGGCTTCGGAAAGAAAATAGTGATCGGAGACAAGAGCATTCAGAATGCCGAGACAATCGCAAAGATCATGACGGAAGCCGGATTCGACACCTATGCAATGGAAATGGATCTTTCTTCCAGGGAATCGATTCAAAAGCTGATCGCCAAGGCGCAGGAATTCGGACCGGTCAAAATGCTGGTCAATGCGGCAGGCGTATCGCCGAGCCAGGCGCCGGTGGAGGCGGTATTGAAGGTTGATCTGTACGGCACGGCTGTACTTCTGGAAGAAGTCGGAAAAGTGATTGCGGAAGGCGGTACGGGAGTAACCATTTCTTCCCAGTCCGGATGGAGAATGCCGGCCCTGACTGCGGAACAGGACAGATATCTTGCCACAGCACCGACGGAGGAGCTTCTGAATCTGGATATTCTGCAGCCGGAAAATGTCAGGGATTCCCTGCATGCTTATCAGCTTGCCAAGCGGTGCAACGAGAAGCGTGTCATGTATGAAGCAGTAAAGTGGGGAGAACGCGGTGCCAGACTGAATGACATCGCCCCGGGCATCATTGTTACCCCGCTTGCGATTGATGAATTCAACGGACCGCGAGGAGATTTCTACAAGAATATGTTCGCGAAGTGCCCTGCCGGCAGACCCGGTACGGCGGATGAGGTCGCAAATGTTGCCGAACTGCTGATGAGTGAGAGAGGCGCATTTATTACCGGCTCCACGATTCTGATTGACGGCGGAGCCACATCTTCCTATTTCTACGGGCCGCTTCAGCCAAAGGAGAACTGATGATGAAAACACTGACGGTATTTCTTTCCATGAAAGGTGAAACCATCGCACCCGGAATGAAGATTGTAAATCTGGAAAAAGGATACACAAATATCGCGGCGGAGTATGTACAGGCCGCTGTCGGAGGGGATCTCTTTGAGATCGAACCTGTGCGCGTATACAATCCGGATCATATGAAAATGATTTATGAGGCAAAAGAAGAATTTGATCAGGACGCCCGTCCGGAAATCAAAGGCTTCCCCGAACATATGGATGAGTATGATCTGATCTTCCTCTGCTTCCCGAACTGGTGGGCGACAATGCCGATGCCGGTATTCACGTTCCTGGAACATTCTGACTGGACAGGAAAAGGCGTACGCGCGGATTTGATGAAAAGACATTTTACAATGACAGCATAGAATCCTTGAAATCAGGAAAACCTGACTTCGAGGGCCTTTTTTTGTTCCACATGCCTTTCTGATAGGACGAGCACTATCTGCTTAAATACGTACCATTTAACGATTTGAATATTATAACGATAGAAAAGCAATCGTTAAGGCAATACAGCAATCGTTAATGCATTTATATCGAATTCGTTCTGAAAAGTTTATATTTTTATTTTCCAAGAACGGCTTGCTATGTGTCTCTCTTTGAGCAATGAATATGCCAGAAGAGAGGTGTTTTTATGCTAAGAAACATAGATCAGGAAGTTGATTACAGGGTTATCAAATGGATGCTCAGAAACATGGAGAAAGAAGGACTTCTTTTACCGGAGGAAATAAAAGCTATATGGACTGAGCTGATTGAAACTTATGATCCACCAACGAGAAGCCTTGAAGAAGTGACTGAAACGATACTGGGTGATGGAAATGGCTGATGTAACAACTATCGAACCAGTAATTGTATTATCTGAGCCGACCATTCCTCAGCGTCAGAAGGTTGCTGCGTATGTTAGGGTTTCTACGGATCATGATGAACAGATGGGCAGTTTTGAAGCTCAAACAGAGTATTACACAAAAAAGATTAATGAAAATATAGAATGGGACTTTGCCGGTATTTATTCAGACTGTGGATTAAGCGGAACATCCCACCATCAAAGAGATGGTTTTAACAGGATGATTGAAGATTGCCGTGCTGGGAGAATCACAGTGATCCTCACCAAATCCATCAGTCGCTTTGCCCGCAATACCGTGGATACCATCAGGTTTGTCCGCGAACTAAAAGAACTCAATATTGGTGTAATGTTTGAAAAAGAGAACATATGGTCAATGGATCCAAAGAGTGAATTCATACTGTCTTTGATGTCTGCTCTTGCTCAAGAGGAAAGTAGATCACTGTCGGAAAACGTCAACTGGGGAATTCGAAGAAAAATGGAAAAGGGCTTGTTTACTGTCGGCTATTCACGCTTTCTTGGTTATGACAAAGGAGATGAAGAGAGTCTAACAATCAATCAAGAGGAAGCTGCGATTGTCCGGCTGATTTATGCCCTTTGCTATAAGGGGTTTAGAGCAGTGAGCATTTGCAATGAACTCTCGAAGAGAGGAATTTATACCGTCGAAAATAATGAACATTGGAATAGCTCATCTATTAATGGCGTTTTGACCAATGAAAAATATAAAGGAGATGCTTTACTTCAAAAGACATATATTCCTAATTTTCTGACAAAAAAGCGAAAGAGGAACAAAGGAGAATTGCCGCAGTATTATGTGAGCGGGAGCCATGAAGCAATTATTGAACCTGAGTTGTGGGATCACATTCAGGAGATCATAACCGAAAGGAACAGAGAGGATCGTCGCTATTCTTCGACAGCGGCATATGCCGGGAAACTAGTATGTGGATGTTGCGGAAATTTCTATGTTACCAGGATATGGCACAACGTGGATGATGTCTGGAGTTGTAAGGCAAGAGATATTCGCGAAGTCAAATGTAAGAACATTCATCTATATGATTATGCGCTGCATTACTACATCAAAAGGATAATGGTCTCGTTGACAAAAAAGAGGGACTGCACAATAGCTCAATTTATCCAGATAATTGAACGACATGTGCCTTCAGAGGAAAGACTGGAGGATATTAAGCGGTTTCTTAAAGGCCTTTCTCGAGAAAATCCAGATAATTTAGTCGAGGGGGATGAACCGCTGTATATCTTTGAGAGCATCACGGTCGGCCCAGGTGATTATCTTACCGCGAAAACATTCGATGGTATGCTCATCAAACAGGAGGTAAAAAGGTATTCGCCAAGGAGAGGATGGCAAAAGACACCAACCAAAGAATATAAGAGAAGTAAAACTCATCCTTGTATTTGTCAATCATGTGGAAATACCTTTATGTCGGCGAACAAAAATGCAAAATATTGCTGTCGACCATGCTTTATTAAGAAACGATTTGGAGGGGCATAAAACGCGGCACCGGAGGAGTACGATCCTTCAGTGCCGCGTCTGTAGTTAAACACAGAGATAGACCAGCACCGTGATGATGCTGGCCTGATCTCATGCTGTTATTCCATTTCTTCTTTGACGATTTTGGCGATCCGGAGAAGATCGTCATGCAGACCGCTCTTCGGGATGTTCAGCTCACGGCTGATATCCATGAAGGTGTAACCATCAACCCAGAGCTTGTAGATCTCTACGTGCATGGCACGCTGGTTCTTGCCGCGCTTCTTGCTGTCGAGCTCCTCAAGTCTGGCAAAGACCCTTTCCCGAGTGAGGGCTTCTTCCACCTCAGCTTCCGTGTTGTCCGGAGCAGGCACGTCAAAGGTTTCAGCTCCGTCCTCAGACAGGAACAGCGCGTCGAGGGAAAGCGGCACGGAGTTCCTTGTGTCGAACTTCCCGGCATTCTCGCAGCCGATACAGGTGTGATCTTTGCCATACGGGCACATGATTTCACGGCCTGTTTTCTCGCTGATAATACGGCAGCGGCGACGACGATTCTCTTTGGTGTTCTGGCTCTTGTAAGGCTGCTCGATTTTGAAGCTGGCCTTGGTTTCTACCAGCTCCATGTAGCAGAGCATCTCTTTGGTTCCGATCCTGTGTTTCGTGACAAACATCGGATCAAGCGCCCAGTCTCTGATCGTTTTTTCATCGATGGGCATTGCGGTATAGCGGTATCCTTCCGGAGGGGCACTGAAATTGATCTTGCCGTTCTCCTTAAGGACATGTTCAAACTTGCAGTTGTTGCCGGTGCAGTACTGTGCACCACTACGATAAGTTTCAGGTGTTTTCATAGCGTTTGCTCCTTTTTGCTTTTGGCAAAACGGAGAGTCCGCTATGAAGCTCTTTAATATGTCCTGTTCTCATGTGGTCATCTCCATTTTGCAGATGACCAGCTGTGCATGAAGCTGGACGTATGTTCTGTGCGCTGCTCGTATTGGCCATGCACACACCGGTTCGCGACCCGGTGCGCCGCCACGAGCGGCAGGCAGTCTGAAATGATATTCAGAACTGTGTTTCTATCCCTCTAACCTCAGTTGGGATGCGTTTGTTCGGTGTTTCTGAAAAATATTTTTTCCTTCCATCTGTACTCCGACAGATGTGGGCTGTTTGCCCGGTGAAAAGACAAAAAAGCCGGAGCTATCTGGTTATCCCTTGTGATGGGATCCTTCAGATAACTCCGGCTTTAGCTCCTTTGCGTTATGTGGGGCAGTTGGCGGTAGCTTCTATGGCTCGGGTAACTCCCCGGTTGGCTCCTCGGTTGGTTACGGGGCGGGTTGAGGTAGTTCCTTCGCCATTTTCTTATTCTCTTGTACGGCCTGCTCGACCTGTGTTACGACATCCTCCCATGGGATGGAAGAGATGCCGTTCTTGTTTGTCTTCACCTGTATTTCTACCAGGTTCCCGTCTACGACAACATCGAACAGTCTGGGCGGGATTGAACTGGAACTGCGCCAGTTACGGATTTCTCGTTTTGTTGCCATGCTCATGCCTCCCCTAAATATCCTTTGATGAGGCTGCGGATATCCGGAGATACCTTGGCATCAAATTCTGTGTTACGGATTTTCTCGTACAGCACTGCGGCTTTGTCGGAAAGAGTATCAAACGGGTCATCAGAGGTATAGAACATTTTCTCCCAGGTTCCGTCTGGCTCATGTGCGGATGCATCATAGCACAGCAGGAAATCGTATTTGACTTTAGCGTCTCCTTCTTGGGAGAAGGGTATGATTACCAGATCCGCGCCTCCCGAGAAATCCTTGCAGGTAACGATATCATCGCAGAGAACCCATTTCATCTTTTCATTCATATGATCCGGATGATATACGCAGGTATCATTCTCTTCGGTGATGAGCCCTAGTCTTACAAAGGCATCGTCAAGCTCATAAGTGACGCCTCCAAGAAACTCCCATTCAACATCGCCTTCAACCGTCTGATTGATCAGCTTATCAAGGAACTGGAGCAGAAGACCGGTATTTCCTTTTTCCTGCGTCATATTCGTCTCGACAAGATCCTGCAGGCTCACCTCAAACAGCTTCGCCATCTTCCATGCAATATCGATGCTCATTTTCTTACCGGAGCCTTCTTTGGCTGTTCGGGAGATATATCCAGCGCTGATCTTGAGCAGGCTTTCAACGTCACCAACCTTCATGTTGTACTTCTGAATCAGGTAAGCGATGTTGATGGCAAGGTTACGGTTGTCAAAGTTCCCCAAGTAGTCAATATACTCATCAATGAGATCCTGCTGCTCTTGAAGCAGTGACTCCCAGCCACTCGAATCTTCATCGTGCATCAGGCATGAAAGCTGGTATTCGATCAGGGACTTTGCGTTCAGCGCTTCCGTGAGCTCCTTAAGGCTTGATGGGGAAACCAGAGAGTGCAGTTCCCCGTCGACCTCAAACTTGTCAGACATATATTCGTCAAACTGTCGTGACATATAGGTGTCCCTCCTTTCTTAACGGTACATGGATACAATATCATATGAACCGTTAAAAATCAATAGTTCAAATATGAATTGTTGGTACAAATCCGTTCATAAAATTTCTGGATTTCTGATATGAACTTTTTTGAACTTAGGGGTTGACAAGATAAGAGGATGGTCTTATAATCGGCTCATAAGTTCCAAAAAGCTCATGAACAAAATAACACTTGAGTAGGTGCTTGTCAATAGAACTTTGGAACTTTATAGAACATCCATCTTAGAAGGGAGTAAGATCATGGCAGCGTTTGAAGAGAAAGTTTTACGGGCAAGGTCGGAGCTGGGGCTGACACAGAGCGAGCTGGCAGAAGCGGTTGGCGTATCCCTGCGTACCATCTCTGATTATGAAAAGGGGCGTAAGAGTCCAAGGCAGTCCACCCTGCTGGCACTGGCAAAGGCACTGAAGGTTTCAACGAAATTCCTGTCTGATCCGGACTGTGAGAATCCTCTGGAGGATATCGAGAAAGACGGCTACATCGAAGAAGCAAGGGAGCGGTACGGCGCGGCAGGAGCTCATGACGTAGACCAGCTGCTGGAAGCCAACAAAGCACTGTTTGCCGGTGGTGATCTTTCCGAAGATCAGAAGGATGTATTCTTCCAAGCAGTTATGGCAGCGTATGTCGCCAGTAAGGAAGAAGCCAAGAGAAAATTTGGTCACAAGAAATAATACCAATGTCCGTATTTTGGGACAGGTGGTTTGCTACACTTGTGCCAAGACCCAAAATGGGGAATTCAGACTGATGGGAGGACATGGTAATTGACATATTCTTACATTTGCGAAACTGTCAGCCGACTGAAGAAAAAATACAAAGAGACTGACTTATTCGAACTGTGCAAGGCAATGGGGATACTTATTCTTGAGAGGCCGATGGGTACGTCGGAAGACTCTGTGAAGGGCTTCTTCATGGTAAACAAACGAGTCAGGGTCATCACAGTCAATTCAGACCTGCCAGATATCATAATGCGGATCATCATCGCGCATGAACTGGGTCACGCGGTGTTGCACTGCGGTTTAGGTGTACAGACATTTCATGATGTATCAGTGTTCGATGAGAGCTCGGCAATGGAGCAGCAGGCTAACCTGTTTGCGGCAGAACTATTGATGGATGACGACGATGTATTTGAGGTGATCAACCAGGACGGTACTTTTTTCTCCGCAGCGGCAAACCTGTATGTGCCGATGGAGCTTCTGGACTTCAAGTTCCGGCTGATGAAATGGAAGGGCTACAAGCTCATAGAGCCGCCGATCACATCCCGCAGCAATTTTCTCAAGGACATGCCCATACCTGCCGAGTATAACTACTGAGATTTTTTGGAGGCATGATGGAGCGCGTGTATATCTGCATCGATTTAAAATCGTATTACGCCTCGGTGGAATGCGTGTATCGCGGACTTGATCCGCTGAAGGCAAACCTGCTGGTGGCTGACGAATCCCGCTCCGATCAGACGATATGTTTGGCGGTCAGCCCGTCCCTGAAAACGATAGGCGTACCGGGAAGACCACGGCTCTTTGAAGCAAAGCAGGCGATCCAGAAGTATGAGCGGGAGCATCACACCAAAGTTGAATACCTGATCGCTGTGCCAAGAATGGCGGAGTACGAACGGATCTCGGCGCTCATATACTCCATCTACCTGAAGTACGTAGCACCCGAGGATGTACACGTTTACTCGATTGACGAGTGCTTTATCGATTGTACCGGTTATCTTCATATGTACAAGGAGGAAGCTGACAGGCAGGGCGTGCATCCGGCGCATGTAATGGCCATGACCATGATCCGGGATGTGCTGGCTACAACCGGCATCACAGCGACGGTCGGAATCGGTACAAACATGTACCTTGCCAAGGTGGCGATGGATATCGTGGCAAAGAAGGCTCCTGCCGATAAGGATGGCGTCCGGATCGCGGAGTTGAACGAGGATTCATACAAATTCCTGCTGTGGGATCACAAGCCGCTGACGGACTTCTGGCAGATCGGGCCGGGAAAGGCGCGGCGGCTGGAGAAGGCGTATATCTTCACTATGGGCGAGATCGCGCAGCGGTCGCAGTGGGATGAGGAGTACTTTTATAAGACCTTCGGGATTGATGCTCAGATACTGATTGACCACGCATGGGGCAAGGAACCGGTGACAATGCGGGATGTAAAGAATTACCGGTCAGAGTCCCACAGCCTCTCGAACGGTCAGGTGCTGCCAAGGCCGTATGAATATAAGGAGGCAAGGCTGGTCTTTATGGAAATGATCGATCTGCTCTGCGCGGACATGTTTTCCAAGAATCTGGTGTCCCCAGCCTTTACATGGTGGGTGTCGTACGATTATAAATCACTGGAGAAGTGTCCAAACTATGACGGACCAGTAGCCATAGATTTCTATGGACGGCTCCACCCAAAACATAACAATGGAACAGCAAAGATGAGCGGAAGAACAAATTCTGTATCGGAGGTGTCGCAGGCGCTTGTGAAGCAGTTTGATGAGAAAACAGACCATCGCCTGCTTTACCGGAGACTCGGCATTGCTGCCAACGATACGACGATCGACGATGGAATCTTTCAATTGAATCTTTTTGTAGACTATGACGCGCTGGAGAAAGAGAAGAAGATCCAGGGGGCCATGCTGAAAGTACGCCAAAAATACGGTGCAAACGCTATCGTGAAAGGCATGAACCTTCTGGAAGGCGCGACTACGATAGAACGGAACCTGCAGATAGGCGGACATAAGGCATAAGGCCAATACCTCCTGCGGTTCCTGCCACAGGAGGTATGGTGATGAATACAGCTGCAGTGATAGGCTACATGCCGATGCCTACCAATTTCAAATACCGGGATGTGTTTCTAAAGGGGCAAACCCTGCACAGCCGGTACGACGATTTCTCCATCCGGCATCCGGGGATGCCAAACAGCAAACGTGCTAAGATCTTCTCACCGTTCGACGCTCTAAAGGGCTTCAATGAGGCCGTTGCTGCAAAGGAAGTCCAGTACGTCTTCAAACGGGAGTTATGTGAGGACGATCGAAATGAGATCGACCGGAAGCTCGGTATCCTGCGGAACCTGACGTTTAACAGCTGTATGGCGCGGGCAAATAACGTGATCATCTCGGTGACATATTATGTGCCCTGCGTTGATAAGAATAATTTTGCTTTCGGCTACCGGGGACAGTATAAGACCGTGACCGGTACCTGCTGGGGAGTCGATCCTGATATAACCCGCAGCGTCCGGGTCGGATCACAGACGATCTCCTTTGACGACATCGCCGAGATCACGGCCACAGACGAACGGGTATTCCACAGGAACGAGTGGGATTAAACTACATACTTTTGTACAACCTTGGCGATGCGCACGAGATCATCATGCAGCGTCGCCTTTTTGATGCCAAGTGCCTCTGAGATCTCCATGAATTCATACCCCTGCATCCAGAGGTTGTAGATGGCGAGATTCATAGCCCGCTGGCCTTTTTTCTTCTTGGCAGTATCCATTTCCGCCAGTTCGGCCCGGATCATGGAACGCGTCTCGTCTTCGAAGAATTCAGCCTCCGTATCATCCGGTGCCGGAAGCTCGACTTCTTTCTCTTCCGACTCATCGTCCGAATAGGTCAGGGCTTCAAGCGACAGAGGTCTTGCCGGGAAGAACTTCTCGTGCTCTTCAAGCGTACAGATGGCACAGTTGTGCGCACCATCTGCAGGGCACATGATAAGCTTGCCGGTTTTCGGACTCCTGATCCTGCAGCGACTTTCGCGGATGTTCTTGTTTACCTCGGTCTTGTCCGGTTGCTCCAGCTTTGCACTGAGTTTTTCCTCGGCGAGTTCCATATAGCAGAGGAACTTTACCGGGCCGCCGAAAGAATGCATCGTGATGAACATTGGATCAAGATGGAGATCTTTTGCAGTATCACCTTCCAGTCTCATTGCGGTGTAGCGGTATCCTGCTGGCGGGGTGGAGAAGTCGATCTTTCCGTCCGATGTCAGGTTGTGCTCGAAGAGAGCGTTGTTGCCGCCGTAGTAGTTGCTGTTACATTTGTACTTTGCCATTGTGATTTCCTCCTTGGCTCGTTTGAGAGCCGGAGGAAATCGCTTTTTTTGTCATTGTCTTCACGGTTTGACCGTACATCTGGATTCCTCCGACTCAGTACGGCCAGCTCGCCTCAGTGAAGCTGACTCTTTTTTTCTTGTCTCCATCACAGAACGTTAGAGGCAACCTCCACGTGCACTGGAAGTCCGTTCCATGATGGCGGTCAGGATAATTGGTTCCCGCTGTACCTGGTTTGGCACAGAAGGGCAGAAATTCCCCTGCCATCCTAAATATACATTCCGCTCAAATTTCTATAAAATTGAGACGTCCAAATTTTGGTGGAAAATGTGTATAAAAATCCAAAAAACATTGAAACGTTCATTTTTTGGTGGTATAATTAGCTGTGTATACCCAAAAGGAGGTCTACGCATGGGAAAGAGGCTCTTTCATGAGGTCTACGCCTCTCAAGATAGAACTGATGCGCTCGCCCTCCCGGAGATGATGGTTGTGAGTGAAAAGGACGACAAGGACACTGTCGCTTCCACATATCACACCGTCCATAAGTCCTACTTCTCTAAAGAGAAACCTGTCTGCCCTTACTGCCGGAAGCAGCACACGACGGAAACAAAAATCCGTCCCCGGAAGTTTAAGGATATCCTCCCCTCCGAGAACGGCGAACGAAATGTAATTGATTTGGTCTTTCATCAGCGATATTTTCGCTGCGATGATTGCAATCGGATCTTTCGTGAAGAAATCGACTTTGCAGAAGAAAGCTGCCGATACACAAACCGGTTATCCGATCTTCTGGCTGAGGGAACGTTAACGCAAACCTATGAGAAGGTGTGCAAAGAATATGGCGTACCCGCATCAAAGACTTCTGTTGGTATTATTATGCGCCGACGTCTTCAGATGAAGTACGATCAGCTCGCTCCACTGGAGACTCCTAACTCATTGGTTATTTTTGTGGCATATTATTACAGCAGCGCTGCCTATCCTGTTGTGCTCGGACTGTACGGGGATAAGGTCAGACTGATTGATGTGTTGAGCGAATCCAGTGAAACGGCTTATGCGGTCTTCTTTGCTGGATTGGATAAAAACAAGGTGAAGCAGGTGTTCGTCGATCCAGACGAGCAGCTTAACAGTGCAGTGCATACTGCCTTTCCTGACGCGCAAATCATGATGACTGAAGAGTGCGTCCAGCGGCATGTACGCGAGGCACTTAAGGATGTAGTGAAGAAAGAACGTTCACGCTGTTTTGTCTATCAGCGCTACCATACGCTCTGCAAACCGGAAAGCTACCTATCTCGATATGAGCAGCGACAGGTTTCGAACACCTTAAAACGGCGGCATAGGCTTGCGGCAGCATATAATGCGTATCAGGAACTTTTACAAAGCATGGAATCTGGCTGGAATGTCCGGCGCATTATCGGATGGGTAGATGATCTTCCCGACTATTTATCGGACTATGCTGATGAGAATGAGCAGCTGGAGGCTCTTTGGGAATTTGACATCGTGAAGACAATTCTTCAACTGTATGAGCCGCAGATCAATGCGTACCTCGCGTTGAAGGATAAACCACCTGCAGCAATGGCATCTGCAATCATGAGTATTTTGGATTCACTGGAGGAAATGCCATTCTGTATCTACGATGTGTTGCATGCGAGAATTCTTCTGAACGTAGAGCAGGATTGCATTCTCAAGGATGGAGTAATATATCGGGTCGGCGTACCGGTCGACCGGCTCACCAGAAAGATGCACGACATAACTGAACAGATCAAAAAGAAAAAGGAGATTGAACGCGATGGATACGAACCAGAAAATTAGTCGGGTTGGTATGAATCACGAGGAGAAAGCGAACCTTATCTGGAATGTGGCTAACAGTCTGTTTGGTGCTTATAAACCTCATGAGTATGGTCTCGTTATTCTACCGATGGTTGTAATCAAAAGATTCCATGACTGTTTACTCCCTACACATGAGAAAGTGGTTGAAACATTCAAAAGCATTCAGGGGCTGGCTGTGAAAGACGCGTTTCTGCGGAAGGCGTCCGGCTATCGTTTCTACAACACCAGTGAGTACACCTTCGAGAAGTTGAAGGCCGATCCGGAGAACATTAAGGTGAACTTTGAGGCTTACCTGAATGGCTTCTCCGACAACGTGATGGACATCCTTGCGCGGATGGATTTCTTCACGCAGCTGGAGCGCATGTCCAATGCAGGTCTGCTCTATCAGGTTATAAGCGATTTCTGCACAGAGAAAGCCGACATGAATCCGGAAAAAATCTCTGCTGTAGACATGGGCTATATTTTTGAAAACCTTGTCCAGCGCTTCTCCGAGTCATATGACGAGGAAGCCGGAGCCCACTTCACCAGTCGCGATATCATCTATCTGATGTGCGACCTGTTGACTGATCGTATGGGTATGGCGGAGGAAGGCCGGATCTACACGGCTTATGATATGGCAATGGGTACGAGCCAGATGCTTACTTGTATGGAAGAGCGGCTTTCCGCTCTGGACAAGGCTGCCAATCTGATCTGCTATGGTCAGGAGATCAATCCCTTCACCTTCGGCATTGCCAAGGCAGATATGCTGATCCGTGGTGGCGATCCGGATAACATGCAGTTCGGCGACACCCTCAGTGATGATAAATTTAAGGATATGACCTTCGACTTCGTCATCTCCAATCCACCCTTTGGCATTGACTGGAAGCGCGAGGCGGCAAAGGTTGAGGCGGAGCACAAGCTCGGCAATGGTGGACGTTTTGCACCAGGATTGCCGCAAAAAAGCGATGGACAGATGCTGTTCCTTATGAATGGCATTGCCAAGTTGAAAGATACCGGACGCATGGCGATCATCCAGAACGGTTCTAGTTTGTTTACCGGAGATGCCGGTTCCGGGCCGAGTGAGATTCGCCGCTATATCATCGAAAATGACTGGCTGGATGCGATTGTACAGTTGCCGAATGACAGCTTTTATAACACCGGTATTGCAACCTATGTCTGGCTCGTGACGAAGGAAAAGCCAGTGGGCCACAGAGAGTATGTGCAGCTCATTGATGCGAGTAAATGCTTTGTACCTCGACGCAAACCTATCGGTAATAAGCGTGTTGATATTACAAAGGATGCGCGGGATCTAATCGTGAAGGCGTATGGGGAATACTGCGATGGTGCATTCGAAGCGACAACAGAAGATGGACAGCATAAGCTGGTAGTTAAATCGAAGGTGCTTCCTGCTCTTAGCCTCGGTTATAACAAAATCACTGTCGAGTCTCCACTCCTTGATCCGGATGGGAAAGCGATTCTGAAGAAGGGAAAACCGCAGCCGGATACGTCAAAACGAGATACAGAAAATGTCCCACTGGATGAGGATATGGATGAGTACTTTAATCGTGAAGTTCTACCGTTCAGTACGAATGCGTGGATTGACCACAGCAAAGATAAGGTGGGCTATGAAATTCCGTTTACTCGAACTTTTTATGAATATCAATCTTTGGAGCCTGCGATTGAAATAGCAGCCAGGATTGAAGAACATGAAAAGGTACTGATGGAGAAACTTCGAGCGTTATTCGGGAATGGCGGTGTAGAAAATGAATGATATTTTCTATGAAAAAACAAAGCACACTAATGAGAAGTGGCTAGGGGATATTCCTGAATCTTGGAGTGCCGTTCGCCTAAAAAACATATTTTCAATAAAGAAGAACATTGCGGGTGAAGAAGGACACACTGTCCTTTCTGTCACCCAGAGAGGGATTCGTCCGAAAGTAATGACCGATAAAGGACAGTTTGCCCAAGATTATTCAAAGTATCAGCTTGTTGAACGGGGCGACTTTGTCATGAATCATATGGACTTGCTTACCGGTTGGGTTGACATTTCAGCCTATGACGGCGTAACAAGTCCTGATTATCGAGTTTTTGTTAATTCGAATCCCGCTAAATTTGAATCACGATACTATCGCTATATATTTCAGTTGTGTTATTCTGCCAGAATTTTTTATGGACTTGGACAAGGAGTTGCAGGATTTGGACGCTGGCGGTTGCCTGCCGATATGTTTTTAAACTTCCGTTTACCTGTCCCCTCATTAAAAGAACAAGTTAAAATTGCGGATTTTCTTGATGATCAAGTTTCACAAATTGATTCCATTATTGAAGAGGCAAAATCGAGCATTGAAGAATATAAGCAGTGGAAAGCATCTGTTATTTTTGAAGCAGTAACAAAAGGCTTAAAACGTGGATTGGCATTAAGAGATAGTCATGAGATTAGACTTGGACTAATTCCGGCCCATTGGCGAGTTGCAAAAGTTAAACATGTTGCCAAATTGAATCCCAGCGTGGATGTTGCAGGACTAACTCCTGATACAGAAGTATCTTTTGCTCCAATGGAGTGTATAAGAACCGACAAGAGAGTAGAACGTACCGCTACATATTCGGATAACAACAGCTCGTACAGCTCTTTTAACAATGGCGACATCGCGCTGGCTAAGGTCACACCGTGTTTTCAAAATAGCAATGTGTGTATCATGTCTGATCTGCAAAACGGCTATGCATTTGGCAGTTCAGAATTGTTCAATATCAGACCATTTGCAATTAACACAAGATACTTATTATATTATTTAATCACAGAAGCATTTAAAGATGGAGGTGTTGCGAGCATGACAGGAGTAGCGGGGCTACAAAGAGTCTCCTCTGTATATGTTCGAAACGCGGTTCTCCCGTTACCTCCGGAAGCTGAGCAAGCTCAAATTGTCGATTACTTAGATAATAAAATCAGAGACATTAATGAGCTGATTGACGAAAAAAGCGAGCTTGTTGAAGACCTCGAATCTTATAAGAGATCTCTCATTTACGAGACAGTCACGGGTAAGCGAAAGGTGGTGTAGTCGTGGACGATAAAGGTTTTCAGGATAGAATGCACGCCTATAAGAAAGCGATGGATGAATCCGAAAAGCACTTCGAAAGTGAGATTGAAAAATATCTTATCTCTTCAGAGGGCGGATGGGAAAAAGCTGATGATTCCGGCTACTGCAACGACAAATATCGTGGCATGGCGCTTGATATCATCACATTGACCGACTTCGTGAGAAACAGCCAGCCGATGGCGTGGCGGCGTTTCGAGCGCATGTGCAATATTGATCCGGTGCGTCAGTTCTACAAAGCGTTCGACAGTGCCGTGCAGCAGGTAGGCCTGATCGAAGTGCTGCGCCACGGTTTCAAGCATCGCGGCGTTCAGTTTTCCGTCTGCTATTTTGCGCCGGAGTCTACGCTGAATACCCTCGCAGTCGAAAACTACAAGAAGAATATCTGTCAGTGCATCCGGCAGTGGCATTACTCGGAGACGAACAACAACACGGTCGATATGATGCTGGCACTGAACGGTATTCCGATTGTTGCTATCGAACTGAAGAACCAGCTTACCGGCCAGTCCATCGATGATGCAAAACGCCAGTGGATGTATAACCGTGATCCTAAGGAACCGTGCTTTGGTCAGAACAAGCGTATTCTGGCCTACTTTGCCGTGGATCTCTACGAAGCTGCGATGGCAACGGTCATCGACCGGGACAAGACACCATTCCTTCCATCCAATCAGGGCAGCAATGGAGCTGGGAATGATGGCGGCGCAGGCAATCCACCGACTGAAGATGGCGACTATGTAACCAGTTATCTCTGGAAGGAAGTCTGGCAGAAGGACAAGCTACTGGATATTATCCAGAAGTTCATTAATGTCCAGAAGGAAGAAAAGAAAACTAAGAATCCGGATGGCTCCCAGCGCATCGAGACCAAAACGAAGGTCATCTTCCCTCGGTACCATCAGCTGGATGTTGTCCGTAAGCTCGTAGCGCACGTGCGCGAAGGCGGTGCCGGTCATAACTACCTTATCCAGCACAGCGCAGGTAGCGGCAAGTCCAACTCCATCGCATGGACGGCATACCGGATGGCAAGCCTGCATAACGCAGAGAATGAGCCTGTATTTGACAGTGTGATTATCGTCACTGACCGGCGCGTATTGGATCAGCAGCTGCAGGCAACGGTCTCCAGTTTTGATCATACTCTTGGCACTGTAGTGACCATTGATGATAAGAAATCCTCTCATGATCTGAAAAATGCGATCAACGACGGAAAGCGCATCATCGTTACCACACTACAGAAGTTCCCGGTGATCTACGATCAAGTGAAGGACACCTCGGGAAAGCACTTTGCAATCATCGTGGATGAAGCGCATTCCAGCCAGACAGGGCAGAGCGCTATGAAGCTGAAAACAGCACTGGCGGATGTCGAGGATGCACTGAAGGAATATGCTGAGCTTGAAGGCAAAGCCGAGGAAGAGATCGACAACAAGGATATCCTTGTGCAGGAGATGCTCACGCAAGGCCGTCACAAAAACCTCTCCTTCTTCGCTTTCACTGCAACACCGAAGGGCAAAACACTGGAGATCTTCGGTGAACCTTACCCAGACGGCAGTTTCCATCCCTTCCATATCTACTCCATGAAGCAGGCCATTGAGGAAGGCTTTATTCTGGATGTTCTGGCCAACTACGTCACCTATAAGATGTGCTACCAGATTGCCAGCAATACACCAGAGAATCCCGAAGTCCCCACCTCCAAGGCTATCAAGACCATCAAGCGCTATGAAGAGCTGCATCCGCACAATCTGGAACAGAAAGCAGCGATTATCGTCGAGACCTTCCGGGATATCACAAAGAAGAAAATCGGTGGTCAGGGAAAGATGATGGTGGTCACGGCATCGCGTTTGGCAGCAGTCCGCTACTACCACACTATCAAGAAATACCTCCGCGACAACAACTATGATGACGTGGAGATCATGATTGCATTCAGCGGTGCACTGAAAGATCCGGATGATCCGGAAGGCAAAGAGTACACCGAGAGCAATATGAATGTTGACAGCAATGGCAATCCGGTGAAGGAAAGCCAGACAAAGGCTGTATTCCACGACGAAGGCGATGTCCTGATTGTTGCGGAGAAGTACCAGACCGGCTTTGATGAGCCGCTGCTCCACACCATGATCGTGGATAAAGAGCTGCGAGATGTGAAAGCTGTACAGACACTTAGCCGATTGAACCGGACATATCCCGGGAAAGAGGATACTTACGTTCTGGACTTTGTGAATCCGGTTGAGCGTATTAAGGAAGCCTTCCAGCAGTTTTACCGTGAGACCAGTCTGGATGAAGAAATCAACTTTGACCTCATCTATACAACGCAGCGCATCCTGCACGATTACGGTGTTTACACTCAGGAGGATATTGACAAGGTTACGAGCATCTATATTGATGAAGACGTCCGGGCATCCAACTCTACGCAGGCGAAGATCTCAAATGCGCTTCTGCCGGTCGCTCAGAAATACAATGCTCTGGATCAGGAGCAGCGGTATCAGTTCCGGCGTGAGGTGCGTAATCTGGTGAAGTGGTACAACTATATCAGCCAGATCACCAGGATGTTCGACAAGGAACTGCACCACGAATACATCTTCTGCTCTTACCTTGCAAAACTCCTGCCCGGTGATCCGACCATCGAATTCAATCTCGATAACCGTGTAAAGCTGGAGTATTACCAGTTGGCAAAGACCTTCGAAGGCGCGATTGAACTGGATGATCAGTCCGGATCATGGGCTCCAACGAATCCCAAGAGAGCCGGTGCCAAGAAGGAAAAGCTCAGTCCTCTGGAGGAGATCATCCAGCGCATCAACGAGGAGTTCATGGGTGAGTTCACGGATGCGGATCGCGTTATCGTGGAGGATCTGTATAACCGCATGAAGAAGGACGAGGATGTCCAGAAGGCAGCCCAGACCGACGACAAGCAGGTGTACCATCGCAGTGTGTTCCCTGGTATCTTCGATGAGACTGCAATGGCGGCTTACATGGAGAATCAGGAGGCATACATCCAGCTCTTCCAAGATGCGAAGAAGTATCATGCGGTTCAGGCGGCACTGGCAGACATGCTCTACCGGGATCTGCATGAAAAGAAATAAAGACTGTGCAAAACGGGCAACTCCAAATAACCGGAGCTGCCCGTTTTGCACCTAATCCTTTTGATAAAATCCGCACTCGTACCCATCAGCCCGCAGGATGGCTCCCGGCAGCCAAGGCGGGGTGCGTCCCATCTGCTTGCAGATTGCCTGCAAGGATACATTCTTGCTGGCTTCGATGATTAGCTCGTCATGGACGTGGCCGACGATGAAGCAGTGGGAGAGGGTGCGCATGGCGTAGCAGAGTATATCCCTACTGATGGCCTGCACGATGTTCTCCACAAATTTCGGACCGTATGATTCGATCCGGCTCCATTTCTTCTTGGCATCGATCCCGAAGTAGGTAACGGATTCTCCACCGAACTTGTTCTCCCCGATCCGGGGTTTCACGTAAGCGAGGTGCCTGCCCGATGGTAGTTCTATGAACAGCATGCCGGAGCGATACTCAAATCTGATATTTCCTACCTGCGTCACAAGGCGTGTTTTGATCGCCTTCTTTACCGCATCGTCTACTTTCCACCAGTATTCCACGATCCGGGGATTAGCAGACCGCCACATATTTACCAGCGGCTGCAGCTCGTCCTCTGACATGCCGTAGTCAAGGGCACCCATTGCCTTTAAGGCACCGACTGATCCGCCATAGCCGAGAGCCAATTCCGCAACCTTGCCGCGCTGGCGTAGGTGCGCATTCTGTCCATGTTTCTCGACAGGGACTTTGAACATCTGGCTGGCGGAGGCGCAGTAAATGTCACCACCTGTCTTAAAAACCTCAGAGCGCCAAGTCTCCCCTGCAAGGTGCGACAGTACGCGGGCTTCGATCGCAGAGAAGTCTGCTACGATGTATTTATACCCGGGACGCGGTAAAAACGATGTCCGAATCAGCTCCGACAGCACCAGAGGGACATTGTCATAGAGTAGAGAGAGCATTTCAAAGTCACCGGCTTTCACCAGATTCCGTGCCTCCTCCAGATCCGACATGTGATTCTGCGGGAGATTTTGTAACTGTATAAGCCTTCCTGCCCAGCGGCCAGATCGATTGGCTCCATAGAATTGGAACATCCCATGGCAGCGGCCATCAGAACAAACGGCATTCTGCATTGCTTGGTATTTCTTTACCGAGCTTTTTGCCAGTTGCTGCCGGAGCTGCAGCACTTCCGAAATATCCTCCGGAGCAGTTTTCAGGGCTTCTGCCACCTGCTTTTTCCCAAGTGACTCCATCTCCATTCCGTTCTCTGAGAGCCATTCCTTCATCTGCATTACGCTGTTCGGATTGTCGAGACCTGTACGAGACTGGATCTGATCCGAAAGCTCGGTCTTTGCCAGCTCATCGATCCTGATAGCATTCTCCACCAGTACCGGATCGATCATGATCCCACGGTCATTGATCTCCTGATCAAGATGGTACTCATCCCAGACTGAGTCAGGAACCGGATAGTTCTGCAGACGCTTTTGGATCTGCATCTCAACCTCGACATCACGTCGGTTGTATGCTTTGAAGGTTTCCCATTTCTCCATGTCGTGCTCCGGCAGATTCCGCGTGCGACCTCCGTTGGTCTTGGTAGGTGCACAAGGGCTGCAGAAGTACCGGATCAGGTCTTTGCCTTCCGTCATTTTCTGCTCCTCAAGTCCCAGCACCTTTCCGACCATCGCAAGGGAGAGTGGCAGGCCGGTGTAGGCTGCCCATACCAGCGTGCATTTCCATGCAGCGGGGGCGAGATAATTCCCGACCGTATCTTCCGGGATGCTATAGCTTCTGAAATACTGCGGATAGTGTCGCTTCAGATAAATGGACAGACAGACTCTCTCAAAGCTGGCATTGTAGGCATATTTCGTGACGGAGTCATCCGAAATAGCTGCCAGTATGTCGTCCGGGATAACTTCCCCGCAGGCAAGGTCATAAACAGTAACACTGCCGCCATTAACAGACACACCAAATAATAAGATTTCGAAGGCCGGAGATTCTGCATACTTGTAGGCTCCAGCTTTTGTTATATCCACGTCAGAGTAGGTCTCCAGATCGATGGACAGTGTATTTATCTTTTCCATGTTCTTCCTCCATCAGAACGGCAGGTCATCATCCGTGCCTCTGTTATTTGGGCACCACTCTGGCGGGCTGATTCCCTCACCCCAGATGTCATAATGCTTGCCTTCTGCGTGCGGGCATCCGTTCCGGATCCCGTCTTCACAGGTATCACAGTAATATTCTTCACGTTCCATAACTGATTCCTCCCAAAAAGGCAGGACGATTGTTCCTCCGTCCTGCCTCCATGCTCATTTCCTTCTGTTTCGTTTTTCGTACCAGTCAGCAATTCGGTTTGCGATGATCCAGATCAGGATCGCAATCCATGTGATGCAGCAGATCAGCCCGATGGAACAGTAGAAATAATCCGCCATACTCATACCGACTCCTCTGTGTTTTCTTTCTTGCGGTTCCTGATGCGGTCACGAATCTTTTCCCCGATGAATATGACAAAGCGACCTGCAAGGTTGCCGAGGACGCAGCCGATCAGGGATGCACATCCAAAGACGATGATCAGGTCAGCAAGATAGCTGATAGTGATAGTAGTTTCCATATGATTTACCTCATTCTCTCTTTTGTGGGCTGTGGAGGGCAGCCACAGCGGGCTACCCTCCGGGGGTGAACTACCGATTAGGACAGGAAGTCTTCATCGTCATCCGCGAAGTCATCCTCCGCACGGCTGTGGCCGCCGAGGGGCTCGCCGTCTGCCAGCTTCTGCAGGTTATTCAGGCCGCAGGCAATGCCGCGATTGCCATTCGAATTGAATGCATAGAAGTTGATACTGGCGCGACCGTAGATGCCGGAGTAGAGCTCCGAGGTATCAAGGATCGGCTGACGGTCACCATCAACGACACCTGGCTTGGTGGTGCTGTTGGCATTGATGAAGTAACTGTTCGCATATGCCTCATCGTCCGGACGCTCGATGTCGCCATCGCGCAGAGGCGTCTTCAGGGTCGAGAGCGGCGGTACTGACTTGCTGTTTCCTTTCAGCTTGCTCTGGCCCTCCTCGTAGGCTGCCTGAATGGCGGCCTTGATCTTAGCGACCGTCGCAGTGTCGGACTTCGGTACGATCAGCGAGACGCTGTACTTCGGGGTTCCGCCACCGAGGGGAGCTTTCGGCTCATTCGCATTCAGATAGCTGAAGCGGGTCTTCGGTCCGGTGATAACTTTCGTGGGATTCATAATCTTTGCCATTTTGTTTTTCCTCCATTATTCAAAATCTGTACTTGCTGTATTAAACTCCGGGCGTTTATCAGACGCGGGGACTAATACCGGTTTACCTTGCGGCTTTACAATCAGGCCGCCAAGAAGCTCATTGAAGCGTTTCTTCCCGAGTGCTGAGGTCATCGCTGTGATGCCCAGCAGCTTCCGCTCGTATGGATCAAAGCCTGCCTTGGTGACAATATCCGCAACCGCTGCCTCATCGGAATACTTGCGGTTCGAACGTCCCTCGACTACCTTGAAGCCGGGATAGTGTGTGCCGGAAAGTGCCTGCTCTAACGCATACTCCTTGATATCTTGTGCCCATGAGATCAGGCCATCGACCTTCGGCAGTATTGCTGCGATATCAAGCTCATCTAACGTGGGAGGCATCTCAAAGTCGTACTTTGCCAGCATCATGTTGTACTCGGCGCGTTTCCGGCAGGTTGCTTTCACCTTGCAGAACTGGCAATGGTCACCGGCACAGAATTCGCCTTGGCCTTCATATGCCAGCTTGGCTGTCGGTGCCAGAACTTCATCTGCCCAGCAGAGGAGATCCTCCTTTGCCATGCTGAAGGTGTCTTCGTTGTCCCGCCTTGGCTGGTAGATGGAAAGTCGTACCTCGGAGATGTCATATAAGGCATCGAAGGTGTCCAGCGCACCCAGCGCGTAGCACATCAGCTGTGGGTTTCCGTAGCCGTCTTCGCCGGATGCCGATACCAGAACACCGAGCCCGTACTTGAAATCGATGATGTGGATCACGCCATCTGCGACGATCACGCAATCCCCGGTGCCAAACCCGTCCGGTACCCAGCGGGAGAAGTCCAGCCGCTGTTCTACGCAGATCAGGGGATCAGGACAGGTCATCTTTACCTGCGCGATCTGTTCCAGTACGAAATCGCGGTAGCCTTCTGCGGCATTCTGCATTTCGGCATCGTAGTAGGACAGTGACTTGGTAGGATCTCGCACACGCCTGCCGAGTGCTTTCTCAAGAAGATACTGACAAAGCTCATGGGCATCCGTGCCTTGCTGTGCGTAGGGGCTGCTCTGATCCGGTTCCTTTGCGTTCAGCTGTGCAGAGGGTGGACAGGCAAGCCACCTGTGGCTTGCTGATGCGGAGAGGAATGCATGCTGTGCCATATCAGATTCCCTCCGCGTCCGAGACCAGCTCGGCAAGGATACTGGGGCTATCCTTGTAATCGGAAAGCTGCTGGCCACCGTACTTATTGATCAGTGCCTTGACCGCTTCCCTGTGGCCTGCGCGGGACTTTGCGGCGAGGATGCCGCGTACCTCTTCAAAGGTGTATGTCTTTGCGGGCTCTGCTTCCGGTTCAGGCGCTGTCTCTGTCGCAGGCTCTTCCTGCTTGGGAGCTTCCTCCGGAGCTTCCACCTTCTCATCGCCGGGTGGCTTTTCCTTCTGCGGTGTTCCTTCCAGTGCATCTGCCATTTCGGCAAACTCGGTGCTGAGCTTCCGGTACCACTCAATCAGAAGCTGTGTTTCCTTCTTCTTCATAGGATCCTCCTTCCTCATTTAAGATTTTCAGTGCGCGTCCGATGCTCTTTGCGATCATGCTGAGACCGATCAGAAAATCGGCGAGCTCTGCGTGGAGCCTTGCGGACTTATCCTTGTCTGACATTGGCAAATCACCTCCTTTTGTCGTCACCCCTCTAACCTCAGCGCTGCCGTGATTGTTCGGGCTATTGCAAAACTTTTTTTCTGCGGTACGTGCTGTATCGCTGTAATCCCCTTACCTCAGCGGAGAGTCATCCGTTCGGGGTAAGGGGGGATTTTTTTGTTTTCACGCGTGCGCGTATAAAAATCGGAAACGATATTATTTTTGAAATTTTCTGCTGGGATCACCGAACAAACAGCGTCCGGCTGAGGTTAGAGAATCGACGGCGCAGACCTATTTCTTATGGAAAGGATGGTGGTGATCGATATGGCTGTGTCAGGAAAAAGCGCAAATGCACTTCCTGTGGTCTACATCTGTTCCCGCTACCGGGGAGATCCGGAGGGAAACACAGAGAAAGCACGTCGGTATTGCCGATTTGCGGTTGACCACTGCTTTATCCCCATCGCTCCGCACCTGCTTCTTCCTCAGTTCATGAAGGAGCCGGAGGAACGGAAACTGGCGATGGTCATGGATCTTGTGCTGCTTCGCAAATGCGAGGAGCTCTGGGTCTTCGGCGAGGCCAGTGAAGGGATGAAACAGGAAATTGCATACGCGTCGAAGCTGAAAATGAAAATCAGATATTTCAAGGAGGAGGATTCATATGTTTGAGATTCGTGAAGGATGCACTTGTGTAAACGGAGCCGTATTCCAGACCTTCGAGAGGGATGCCCGTGAGGATGGAGTTTCTCTTGAGGTGGAAGCCGGTACGACGGGATTCTGCGGTGGAGGCAGAAAGGAAGGCGGTCGTGCCTACCTGCGTATTCAGAATGAAGGCGCGGACTTTTTTGCCCGTGTGCTCGAGAACGATGACAAGAGACCAGAAGGCGTTGTGCTTGCCGTATGCGGTGACAACGAGATTGTGGCTCTTATCAAGGCTCTGGACTTCGCTGCACAGGTCCTTAGGGATCAGGTGGAAGAGATCAACGACTAAACAAATAAGGCAGGCCTGCTTTAGTAGAGGGTCTGCCTTCAGGAGGTTTCAGATATGGGTGATCGATTTAAAAAAGGAAATCCGGAGTATGACCGGTATATACACAGCCCAGAATGGCGCAAGAAAGCAGATGAGAGACTAGAAATGGATGGCCACATCTGTCAGGCCTGCGGGAAGGAAGCAACCGACGTCCATCATCACACCTATGACCGGTTCAAGGAGGAGCGCATGTCCGACCTTGTGAGCCTGTGCAGGAGGTGCCACCAGAAGGCTGAGGATCTTTACGATCCCGCGATCATCCCGTGGGCGATGGAAGAGGTGAAACCGGAGGGAAACAACTTCATGGCATCCATGCGGGTAGACGCAGCTGCGGTTGCTCCGGTCGTCTTTGACTATCTGATGGAGTGCCGTGGCCGCGACTTTGATTCCCTGATGCGGCTTCGGCAGCCGGACGATACAGATGGAAAGAAATACTGGGGTGTGCTGAAGCGGGCTGTGGAAGCGTTGTGCCGGAAACGGTACTCCTTCAACTGTGTGGAAGACCGCATGGATATGATGCTCGGTGCGATCACGAACCGTGTGACAACCATCTGTCTGCAGCAGATTGAGCACGGAATCCGTAACCACGTGCAGGCAGAGCTCCATGAAGCGGTGCAGGTGCACTATATGATCTTCGACACGTGGAAGGACGTTGCTTCTGACCTTGGCATATCGAGCGGGACACTGCAAAAGATTAAGAAGGATGACGGGACAAGTTATGGCCCATCACTCCGGGAAGCGGTGCTGTATTACTGCGGGAAGGATGCTGCTGCAGGGATCCGTCCGCTGGAGGGGTTTTCGTGTCTGTCAGAGGAGGATTACCGATGGCTGAACGCCATGGCCGATTACATGGTCTCGGTATCAGGAACCGGTGCGTTTAAGGGTGAATATTCAAATGATCGGGACGAGAGCCCGGACGATGGGAGGTAAAGGGAATGCGAGAACTGAAGATCGCAGTCGCAAATACCCGGAAAGCCAAGACATGGGTAAACCGGGTTATTACATGGGAAGCGCTATGTGAGCGTCTTTCCACAACACAAAGAACAGTAGAGAGCCTTGAGGAGTTCCTCGCCATGAAACGCGGCGAGCAGGATGAGATCAAGGATGTGGGCGGATTTGTCTGCGGGCATTTAAAGGAAGGCAGGCGTAAAGCCGGAAACGTCCTATGCCGCAGCTGCATCACACTGGATATGGATTTTGCCACACCGGGGATCATGCCGTATGTCCGGGAGAAGCTCCCTTATAAAGGCTGTGCCTATGGAACGCATAAGTACTCGCCGGATAAGCCGAGGCTGAGACAAATTTTCCCCTTGTCACGGGATGTCACAGAAGAGGAATACGAGCCGGTTGCAAGGATGCTGGCAAAGCAGGTGGGGCTCGATTATTTCGACGATTCCACCTATGAAGCAAACCGGATGATGTACTGGCCGTCCACTCCGTCCAATATTGAATACTACTTCGAGGCTTGGGACGGTGAGCTGGTTGATCCGGACGAGATTCTTGCCAAGTACGATGACTGGCGCGACATCTCCACCTGGCCCACCTCATCCCGGCAGTCGACGGTTACCCGCCAGAACGTAAAGCGGCAGGCGGATCCGCTGACGAAAGCCGGTATCGTGGGCGTGTTTTGTCGCACGTTCAATATCGTGGATGTAATGGATCGCTTCCTCTCCGACGTGTACAGGCCGAGTGTTATGGAAGGCAGGTACGACTATATTCCCGGAGAGGGCTCTGCAGGTGTGCAGGTATTCGATGGGAAGTTTGCATTCAGCCATCATGCCACAGACCCGGCATACGGAAAGCTTCTGAACGCATTTGACCTTGTACGTATGCACCGGTTCCCGGACGAGGACGGTACGTCATCTTATCAGAAGATGTCGGACTTTGCCATGACGTTGGATGAGGTGAAACAGACCCTTGCTGCAGAGCGCGAGGAAGAAGCCCGCATGGATTTTGATGCGGATGATTGGATGTCGCATCTGCGATACGGGAGAAACAAGCTCTTGGAAAATAGCGTCTGGAACCTGCTTCTGATCCTCCGAAACGATCCAGCCTACGCGAACTTTGCCTACAACGAAATGGCAAGGATGGTGGAGATCACCGGGGACGTCCCGTGGGATCGTCCTGACGGAAACCATTTCTGGCTTGACTCGGATACCGACGGATTAAAGTCGGAGCTGGATGTCCGTTACCTGTCGTTCTCAACGAGAAATCATGATGTCGCTTTCTCCCGGGTTGCAATGGAGCGCCGGTTTAATCCGCTGCGGGATTATCTTAATTCCCTGCCTGAGTGGGATGGGACAGAGCGTATCCCGGAGCTTCTGATCCGTTATATGAAGGCGGACGACACTGAGTATGTCCGGGCAGTCACAAAGAAGACGTTTGCGGCAGCGGTTGCCCGTGTATATGAGCCGGGAATCAAATATGACTGCATGTTAGTTCTGGATGGCGAGCAGGGCATCGGCAAGAGCACGCTGTTTAAGGAGCTCGCAGGAAGCGAGTACTTTTCCGATTCCCTTCAGCTTTCCGATATGGACAGCAAGTCTGCTGCAGAGAAGATACAGGGCTTTTGGATCTGTGAGATCGCAGAGCTGGCAGGCATGAAGAAGGCAGATATCGAAAAGGTGAAATCCTTCCTGTCCTCTTCGGATGATAAGTTCCGACCGAGCTATGGCAGGACTGTGGAAAGCCATCCGAGGCAGGGCATCATGGTTGCGTCCGTCAATGGCGACCGAGGGTATTTGCGTGATATTACCGGAAACCGGCGTTTCTGGATCGTAAAGCTCCATCAGACTGAGCAGATTAAAACCTTCAATTTCTCCAAGGAAGATCGCGATCAGATCTGGGCGGAGGCGAAGTATTACTACCTGCATGGGGAGAAGCTGTTTCTGGAGGGTGCCTTGGTCGGCGAGGCCGCCGAGGTTCAGAAGGAAGCCTTGGAAGAGGATGAACGTCAGGGCATGGTGGAAGTCTACCTTGAGACCCTGCTTCCGGAGAACTGGAACACTATGGATCTGTATGCACGCAGGGAATATTTGCGCTGCGATGATGATCCCACCATCACCAGGGGAACGATAAAGCGTGAAACCGTCTCCAATGTGGAGATCTGGTGCGAATGCTACGGCAAAGCCCTCTCAGACTTAAAGCCTACGGATTCCTATGCCATTACAGCGCTGATGCAGAAGGTGGATGGCTGGACTCGAACCAAGACGAGGAAGCGCATGCCAATCTATGGACAACAGCGAGTCTACGTCCGAGACTGACGATTTCCGTCACATCACGGCAAAAGCGATTCTGTCACCTGTCCCGGGATCATCACAGGCCAGTGTCACAACCGGAAAGTCGCATGGTTACTGGCTTTGTGATGCTTCCGAGACAAGTGAGACAACATTTATACAGATAAATTTATTAATAATTAAAATAGTGATATCACGCACGGGAGCGCGCATATGCACATACGCGCACGAGGGAAAGTGATGTCACCCGGTCAGGAAGGATGGAATGATGCAGGAAAAACAGATCGAGCAGAAGCTCGTAAAGATAGTAAAAATGGCAGGCGGTATCTGTCCGAAACTGGTATGCCCGGGGATGGATGGTATGCCGGACAGAATGGTTTTACTGCCAGATGGGAGGATCGGATTTGTGGAGGTGAAGGCTCCGGGAAAGCTGCCTCGTCCCCTGCAGGTAAAGCGGCATAATACGCTGCAGCAGTTAGGCTTTTCGGTTTTCATACTGGACGATGCAGAACAGATCCCGATCATCATTGAGGCGGTCAGAAAAGGAGGCGAATGATGGGTCATATTATCACACTGCAGGACGGAAGTAACCACACGTACTTTACGATTCTTGATCTGATGGATCTGGTTGATACCTATATGGGTCTCGAAATGAAGACAGCACTTGTAGAAGAGTTCAATGAGGTGGAACTTGCCCACGCCGATGACGATGAGTACATCAAGGATCTGGAACAGGAGAACAAAGGACAGCGGGATCACCACAAAGAGGTAATGGAAAAGCTTCGGAAGCTATCAGAGGATCTGGCATCTGAGATTGGAAAGCCAGTGCAGGATCGAAAGGCGATCTCAAATATTGTCGGTGCCATCGGCATCATCACCGGAAGGGAGCTCTGCTGATGGACGATGGATTGCGGGCAAACTATGAGGCACTTGGAAATGCAGTGGTCATTCGGGCGGTAAAGGATTACCGCATGGCAGGCAGGCGTCTAATGAGGCATCCCGAGGATAGGCTGGCACTATCCGAGATGGTGAAATTGGAGAAATTCTTTCTGGGTCCTGATTTTTCCATGTTCACGACAATGGATGGCAAGTATCTGGTGGATCGGCTCAGGGAAGAGCTCCGGAAAGGAAAAGACAGATGAAGTTTCAACCGCATAAGTATCAGAGCTATGCAATTCAGTTTTTAAAGGATCACGAATACAGCATGCTGCTACTCGATATGGGACTTGGCAAGACGGCAATCTCCCTGAATGCGATCCGGGATTTGATGTTTGACCGGTTCGAGGTGGGAAAGACCCTGATCGTAGCACCGTTGCGGGTAGCACGGGATGTTTGGCCAGCAGAGGTAAAGAAGTGGGATGGATTCGATTTCCTGAGACTTTCTGTCGTGGTGGGCGATGCCAAGACAAGACGGGCAGCACTTATGGCAGATGCCGATGTTTATATCGTAAACCGCGAGAACATGAAATGGCTGGTAGAGCACTTTGAGAAAAATAAGATCCGGTGGCCGTTCGACATGGTAGTGATTGACGAACTGTCCTCCTTCAAAAACCATCAGAGCCAGCGCTGGAAATATTTAAAAAAGATGCGGCCATTTATCAGTCGCATGGTGGGTCTGACCGGCACACCGACCAGTAACGGTCTGATGGACTTATGGGCAGAGGTCGGGATCATCGACGGTGGTAAGCGGCTTGGACGTTTCATCGGCAGATACCGGGAAGCCTACTTCAAGGCACAGGGCATGAATCCGTACACCGGTGTCGTGTACAACTACGTGCCGCTGCCGGGAGCAGAGGAAGCGATCTATGAGCGGATTTCGGATATCACGATCTCCATGAAGGCAAAAGACTATCTGGAAATACCGGAGTGCCTGACCTTAGACCACGAGGTTGTGATGGATCCGTCAGAGCGAAAACTGTACGAGCAGCTGCGGGATCAGCTTGTGGTGCAGGTCGGTACGGAAAGCGTGGATGCCGCCAATGCTGCAGTCCTTTCAGGAAAACTTCTGCAGATGGCGAACGGATGCCTCTATTCTGAGGATAGAGAGCTGATCCCCATCCACGATAAGAAGCTCCTGAAACTGGAGGATCTTATCGAGCAGGCAAACGGCCAGAACGTGCTGATCGCCTACTGGTACCAGCATGACCGCACCCGCATCATCGAGCACCTGACGAAGGTCGGATATGCGGTGCGTGACCTGAAATCCTCCAAGGATATCGAGGATTGGAATGCAGGCAAGATCCCCGTCGGGATCATTTCTCCCGCCAGTGCCGGTCATGGTTTGAACATTCAGGACGGCGGCCACATCCTGATCTGGTTTTCACAGGTATGGTCACTGGAAATGGTGCAGCAGACCAATGCGAGACTTTGGCGGCAGGGGCAGAAAGAGGTCGTCACCATCCACCGGATTATCTGCAAGGATACCGTAGACGAGGATGTCCTGCGGGCGATCGATCATAAGGACGCCACACAGGCACGACTGATTGCAGCGGTGAAAGCGCACCTGAAGTAAATGACAAAAACAGCCAATCAGAGTCAATCCGGGAATTTATCAATTTCATTTTCGGAGGTAAAGGCTCATGAGCATTATCTGGAAGTACCTCGACAAACGTGCGGGTACGATTGCAGCAATTAAGGATTACAGCGCGATGGAGTTTATCATCAACAACACGGATGAAGAAATCCGTGCTGAGCGGGAAAAGATGATGGGTGTCGGAAGCCCGAACTGGGACGGCTTGCCGCATGTTCATAATCCGCAGGCTAGTGAGGAGCGCATCTTAAACGGCATCGAGGAGATTGATGTCTTAAAGGAACGATACCGGCAGGCGGTGGAATACATGGACTGGTTCAAGCCCGCGTGGGATGAGCTGTCGGAGGAAGAACAGTTCGTGCTGGAGACATTCTTCAGCGAAGACAACGCATACGGCAACAATGCAGTCTACTACATTCAGGAGCACCTGCGGATTGAGCAGAGCACGGCTTACAAGAGAAAAAACCGGGCTCTGGATCATCTGACAGTCCTGCTGTTTGGAAAAACGTGATGTCCAAAATCGTGTAAAATGTTTCACCCAAAACAAGGTATACTAATATCGTGAAAGTAGCGAAAGCCTTGTGGGGAAACCTGCAGGGCTTTTTCTATGCCGGAAAGGAGGCAGTGATGGGACGGACAATCAGGAAACGCAAGCCGGACGGTATCGCGGATCCGCCTTCCCGAAGAAGCAGGGACATAGAAGTACATCGCATGGATATCTGGTTTGTGGAACTTGGCAAACACCCGGGAACCAGCGTGCAGGAAGGCACAAGGCCGGTGCTGGTGATCAGCGGGGATAGCAACAATCAGTATTCCCGCGTGGTCACGGTGCTGCCAATGACGTCCAAGCTGAAGAAAGAATGGATGGAGACACACATACCGCTCTCTGAGGAGGAGATGGAAAAAGCAGAAGACTATGGGTACTTTGATCCATCGATGGTACTGGCCGAGCAGGTGACGACGGTCGATAAAAGACAGTTCCGATCCTATGTCGGCAGGGTAATAAACGAAGGAAAAGTAAAAGAACTGGAAGAGGCTGCTATGGTGCAGCTGGGAATGAAGAAGGAGGAGATTTCCAATGAAGATCATCACGTGTGAGCAGGTCAGTGATGGGCATCCGGATAAGATCTGCGACCAGGTTGCGGATGCGATCGTAACGGACTGCCTGCAGCATGACAAAAAGGCAAGGGTGGCAATCGAGTGCCTCATCAAAGACAACCACCTGATTATCGCAGGAGAGCTTACAAGCTCCCACAAGCCTGATTTCAGAAAACTGGTGGATGAGATGATGGATCGTATCGGATGCGACAGGCTGGGGTATAACAACCTGCTATATGGCGGTCTTGATATTGCGGTCCTTGTGAAAGAACAGTCGCCGGATATCGCGATGGGCGTCGATACCGGTGGCGCAGGCGATCAGGGCATGATGTATGGCTATGCTACCAATGAAACTCCGGAGCTATTGCCGATTCCGTTTGTAGTGGCGACCAAGTTCCTACAGGTCCTGAAAAAGCATCCGAGCAGGATGTTCCGAGCAGATGCAAAAGCGCAGGTGTCCTTCGATTACGACACCGGCAGGATCACCACTTTCCTTTGCAGCGTGCAGCACAGCCCGGATGTGGAACCGGACGATTTCCGGCACCTGATCAAGGGCATGATGGTACTGGCCGCATCCGAGTATGGCCTGAACACCGATTTTGAGGTGCTGGTTAACCCGACAGGACGGTTTGTGATCGGCGGCAGTTTTGCCGACTGCGGTGTCACCGGCAGAAAGCTTGCCTGCGATACCTATGGTGGTGTAGGAAGGATCGGCGGAGGTGCCATGAGTGGCAAAGATCCGAGCAAGGTCGACCGGTCCGGAGCCTATATGGCAAGGAAGATCGCAAGGGATATCGTGCTGGCCGGATACGCAGACCAGTGTGAAGTCCAGATCGCCTATGCGATCGGTGTCGTAAAGCCGGTCTCCATACACGTCGATTGTTTCGGAACGGAGTTCGAGGATCCTGAGGTGATCGCTGCATTTGTCCGTGACACCTATGATCTGACGCCAAAGGGTATCATCGACAACCTGCATTTGCTGGAAGTGGACTACAACAAAGTGAGTGCGTATGGGCACTTCGGGAAAAGTGACTTACCTTGGGAAAAGTGATGAAAGCTGAAGAAAAGTTGCTGGAAAGTGGCTACGAAGGAGTCAAATACCTGACAAACTACTCCTACGATGATGCACTGATCGGAGTGACAAATGATGACCGGGCTGTATACGATTTCGAGCTGATGATTCAGTGGCTTATGGAAAAAGACGGCTTTACTTACGAGGAAGCCGTCGACTGGATTGAATATAACACACTGCGGGCGTTTCCTAACATGGGTGAAGGAGCGCCTGTAATTTTGTACAGACTTTTGGAGGAATGACCTATGCCTTATAAAGCGAAGGTTCCATGCGGACAGGCTGGCTGTGGTGAATTGATCAAACCGGGAAGTAAATATTGTGAAAAGCACCTGCCGTTGCATCCGGAAGTCATCCGATCAGCGGCAGGTCGTGGTTATGGGAGCAGATGGCAGAAAGAGAGCAGAAGGTTCCTTCAGGCAAATCCGCTCTGCCGGGAATGCCAGAAAGAAGGCCGGTATGTGAAGGCAACGGTTGTTGACCACATCATACCGCATAGAGGTGATATGACACTGTTCTGGGATCCTGCCAACTGGCAGCCGCTATGTAAGAAGCACCATGACCAAAAGACCGGACGAGAAGACTCGAATCCGGTGTACCACTACTAAGCGAGGAAGGAGGAGCTCTTCATGAATACGAACTATTTTGAATGCGGCGATTGTGCGGAGCTTCTCCGCTTGCTGCCGGATGCATCCGTGGATCTGGTGATGACAAGCCCGCCTTATGCCGAAAGGCGAAAAGATACCTATGGAGGGATCGCGGAAGCGGACTACCCGGAATGGATCGCGGGTATCGCGAAAGAGATACACCGAGTGTTAAAGAATAGCGGTTCCTTTGTACTGAACATCAAGGAAAACGTGGTGGACGGCAGGCGCAGCACCTACGTGCTTGAGTCTGTGCTGCGGATCGCACAGATCTTCCGCTGGACGGATACCTACGTGTGGGTAAAGCCTAATCCCTTCCCGACCGGAAACAGGAAACGCCTGAAGGATGGCTTTGAATACTGTTTCTGGTTTACGAAGAGCAAGGGCTATAAGTTCTTCCCAGAACAGGTGCTTGTGCCATCCGCCAACAAGGATCTGGAGGCAGAGAAGCGCCGGAAGAATAAGGGTGAGCATCCGGTGACGAACGGAAGCGGCATGAACATGTCCCGGAGAGTAGCCACCGATATGGTGCGGCCATCCAACGTCCTGACACTGCCGGTAGACTCTACCAATCATGAGCACCCGGCATCCTTCCCTGTTGCGCTGCCGACGTTCTTCATCAAGGCGATGACAGAAGAAGGTGACGTGGTGCTGGATCCTTTTGCAGGGAGTGGAACGACACTGTTTGCTGCCCAGCAGCTCGGAAGAGACTGGATCGGGTTTGAAATCATCCCGCGTTACACAGAGATTGCGCAGGAGAGACTCGCGGAGATCGTGTGATCACTGCTTTCCTGCATTGTGTAATGTACACAACCCCGGGGGCGGGTTTCTGTCTATATTGCCAGGGCCACCAAGACCGCCGCCCCCTCTTCCGTGTAAAATCGCGAAATTGATACCCCGGGGTCAGGCAGTCAGTAATTGATAAGCCAATGTTAGCCGAAAGTCGCGAAATGTTATGGGAATTAGGGCATTTTCAGGGCAAATCTTATCCTGCAGGAATTCGTAAAGATACAGGAAAATCGTTCATTTTCCGGCAGTTTTTCCGCAGGGATTTCGTGATGGCCCTGTATGGGGCACCGGAATTTCGTGCCCAAAGGAGGCAGTGATGGATCAGGAATATCCGGAGATGAACATAGAAGAATTCATAGAAGACTGCGCAAAACGCTTCTGTCCATACTGCGGGGAAGCGATCGTGCAAAAGCAGCGAGGCCGGAAAAAGAAGTTCTGCTCAGACAAATGCCGGTGGGCATTTCATAAGCGGAAGAAAAGGAAAGTTCCGTGGGAAATAAAACTATTGGAGGACGGAGTAGATGTTTATCGCCATTTTTAGGTTTATCGGGATGATCGCCCTGCTGGTGGTATTCATCCTATGGATCCTAGCTGTATTGGAAAGTGATGGGCATTGCCACTTTGACGATTGTGCCCTGTGCCCGTATGACCCGGAGGAGTGTCCGGAGAAGGAGAGAAAGAGGCATGAAGAATCAGATGAATGACCCGATTAACCATCCGAGCCATTATACCAGCGGCAACATTGAAGTGATCGACTTCATCGAAGACCAGAAGTTCCCGTATCACCTCGGGAACGCAATGAAATATATCTGTCGCGCCGGTAAAAAGGATCCCAATAAAACAATTGAAGATTTGTCCAAGGCAGTGTGGTACTTAAACCGGTATATCAAGCTGCTACAGGATGGAAAGGAACACACATGAAGATCATAAAGCGAGACGGACGCGAAGTCCTGTTTAATAGAAAGAAGATCATCGCGGCCATTGAATCAGCGAATGCAGATGTGCCGGATGATGCCATGAAGGATGTAGATATACAGGATGCGGCAGAAGAGATCGAGCGGCAGTGTGAGGCCACCGGACGCGCCATCCATGTGGAGGAGATACAGGATAAGGTACTCAATGAACTGGCCAGACATGGACATTTCAGGCTCATGCGGCATTACAGCGAGTATCGCCTGCAACATGACCAGCAAAGACGCCAGAACACGACGGACGGAAAAATCCTGTCGCTGATCGAGCGGAACAACGAGGAGGCTAAGCAGGAGAACGCCAATAAGAATCCGGTCATCAATTCCACCCAGCGTGATTATATCGCCGGGGAAGTGAGCCGCGACATTACGCGAAGGATCCTGCTGCCGGAGGATGTGGTGAAGGCGCACGATGAAGGAATCATCCATTTCCATGACAGCGATTATTTCATCCAGCACTCCCACAACTGCTGCCTCTTAAATCTGGAAGATATGCTCCAGAACGGCACAGTGATCTCGGGAACTATGATAGAAAAGCCGCACAGCTTTTATACCGCATGCAATGTCACCACACAGATCGTAGCCCAGGTGGCATCAAACCAGTATGGCGGGCAGAGCTTTTCGCTTTCCCACCTTGCACCATTCGTGGATATCTCCCGGCAGAAGATCCGCAGAGAAATACTGGAAGATATGAACAGCGATGTTGGTGTGAAGCTTACAGAGGACGAGGTCGATTACCTAACTGAAAAGAAGCTGCGCCGGGAAATTAGGTCGGGCGTTCAGACGATCCAATATCAGATCATCACGCTCATGACCTGCAACGGGCAGGCTCCGTTCGTGACGATGTTCATGTACTTAAATGAGGTGCCGGAGGGCAGGCTTCGCGATGACCTTGCGATCGTGATCGAGGAAGTATTAAAGCAGCGGATCGAGGGCGTAAAGAATGAAACCGGTGCATGGATCACACCGGCCTTCCCGAAACTGATCTATGTGCTTGATGCGGATAACGTATATCCCGGTACAAAGTACTATGCGCTGACCGAGCTTGCCGCAAGGTGTACGGCAAAGCGGATGGTACCGGATTATATCAGCGCCAAGGTGATGAAGCGCCTGAAGGGTGAAGTTTACACCTGCATGGGGTGTCGCTCTTTCCTCACTCCGGACACGAAAGGCCTGAATTCGGATGGCAGCCATAAGTATTATGGTAGGTTCAATCAAGGCGTGGTCACGATCAATCTAGTGGATGCGGCCTGCAGCAGCGGAGGCGATGAAGAGAAGTTCTGGGAGCTTATGGAAGAGCGGACAGAGCTTTGTAAAAAGGCACTCCTATGCAGGCACGAGCGCCTCAAAGGTACACCATCGGATGTGGCACCGATCCTCTGGCAGCATGGAGCGCTGGCGCGTTTGCAAAAGGGTGAAGTGATCGATCCGCTATTGTATGGCAATTACAGCACGATCTCCCTTGGCTATGCCGGTCTTGCTGAGTGCGTTTGCCGGATGAAAGGCTGCAGCCATACAGAGCCGGAGGGTAAAGAATTTGGTCTTGCAGTGATGCGATTCTTAAATGACAAATGCGCTGCATGGAGAGCCGAGACAAATATCAGTTTCTCCCTGTATGGCACACCGATGGAGAGCACAACGTATAAGTTTGCCAAGTGCCTGCAGCGTCGGTTTGGGATCATCCCGCATGTGACAGATAAGAATTACATCACAAATTCGTATCATGTGCATGTGACAGAAGAGATTGATGCCTTTTCCAAGTTATCGCTGGAAGCAGAGTTTCAGGAGCTTTCACCCGGTGGCGCGATCAGCTATGTAGAGGTGCCGAACATGAAGGATAACATCCCTGCGGTGTTATCGATCATGCAGCATATCTACGAGACGATCCTGTATGCGGAGCTTAACACAAAGAGTGACTACTGTCAGGCCTGCGGATATGACGGGGAGATCCGGATTGTGAATGACGACGGGAAGCTCGTCTGGGAGTGCCCGAACTGCGGCAATCGGGATGAGCGGAAGATGAATGTCGTAAGACGCGTGTGCGGCTACCTTGGGAGTAACTATTTCAACCAGGGCCGAACTGCGGAGATTGCTGACCGGGTGATGCATACCTCTGTCAGCCTGCTTAAGGAGGAGGGCATATGAACGTGTGCGATATCGTGATCGCGGATCACGCCAATGGCCCGGGGATGCGGGTGTCTGTATTTGTTTCCGGCTGCCGGAATCACTGCCCGGGATGCTTTAACCCGGAGACCTGGGACTTTGCTGCTGGAAAGGAATACACGTCTTTCATGACGCAGGCGATCATAAATGAACTGAAGAAACCCAGCTATCAGGGACTGACGATTCTTGGCGGGGAGCCCTTCGAGATTGAAAATCAGAAAGGCCTGATTGATCTTATTCGGAGAGTCCGGGAGGAACTTCCGGAGAAAGATATCTGGATGTACACCGGATATGACTATGAGGATTTACTGCCGGGTGGGAAACGCCACACTGATGTTACGGATGAGATTCTGGAAGCCATCGCTGTTCTGGTGGATGGCAGGTTTATCCTTGACGAGAAGGATATCTCTTTACAGTTCCGGGGATCCAGAAATCAGCGCCTGATCGATATGAAGCGGACGCGCAAGGAAGGACTGGTGATCCTATGCGAGTGATCGGTGTGTATCCCCTGACCAATACCGGAGGCGTCTGCGTCCATGAGATCGAAGGCGACACGGTACTGGCCAGCATCAACGGGAAAGATCCTATCTGGTGCGATGTAACAGAAAAAGTGAATGACGATGATGAATGGGAATCAGGCTTTGTGCTTGGTTCCTTTTTTATTCCGTTCTCGCAGGTCATGCGGGTGTGATGAAAGGAGTTCTTTATGAAGACAGCTGAATTGAAGGTGCTGCCGGTCACTGTATTAAAACCGGCAGAATATAATCCGCGAAAGAAACTGAAAGCGGGCGATAAGGAATACGAGAAGATCAAAGCCTCTATTGAGGAGTTTGGCTTTGCGGATCCGCTGGTGGTCAATGCCGATATGACGATCATTGGCGGCCATCAGAGACTGACGGTGGCGCAGGATCTGGGTTACACCGAGGTGCCTTGTGCGGTCGTGAATATCGATAAGGTCAGAGAAAAGGCTCTCAATATCGCGCTGAACAAGATCACCGGTGCATGGGATGAAAACCTGCTTGCAGAACTGCTGCAGGATATTCAGGACTCCGACTTTGATCTTGGAAAGACCGGATTTGACCCGCCTGAAATCGAGACCCTGTTCAATAAGGTACACGACAAGAGCGTGGCGGAAGACGACTTCGATGTGGAAAGTGAGCTCTCCCAGCCAGTGTTCTCGAAACTTGGCGACCTGTGGGAGCTTGGGAAGCACAAGGTGCTGTGCGCCGACTCTACCGATAATGAGAACTACGTCAAGCTTATGGATGGCATGAAAGCCAACCTGATCCTGACGGATCCTCCGTATAACGTAAACGTGGAGGAGACCGCAGGCAAGATCATGAATGACAACATGGCCGACGAGGATTTTTACAAATTCCTGCTGGCAGCCTATCAGGCAATGCACGCCAACCTTGCCGATGACGGCTCCATCTACGTCTTTCATGCTGATACCGAAGGGCTGAATTTCCGTAAGGCATTCCATGACGCGGGATTTTATCTATCCGGATGCTGTATCTGGAAAAAGAACGCGCTGGTGCTTGGCAGGAGCCCGTACCAGTGGATCCATGAACCGTGTCTTTTTGGTTGGAAGCAGACTGGGAAGCATCAGTGGTATTCTGACCGGAAGCAGACAACCGTCTGGGAGTATGATCGTCCGAAGGCCAGCAAAGATCATCCGACGATGAAGCCGATCGGACTGATGAGCTATCCGATCCGGAATTCTACTATGACAAATGGCATCGTGCTGGATCCCTTCCTTGGCAGCGGAAGTACGCTCATTGCCTGCTGCGAGACCGACCGGATCTGCAGAGGGATTGAACTGGATCCCAAGTTTGTGGACGTAATCGTTAAGCGCTACATCGAGTGGAACGATGGCAGGTATGACGGTGTATTTGTCTGGCGTGATGGGCAGAAGCTCCGGTTCGATGAAGTGGCGGCCTTCGAACCGCAGGAGGCAACGGAATGATCATCCTGTGGATTTTATTTATCGTGGTATCTCTCGTCTTCACGCTGCTTGCGGCAGGGTGGCTTGCCATTAACATTGTCGCCGACGTGTTCAGGCATATGGAGATGAAAGAGGAGTGGGAGAATAGCCAGAAAAGGAATACCGGAAGGTAATACACTAAGCACAGGGGCACCGAAAGCCGGTGCCTTTGTGACTTCTGACAAAAGTGAGAAATAACAGAAAAAGCCCTTTACTTTTCAGGCGTTTAGAGGGATGTATAGCATACCCAAAATTCAGAACGCAGAAAGGAGTGTAAATCATGCTGACATTTGAACTGAACATCAATGACCGCAAGAAGCTCATCAAGAAGGTATCGGAGATGACCGGACAAGAGGCCATCTACCTGCAGCCGCCGACATATGCCTACCAGATCGGTGATTACAACATCGATCGTGACGGCAACCTGTCCGTAGAGGAGGATAAAGCTGACCTCATGATGCTAATGCAGCTCATGGGAGAGGGCTTCCTCAAGGAAAAGGCCATTGGAACGGCAGCCGGTGAAGTGATGCCGGTCTCCGTAAACATCGAGATTCCGCTTTCCGGACACACCGGAGCCAGTCTCAGAAATCTCATCAACCTCGTACACTCCCGGGCATCGCTGATCAACAAGGCGACCGGGAGTGAGTTTTTTATCGACAAAGGGATCACGGATCTTCTTGCAGATGACGGGAACGTCGGAGCAATCGATGTATTAAAGAAGGTGGTCAAGGATTACGTGAAGGAACATCCCGGTGCCATGAAGGGCTTTGAGCTCGCTGATGATCGGATCTGCTTTACCGGCTTCCCCGATTTTACAGACACCCTGACACTGAAGGCATGGATGGATCTGGCATCGCTCATGAATAAGCAGGCCATCGACCAGCACCGGATTCAGGCAAAGACCGTGAGCGAGGCGAACGAGAAATATTCCTTTAGGATCTGGCTGATCCGGCTCGGAATGAATGGGGATGAGTACAAGCGCACAAGGAAGATCCTCATGAAGCGTCTCGGTGGCCACTCGGCTTTCCGCACACCGGAGGAGATCGAGCGGGCAAAGGAGAAGGCACTAAGGAAACGAAGAGAGTTGAAGGCCGCAAAAGAAGCAGCACTTGCAGAAGGCGCTGAGGAGATGGCAGACGAGCAGGCTGAGGTGGCTGAAGAACCTGCTTTAGAAGCTGAAGAAGAGACCGAATAATGCACAGTTTACCGCGAAATCTTTGTGCATTTTACAGGTCAGAATTAACTGGATAAATGTGCTCTTTAGAGTGATTAATACAGTACCGAAAGGGAAAAACACACACGCAGGAAGGAGCACACCACCATGAAAGAAGCCACCAGAATCCAGATCGAAGCCATGAAAAATCAGACCATCGGAGTTGAGGTCGAGATGTACGGAATCAGCCGCAGGGATGCAGCTAAGATTGCCGCCACCTACTTCGGAACAGGACGGTTTGAAAACACAGCCTACAGAAACGGATACCAGACCTGGAGCGCTTGGGATGAGCAGGATCGGGAGTGGAAATTCCAAAGAGACAGCAGCATCATGGCCGCCAAGGACGATGAAAAATGCGAGCTGGTCACCCCGATCCTCACCTACGAGGACATCGAAGGCTTGCAGGAGCTGATCAGACAGCTGAGGCATAGCAAAGCCAAGAGCGATCCGGAGCACATGTGCGGAGTCCACATCCACATCGGAGCGGATGGGCATACCGCTAAGACCCTCCGTAACCTCGCAAACTTGATGGCAAGCCACGAGAACCTCCTGATCAGCGCCCTGCGGCTTGACCGGACACGGATCAACCATTACTGCAGGACGGTCGATGAGAATTTTCTCACCCTCCTGAACCGGAAAAAGCCCCAGCGCATGAGCCAGCTCGCAGACATCTGGTACAACGGCAATCACGCCAACACATGTCGGAACCACCATTACAACGATTCGCGCTACCATATGCTTAACCTGCACGCGACCTTTACGAAGGGCACGATCGAGTTCCGCCTCTTCCAGTTCGCGAACAAAGGAAACGGAAGGCTCGGCGGCCTGCATGCCGGGGAACTGAAGAGTTACATCCAGCTTTGCCTCGCGCTTTCCGCACAGGCGAAACTTGCCAGCAAGGCCAGCCCGAAACAGCCACAGGTCGAGAACCCGAAATTTGCGATGCGCACCTGGCTGATCCGGATGGGATTCATCGGAGCGGAATTCGAGACAGCCCGCGACATCCTGACAAGGAACCTTGCAGGCGACGCGGCCTTCAGAAACGGCAGAACGGCATAAACGATGGAGACAGCCTCCTCCTACCGAAACCGCCAGAGAGCGGTCTTTCGGTGGTAGAAGGGTATCCCCTTCAGAAATAGAGAAAGGATGGTACGACAAATGAAATTCTACTTAGCCTATGGCAGCAACTTATCCGTGGAGCAGATGCGGTATCGGTGCCCTGATGCTAAACATATCGGGACAGCGGAGATTAAAGATTACCGGCTTCTTTTTAAGGGAAGCAAGACCGGCAGCTACTTAACCATCGAGCCGATGGAAGGCCGGAAGGTTCCGGTGCTGGTCTGGGAGGTTTCCGATGAGGATGAGGCATCCCTTGACATCTACGAAGGTTATCCGGTCTTTTACCAGAAGCACGAAATGGAAGTCGATGTGAAGAGCCTGACAGGCAGTGAACCGATCGGCAAAGTAAACGCATTCGTGTACGCCATGGATCCTGAGAGGCCGCTTGGACAGCCTACGCTTAGCTACTACAGGGTCTGCTCCAATGGTTATGACCGGTTTGGTTTTGACCAGAAGATCCTTGAGAAGGCTTACGATGAGAGCTGGGGTGAAATCGTAAAGAGAAGGTTTGACATATCACGGATGAAGCTATATACAGGAGGGAGCAATTGATGAGGTTTGCAACAAGAGAAGAAGTCGAGCTGCTCCGGAGGCACTACATTCCCGGATCACGCATCGTGCTGGATGAGATGGATGACCCGTATACGAAGATCCCAGCAGGGACGCAGGCAGTTGTGACCGGTGTCGATGACGCTGGCAATATCCTCTGCCACTGGGATACCGGCAGTTCCCTGTCGGTGGCGTTTGGCGCGGACCGGGCGCACCTTGTGAGATCGGAGGAAGAGATCCGGGTCTCCTTAAACTGGCTCGGGAAGCGGCAGGAAAAGGCCACAGGCGGCAGCTGTCCGAGGTGCGGAGGACCGCTTGCCAGCTTCAAAGGGCATGTTATCAGCAGACGGGCAATGATCACGGTGTGTGATGAATGTGGCATGGATGAGGCATTTGAGGATGCTGGACTGCTTCCAAAGATGGAGCTTGAGCGCTGGCACTGCGTCGGCATCTGGGAGCCATAAAGTACACAGTTTCTGCAGCTGATCTTTGTGCAGTAATCCTCTGATAATAAAGCAGAATTGACTTGCTATATGTGCCCGTCAGAGTGATTAATACACTACCAAAAGAAAACAGCACCTTAAAGGAGGAACCAGACATGACAACCAACAACACCTACTTCGCAGAGCTTGACCAGATCGCCAGAGCATTTGATGAAAAGCGCAGAGCCCACGAGGCAAAGAAACAGCAGATCCTCGACACCTACGGCTGGGACAGCGAAGAGCTGAATGCCTGGTACCGGGAGAAAGAGGAGATGGCCTACCCGATCAGCGAAGGAGCCTGCAAGGCATTCAGAGCCTTCCGCATGAGCGAAGAGAGAAACAGCAGCGAGTTCGAGATGGAGGATTTCCTTTGGGAGCGCGAGGTTGCGGATTTCATTAACGCACTGCGGCAGGCCGGAATCAAGACCTTCGCCTACACCAACCAGAGCACGGCAGTGATGGAAAACATCCACGCCTTTGTAGCAGTAGGCTGCACGATGGACGGCCTTTGCACGGTGACAAGGCAGGAGCGCCGCTGGGGCGAGGATGAGACCACCGAGCACATCGGGATCCGGTTCACGGTTTAAGGGAGGCACCAGATGAACATCGCCGACAAGATGGAAATGGAGGCGAGGCTGATTGCAAACCTCGCCTCTCATATGGAGAAGAATGGCAGGGTCATTTCCGATAGGAGCCGCAGCAATCCCTACACGTGCGTCCGAATCCAGCGGATTGCATGGAAGGATCGCGTATACGAGATCGTCTGGGTGGACGGTATGGCCTGCCGGATCGAGCGGCAATAATACACACAATTTCTGCCGCCAATCTTTGTGCACATTATGACGCAGATATGAGTTGCTATATATCCCGTTTAGAGTGATTAATACACTACCGAAAG
>JAFUBX010000094.1 GCA_017459985.1 Parasporobacterium sp.
CTGTGTAAGGGATGTCCCTGTATCGCTCCCATCAGTTGTGACATGCGCCTGTACCGGATACCAGCTGCTCGTCCCGCCATTTACCGCGTTATATCCCCCAGCGGCAGCAGTCACGGTCATAATTCCGGCCAGAGTCCCGACCGCAGCTTTTTTCGCAAGCGTCTTTACTGCTGTTTTCAGCTTTGACAATAGCGGTATCGATCCCTGCTGGCTCTGTATCTGCGAAGGCATCCCCGTCGGCATGGCTGCATTCTTTACAGCCTCCTCTTCCATCCGTCTGGAGATCTCTTCGGACGCCTTTTCTGCAAACTCTTCAAGGATCCCTGCTTTATTCGGCCCGTTCCCTTCTATCCTCGCTCCGGCGCCCTTCTTTGCTCTTCCGCTTTCTGTGCGGAGTCTGTCTAAAAGGAGACTACTTGCGTCTTCAGCTGTTTCTTTATCCTGATCTCCCTGTTTTTCCAGGCGCAGCACCCGCCTTACCGGCAGCAATGCCTGCCTGATACCACTTGGGGCGGCAGTTTCAATGCCGGCTGCCTGTTCACCCTGCTCCAGGATCCCTTTCGAGGGATATGAGATCGAGGACACAGATCCAGGCTCTGCAGTCCGGGTTTCTGTCAGGATGTATCGGCTATCAGCCCCGAAACCTGCCATTGGTCTTCCGGAGCCTTTTCCAGTTGCTTCTTCAGCCAGCTCATCACCCCGTAAGAAATTTCTTCCTGAGACTTTTTCCTTTGAGGCATTTTTTATAGAGAGCGTCTTTTCTGCCGCAGACTTCGGCTTAGCGGCGGCATTCCCCGCCGCATGGCCCTCTGGCTCTTCTATCCCTGCGGCTGCGTTTTGCTCCTTCCACGAACGTGATCTGCTCTCCCTGCTTCGGATCAGAGCGGCATCTGCGGCTTGTACCTGTTTCCCGGTACTGAACCGGGCGGGATCATGTCCGGCGATTCCGGATACCACGCTCTCATCCTCGTATACAGTCAGGCCGTCCAGGGAATGCGCAGTGGGGTGCAGATCCTGTTCCCGGTAATACCGCTCTCTGGCGTATTGGTCCTGATAGTACTGCTGCAGGCGGCGGCTGCGGTCAAGGCGCTCTTTGTCCAGCCTTGCCTTCCGCTGCGCCAGTTCGGCGTTCTTTTCCTCTTCTTCAACGTCTATCAGGATCTCTGGCTGTGAGGGATCTGTTTCTTCCGAAACGCTGGCCGCCTGCTCAGCCTCTGTATCCTCTTCCCGGACCTGTCCGCCCCGTTCCCTTTCGGGCCCGGCGTCCTGTCCTTCAGGTTTCTCCTCCTGTGGATCCGGCTCTCTTTCTCCTGCTTCCTCTTCAGATCCCGGCAGGTCTTCCCTGTCTGTATCTGAAGGTCCTGCACCTGGCACGAGCTCCTGTTCTTCCCTTTCTTTTCCCTCGCCAGGCTCTTCCTTATCCATCTGCGCTTCCAGGCTGTATCCGTCAAATTCGTTCTGCATCCGGTCCCTCTTAGTGCGGCTGTTCCAAATACTTTTTCCTGCGGTGA
>JAFUBX010000095.1 GCA_017459985.1 Parasporobacterium sp.
AAGAAGGACAAGCTGTTTACTGCAGATCTTCTGATGGAGTGGAAAGACGGCAGAGCCATGTTCAGCCTCGACTTCCCGAAGACTTCCGGCGGCAGACAGAGAGGAGCAAGAAGCAGATGAAGGAAGAAACCATGACGCTCTTGGAGCTGAAGGAATACATCCGGGATATGCCGGAGGATGAAATCTTAACGTTACGGTTTGAGGAGGAAGACGATCATGGCAGAGACGATGGAAATGACGGAAACGAAGCAGTATAAGCTGCGTGAAGTCCGGATCCGCCTGGAAGAAGGACGTTCTCTTTTCTCCGATCAGCCCATGTCAAATCCTGAAGCGGCTCTGGATGTGATGCGCAGGGAGCTTTCTGGCTATGACCGGGAAGTTCTCTGCGTGGTCAACCTGAACAGCCGGCTTCAGCCCATCAATTTTCATGTGGTCAGCGTCGGGGACCTCAGCCAGTCGATCGCGTTCATCCCCAATATCATGAAATCAGGGATCCTGTCCAATGCACAGTCATTTATGCTGCTGCACAACCATCCAAGCGGGGATGTGTCGCCTTCGCAGGAGGATATCATGTTGACGCGCAGGGTTCTGGAGGCAGGAAAGATCCTGGGGATAGGCTGCGTTGACCACATCATTGTGGGCGGCGGGAACGGATTCTATTTCAGTATGCGGGAGCAGGGGACTCTGGACTTTACAGACCAGACAATCTCCATGGCGGCGGAGGATATTCTCCGCGTCGGAGAGAATACAGAAATACGATCAGGAGGAAGAGAGCATATGGCAGAAAGAGATCAGAGAGAACAGATGGAGCAGGCTGCGGCCAGTGAGACCGGGCAGTCCGGCAGGGATGCTTCAGGAGAAAAGCTGCAGCCGGGGGCAGGTTCAAAAGCCCGGCCGGAGGGGGAACGTCCGGCATATCCCAGCCGGCGGGAACAGCTGAAGGAAATCACAGAACGTCTGGAAGCGGGCGTGAAGGAATATATGACAAGCGATGTGCAGTTTCGGAAAGTACTGGAAGCGATGTCAAAGTTTCATCATTACAGTGCCAACAACGTGCTGCTGATCGCGATGCAGATGCCGGAAGCAACAAGGGTGGCCTCCTATACTACCTGGAAGACAAAGTTCAACCGGCAGGTGATGAGGGGACAGAAGGGATTGTCGATCATTGCACCGGCACCGGTGAAGGAACGAAGGGAACGGGAAGTGATTGACTCCCGGACAGGCTCTCCCGTGCTGGGTGCAGACGGAAAGCCGAAAACGGAAGAAGTGGAAGTGACCATTCCCCGCTTCAAGGTGGAGAAGGTCTTCGATCTCTCGCAGACAACCGGGGATCCGCTCCCGGAATTGGATGTGGCGGAGTTGACCGGAGATGCAGCGCATTACCAGATGTTTATGGATGCGCTCACGGCAATCAGTCCGGTTCCGATCCGCTTTGCTGATATCGACAGCGGTGCGAAGGGCTATTACCACACGATCGATAAAGAAATCGTGATCCAGAAAGGGATGAGC
>JAFUBX010000096.1 GCA_017459985.1 Parasporobacterium sp.
TCGGATGGTCTATGAATACATGCAGTACTACAACCGTGAAAGAAAACAGTGGACAAGAAACCGGATGACGCCTGTGGAATATGAGAAATATCTGAATGAAATGGATGATGAACAGTACCAGGAATATATCCGAAAGGAAACGGAGAAATATAATACGATGAAAGCAAATGCGGAAAAGAAAGCGAGGGAACGATCCAAAACGCTCGGTGTCTGATACGATAAGGCAAACAGAGAGGAAAACATACATGGAAGAGAAAGAAAGACTGATTGAAATGGAGAATATCGGAGGAGTGGAATTCGTTAAGGATCCGGTGCTGGAAAAGCAGCTGGAAAATGAGTTCGTGTCTGATGTAAAGGGCGGAAGAATATATTACTCCAAAGATTTTTACGCTGCACTCTACAGGAAGATTGAAAGCGGGATGACATATGAACAGGCATATGAAGCACTTGGATTTGATCTGGATATACTCGGAAGAGACCGTGCAAACTCAGCCGGAAAAAGAGCGGTGCAGATGCACAAAGAAGGAAAACTGAACCGGACAGATCCGGGGACATATGACGGAAGCGTACCGCGTGAGATGATGGGAGAGATGAGTCCGGAAGAAGAACTGGCATATCTGCGTGCAAGGACGCATTATCTGGAAACGCTGCAGGAGGCTAAAAAAAAGTTTCTTTCAGAATATGCGGCGAGCAGATCATCCTTGAACCGGAAGAAGCGCAGGTAGACAAATTTGAACTGATGGATCTGTTCTACCGGAAGGAATGTGAGAAAGAGAACGGATACAATCAGACACAGTGCCTGCGGATGTTCGGATGTTCCAAATCCGGATATCACGCGTGGAGAAGCAGGAAGGAAGACAGATCAGGGAAAGCGGCAGCCATTGCGGAAGAAGAACATTGCATTATGGACTGCATGAAGGAAATCATAAAGAAGCGCGGATATGTACCGGGGAAAAGGACATTCCATACCGATCTGTGGAGGGATCATGATCTCCATGTCAGCGTAAAGCGATGCAGGAGACTGATGGTCCGGATGAACCTGACAGCGAACCGACCGAAGAAAGATCCATACAATCACCAGGCAACCCACGACCATGTATGTGCCTCGCCTGAGAACAAAGTAAATCAGAATTTCTATATCGGGCCGCGCAGAGTAGTACTGTCGGATATCACATATCTATATTACGGTCTGCACAGAGCAGTGTTTTATCTCTGTGTTTTTAAGGATGCGTATACCAAGGAGATACTGGGATATGCAGTATCTGAAAGAATGGATACATCCCTTGTGCAGGCAGCCTTTGACAGAATGATGGAGAATCACGGAAAAGAGTTCTCCGGGAATACAGATGTATGGGTTCACAGTGACCAGGGAAGCCAGTATATGTCGGCCACATTCAAGCAGCTTCTGAATGACAATGAGTTTATCCAGTCTGTATCCGGGAGAGGAAACTCTCAGGACAATGCGCCGATGGAATCATTCTTCGGAAGAATGAAGACATATATCATGGATCTGATTGCATTGGCACCGGATTATAAAACAGCAGAACAGCTTGTCAGCGGATATATCGACAGATACAACAATGAATTCTATCAGTACAATCTTGCCGGACTGACACCGTCAGAGTTTTACAGATACAAGACAACAGGAATCTATCCTCTGGAGAATTACTTTGGCGTGAGCAGTACAGAACTGATCAGTGTTAATGATATTGTGGCAGAGAGGCAGCGCAGAGCGGAAGAGAAGAATGCGAAAGCACGTGAAGCGTATGCCAGGAAGAATGAAGAGCGGAACAGACTGCACAAGGCACCTATCCATCGTTATCAGAGATCAGAATATGTTAAGAAGAATGATCCGTGAATGGGAAGAATCCAAAGACAGAGCGGAGAACCAGATTGCATTCCTGAAATCCATATTGGAGAAAACAAGCA
>JAFUBX010000097.1 GCA_017459985.1 Parasporobacterium sp.
AATAACCGTGCCAATGCCCAGGCATTTGCCGAGGACTCTTCCTATTACCTGCTCTGCTCACTGGAGAATATCAATGAAGACGGCGAGCTGGAGAGCAAGGCGGATATGTTCACGAAACGAACCATCCGTCCGGAGCGGAAGGTCACCAGTGTGGACACGCCCAGTGAAGCCCTTGCTATCTCCATCGGGGAGAAAGGCCGGGTGGATCTTCCCTATATGGCGGAGCTTCTTGGTACTCCCGGAGAGTACAGAGAGATCATTGCGGAGCTGCAGGGAGTCATTTTCAAAGATCCAATGGCAGAAGTGGAGATCGACAAAGGCTGGCAGACAGCGGATGAATACCTGTCCGGTGAAGTCCGGCACAAGCTGAAGCTGGCGAGGATCGCTGCGGAGAGTGATCCCTTCTTCCGGATCAATGTCACAGCGCTGGAGCAGGCCCAGCCCAAAGACCTGGATGCCTCGGAGATCGATGTGCGGCTGGGGGCAACCTGGCTGGACACGGATATCATCCAGCAGTTCATGCAGGAGACCTTTGAAATGCCCTATTATCTGCGGAGATCCATCGAGGTGAAATATTCCCCTTATACCGCAGAGTGGAGGATCAACGGCAAGACCAATCCCAGCTACAATGATGTGGCTGCTTACGTGACCTACGGCACCGACCGGGCCAATGCCTATAAGATCCTGGAGGAAACGCTGAACCTGAAGGACATCCGGATCTACGATACGGTGGAGGACGCGGAAGGAAAGAAGCGCCGTGTCCTGAACAAGAAGGAAACGACTCTTGCCCAGCAGAAGCAGCAGGCCATCAAGGATGCCTTCCGGGACTGGGTGTGGAAAGATCCGCAGCGCCGGGAGCAGTTGGTACAGAAATATAATGAGCTTTTCAATTCCACCCGTCCCCGCGAATACGATGGATCTCACATCCATTTCGTGGGAATGAACCCGGATATCAAACTCCGGGAGCATCAGCTGGGCGCGATCGCGCATGTGCTTTATGGCGGGAATACCCTGCTGGCCCATGAGGTCGGCGCAGGCAAAACCTTTGAGATGGCGGCCTCCGCTATGGAGAGCAAACGTCTGGGCTTATCACAGAAAGCGCTCTTTGTGGTGCCGAACCATCTGACACTCCAGTGGGCGAATGAATTCCTGCGTCTCTATCCCAGTGCCAAGCTGCTGGTAGCCAGCAAGCGTGATTTCGAGACCAAAAACCGGAAGAAGTTCTGTGCCAGAATCGCCACCGGCGATTATGACGCTGTGATCATCGGACACTCGCAGTTTGAGAAGATCCCGATTTCCGCACAGCGGCAGGAACGGCTTCTCCGGGAACAGATCGATGAGATCACGGAAGCCATCAGTGAGCTGAAATACAGTCACGGGGAGAACTTTTCCATCAAGCAGATGGAGAAAACAAGGAAGTCCTTGCAGACCAGGCTCGACAAGCTCCTGAATGAGGGGAAGAAGGACGATGTGATCACCTTTGAGCAGCTGGGCGTAGACCGGCTGTATGTAGATGAGAGCCATGCCTTCAAAAACCTGTTTCTTTACACGAAGATGCGGAACGTGGCAGGGCTGTCCACCTCAGAGGCGCAGAAGTCCTCGGATATGTTTATGAAATGCCGGTACATGGATGAGATCACCGGCGGCAGGGGTGTTGTGTTTGCCACCGGCACACCGGTCAGCAATTCCATGACGGAGCTTTACACGGTCATGCGTTATCTCCAGTACGGGACGCTGCAGCAGAAAGGGCTTTCGCACTTTGACTGCTGGGCTTCCACCTTCGGAGAAACGACCACGGCCATTGAACTGGCTCCGGAAGGGACCGGCTACCGTGCCAGGACACGCTTTGCCAAGTTCTTTAACCTGCCGGAGCTCATGTCCATGTTCAAGGAAGTGGCGGATATCAAGACCAGTGATCAGCTTGATCTGCCGGTTCCTGATGCAAAGTTTGAAACGGTGGTGGTACAGCCTTCCGAGATCCAGAAGGATATGGTCGCTTCGCTTTCCGAGCGGGCGGCCAGAGTGCACAGCGGCAGCGTGGATCCGTCCGTTGACAACATGCTGAAGATCACTTCCGACGGAAGGAAGATCGGGCTCGACCAGAGACTCATGAACCCGCTTCTCCCGGATGATCCGGGCAGCAAGCTCAATGCCTGCGTGAACAATGTCTTGAAGATTTGGGAAGACGGAAAAGACCGGAAGCTGACACAGCTGGTGTTCTGCGATCTTTCCACACCGAAAAATGACGGAACCTTCAACGTCTATGACGATATCAAGAGTAAACTGATGGCATCCGGTGTCCCGGCAGCAGAGATCGCATTTATCCATGATGCCGACACAGAGGCAAAGAAGAAAGAGCTGTTTGCCAAGGTCCGAACGGGACAGGTTCGCGTGCTTCTTGGCAGCACTCAGAAGATGGGAGCCGGTACGAATGTGCAGGACCGCCTGATCGCTGTCCATCATCTGGATGTGGGCTGGCGGCCTGCGGATATGACCCAGAGGAACGGACGCATCATCCGGCAGGGAAATCAGAATCCGGAAGTCAAAGTATTTCAATATGTGACGGAGGGAACCTTCGACGCTTACCTCTATCAGACACTGGAGAACAAGCAGAAATTCATCAGCCAGATCATGACCAGCAAATCGCCGGTACGTTCCTGTGACGATGTGGATGAGCAGGCCCTTTCCTACGCGGAAATCAAAGCACTGTGCGCTGGCAATCCGCTGATCCGGGAAAAGATGGATCTGGATGTGGATGTAGCAAGACTGAAAGTGCTGAAAGCAGACCACCAGAGCAAGCAGTACCGGCTGGAGGATAAGCTGCTGAAATATTTCCCGGCGGAGATCGAACGAAACAAAGGGTATATCGCAGGATTCCAGAGGGATCTGAAAACCATGGAAGCACATCCTCTGCCAAAAGAGGATTTTGTCGGAATGGAGGTGAAAGGCAGGAGGTTTACGGACAAAGAAGCAGCGGGCGAGGCGATCCTTGCCGCCTGCAAAGAATATAAAGGCAGTGATGCTGCTGTTCCCATCGGCAGCTACCGGGGCTTTACTATGGAACTCACCTATGACAGCTTCCGGAAGGATTTCGAAATCATCCTGAAGGGCAGCATGAGTCACCGGACTACCCTGGGGACGGATGCCAGGGGAAATATCACCCGCCTGGATAACTGCCTTGCGGCCATGCCGGACCGGATGCAGAAGGTGCAGGATACACTGGACAATCTGTATCAGCAGCAGGCGGCGGCAAAGGAAGAATCCGGAAAGCCCTTCCCGCAGGAAGAGGAACTCAGGGAAAAGAGCGCCAGACTCGCAGAGTTGGATGCAGCCCTGAACATGGATGAGCGGGATGTGCCGGTTGCCGGGGAAGATCTTTCTGATGTGGCGGAAGTCGCAGAAACCAAAGCTGATTACGGGAAGCCCTCGGTGCTGGCGCAGCTGAAAGAAAAGATGGAGCAGGCCGCCGGAGAGCCTCATCACAACAGGCCCAGAGAGGCGGTGGCGCTGTGACAGAGAAAAGAGATGAGATCCTGATCCTCCGGGTATCCCCTTCCGACAAGGAACGGATCCGGATGAAAATGGAGGAACTTGGCATTTCGACCATGAGCGCCTATATCCGAAAGATGGCACTGGACGGATACTGCGTGAACCTGGATCTCACGGATGTGAAGGAACTGGTCTTTTTGCTCCGCCAGTGCAGCAACAACCTGAACCAGTACGCAAAGAAGGCCAATCAGGCGGGGAGCGTCTA
>JAFUBX010000098.1 GCA_017459985.1 Parasporobacterium sp.
ACGCTCCCCATACCCTCTGACATCGTTTTCCGTACACGTTGACCACAAAGGCCCGTTTCGGAAAATGTTTTTTGGCTCCACTTAAGGAAGTGTCGCAGCGCTGATTTTCTCCTCCGTCGCAACTCATCGGCCATGCTATGCATGGAATAAAGCAGCTTTCACAATGCAACAGGAGGGAACAGCAATGCCCAATAAAAAAGAAGAACAGCAAAGGAAAACCCATAATATCAGAGTCCGCCTTGATGCCGCCCAATACGATCTGATCCAGAATGCTGCAGGCTCAGCCGGGATGAGTATCTCGGAATACATCCGACGTCAGGCCGTTTATGGGAAAGTAGAGATCCATAATCATATCGTAGCGGATTTCCCTAAGCTGGAGAAACTGGCGCAGGAATTCTCTGCGATCGGAAACAACTTGAATCAGCTGACCAGGTACTTTCATATGGGAGGTCTGAAATCAAAGGCAATGACAGATGAACTGACCCGCTGCATCAATGAGATCATGCGGATGCGGAAAGACGTGATGGAAATGGCAGGTGAATATCGTGGCTATACTCAAACACATCGCAAGTAAAAATGCTGACTACGGTAAATCTCTGGAATATCTGATGTTTGAGCACACGGAAAGCGGCTCTCCGGTCCGGAATGCCGAAGGCGATATGATCATGCGGGAACAGTTCCTTCTGGATGGAATAAACTGCAACCCCTATTCCTATGACAAGGAATGTGAAATATTGAATTCGCAGGTTCATAAAAACCAGAAATACTCGGATATCAAATCGCACCACTATATCATCAGCTTCGATCCTCAGGACAATGCTGATGGAAAGCTGACAGCAGAACTGGCTCATGAGCTCGGGATGCGTTTTGCCAGGAAGCATTTTCCTGGGCATCAGATTCTGGTCTGTACGCACACTGACGGCCATAATGAAAGCGGCAATATCCACGTACACATCATTTTCAACAGTGTGCGGAAACTGGATGTGGAGAAAGAAACTTATATGGAACGGGAGATCGACTGCCGTGCCGGCTACAAACACCATCTGACGAAAGGATACCTGGAATACCTGCAGGGGGAAGTGATGAAGATGTGTGAACAGCAGGGCCTGCATCAAGTGGATCTGCTCTCTCCGGCAAAAAACAGAATCTCAGATAAAGAATACCGGGCGAAGCAGCGCGGACAGAAGAAACTGGATGAACTGAATGAGCAGATCGTGGCCGCTAAGATGAAACCGGCAGTGACTGTTTTTCAGACACAGAAGCAGTTCCTGCGGGATGCCATACTGGACATCATCTCAAAGGCTGCAACAGTGGAAGATTTTAAAAATCTGCTGAAAGAAAAATACGGAATTGAAGTCAAAGAAAGAAGAGGACGCTTCAGTTACCTGCATCCGGAACGAAGCAAATTCATTACCGGTCGTGCATTGGGAAGTGATTTTGAAAAGGAACATGTGGAGCAGATGATCTTGAAGAACCACCAGGCGAAAGCTCCGGATATTCAGAATACTCAGGATCAGGATCATGAAGCAGTACCTGCTGTTAATGATCCTACGGCCGATCGTAATCCGGCACCTGATCGAAAAGAGTTTAATCCGGCTTATGACTATCATGCAGATCCGGTCGCAATCCTCTATGTCCGCTCGCATCTGCGTCTTGTTGTTGACCTGCAGACAAACATCAAGGCACAGCAGAGTGCAGCGTATGCGAAGAAAGTGAAGATTTCAAATCTGAAGGAAATGGCAAGAACTGTTGTCTATGTTCAGGAGCATGGTTATGATACAAGGGAAGATCTGCTGCACTATCAAATAGATGTTTCCGGGAAGCTGGATGCCGCGTCTTCTTCGCTGCGTGAAGCTGAAGCAAAACTCAAAAAAACAAATGAACGGATTCATTATACAGGACAGTATTATGCTTCCAGATCCGTTCAATCAGCGTTCCTGAAATCCAAAAACAAGAAAAAGTTCCGGGAGGAACACCGATCAGAACTTGATCAGTATAACGAGGCTGTCCGTTACTTCAAAGAGAATGCAGGTGGAAAAGTCCCTGCCATGAAATCACTGAAAGCAGAAAAAGAACAATTGCAGCAGTTCATTAAAAAGCAGAAGATGCTGCTCTCTTCACTTCGTCAGGAGCAGAAGGAATTGCAGACAGCCTCTTCTAATATAGATGCGATTCTGGGAGAGGCCTCGACACAAATAAGAGGGAAACGCAAAACGGAGCCGGAACTGTAATCCGTCAAAATCGGAAGTCGCCTGGGAAACGACCTTCGATGTTTTATCATGTGATATGATGGGTTCATAATCGAAAGGTCTTAGTGAAGGAGATGATTTTTATGACAGACAATACCAATATCTGGCTGAATGGAATCATGGGAGTTGTTGTCGGAGATGCTCTTGGATGCCCGGTACAATTTGAATCCCGGGA
>JAFUBX010000099.1 GCA_017459985.1 Parasporobacterium sp.
TGATTATCCGGGTGCTGAGGGATGATGATGCCGTGATCAGTATGGTGGATTCCAATCTGTTCCGGGAGACGATCCGCCCCAGTGAGAAGGCCTTTGCCTACAAAATGAAGTATGAAGCCATCAAGCGCAAGAGCGGCCGAAAGAATGGTGGTCAAATTGACTACCATTTATTGGGGAGGCGGACCATCGACATCATCGGAGAAGATTCCGGAGAAAGCGCGAAGCAGGTGCAGCGCTTCATGAAGCTGACCGAGCTGATCCCGGAGCTTCAGGAAATGCTGGATGAGGGTGCGATTGCATTCAATCCTGCTTATGAGATCGCATTTCTGACAGAGGAAGAACAGAAAGGCCTGATCAAAGCGATGGATTACACACAGGCCATGCCATCTCTCTCCCAGGCACAGCGGCTGAAGAGGCTGAGCAGGGAAGGAAAACTGACACTCGGAAAGATGAAGGAGATCCTGTCAGAGGTCAAAAAGGGAGAAATCCGTCGTGTGATGTTCAAAAATGAGCAGCTGTATCAGTATTTTCCGCGGAATTACACGCCGGAGCAGATGAAGAACAAGATACTCGAAGTGCTGGAAGCCTGGCAGGCAGACACGTCCGATAATAAGGAGGAAAAGTAAAAATGGCGAAGGTAATAGCTGTAGCGAACCAAAAGGGCGGGTGCTCGAAAACTTCAGTCGTGGCCAATCTGGGGATCGGGCTGGCAATGGAAGGAAAGAAAGTTGCCGTGATTGATGCGGATCCGCAGGGAAGTCTGACGGCAAGCCTTGGATACCAGGAACCGGATGACATCCGATATACCCTGGCGACGATCATGATGAACATTATTAACGAAGAAGAAATCGATCCTATGGAAGGAATCCTGCATCATGAGGAAGGTGTGGATCTGGTGCCGGCAAACATTGAGCTTTCGGGTCTGGAAGTGTCCTTATCCAATGTCATGAGCCGTGAAATGATCCTGAAGGAATATGTGGAGCAGATCCGCGACCAGTACGATTACATCCTGATTGACTGCATGCCGTCTTTGGGAGTCATGACAATCAATGCTCTGGTGGCCGCGGACCGCGTACTGATTCCCGTCCAGGCTGCATATTTGCCGGTCAAGGGTCTGCAACAGCTGATCAAGACTGTGGCAGTTGTGAAAAAACGCCTGAACAAGAAGCTCTCTATTGAAGGAATTCTCATCACCATGGTGGATTACCGGACGAATTACGCGAAGGATATCACAGAAATGCTCCGGGAAAGCTATGGAGATACAGTCGGAGTTATGGAGAGTTTCATTCCGTTTTCTGTGAAGGTGGCGGAGGCCAGCGCGGAAGGGAGCAGTATTTTCAGATATGCACCAAAGTGTAAGGCTGCAGAAAGCTTTGAGAGGCTGACGAAGGAGGTTCTGGGGAGATGAAGACAAGAGCGGGACAGAAAATCAGGCTGACCAGTGTGGAAGAACTGCTGGGTGTGGCAAATGCAGAATCGGCAATGGATCTGGAGATTGCAAAGATCCGGCCGTTCAAGGATCATCCCTTCAAGGTGCTGGATGATGAAAAGATGCAGGACTTGATGGAAAGCATCCGGATCAACGGCATCTTCTCTCCTGTTCTGGTCCGGCCGATCGGGAATGACACTTATGAAATGGTCTCCGGTCACCGCCGGATGCATGCTGCGATGATGCTGGGAATGGATACAGTGCCGGCGATCATTCGGGAA
>JAFUBX010000100.1 GCA_017459985.1 Parasporobacterium sp.
CTCCTAAGCGGAAGGTCGTGGGTTCGAATCCCGCCAGGAACGCTAATTTGGAGGGCGGGGACCGAAAAAATCGGTTCCCGCTTCTTCTATCTCACGAGACGATTTCCGTCTAAAATCCCCTTCTACATATTAGCTGGAATCTAAAATAATGGCGATTCTTCTAACGAGCAGATTTTTTACCGATTTTCGGGTCTTTGGTTCAACGAAGGCGTTCGTTGCGCTGATCACATGAGCGCACCGGTGATAATCCGCGATCATTAGAGGTCATTTCTCGCAAATGCCTGAAAAACGGGCCTTTTCCTCTTTGATTTGATTCTTCATCCGCCAAAAACAGTTTCTCCCATTTCCATCTTCGGTCCGTCTCAGACACAGATTCCGGCTAATATTTCTTCATCTTCATTGAACTTCGTGCCGGGAAATATTAGTTCTTCTAAAATCACCCGCCCCGCATTGAACCTCCGTACATAGTCCGTTTCTGATCTGCATCTGCAGCAACGAAGCGGGCTTTTTCTTTTGTCAAATCAGGAAGATGGAGGTATCAGATGAGAACAAGACAGAAACTACAGAGAAAAACCATTATGATCGATGGCGTCCGCTATTACGCAGACCGGCCGCATGACTGCAGGAAGTGCTTCTTCTGGAAGAACCGGAATGTCGGCTGCACGCTCGGCAAGGAAAACTGCTACTACCTGGCGGAGACTGTGAAGACCGAGCAGGAAAAGAAATGTGAGAACTGTCCCTATGCCAAAGGCCAGCCCTGCGTCACGGCAAGCTGCTATAAGGATCTGGAGCACTGGCTTCAGGAACGCCGGGCCAGAGCCGTGAAGCAGATGATGAAGGAAGAAAGGAGTTCAGCCTATGTCGGATAAAGACCTGCAGAGATATCGTCACTATGAATCGATGATTAAGAAAGCGCGGAAAACAGGAATCGGCGAGAAGCCGCCAAGCTGTGCGAAGTGCCAATATTATCAGCCGGACTTCAAGTACAGGAAATGCCTGTACGCCAGATGTCCTTACCAGAAGGATACGGAGATCTTCCGCAAGAGACCGCTGAAGAAGGACAAGATTCCGGGACCGGAGGTGGTGAAGATGGATGATGTATGACTACTTTTACGGTTCCCAGTCGGATCAGTTTGCTTTTTACCGGATTCCCAAGGTGCTTTTTACCGAAGAGCGATTTAAGGGACTTTCTACCGATGCCAAAGCACTCTATGGGATCCTATTGGACCGCATGAACCTGTCCGCCAGGAATGGATGGATCGATAAAAAGGGCCGCGTGTATATCATATTCACTACGGAAGAGATCATGGAAGCAATGGGGTGTGCCAATCAAAAGGCAACACGGCTACTTTCGGAGCTTGAAAAGGACATCGGCCTGATCGAACGCAAACGGCAGGGTCTGGGAAAGCCGAACCTGATCTATGTGAAGAACTTTATTGTCCGCGGAACACTTCAGGAATCACATTTCTTGAATCATGAAAATCATGATTCTGGAAGTGTGAAAATCACAGATCAAGAATCATGGAAATCACAAGGTAATAATACTGATAAGAATAATACTGAGATGAGTGATACTGATCTTTTCTTTTCCGCTGATGGCAGATCAGAAGAGATGAGAACGAGAGCTTCCTACGAGGAATATTTCAGAGATGCTCTTGAGATCGATTTTCTGAAACAGAACAATCCGGGTGAGCGGGATACGCTGGACGGCATTCTGGATCTGATCGTGGATACCTGCTGTGCCAACAAGCCATGGATCCTGATCAGCGGAGACAAGAAGCCGATCGAAGTGGTGAAAAGCCGGTTCATGAAGCTGAATTCCAGCCACATTGAGTATGTTCTGAAGTGCCTGTCCGATAATACGACCCGGATCCGGAATGTCAATCAGTATCTGCTTGCAACTCTGTTCAATGCCACAACAACAATCAGCCCCTATTACCGATCCTGGGTGAACAATGACATGGCGAACGGCCTTGTTTAGGAGGTGATGCAAAAATGCCAAATAAAGCGACGGTCCTTTGCTGCGGAAATCAGAAGGGCGGCGTCGGAAAGACCTTTACAGCGGAGAATCTCGGCGTCGGCCTGGTGCAGGAAGGAAAGAAGGTGCTTTTGGTGGATATGGATCCTCAGGCCTCTCTTACCATCAGCCTTGGTCACCCGAGACCGGACGAACTGCCGGTTACAATCTCCGATATGATGCAGAAGGTGATCATGGATGAGGAAATACAGCCCCGTGAAGGAATCCTTACTCACCCGGAAGGCGTGGATCTGGTGCCGGCGAGCATTTCCCTGTCCGGTCTGGAGGTCTCTCTGGTCAATGCCATGAGCCGCGAATCCATTCTGAAGCAGTATCTGGAGCCGTTAAAGAAAGAATACGACTTTATCATTCTGGACTGTATGCCGTCCCTTGGTATGCTGACAGTCAATGCTCTGGCGGCTTCTGACCAGCTGATCGTCCCTGTCCAGGCCCAGTACCTGTCTGCCAAAGGTCTGGAGCAGCTGCTTCAGACAGTGAATAAAGTGAAGCGGCAGATCAACCCGAAGCTGCGGATCGAAGGGATCCTTCTGACGATGGTCGATGCGAGGACCAACAATGCCAAAGAGATCGCCAGCCTGATCCGTGAAACGTACGGCAGCCGGCTGAAGGTATTTGATGTCGAGATTCCGAGATCTGTCCGGGCGGCGGAGATCAGCGCAGAGGGTAAGAGCATCTTCGCCCACGATCCCGGCGGAAAGGTGGCCGCAGCCTACAAAGAACTGACGAAGGAGGTGATCCGCGATGCCGAAAAGAGGCGCAAACATCAGCTTGAGCAGCTACGATGACATCTTTGAAACGGATGAAAGCCGCGCGGACGCCCAGCTAGAGCGGGTCCAGAAGATCCCGATCAGCGAACTGGTGCCCTTCAAGGACCATCCCTTCAAGGTAGTAGACGACGAGGCGATGCTGAGGACAACGGAAAGTATTGCGCAGTATGGTGTCCTGACACCATTGATCGCAAGGCCGCTGGAAGATGGAACCTATGAGATCATCTCCGGTCACCGCAGAGTCCATGCAGCACAGGCAGCCGGTCTTACTGAAGTGCCGGTCATTGTGCGGGATATGGATGATGACGCCGCGACCGTATTGATGGTTGATTCCAACCTTCAGAGGGAGCATATCCTGCCGAGTGAGCGGGCGTTTGCTTACAAGATGAAGTTGGAAGCGATGAAGCGACAAGGAGAAAGAACAGATCTTCAAGAGCAAGCAACTTCCACCCAAGTTGGGCGGAAGTTAGAAACAGCAGAAATGGTTGGTAAAGAAGCTGGGGATAGCAGAAATCAAGTAAGAAGATATATCCGCCTCACCTACCTGATCCCCGAACTCCTCGATTTAGTCGATGAGAAGAAGATCTCTTTCAACCCGGCCGTCGAGCTCTCTTACCTGAAACCCACAGAGCAGGAAATGTTTCTCTCCGTTATGGAGTGGTCGCAGAATGCTCCATCTCTCTCTCAGGCCCAGCGTCTGAAGAAGCTCAGCCAGGAAGGAAAACTCACTCCGGATGCCATGCGTGAGATCATGAATGAAGTAAAGAAGGGTGATCTGGAACGGGTAACTTTCCGGAATGAGACCCTGCGGAAGTATTTCCCCCGATCCTATACCGCACAGCAGATGCAGGACCAGATCATTAAGCTTCTGGAACAGTGGCAAAAGCGGAAGCAGCGGGACCAGGAACGGTAAAGGGACTCTTAATGCATTTCACCGCCTGTATTTTGCCACTTACCTTAAATGCTGAGACAAGCTTTTCAATATCATGTATGATGACATCATCAAAGAGAAAGGGGGCTGGGGCATGAAGGTAAGTGTAGATATCTCTGCTGAATACAAAGAGCCATACGCAGTGATCTATACCGATAAAGTAACAGATGAGATCCAGCGAATGATCGATATATTCAGCACGAGCGAAACGCCCATAACTGCCCTGCAGAATGAGGAAGATCTGATCGTTCTGCAGCCTAAGGAAATATTCATGGTACGGGTAGAGGACGGCGACACGATCATTTATGGAGAAAAGAATAAATATCGTTCGCGAAAAAGACTCTATGAGATCGGCCAGCAATTAGGAAAACAGTTTATGCAGATATCCAAAACAACATTGATCAATCTGTCTTATATGGACAGTATAGAGCCCGGATTCAGCGGAACACTTTTATTGAAGATGAAAAACGGCTGTAAAGATTATGTGTCGAGGAAATATTTGCCGGAGTTCAAAAAATATCTTGGATTATAGGAGGAGAAAAAAATGAGAGAAACGGTCAGAGAACTTGTAAAAAGCTCGGTCATCGGTATCGGGCTGGCCATGACGATTTTCTGTCTTTCCGGAGTGGTATTTGATTTTCAGAACAATGGGACTTTCAGTATGGATCAGTATCGTTTTACAAAGATGGTCGCGGGATGTGTCCTGGTAGGACTGGGATTTGGCATTCCTTCGATCGTATACAGTAAAGACAGACTGCCGATGCTGATCAGGGTGATCATCCACATGGGGATCGGATGCGCGGTTTATACGGTCGTTGCTCATGCCGTCGGCTGGATGGGCGGTGCGTCATCGCTCGGGAAGGGACTCCTTATAGCTGCAATACAGTTAGCGCCAGCCTTTCTTATCTGGTTCCTGTTCATGAGATATAATCGCGCGGAAGCAAGGAAAATGAATGACAGGATACAGGCAATGAAATAAAATCCAGACAGAAAGAGAACATCGGTTATATGACCGGTGTTTTCTTTAACCATGAAATCAGGCTCATGTAAATGCAGACGGACGTTCTCCATGCGGGAATGTCTTTTTTTATGCCAAATATGAAAGGAAACAGACTATGTCAAAGATGAAAGCAACCGATAAGCAGGCTATGGAGATCCTTAAGAAGCTGGATGAACTGATCGATTTCTCAGTCGATCTGGAAACCAATCTTGATGAGAGCGAGACAATTGAGGAAGTGCTCCTCTGCCTGGAGGATACGATCGATGAATTCTGCGATGCCGTTGAGGTGATCGAGGCGATCCGCGAGTTCCTGATCGAGGTGGAAAACCTTGATGATGAGGATCCTGTCGAGGAAGAGCCGGAAGGAGAATGCACCTGCTGTGCGCCTCCGGAACTCCGCAATGAACTGATCCACATCGCGCAGAGTATACAGGCCTATGAACGAATGGCAACAGAAAAGCGAATGACGGGAACCATTTCAAAGAGGAATCCCGTGCCGGACATTCCGGTTCCTGAAGAGGACTCCGTGGCATTGCTTTTCTATGATGCCGGAGACTACAGGGTCTTCCCGTTTGAGCATGTTCTCCGGATCTGCCCCTGGCTGAATGAGCATAGTGTCATGCGTGCGATCCCGGGCGTCAAAGATCTCTATTATCTCTATGAGGAAGGCACGGAGATCAAGACAGAAAGCGGCCTTTATCTGGTCGGCCCCATTGTCGTGATCCGGCTGAATGGGGACCATTTCCTCATCACGCCGGATGCGCTGGACCGTCACCGCGTCCGCAAGTTCATGAGGGACAACACAGAAACCATCGATTTTGAGGAAGGCGCCAGTTATCCGGCGCTTCGTTTTGTTTAAGGAGGAAAAACCATGGATTATGAACAGTTTTTGGAGCAGGTTAAAGCAGATCTTCAGGAGCAGTTTCCATATATGAACGTGGAGATCCGCAGTGTCGAGAAGCTGCAGGGGCAGTCCTATACCGGTATTTCCATCACACCGGAAGGCAGCAATGCCGGCGCAACGATGAACCTGCATTCTCAGTATGAAATGCTGCAGGACGGGGTCCCGATGGATATCGTCATGAGGCGTATCGAAAATCTTGCCGCTGATGCTGTTAATCAGATCCCGCAGGTAGAAGCTTCCACCCTGTCTGATTACGAGCAGATGAAACACACCCTGATCATGCAGGCCGTACCGGTCGGACCGAACCGCGCACTGCTTGAGACCATCCCTCACAGAACGATGGAAGACATCGCGATCGTCTACCGTTTTCAGCTGGAGCACAGGGAAAATGCGGACGCTACCGTTCTGGTCACCAACCAGATGCTGCAGAATTACGGGATCACCGCAGAACAGCTGATGGCAGATGCCGCTATATCCGCGCCGCAGAGAAATCCGGCCTCTCTCCGCTCTCTGGCAGAGGTCCTTTCGGAAATGAGCGGCGGCATGATCCCGCCGGAGGATGTCGGAGCTCCGCCGCTTATGGTTGCTACGGTTCCCGGCACAGTCAATGGAGCCGGTGTCATGGGCTATCCGGACTTCTTTAAGGACGCTGCGGAACAGATCGGCGGCAGCTATTTCATCCTTCCCTCGTCTGTCCATGAGATCCTGCTTCTTGCAGATGACGGCAGCATGAGCGCACAGGAACTGAGCGCCATGGTCTCTGCTGTCAATTCACAGGAGGTCATGCCGGAAGAACAGCTTGGCAGTGAAGCCTATCATTACGATGCCCAGGCTCAGGTCTTTGAGAAGGCGTCTGCCTATGAGGAAAGGATCATGGAAGATCGTGAAATGATCGCGGATGCCATGCCGGGTGTCATTCACGAGGGATCTGCAGCTTATACGGCTGAGACTGTCCCCGAGACGATCTCTGTTCTCATGGTGGAGCCGGGGAAATATCCCAGAGAGATCGAGATCGGCACCGAACTGGAA
>JAFUBX010000101.1 GCA_017459985.1 Parasporobacterium sp.
ACTTCTGCCCTGTAATAGCCGTCAATCGTTGACGGCGCATTGAAGAGTGCCGCCAGCAGATATTTCTTGATATTGTTGACCTTTGTCGTATTTCGTTCCATGCAGAACAACACATACTCGATATGCGAATACTGCAGCTTCAAGAACTTCGATCTGACAACCTCTGCAGGATAACTGCTACTGGCAATAAGCATGTATTCCTTCCGGCTGATCACAGTCTCCAGGATCAGATCCGCAATTCCATCGACCAGTTCCCTGTCATGCGGATGTGCAATCAGCAGGTCATCATAGCTGATATTCTCCCGGATCAGATTTCTGTACGCTGCAATGGTCTCTGACAGATCCTCTTCCAATCTCATCGCATCCGATCCCATCTGCGTCATCAGCTCTCCCTGTGCCGGCGCAGATCTGATTTGATCAGATTCGATATTATTCCAGTCAGTATGGTTTATTTCAGTCTTACTCTTAAGAGGTGCCGAAACGGGGACCCTAAGAAGTCCGGGATCGGTCACCCTGGAGGTTCCCAAACCGGGACTTCTTGAAGTTCCTTCCGCTGCACTTCTGGAGCAGGTGCTTTCCGGTCCAGAAGTTCCAGTTTCAGAACCTCTGGCATTCATTTTCCCTTCAGTAAGAACATGGCTGTCAGTTCTTCCAGCGTCCAGTCCGGTCATAAAACTCTTCACATACAGGATGTTCGGCAGCCCATGTCCACGGCGTTTCTTCTCCAGAAGTCCGAATTTCTCCAGTTCTGCCAGCAGCTCCATCGCCTTTTTCTTCGAAAACCCGAGATCTTCCTGGATTTCACCAATCTGATAGATGATAAAGACCCTGCTATCTTCATCGAACCAAGCATTCTTACGGGATAGTGTCATACGATCCAGAAGTACCCCATACAGCACCTTTGCCGGTATGGAAAGACCGGAGAATAACTCCTCTGTCAACATGACCTTCGGGATCCGTATAAAACTGAACTGATCTGCCTGGGAGCCATAATAGTAATTAAATTTCATCGACCATTACACCTCCTCGTCTTCCGAGACGTCTATTTCCTGATGCTCTTTCCAATCCTGCAATAGATCTTCAATAATGTTCCGCATCTCTGTGGTTGTATATGTTGCGGGGAAGTATTCCCGCAGTTTCTTCTCCGTAAATGTCAGCTTGGAGGAAGGCGCTTTGCCGGGCTGGCTATCATTCAAAAGCATTATCATCTTTGCCTGGGTGATGGCTCCTGTCTGCAACTGTGTTCTAAGGAGTGTAATCTGATTCAGCTTCACGACACCATTGTCCTTGATATACTCAAACAGCCACTTCTGGACTTCCTGATCAATATAGGAAATTTCAACGGCGACTGTTAGTTGGATACGTTTCTGATCTACGTAATCAAGAAGTTCCGGAATGAGTTCAGTAAGGCGTATATAGCGTTTGACCTGGCGTCCACTAAAACCACTTTCTTTTCCGATTTCCTCATGACTCCACTTTGGGACATCATGTCCCAAAGTTAAATCTGTCCTCATACCTTGCCGGCTCATTGCATCCATTTTCATCTTAAATGCAAACGCCTTCTCACTCGGAAGCAGCTCCTCCCGCTGGATATTCGCGTCCACCATTTTTACCACGGCTTCATCATCGGTCATTTCCCGAATGATCGCCGGCACGGTATCCATACCCAACATCATCGCGGCATGCATCCTGCGATGACCGGAGACCATTTCATATGTGTCATTCCCGATCGGCCGGACCAGAACGGGAGAGAGGATACCGTTGATCCGGATGCTTTCCATCAGATCCTGCATTTTCTCATCATCCAGAACCTTAAAAGGATGGTCCTTAAACGGACGGATCTTCGCTATCTCCAGATCCATTGCCGATTCTTCATTTGCCACACCCAGCAGTTCTTCCACACTGGTCAGCCTGATTTTCTGTCCCGCTCTTGTCTTCATCTCCCCAGAACCTCCTTCGTCAGCTTCTCAAAGCTTTCTGCAGCCTTACACTTTGGTGCATATCTGAAAATACTGCTTCCTTCTGCACTGGCCTCCGCAACCTTCACAGAAAATGGAATGAAACTCTCCATTACTCCGACTGTATCTCCATAGCTTTCCCGGAGCATTTCCGTGATATCCTTCGCGTAATTCGTCCGGTAATCCACCATGGTGATGAGAATCCCTTCAATTGAAAGCTTCTTGTTCAGACGCTTCTTCACAACCGCCACAGTTTTGATCAGCTGCTGAAGGCCTTTGACCGGCAGGTAGGCTGCCTGCACCGGGATCAGTACACGATCCGCTGCCACAAGCGCATTGATTGTCATGACTCCCAGAGACGGCATGCAGTCAATCAGGACGTAATCATACTGATCCCGAATCTGCTCCACATATTCCTTCAGAATCATTTCCCGGCTCATGACATTGGATAAGGATACTTCCAGACCGGAAAGCTCAATATTTGCCGGCACCAGATCCACCCCCTCCTCATGATGCAGGATTCCTTCCATGGGATCGATTTCTTCTTCGTTAATAATGTTCATCATGATCGTTGCCAGGGTATATCGGATGTCATCCGGTTCCTGGTACCCAAGACTTGCCGTCAGACTTCCCTGCGGATCCGCATCAATCACGGCGACTTTCTTTCCTTCCATTGCCAGTCCGATCCCCAGATTGGCCACGACCGAAGTTTTCGAGCACCCGCCCTTTTGGTTCGCTACAGCTATTACCTTCACCATTTTTACTTTTCCTCCTTATTGTCGGACGTGTCTGCCTGCCAGGCTTCCAGCATTTCGAGTATCTTGGTCTTCATCTGCTCCGGCGTGTAATTCCGTGGGAAATACTGATACAGCTGCTCATTTTTGAACATCACACGACGGATTTCTCCCTTTTTGACCTCTGACAGGATCTCCTTCATCTTTCCGAGTGTCAGTTTTCCTTCTCTGCTCAACCTCTTC
>JAFUBX010000041.1 GCA_017459985.1 Parasporobacterium sp.
GGTCCTCTAAAATTGGACGGGAAAAGAGTAAAACCGTACAGTAAGATAAGTCGGGATGAGAATAAACCCAATATGGTTTAGAGGACATCCGGAAAAGGATAAATCTAAAGGAAAAGCAACAGAAATTCAGTAAGAAGAACTGTTGCTTTTTTGCTTAAATTATCTGTGATTGCGAGTTTCTTTGAATTTATAGTTTTTACGAGGCTTAGGAGTGTCGATCGGATTGAGATGATATGTGGCGTCAGAACGGAGCGCATATAAGACCCTGTTGCGGAATCTTTCCCAGTTGCCCATAGACATGGTCACTTTCTTGATAGTCTTCACGGAGCTGTTTTTGCGTTCCATAACGGCACTGTTGATTTTAATTTTACGGGATACCACATGGCCATCCCCTGTATCGACACTATATTCATGGTTTACAACTATAAAGGAATTGATTACTTCCTGCTTCCATTCAGCCAGGGTGTTGCCAAAGTCAATCATATCCTGGCTGCCTGCGGAGCGGAAAGCTTTGATCAGTACCTTGAGGTTCTTCTCAGCAGTTTCATAAGTACTGTTGTTGTAGAAATCATTGCATTTATCTTTCAGGTCAATGGCTTCAGTAAGCTCCGGATCGATTGCCTTGATCAGTTCAAGAAGGTCATAATAATTCAGTTCCTGATTGAAGTGCTTATTGTGCTTTCCGGGCCTTTTCGGGTCAAACAGAAGTCTGCCTTCTTTATCTCTGGCATCTTTCTGCTTGAAAATGAGCCACGAGAAATGCTTAAGGAGATGGTACTCGTCGGAATCAGACTGATACCGTTTCATAACACGGATACGGATCCTGTCAGCTTTCCGATGCATATCCTGTTTGATGTGATAGTGGTCGGCACTTAAGATAGCCCTGGGGAATACATATTTAACAACAGAGCGGTATGTCTTCCACATATCAATTCCGACAATCTCAACGTTTCTTCTCTCCTCAAGAGGAATCTTCCGGAAGTATTCCAGCAGAACATCCATATGCCTTGAAGGGAGGATATCAATCGGGTCACCGGTTTCGAAGTTGACGAACATACAGACATAATTGGATTTCTCAGAATGGAAAGAGTAACTCTCATCAATGCACATATATCTCGGAAGAGGAAGCCGCTTCATGTCCACGTGCTGATCAAATATGGAAGCGACGGACGTAGGGCTGATATTGTACCGTTTGGCAACATTGGAGAATGTCTCCGCAGGATTTTTCAGATCTTCAAGAATGCTGGTAACAGTGAGGACAGATATTTTCTGAGCCTTGAAAACAAACGGATTGTGTTCAAAGTATGTCCTGCCGCAGCAGAGACATTTATACCTGTGGGCATGGTATCTGATTTGACAGGGTCTGCCGACAGCGTTTGAATGTTTGATGATCTTGACCGGGCGTTCCTTGATACGGATCCTGTCCATACCGCAGTATTTGCACGGTGGTTTCTGATCGACGAGCTCAATATCAGCAATTAGAACACCGTCAGCCGTATGAAGGTCCACTTTATCGACCTCAGAATTCTGCAGATTGAAGAATTCAAGGATGGCATTGCCATCATTAGAAAGGGCACTCTTCATCATAAGGAAAAGACTCATTTTCTCTGAAAACGCTGTATATAGGAGAAGCGGAGGAGAAGAGCATATAGACAAGTGCATCTGCAGTTTGTTCATCTTCAATTATTTCCTGGATATCATCGACAATATCTTCAGGAGCCTGATGTGTGCTGAAAACAGAGAAAGTGTCATCTTTCAGATCAATAAGGCAATAATGTCCGGAATAAACAGGAGCGATAAAGAGTTTATAAGGTGGATTATCACCGGCGGTAAGATCAATAAAGAAGGGAGAAGATCTGGCCTGACGAAGAACAGCTTTGCAGGATACAGACTCCTGATAATCATATGAATCAAGGTAATCAAGATCAAATGAACAGGAGATGTTGAATTGAGAAGAAGAAACAGGTCTCATAATACCGATAACGGTCTTTCAGACAATACGAAAACTCAGACCGGCAGATTCCGGAATGTGAATGATACGATTTTACGGAATCTGATGTTGGAGAGAATTATTCTGAAAGACTTTTCCTTTCATGCCTTCAGAATAGTTCCCTGGGGCAAGATGAGCACCTTAAATGAAGTGGTGAAAACAGAAAAAAGAAGAATATTCCTGCACTGCAGTCTGAAGATATGTATGATAAGACGCAGAAGTTCTGCAGAGGAGATCATCAATTGAGAGATAAAGATGTTCCACAGACGCTTCAGTTTACGGCGGGTGTAATAAAAATCATTAGGGCTCATCAGGCAGTTATTATCCAGGATCGCATTCATATCTTCTGTTCTTTCTTCAGACATTACAATTTTGATTGTTTCTTCCAGAGAGATCTGAGAACCGGGAATAATGGAATCGGGCAGTACTGCATGTGTTCTGCGGCAGTCATCATTGGTGCAGCGGACCCTGAGAATTCGAAGAATGGTTTTTTCGGAAGTGAATGAATATTTGATTCTGCGATGATAATATGCATGGATCCGCATTCCATTGTTATGACAGAATGGGCATTGAATGGATTTCAGACAGAGAGAATCTGTTATTTCGGCATAGTCAGATTGATAAATATTATTTATCATATTGGTAAGAACAATGATCATGGTAAGACTTGTTCGAACGGAAAGAACGGTGTGTACAATCTTGGGCGAGAAGGTACACTGTTCTTTTCATTTTGCTCGATTTCTCCTTTGTCTCCATAATAACGGACATCATTAGTTCATAAATATAAAAAGATATTGATCCCATACTGTTTTACAGCAATATCTGATCAGATATCTTTTCCTGTCCCAATTCTGTTTTAGAGTTTATTCTGTTCCCCGTCCAAATTTAAAGGATCTTTTTATCCTTAACGGAACGGATTCAATGTTTTTACAAGACGCTGCACAAACAGATCGATGATCTCTTCCAGACCTTCGTATCCGTTTTCCGGATTCGGGAACTGCTTTACAAGTTCCTTCATATCTTCTGCCATCTTGTACGCTTCATCCATACGGACACTTGCTGTATCCAGAACCTGCCTGTACCTGTTCAGTTCTGCGATTGCTTTCGGCACATAGATTGCCAGCAGGATGAGAATTGCCGCCGCAATCACCAGTTTGACAATCAGCCATATTCTCCGGGATTTTTCTGCCCGCCGCTGGGATTCCACCAGTTCTTCCAGCAGTTCACGGTCGCTCATCAAAGTGATATCGGGATATTTTTCCATCAGAAGCTCTCCTTTGTTCTCGGATTGACCAGCTCATATTCGCTGGTCGTCAGACCGAATCTGTTTTCCAGGTCACGGACGATTTCCAGTTCCGTCCAGTCGGATCTCAGCAGGAAAATATCCGCCTCGGCAATTTCCCAGGTCCCGTACCGGGACAGCTCCTGCTGATTCACCTTGTATTTTCCGCTTTTGTAAAATCTGAGGTAGTACTCCTTTACACGGGCGCCATGCGTTTTCCTGACTGCCGGTGCGGGAGTCAGACGCTCTGTAATCCGGTTCAGAATACCGCCTTTCCCGTATTTTCTCAGATATTCCTTCGCCACTTTTTTTGTCGGGCCGAGTCTCTTTATAATATCTCTTTCCCTCAGTCCCGCTTTCCGCATTTCAAGAACCAGCTGATATACTTCATCCAGAACATCATCGCGTTCCGCGCTGCTCAGTTCTATCAGATCCAGTTCCAGATCACGGAGATACTCACTTACTGTCTGCGGCATATCTCGCCTCCGTTTATCATCTGCTTTATTGTACCATGCCTTTTTTTTACATTTCCTTTAGGTATCCGTGATTTTCTTTTTTCCTGCCTGAAAAGTGATTCATTCTGAGCTTTTTTCTGCACTGAAGCTGTTTCCTGCCGGAAATATAATTATTTTGGAATGGTGCATGCATGACAGAAACAGTACGGGAAGATACATATCAGGCGTTTATCAGAAGTGTTTTCACATTGTCTCTGCCGATTGCCCTGCAGCGTGTCATTACGCTCACAGTCAGTCTGATCGACAACATCATGGTCGGACAGCTGGGCGAGAATGCAATTTCCGCCGTCAGTATCTGCAACACCTATCTGTGGTTCCTGGATGCGGTGATTCTCGGTATCGGCAGCGGTGCATTGGTGATCGGTGCCCAGGACTGGGGCTCCGGCGATACGCACAGACTGAAAAAACTCTTTTCCCTCGCACTCACCTTTTCCCTGAGCGCAGCCGCCATCTTCTTCCTGATTACAAGCCTGTTCCCGGAGACGATCATCCGCATTTACAGCAATGTGCCGGAGCTGGTGGAACCCGGTTCCTCTTACCTGATGCATGTGCGCTGGGGATTCCTGTTCCTTGCAATATCGCAGTCCATCGTCATTACGCTGCAGTCGGTGCGGGAAGTCCGGATCGGTCTGTATACCTCCCTGCTTTCCTGTGTCTTCAACGTATTCTTCAACTGGGTATTCATTTTCGGACATTTCGGCTTTCCCGCAATGGGAGTAGCCGGTGCAGCCCTGGGAACGGTGATGGCAAGACTTGCGGAAGCCATGATTGCCGTATGCTATCTGCTGTGGAAGGAAGAAAAGCTGAAATTCCGCCTGCGCGATTATAATCCCATTGTTTCAAAAGAACTGATGCTGCAGTACTGGAAGGTAACACTGCCGATTCTCGGAATGAGCTTCATGCAGAATCTGGTCAACTCCTCCCAGACCATGATCACTGGACGTGTTTCCAAATACTATATGGCCGCACAGTCCATTGTGCATATGGCCTGGATGATTCCGAATGCCTTCGGCGGCGGGATGTCCAATGCGGCCGGCATCATGATCGGAAATGATATCGGTGCGGGAGATATCGCACAGGTGAGGAAAGATGCATGGCGGTTTGTGAAGACCGCCATGGTATTTGCCTGCATCTGCTCGGGCATGATTCAGATTATTCTGCCCATCCTGATGCGCTTCTATACGATTTCCGAAGAGACCCGGATTCTCACCCGGCAGATGGGATTCTCCGCATCCGTCACGGTTCTGTTCCTTGTGACAAGTTCGACGGTAAACAACGGCGTCATCCGTGCCGGCGGCGATACAAAGCGGCTGTTCCGGACGGATCTGATTTCCAACTGGCTGGTATCCATTCCCTTCGGCATCCTGGCGGCATTTGTTCTGAAATGGCCGGCACCGGTGCTCTATGTCATTCTGCGCAGCGGCAATCTGTTCAAGGCAATCTGGGGACTGAACCGGCTGAGAGGCACGGACTGGATCCGCAGGCTGAGCGCAAAAGAAACTCCATCCGGTGAGGTATCCTATGAAACAGCGTAACAAAGCAGTCAATCTGACCGAAGGCGATATATTCCATCAGCTTCTTCTGTTTGTCTGGCCGATCATTCTGGCAAATCTGTTCCAGCAGATCTACAACCTGACCAATTCCATGATCGTCGGAAACTATATCAACACCAACGCCCTTTCCGCAGTCAGTGCAACCCAGTCCATCACGATGATTGCCAACTTCTTCTTTTACGGCATTTCCACCGCCAGCGGGATACTGGTATCCAATTTCTACGGTGCAAAGGAAACGGAGAATGTGAAGAAAGCCATTGAGACCGGTCTTTTGGCATCATTCTTCGCCGGAATCGGCTTTACAATCTTCGGTGAACTGCTTACGCCGTGGATGATGCGTCTCAGCAATGTCAATGAGATCATTTACCACGAAGCGGAGATCTACCTGCGGGTATTCATGCTCGGCTATCTGCCGCTTTTTATCTACAATGTCATCTTCTTCATCATGCGCTCGCTCGGCGATTCCCGCCATCCGCTGTACTACCTGATGACTTCCTGCATCATCAATATCATCCTGGGCGTCATATTTGTCCGGCAGCTGAATATGGGCGTGACCGGACCGGCGCTGGCAACCGTGCTTTCCCAGCTGATTGTCGATATACTGGCCTTCAACGCCCTGCAGAATCTGGATCCGGAACTGAAGATCGATCTGAAAAAACTGAAGATTGACATGGCCATGCTGAAAAGACTGTGTGAGCTCGGAATTCCCGCCGCCCTGCAGAATATGCTGATATCATTATCCAACCTGGTAGTCCAGGCATATGTCAATCTGTTCCCCGTTGCCGCAATCGCCGGAATCGGCGTAGCAACCAGAGTGGCCAGCTGGGTACAGATCCCTATGCAGTCCATTTCCACGATCGGTACGAACTTTGTCGGCCAGAATCTCGGCGCGAAGAAATATGACCGGGTAAAGGACGGCATCAGGATGTGCAATATCATCGCTTCGGCAATTACCCTGGTCTGCGCCGGTGCGATCTTTATCTTTGCGGAGAAATTCATTGCCTTATTCGACACCAATCCGGATGTCATCAGATACGGTGCAGCCATGACAAGATACACCGTATTCAGCTACGTTCCGCTGACATGGAGCCATATTTACAACGGCTGCTGCAGAGGCGCAGGAAACGTGAAGATTCCGATGATCATCGCCGTACTGAGCCAGTGCGTCGCCAAGTATATCTTTGTCACAGTCGGACTGAAGATCAGCTTCGATATTCATATTATCTACATGTCCAGCGCCCTTGCCTTTACGCTGGCAGGTATCTTCGCAACCCTCTACTTCCATCTCAGTTCCTGGACAAAAGATCATCATCTGCGCTGAATGCCGCAGGAAAACGGTACCTCATAAAAAGCAATGGACAGCTGAATCCATTGCCTTTTCTTTGTTTTTACTGTTCTTCCGGCGTTCCGCTTTCTTCCTGCACATCCGCAGTTTCTTCAGGAATTTCCGAAGGAATCGTCTCAGATGCCGGAGCTGCTTCTTCAGGCAGTGCAGGTTCCGGTTCCGTCTGTGCTTCCACCTCCTGCTTTGCGGCTTCTTCCGCAGCTTTCGCCTCTTCCTCCGCTTTCTGCTGTGCCAGCAGTTCGGCTTCCTTCTTCAGTCTTTCCTGTTCTTTATCTTCTTTTCTGTAGCGGTAAATCCGGCCGGTATGTATCAGCATGAATACCACAAGCAGGATGACGGAAACAGCGCTGACAATCATGCCGGTGATATATCCCTGCGGACGGTAGACCATTTCAATGGTATGCGTTCCTTCGGTAATGCCGAATGACAGCATGCCCCAGGAATCACTTCCGGCAATCGATGTACGTCCGTCAACGGTGATATTCCATCCGCCCGAATACGGAACCGTTGTCACAATATAGCCGGTTCCCGCGGGAATACTGCATGTCCCTTTCAGATGCGACGGCGTGACTTTTTCAACAGCGACCGCATTCTTCTGTATCATGCCGGACAGTTTCTTCAGAACACTCCTGTCTTCGGCATAGATGCACGCTCTGCTGAAGTCCGCATCCGATGAAGCATCAGGTGAGATTGTCACCGTCACCCTGCGGCCGGATGATTTTGTGCCGAGACAGTAAATCCGTTCCGATTCATCCGCGGAAAACTCTGTCTTTTCCACCGTATCCGCCGCTGTCACTTCCGCTTTGCCCGGAAGATACAGGTACAGCGGCTTTCCGTTTCCGGTAAAGGACAGTACAATGTCGTTTCCTTTGGAAGACGAATTGGTCTTCAAAGCAGTAAAGATATCATCCCCGCTGCCGCTCAGGGAACGGAAGCGCATGTTCATCGAAACAAACGGATCGGACAGATCGTTTTCCGGAAGGTCACCGACGGCGGTAAATACCGGCAGTGCATACGGGTTCTCATAGATCAGAAGTCCGGAATAGGAACTGACTTTCTGATAGTCTTTTTCCTCCGGTTCCTCCTTTGCGATCAGATATTTCACCGACATCATGCTGTCGGATGTTTCCGGAATATTCTGTGCGGCCTCCGCATAGCTGCTGTGATCATTGTCCCACGCCACGCCGAGAAAGTTTGCATATGCCGGACCGGTGTTTTCGAATTGAGATCCGGAAAGATATCCGTCTGCAGCGTGATAACCGTACAGGAATGCATCATTCTTTCCCCAGCTGAATGTCTGGGCTGCGCGGTACATGCCGGAATCCGGGATCTGCGACAGTGCTCCGGTAACTTTGTCATAGTCATCATAGAACTGTGCCGCCGACTTCTCTTTTACTGTTTCATGCAGCGTCAGCCAGGCATTTTCCGAAAGATTGAACAGCGTCAGAACACTCAGCGCCAATGTAGCAGTGCGTTTGTTTCCGGAGGTGATCAGATAGGCGCAGACAAGAGATGCAATGATCAGAACCGCATCGATCACGGCTGTCCAGAGATTCCAGTCCGCACTGTGCACAAGAACCGATCCGGCAAACAGCATGACCGCCGTAACCGCCGAAAGGATATAACCTGTACGGCTCATGCTTTCCAGACTGCCCCGGCTCTCCGCGGCAAGGTCCATCAGGATGAATACGACCAGATATGTGCATCTGACATCGAATGCCCCTGCTTCCACATTCATGCGGAACAGATACGGGATCGGAAGCCAGAAAGTCATGACTGCCAGAGCAAGCATGATCAGCGTCACAATCTTATGCCGCAGCGTTATCTCGCCGTCAAAGAACCACATCAGTGCCAGCACAAGCGGAACCATGCCGATAAACAGCAGCGGTGCATCCGCTTCCGGCTTATATCCGCTCATCAGACTTCTCAGCAAAACCGCCGGATCCCCGTGCATAACCATGAATTCCGGCATCCTCATCTGATAGCCGGGATGTGTGATCAGGAAGACCGGAATCAGTACAATCGCACAGATGCCGAGCGAAATCAGCGTGCCGGCAATCCATGGAACAATCGTGCGCTTCAGCCGCACACCGACGCCGGGGGTATCGAAAATTCCCCGGAAATACAGCAGGATGGAAGCCAGGAAGAAGACCGCAATCATCCGGTAACCCGTCAGAACGGCGAGTGCGAGCGCTAGAACATAGAACAGGATGCCTTTTCCTTCGTAGATGCGCTCCACGCCAACCGCCAGCAGCGGCAGGAATACCGCGCCGTCCGCAATGGACGCTCCGGTCAGATACTGCATCATGAATCCGGTATAGGCGTAGGCAACGCCGAGAATTGCCCTCGAGAAAACATGGAGCCCCGGTTTACGGTTCAGCCAGATGCAGAAGGCAAACGATGCCAGCGACAGACGCAGTCCGGCAATGATATGAAAGCCCAGAAGAAGGTTGTCCGGGAACAGCAGAAGCAGATAGTTCAGCGGGCTGAACAGGAATGCCGCGGATATTTCCGACATATTGGTTCCCATCGCCGAATGCCATGAATAGAACAGGCTGTCCGGATGAGCCGCAATCTCCTGAATATTGCCGAGTACACTCAGGTATCTTCCGCCTTCTCCGTACAGCAGCGTATTGTCTCCGAACGGATACAGCCGCATGACCAGCATCAGCAGTGCAAAAATCACTGCGGTCATACATGCCGCAAGCACAGCTGATATCAGACTTCCCGCTTTTCGTTTAAACATATGCATTTTCTCCCGTGCTCTTTCTGCACATTGTTTTTCTCTGAATGAATAATAGCGCTGCTGACAGGACAGCAAGAAGAACAAAGATCCATGTCCTGTGATCGATCAATACCATGGGACTTCCGCAATGCAGGATGAAGATCCCTGCCTGGATCAGCGCAGCTGCATCACACCCAAGCCTGCATAGCAGCGGCCTTTTCCCGGGATGCATCATCAGCGCCGCAAGCACCGAAAGCACCATGCAGGCAATATTGACCAGCGCCGAACATCTTTGATATCCAAGATACGCCCCATCCCATGAAATATCAATTCCGGTACGGGCAAGAACAGACCGGTACGGATCTGCCAGGTACGGAAAACTCTCCGGCATGCCGCCGTCAATCATCATTTCACCAAGCGCAATGTTCCTGTTAATCCTAGCTGTTTCCACAGAAATCAGCCTCTGCGTGCTCTCATTTTTCGCACACATTGCACCATATGCATTAAAGTTCCCGTATCCCCGGTACATTGTCTGCGGTAGCGATGCAAATACTCCGGACTGATCCGTATGGTCCTGCAGATACTGCAGTTTGGATACATTTCTCTTTCCCTGCTCAATCATTTCCAGCCGGTAAGTCATCACCGGAACCGGATTTTCCGCATCCTTTGTGTCCGGATACATCAGGAAGGTATCCCCTGCTTCAAAATACTGCCAGTCGAGGTTTTCATAGGGATTCTCCGTCCAGGCATCCAGTGCCCATCGCAGATATCCGTCAAATCCCATTCCGTAAAGATATTCGATCGTCCAGATGCTTTCATCCGGCTGTGACAGTGCAAATGCATTGGGGTAATTGGTCGAGCAGTTGTACATCAGGGTTTTCAGACCGAGCCGTTTCCGCTCATCGATGATGCGCTTCATCCGCTCTTCCTGTTTCTGAAATGCCGCAATGGATACCGCAATCCTCTCAAACTCCGGACAGCAGTCCTCCGGAAGTTCATCCAGAGCCGCGGAAAACCGTATCGTTTCCCCGCAGATTTCCTTTGCCAGGGACACAGCCGTGCCGATTTCTTCCGGCGTACCTTCATCCACAGCAATATATGTTTTATCCAGCCAGCCCTTTTCTTTCATATGATCCGCAAAACTGTACAGGAATGCGGACCAGTACAGCCGCCATTCATCGCTGCCGACAGCCGGGGATACCTTTGTTTCACTTCCGTCCGCCTCATGAATCAGCCACGCCCCGTCAAACGGCAGGATGCCGAAGCAGTCGATCACTTCATCAATACCGCACTCCATGCACAGTTCAATCCAGGCATCCATCTCATCATATTCAAAAAACAGATATCCGTCTTTGTCCCGGTTCCATCTGACCATGGAAGGATAATCATCATAGACCTGATGCCCCCACGGTTCGTCCGCAATGGAAACAGTAATGTTCTTCATGCCGAGCTTCCGGTATTCTTTCAGATGATTCCGCAGCACTTCACAGTGTTTTCGGGAAAACGGCTGTTCGTCTTTCAGAATGTCATACCAGCGCAGTGCACCGTACGGATACAGCCAGTATTCCGTGATCAGACTGCTCTCGGGAAGCACCTGATTCCTGATCTGCAGGCTGAGGGGAAGCTCATATTTGCTGTTTCCGTCATCCAGGCATATCCTGCATTCATACATCCCCTCCTGTGCATCGGAAGGTATTTCCGCTCTGACCATGAGATATACCGTTTCTCCGGCATGTGCATGGTATGCATGTCCTCCTCTTCTGTCCGGCACTTCGGCATGCGGCGCTTCCGTATCCCCCATGCCCAGGGATGCGGACGTCTTTTCCAGAAATACTGCCTGCACATAATTCCTGCTGTCACCGGCAACTTCCAGATGCAGCGTGCATTCTTCTTTCACAGTGAAATATGCCCTGCGGATCAGCGTGTCGTTTTTCCAGACCGTCTGCGCGGAAGAAACGGTATTTCCCTGATCGGGATACAGATCATTCTGCGGATCATCCGCAGACAAAGATCCCGGATATGTCCAGGCAAAGATGCCCGGATCATTGTTTTCTGCGGCATATGCCGGGTTGATCAGGCACACAATCAGTACAAGCAATACAGCCAATCGTTTCATATCTTCAATTGTACAGCATCGTATGTCTGATATAACCAGCGTAATTCCGTGAATTCTGTGTCTTTTGCCTGCGTCCGTCCTTTTCAACCGGACGGAGGCATGCTAACATTTTGAATATGCGTGCGATGCGGAGAACAGTATGATACGCGGAATCGAATCCCTCCCTGATTTTTTAACGCTTGCGGTAATTTACTTCGTCATGTTCTTTCCGAAGTGGAAAAAAATGGGTCATGTCCGTTTCATGATACGGACGCTTTTCTATTTCTATCTCTGCATGGTAATCTATTTCACTCTGATGCCGGTGCTGACTTCGGTTCCCAACCTTTATGAAAAGCCTTATGGTACGATCAACTTCTCACCGTTCATCGATATCACCGAAGGTCATCTGAATGCAAAGGAAGAACTCTTCCTGAACACCCTCATGATGATTCCGTTCGGTTTCTTCCTGCCGATGGTACGTCAGAAAAGTCCCCTCTCCATCATTTCCGCAGGCTTCCTGTTCAGTCTGATGATCGAATGCGTCCAGCCGTTTCTCAACCCGCTGAGAGCGGCGGATATTACCGATCTGATCACCAACACATTGGGAACTGCGCTCGGATATCTGCTGTACCGCCTGGCAAGTGGACATATCCAGGCTTTCCTGAACAGACTTTCGTAAACAGGCAATGCCGGCATCTGCCGGCATTGTTTTATTTCCCTGTATGTCTGTCAAACCAGTCCAGCAGTTCATGAAGCCTGCGGATTTTGATTCCCGGAGCACCGGTATAGTGCATGTTATGGCTTCCGCCTTTGAACAGAACCATCCTTGTTTCGATATCCCGGACCGTCAGTGCCTGCATCATCTGCATGCCTTCCCACACCGGACAGCGGTAATCCTCCGTTCCGTGCAGAAACAGCGCCGGCGTCTTCACCTGATCCGCATAGCGCAGCGGCGAAGTCTGCCACATCTGTTCAAAATCAAACACGGATGACGCTCCGGTCTGATCCGGCGCAAACCAGGGACCGATGTCCGAAGTCATGGACATGCTGATCCAGTTGATCACCGGACCGTGAACAGAGGCACAGCAGAACCGGTCTGTCTTCGTAATGATGCGCGATGTCATATATCCGCCGTAGGAAAGTCCCATCACGCACAGCCTGTGCTCATCCAGTGCCGGGAATTCTTTCAGCACGGCGTCGGTAAAAGCCATCAGATCATCAAAGTCTTCCGTACCGTATCTTCCGCGGATATCCGCGAATTCATCTCCCCGGCCGTCACTGCCGCGGATATTTGTAAAGAATGCAAAATACCCGTGATCCGCAAACATCTGCTTTTCAAACGAGAACGCCTCGCCGAAATTCACTCTCGGGCCGCCATGAATATCCAGAATCCCCGGATATTTCTTTTCCGGATCGTAATCCGCCGGCAGGACTGTCCAGCCATGCAGCTGTTTCCCGTGGGAAACATAATCAATCCTGCGCAGCGGATTGAGCTGTTTTCCCTTCAGCCAGGCTTCCGAAAGATCCGTAATACGGCGCAGACCGGTTCCGTCTATATTCATCAGGAATATTTCCGGCGGTGTTTCCCAGTCGGAATGAATCAGCGCAAGCGACTGCTTTCCGGCCGCAATCGAGGAAATATTGCCTGCCCCTGCATACAGAGCCTTTGTCTTCATATCTTCATCAATTGCCCACAGTTCGGTATGGTCCTCCACACTCGCCAGCGTGCAGATCATCCCGTCCGTGACTCCATTGCGGGTATTGTATTTCGTCCGCAGATCCGCATTGGCAAGATTTGTCAGGGCGTAAGCGGGCTCATATACCGGCTTCAGTTTCCTGCCGCTCACCTCGTACAGCACCGGCGTCTGCTTGGCGCCGTATTCTTTCATATTCGTCATCAGCACATAGCTTTTTCCGTTTCTGATCAGCGGTGTATCCAGACGGTATACGGGCTGATCAACAATCATCTTTATCTTCCCGTTTTTGAAACTGTATGTTCCCAGCAGCGCGCATTCCTTGTGTGCCGAGGTATGCATATCCGCAGCGGTAAACAGAATCTTTTCCTCATCCGCCGCATATTCATTGACGGAAATATCAGCGGACGTGATCCGTCTGACCTTCAGACCATTGCGGAATGAAACCAGAAACAGCGCATTGCGTCTGCCGTTGACCATCCCTGCCCCGTCCTGATGGGAAGGCAGCTCATCCAGCACTGTATAGTCCTTTTCCGCTTCCTTCTCCTTCAGTTTCTGTCTGCGCTCCTGTTCTGTGCACAGATACAGATCCGGATCATTTTTATGAATGAAGCCGCAGGCGATCCAGGCATCATCCGAAACCTTCTTCAGATCCGAAAGGACAAAGGGAAGCGTGCAGAACGGCTTTGCCTCACCGCCGCCGATATTGATGAGCGATAATGCGGTTGTTCCGGGAAGCGTATCCTCTGTATTTCTCTGAATGATCAGTTCTTCATTGCTGTTCCATGCCAACGGCAATGCATCACGGGAATAAGTCAGCTGCCTGCTTCCGTGCTCATCATGGATCCATGTTGAAAAGGAGATCCTGTTATTTTCCTTCTCCGGTGTCTCCACGGCGAATGCCAGTGTCTTTCCGTCCGGAGAAAACATCATCTTTCCGGGAAGACGGATCCGTGCCGCATCCTCCGGTTCAAAACGTCTGTATTGTTTCATCGCCGCCTCCTGTTTTCTTTTCTCATAATGCTAGCAGGAAATCCGTGCATTCTCACGGAAGCACAGAAAAAACCGTGTGATTCAGTCCGGAATCCGCACGGTCCCATTTTCATTTTTTCATCCGCCTACAGCAGTACGCTTCCGCCGATGAATTCCCTCATGATGGAATTGTTCGGAATAATGGAATCATCCTCCATCTCGTTAAAGCAGCCAAGGAATTCCAGCATTCTTCTGGCTTCGGGATATTCCGGCACATCCTCCGGGATTGTTTCCAGCAGCGGCTTTGCGTATTTTTTCAGAACCGATAGTTCATACAGGCAGTGGGAATTGAAGAAGGTGTCCGCAAGTGAATTGTACGGGAAAATATACTGTTCTTCTCCGGCACGCACACTCGGCCATGCATGGATCGTTTCCAGAGCTCCGTATCCGCGGAACAGATGATCCCTGACAATTCTTCTCAGCATCCGGGCGTCGGTTGTGGGGACACGGTTATGATCATCGATATTCAGCTGGGTCAGCGGACTGATGTAGATGCGGTATTTCTGATCATCGGGAATTCCTTCCGTCATTGCCGGATTCAGCCCGTGAATCCCCTCAATGACAATCGGCTGTGTGGAAGATATTGAGGTAATCCTGTGCCCGTATACCTTCTTTCCTTCCTTAAAATCAAATTCCGGGAGATCCACCCATTTGCCTTTGAGCAGATCGTTCATCTGATTGTTGAACAGTACGGTATCGATTGCCCGCAGACTTTCAAAATCCTTTTCCCCGTTTTCAAGGACAGGCGTTTCATCCCGCTCATGGAAATAGTCATCCGTACCGAGATACAGCGGCTTCAATCCGATGACGCGCATCTGAATGCACAGCCGTTTGGCGAAAGAAGTCTTTCCCGAAGAAGACGGTCCGGCAATCAGGACGATCCGCTTTCCGGACTCCCGGATCTGTTCGGCAATTTCAGCAATTCTCTTTTCATGCAATGCTTCGGAAAGAAGGATCAGATCCTTGCAGTTTTTCTGTTTCACCAGGATATTCAGGTCTGCGGCATTGCTGACCTTCATGATCCTGCACCAGCGGGTCGCTTCCGAGAAGGCGTCGTAAAGAAGCTTCTGTTCCTCATAAGGCGGGACGGTATCCGGCTTTGAGGGATGCGGGAAGCGCAGCAGCACGCCGTTCTTGTATCTTCTCAGCTCAAACCATTTCAGATATCCGGTGGAAGGAACAAGACGGTGGTAGATCAGATCCGTTTCATCCTGCAGTTTATAGATATATGCACGTCTGAGATCATCCGCAGATTCAATCAGATCCTTCTGTTCTCTTCTTGTATACTTTCTGAAATATTCCTCAATTTCGGGACGTCTGGCATAACCGCCCTCAAAGCGGATATCTTCTTCGACCAGTTCCTTCATGCGTGCTTCAATCTTCCGGACAGCTGTCTCATCCAGCTTTCCGGTATGAATCTGTGTAAACAGACCTTTGCTGAGGGAATTGGCAATCGTGACGCGGACATCGTCCCCGAGCACATCATGCACCGCTTTGATATACAGGAAAGTCAGGGAGACCTGATATGTCATGTTTCCGGAAGGAGAACGCATATCCAGAAGCTCAATTGTACAGTCATGATCGACGATCCAGTCCAGTCCCTGACGATGATAATCAGCGACACAGCTCAGGATTTCATAGGAAAACTCATCCTGCAGCGGCCGGATCAGTTCTTCCACCGTGCACGGTGATTCTCTGTTTACTTTGAATTCTTTTCCTTCTGGTGTACGGATCAGGATATTGATGATATTGTTCATAC
>JAFUBX010000042.1 GCA_017459985.1 Parasporobacterium sp.
CAACGCCTGCAGCTTCACCGCTTTCGAGAAATCCGCATAGCCGACCATGAGGCCGGAAAGATCTCCCACGTCCGCCAGCTGGGACGCGGAGTAAATATAGATTTCTGTATCGTTCACGTTATCCAGCGGGCATTCCAATGTCGTCTGCGTGTTTCGAGCAGAGCGGGCCTGCACCAGATAGGAACCATACTTGATGCTGGCATACACGTCGGCGTAAGGCTCGATAGTGATATCTGCCTTTGCATAGCCACGCACCGTGATGACATCAGAGAGGCTGTCGCCTGCGTTGTACTTGGAATCGATGTAGCGAAAGCGGTTATATAACCACCACTTCCGCTGCTCCGCTTTTGATCCCTGCAGCATCGACAGATAGGACGCATTTCCCTTCTCCACCAGCGGGGCAAGGTATTTGAACCACGCATCCTCATTGAAGATCGCCTCCGGCCACTTGGCCTGATGTTCCTCAAACATCTGCTCCACCTTTTCATAAGAAAGCTTTCCGGTAGAGCGCAGATTCTGGTACATGGCCTTGATCTCATCAAAAAAGGCAGCCCTCATGTTCTTCCACAGAACTGACTGCTGCCCGTTGAAAACATCCGCACCGCCTTCTGTCTGGTCGATGTCTTCCAGATTATACGAGAACACCAAAGCGCCCTCGTTATTGATCCCGATCGCCGTATCAAAGTCATACGGCAGGAACACTATCTTTTTCTTCATGCTGAAATGTCACCTCCCATAAATGACGGGAACATATTCTTGGCCCTGCTATCGACCATCAGGAACAGTTCAGTAAACAGATAATAGAACTCTGCGCTTTCCAGTTCCATATACTGGCCAGCCTCTGCCTTAAACTTTGCCAGCCGGTATTCGGACGTATCGTGGGTGTATTCTTCCTCCCCGTAGGTCACAGGTACCGGAAGTACTGCCCCGGTTGCCTTCTCCGTATCCGTACTGACGAGCCACTCTGCAAATTCCTGCAGCTGGGCAGGATCTGCATACGGCGGCTCCGTATCAGGGAAGCGGGCTTCGAAATCACCGAGCCATGCATCACCGGAATAATCCGCGCTCTTATACAGGACACGGTCGGAAGTGTTGTTCCGCACTTCCCAAGACTCGTCATCCTCCCGGAAGCCGAATACCTCCTCGGTGGACTTATCATTATTCCAGTTATACTTGCCGATGAAGGTCGTCTCGTCTTTTACGGTATCATGCCAGAAGATCACAATCGGGAATCCGTCGATCCCCTGACGCACACGGCTGTCCTCCTGCTGCGCCGGAGTCTTGTACGGGCAGGCATCGTTATAGAGAATAACCAGCTCCACGTTATTGGCCCCCTCGGAGGATGCCACGTCCGCTTTGTAACAGAAGGTAGCCACTGCGATGGAATTATCCCTCAGCTTCACGGTCTCCGCTGTGTTGCCGTTCGCATTCACTACACCGTTCTTGTATTTCCCCTTATAGTTCTTCCGCTCATAGTACTGAGATGAAGTACCCTGAACATCGAACTGAGCACCGATAAAAGTGAAAGATTTCTCCGGATGCAGCGGATCTATGTAAGAGCCGCTGACCGTTTTCTTATCGCCCTTGTACTGCGGGAGCTCATCCGCTTCCAGAATGAGGTACGGAAGATCCGGCGGCAGTTGTTCCTTCACGATATTTCCGTAAGCGTCATATACCTGATTACGCTGATAACGGGCCAGCATCTCATCCACATCCTGTGTATCCGCGATCCAGTTATCCAGCACCTGGCTTCTGGTCAGGTCGTTGTCATAGACCCGGATGTTATAAAGATCGATGGTGCATTCATTGCTGCCGATGGAAATTCCGACCGGCTCCGTCTGGGCAAAGTCATCATTTACCGGGTACTGAATGGCACCGCTCATAATGCCATTGATATAACAGAGCACCAGTCGGTTTTCTGTTCTCTTCTGTACTACAAAGGCCACGCGCACATGCTCGTTTTCTTTGAACTGCGTGCCAATCTCACTCTGCTCCGATTTGAGCTGTACCCTCTGCGCGGTAAGGGATAGCCCCCTGCCACCGGAAAGGCAACTAAGGATCACGGCGTCATAGTTCATGACCGTCCGGGTGGCAAACTCCAACTCGATGGTCTTGCCAGCGGTGCGGAAATCGGAGCCGAACAGCAGGTATGGGATCTGTACTCTCGCATCACCAGCGACCCGAAGGACACTGATCCCCTGCTCGTCCTTCTGCCAGCCGTCGGAGGCAAAGTTGAAGCCGGAAAGCTGCGCTGTTACATCACCGTAGCTCCATACCGACCGGTTCTCCTCGGAATTGCTCCGCCCGGAACTGGTAAGGAACAGGGCCAGCGCCTCGGTTTCTGCCTCGATCTGAATATCGGATTCCGTGACCGTCAGGGTAAAGGATCTGCTGGCCTCCCCGGAACTGATCTCAAAGGTGAAACTTCCGACCGTATCCATGCGGACAGCAAAGTCCTGCTTTGACCGGCCCACTGTCTGTGTCGAGATCACCGCATCGTTCCTCTTGATCACCACATCCGCATTCATGGATGTCGGATCATAGACCGAGTAGCCGATATGAATCGTGGTGTACTGCTTCACCGTTTCCGTATGAAAGTCGCAGGTCACGATCGGTGTCAGGTTCATGGTCTCCAGACAGATGATCTCGTAATAAAGCTCGTTGCTCTTGACCGTCTGCCCATTGATATCCGCTTCAAAGTAACAGGTAAAGCTGTGCGCCCCGTGCTTCTGCTGCGGGATCGTGAAGGACTGCTGCCTGCCGGATACGGAAGTCACCGTCGTTCCGATCTCACGCCCATCCAGCAGGAAGTGCATGGTTTTCTGGATATTGCCGGTCGGAACATACGGAAAGCTGATCGGCCCGGTGTAGGCTGCAGAATCATCAAAGGACGATGTCAGCGTCAGCACAACGACCGTGATGGAGAAGTTCAGCGTCCGGTTGTTTCCATAGATATCCGCTACGTTGATCTTCACCACGGAAGATCCCGCAGAGACATAGGGAGCTACATCCACGTTCACATCGCCCTGCCTGACATCCATCATAGCTTTCACCACGCCGCCGACCGTCACCTTCATGGTGCCATTTCCGGTGGGGATATCATCTTCTTCTGATGTCCAGTTAATGGTGATCGGCAGCGCATCCCCCTGCGCAATCGTCCGGGACAGGAATCCGGATTTATTGGTCAGTGTGATGTGGGCGTTGTTCCCGGAGGTACCACCGCCGCCTCCGCCGCCAGTACCGGAGAATGGCCCAAGCGGCCCTACGACCACGTCACCGTCTGAAGTCATGTAAAGGAAGCCATCCTCCACATAGGCATCATCCACTTTCCCTTCGGTGAGAAGCCGCAGGCGGGATAATTCCCGGTTTACGGTATCCACCGCATTGGATGTCTCTGCCGATTCATTCTCAGCATTCGTCGCTTTTTCCAGAGCCTGCTTTGCGATCGTATCCGAGGTGATAGCGAGTTGGGAAAGCTGCTGTCCCTTGGCTTCGACCGTCTCCAGTGTTCTCTCTGCAGCCTGTGCGGACTGTGCCGCTGATCTTGCGGAAGTAGCCGACGCTTCCGATAATTCCTGTGCATTACGTTCCACGCGCTCCGCCAGTTCATTCATATCCGTCCGGGTACTTTCCGTCATTTCCGCGATCTGCTGTTTTGCATCATCCATGGTCTGAGCTGCCGCCAGCAGTTCATCCGTCCGGTCAAGTACTGTAATCAGCTGTTTGATCTCCGATCCGGATCGGACAGTATCCTTATCCAGCGCCGCCCGCTCCACAAACAGAATAAAGTTCGCGGTACAAAGCTGTGTGAAATCGGAGGAGGCTTCCGCGCCTTCCCTTGCAGGAGTGCCGGTGTACAGGACAATCTCGCAGACTGCTTTCCCCGCAGCTGCTGTCATCTGCTCTGTGACATCCGCTGTCACGGTTTTGCCGTTGATCAGCGCATCATAGGAGAAGCCGTTCCCATCCGGTTTGGTTCCCCGGATTTCTGCCTTGGTGCCGGTCGGCAAGATCAGGTCTCCCGCTGTCGCGATCAGGTTAAACAGGAGTGTCCGGCTCCCGGTATCGTACTGGCTCACATGGATCACCGGGGCAATGCCGCCCGGAGATACATCCAGTTCTGTCTGTGTTGTGATCATGAATTTTCTCCTTCCTCACCACCCGGTGTCTCTTCTTCCGGATCTGGCTCCGGATCTGGTGTGACGGCTGTGATAACACCATCTGTTACCGTAACCGTCGCTCCGTCTACATGATAGGTTCCTGTAAAAGTCTGCACCGGCTCAACAGGCTCATCCTCCGTTTTCCCGGTGACAATCCCCGCCCGGAATGAGATGGTCGCCCCATCCACATGGCAGCTGCCTGTGTACCCATCACCGGAAGAAACTGTATCAGCAATCACGCCCTCCGCAGTCACATCCGTTGCGGTCAGATTTGTTATTGTGATCTTCTTCCCGGCAAAGGCCCCGGTCGCCATGTTCCAGCTCACGTTACTCTGCTTATCGGACAGGACACCTTTTTTGATCAGCGCAGCATCGATGATCTCTTTCAAGATGCCCGCGTCCAGCTTCCCGTCCATATCCAGCAAAACAGTAAAGGCACCGCTGTACCCGGCTTTGGATACAGAGATGCCGTCCTTATCAATCTTTATAATCTTTCTTGCAGTCTGGATACTGTCCGTATCCATCGCGAGGATCTCCACCGGCTGGCCCTTTGCATTCGTGTTGATCACAATATTGCCGCCGGTGCTTCCGGAGAGGATGTTCGTCGCCAACGATATCGCCTGCGACACCGATGCGTTTGTCGGCACTTCCCTTTTGATCTCCTCCGAGATCTGCCGGATACTGTCGCCGAGGTTTGTCTTGACCTCGCCGATCGTCATCTTCTCATACCGTTCCAAAATCACATCGTAGGTTACCGATACGATTTTTGCTTTGTTCTCAATGCCGAGGCCCTTGTGATAGACCGTCACGGTATCGCAGAGCTTTAGCTTCTGCAGCGGTGCCCAGTTCTTATATTCCTCCGTCTGCCAGAGGGCTACGAAAGAAACATCAATACTTGCCGGGATACCGTCCGCAGCGTTCGCTTTCACATAAGACTGTGCCCGGGATCGAAGCTGCTCTTCTGTAGGCTGCTCCTGAAAGGCAGAGGATAAGTCAACCGGGACGACCATCTTATAGACGTAATCATCCACATAATCGGAGTAGATCACCTTTTCCGGCAGCGTCACAAGCACCGCCTGCTCTGCCTCGTCGGTTCCTGCCCAGTACGGCAGGATGCCCGTCCAGATGTTACTGGTATCCGTGGTTTTCTTCACATCGGTCATGTTCTTGCCATAGCGGATATAAACGTTCTGGTCGGAACCCCTGTGCGCATGAAACTTGACCGTAAACTTATCCCACTCATACTCGCCCGGGCCATAGATATCGAGAATAGAACCCGATACCCCGCCAAGGAGCGACCGGAAGGAGGACGGCACATCCACAGAAAAGTGCGCCTCCAACAGCTTGTCTGTCCAGATGGTAAAGGGGCAATCGCCGACGGAATGACTGATCATCCCAGCCAGTGCTTCCGCACAGGTATCCGCTGCAAACGGCATCACCGCTACCTTTGACAGCTGATAGCTAATGTGCCGGGCCGATACGGTCACAATTCCGTTCATGGGCCGGGTGATCTTATAGATCCGGAAAGGCTGCACATCATCACTGTCGTCGTGCTTCGCTGCGATGATCCGCTCTTCCACAATCTCTTTATAATGCCGTCCGGTGATCGGATACTGCATTTCCAGCTCATACTGGCCGTTGCGCTCTTCCGTCACCAAACATTTCGTTGCCTCCGCGAGACGGCCCAGACCATTCGATCTGAACTCTGTCTCGCCCGCAGGATATAAAATCGGCTTCATAGGCACCACCACCTTGGTACCAGTTCGACCCGGGTGATCCCGGAGCCAAACGTAATGCTGGTGCTGCCCGGCGGCAGGATGGGAAAGTCGCCGCTGGAGAGCTCAATGCAGCCGTTCAGGTTAATAGTATCCCGGAAGGCGTCCTCCAGCTCGCAGTCAAGGTCGATAAAGGAATCATTCTCTGTGACCGTCACCTGTTCTTCCCCGATGGTGAGTTTCCCCTGCCCGTAGATCCGAAGTAATGGTTTCGCGTCATACATGGTCGGATTAAACACCGTGCCGGAACCAGTCAGCACCTGCTGCCGCTCCCCAGATTTTAAGTACTGCTGCGGCATGCAGGAGAAGGTTAGGTCAAACGTCCCAGAGAAGTTCTGGAATCCCATCTTCGGGCTGATCTCCTTATCCAGCACTGCCATCCTGTAATATTCCCCGTGATAGGAATCTTCCAGCCTGTGATACCCGGGCTCTTTGAGCAGGAAGTTCATAAAAGCTGTAAAGTTCGTATCGAAGTTCCGTTTGATGCCGACGTGATAGGTGATCTCCACGTTGCTGTACCGGTGATTGGAAAGCAGCAGGTCACCATTCCTGCCCGGGATCTGCATCCGCTCCACATCCGGCATGGGCTTGCCCCAGGTATCCTCTCCGGAGAGGACAAGGTTAAAGTCGGAAGATACCCTTCCGTTATAGATGAATTTATGCATTGCCCCCTCCTTATGAGAATGCTGCGGCCCGACGGGCCACGTTCATGTTAATTCGCTCCTCGATCTCATCGGCAAGCTCTGAGATATCCTGCCCCGGCTGGCTGTAGACATTGACTGTCACGCCGCCGTAGTAGATATTCATGGCCTGCTCCACCGACCCGACCGCCTGCCGGATCATATCCATGAGGCTCTGCGTACCGACAACGGTCTCACTTCCGGCCTCACCTGCCCCAAGGAGTTGCCCGTTCATCGCGCCAAAGATTGTCGGATTGTTCAGGATCATGCCGCCGTCCATGGCCTTCTTGTACCAGTCGATGGTAAAATACGGGATCGACAGGATTCCGCCTACACTCTGCCACGTCCAGTTAAAGTGGGGCATCTTCGGTTTCGGAAAGCTCCAGCTGAAATTGAACAGGCCCTTGATTCGGTCAATTGCATTACCGATGGTGGTCTTTGCCGTTTCAATCGGGGAAGTCATCGCAGTTTTAATATTGCTCCAGACATTCGACGCCGTGGTCTTGATCCCATCGAACACGCCGGATACCTTCGTTTTGATTCCATCAACGATTCCGCCAATGCTGGTCTTCATGCCCTCCCATGCGGTCGAGGCAGCCGACTTGATATTTGTCATCGTCGTAGAGAGCGAAGTCTTGATACTGTTCCATGTGGTTGTGACACCGGTTTTAATATTCGAGCCAATATTGCTGACGGTCGTTTTGATCCCCTCCCATATGTTGGAGAAGGTAGATTTGATCGATGTCAGCGTTGTGGAAAAGAAGGTTTTTATCCCGTTCCACACAGAGGTCGCCGTCGTCTTGATCCCATTCCAGACCGTGGTGACTGCAGTCTTGATGGCCTCCCACACAGTGGAGAATGTCGTCTTGATCGCATTCAGCGTCGTCGTGAAGAATGTTTTGATCGCATTCCACACGGTCGTCGCCGTCGTCTTAATCGTATTCCAGACAGCTGTAACCGCTGTTTTAACCGCATCCCACACGGTAGAGAATGTGGTCTTGATCGCCGTCAATGTCGTTGTAAAGAAAGTTTTAATACCATTCCATACGGTTTCCGCAGTGGTTTTGATCGCATTCCAGACCGTAGTGATCGCCAGCTGTATCGCTGAAAGCACCGTGGTAACCACCGTTTTTATCCCGTTCCATACGGTATCAAATGTCGTTTTGATGCCTGTAAGAACAGTCGTGAAAAATGTCTTTATGGCATTCCATATCGTACTGATCGTCGTCTGGATCGCGGTGATTACCGTGGTGACCGTGGTCTTGATCGCCGTCCAGATATTCACAAAGAAATCGCGGATGGCTGTCAGTACAGTCGTGACCGTCGTTTTGATCGCCGTCAGAGTATTGGAGAAAAACGTCTTGATCCCATTCCAGATGGTCTCGAAGAATGTTTTGATATTTCCCCACACCGTCTCCCAGTTCGTGCCAAACCAGCCAAGCACCGTATTCGCGATGCCCTTGATCATGTTCAGGACAGACTCGAAAATTCCCTTGATGCCGTTCCAGATAGAGGAGAATATCTCCTTCACCCCTGTCCAGACCATATCCCAGTCGCCGGTAAAGATTCCGGCAAAGACATCGAACAGGCCGGTCAGGACGCCAAGCACTGTCTCTAACACATTCGCAATGATCTCAAAAGCGGCGATAAAAACCGGGGCCAGCAGGTTGCAGAAGCCGTCCCAGATCTTCTTTATGGTCTCTGTGATCTTACCGAAATCAATGCCCAGCGCATCAAGGCGCTGCTTGATCCCGTCCACAAAGCCTGAGAAGACTTCCTTTACCCGGTTCCAGATGGCGGTCACTTTTTCCCGGAACTCTTCATTCGTCTGCCACAGATGTACGAAGGCCGCGACCAGCACCGCTACTGCTGCGATCACAAGGCCAATCGGCGATGTTAAAAAGCCGATCGCCTTGGAAAGAATCCCGGTGACACCGCCGAGTCCCTGCATCTTTGTGCCAAGAGCCATGATCCCCTTCCCGAGGGAAGCAAAGCCCTGCATGGCTGATCCGACCGTACTGATCGTTTTCCCCAGAATCAGAAGAAGCGGCCCGATCGCCGCCACCAGTGCCAGTACCTTGATGATCGCTTCCCGCTGGGAATCGCTCATGGAGTTGAGTTTATCGACAAAACCCTGTACCGCCGCGACCACCTTCCGGATGATCGGCATCAGCAGGTCACCAAAGGAAATGGCGAGCTCCTCCAACTGGGATTTCAGGATTGTCAACTGCCCGGATAAGTTGTCCTGCATGATCTCTGCCATGGACTCGGCAGAGCCGTCACAGTTATCGATCGCACCAGTCAGCTTATTGAAGTCATCATCAGAGGCATTGATGATGGAAAGCCAGCCTGCCATGGCGTTTTTCCCGAAGATCGCAGAGGCTGCCGCCGCCTGCTCGGATTCGGACAGGCCGCCCATCTTTTCCCGGAGGGAGATCATGGTTTCCCGTAAGTTGATGGAACCGTCATCGTTCTCCACGAGAGCAATATTATAGCGATCCATGTAGGTCTGCATTTGCTTCGTAGGCTTGGTCAGATTGGTAAGTCCGGTACGGAGCGAGGTGCCCGCCTGCGATGCCTTGATACCGGCGTTTGCCATAAGGCCCAGTGCCACAGAGGTATCCTCTGCGCTGATACCCAAAGATCCTGCCACCGGGGCCGCATACTTAAACGACTCGCCCAGCATGGACACGTTCGTGTTCGCGTTCGTACTGGCAGCAGCAAGGATATCCGCGAAATGGCCGGAGTCTTTTGCAGACAGGCCGAAGGCAGTCAGGGCGTCTGTTACGATATCCGATGTGGTACCCAGATCCTCCCCGGATGCGGCAGCCAGGTTCATGATACCTTCGACACCTTCCAGCATG
>JAFUBX010000004.1 GCA_017459985.1 Parasporobacterium sp.
ACAGGACTTGTTGGCAAACCAGCGGTGCACCGTCAGGATCATTTCGTCCGACTTCGGAGAATAGTTCAGGGTCTTGTCCTTGTCTCCAAACCAGATGAGCTTCTTCTTGCCGTTGCGTTTGCAGATATCAACGCAGAGCTTAATCAGCGTCTGGTAAACGACGTCCCGGAAGGTGTAAGGCTCTGCGGTATCAGAGGCGCACTCGATGGTGATCGCCCTTTGGTCGTTGGCGTTACTGGAGGAGCACCACGAGCGGTTTTTCTCCTCGACGTAAAGACCGACACGGCCATCACGGTCAATGCCATAGTTGCTGGAGGCCTGCGTCGAGGACTTGGCAAACCAGTCTCCGAGGCCTTCCGCTGTACACTGGCCGACGACGCAGTGAGGCGTAATGTGGTCGATTCTTGGCCTTGCAGAAGCCGCACCATTCACCGCAGAGGAAGTTCCCGTCACCGGCAAAGGCGAGATCGGCAGCAGGCTTTAAGACTTCGTCTGCCCACCGGTACAGATACAACTTCAAAACATGATAAGTGAATTGTATTCATATGTGTATAACGGTAGCTTGAACTATAGAATAGAGCATATTCAAAACTATATTAAATTCATTCTTGGTTCAGTTTATGCCGAATCAGTGGATTCACGGAAAACCTATGATGATGACCATATTATCAAAATGATAAATAATACCATTGCAAACGATGATTATGATGACGTGTTGACACTAATTGAAGCAATAGTTCAGCATTGGGATTCATATTTGAAAAAGACTTTGGGTTATAGCTATTATAATCAATATACAAAAGTCTATGATGGACCATCTATTTATGAAATTGTGAATACCTATTTAGAAAGAGAGTACATCGGATACCGATTTGTTGATGGAATCATTGTGCCTATTAGTGATGAGTATGAAATTGATACAATCAATGAAGCTTTTTCAAATAAGTTTACGCCTGTATACGAACATCTTTCTAAAGCAAATAGACTGCTTGCAGATAGAGAAAAGCCTGATTATGAAAATTCAATAAAGGAAAGTATTAGCGCAGTCGAGGCAATGTGCGAGATTATTACCGGGATTAAAGGTGGAGATGCAAATCTGGGAAGCATGCTAAAAAGCTTGAGGAAAAAGGAATACAAATTCATGGCGGTCTAAAAGCGGCATTTATTAAACTATATGGATACACATCAGATGCGAATGGAATACGGCATGCAGGAGACATAGGTGGTCCGTCATCAACTTTTGAAGAAGCAAAGTTCATGTTAGTTGCTTGTAGTGCATTTATAAACTATTTAACTGCAGTATGTGCAGATAAAAATTGAGATTTGTAGGGACGGATAATGATTTTTAACGATGTTCTTGAAATAAAAAATGGCCGTAATCAGAAAGCTGTAGAGAATCCAGTGGGAAGATATCCCATTTACGGCAGTGGAGGCATAATGGGTCATGCTGACGATTATATTTGCGAGGCAGAAACGGTTATTGTCGGACGGAAAGGTAGTATAAACAACCCAATCTTTGTTGAAGAACCTTTCTGGAATGTCGATACTGCGTTTGGATTAACAGCCAAGAAAGATATTCTGTTGCCAAGATATTTGTACTATTTTTGCAAGCATTTTGACTTTGAACAATTAAACAAGGCAGTTACAATTCCAAGCCTTACGAAATCAGATTTGCTGAAAATAGAGATAGCATTGCCTGAGCTATATGAACAGCAAAACATCGTGGATAAGATGCAGGGAGTCGAACAAGTTATTCTTCTTAATCAGAAGATGCTTGCCAAACTGGACGAATTGATCAAAGCCCGATTTGTCGAGATGTTTGGGGATCCTGAACATAATGAGAAAGAATGGCCGATAAAAAAGCTGAATGAATTATGTAACATAGGATCAAGCAAACGTATTTACCAAGAAGAGCAGACGAAGGATGGCATTCCTTTTTGGCGCATATCCGATCTCGTTGCCAAGATGGATACTGGAAATGTGGAGAGTAGCTTATATATACCTGAAAGCAGATACGAGGAACTAAAAGCGCAGGGTCTTGTCCCGGAACCAGGAGATATCCTTGTAACATCAAGGGGAACGCTTGGTCGTTGCTATATTATTTCGTCAGATGATTGTTTCTATTTTCAGGATGGGATGATTAGTTGGCTTAGCCGATATGCGGATGAAATCACGCCCTTGTACATAAAGTATCTGTTTGATATGACGGGATTCAAAAAACAGATAGACAGCATGCAGGCGGGTTCAACAGTGGCTTATTTATCTATAGCAATGCTGAAAAAGATGAACATCATGCTACCTTCCAGAGAGCTACAAGAGCAGTTCGCCGCCTTCGTCGCCCAGGTCGACAAATCAAAAGTTGTCGTTCAGCAGGCACTGGACAAGACGCAGTTACTGTTCGATAGTTTGCTGCAAAAATATTTTGGATAAAGAAATGGAGTTAAAAACCTAAAATGACTATTGTAGAAAAAATTGACGACACCATCATTGCTTTAGAAAATAAAAAACTCTCAGACTTGCTTCCAATACTGTGCTCGTTGGCGTTAGATTTTTCTGATGCAGAAGGTTTTTGTTTCTTTTCATTTTGGGGGAAACCTGTATTTAAAGACAGTAATCAAAAAATGAACTTCGACGATATAGAGCGAAGTCTGATCGAAATAGGAATAGCAAAGGGCGAAGATAGAAGGAAAATGCTACAGATTTCTTTCGAAAAATACATGTCATCAAGAACTATCAATAAAGACCAGGTATGCATGTACACTGCGAAAGAATTAGAGGATGTTTGTGATCGATATGAAGATATGATTAACAACTGTGATACGCCACAAAATCTGCATCCAGTGGATTTGTATTTTAGAAGTCAAGAAAATGAAACGCTAAAATCGCAATTAATAATTCAACTCGCTGATATTGAAAGGCAGTATGCTTTGTTGAGAAGTCAAATGGCTGAAAAACTGAATTGTTATCCGTCACCTTATATCTCGTTGATCTGACCAGTTTTCAGTCACATTAAAACAAGGCACTGCATAGTTTAATCTGATGTATCTTCCGACAGATTATCCTATGTGGTGCCTTTTATGGTATGATCAGTTTCGTTGCTATGGAATAGGACAGTAGCCCCACCCTGAGAAAGTGAACTACTGTCCCGCCAACAGTCACAGCCATAAGGACTGTGCCGTACGAGACTATGATAACCATTTCTGTCAGTGATTACAATCAGTTTTCGCAGGATTATTACGATTCTGTCATCAATTCACTCCAGCTGCACAGGCTGAAATGCTCCTGCGGACATTCTGCCTGCCTTTCGGTACATGCGTACTACTGCCGCTCTGTCTTCCTTCCGGATTCCATCCTTTCCCTCAGGGTCTGCCGGGTCAGGTGTTCCGAGTGCGGCCGTACACATGCGCTTTTGCTTTCGTCAATCGTCCCCTTCTGCCGTATCAGCCTTTCCCGTCAGGTTATGGTTGTCCAGGCCTTTGAGGACTGCGCCTCCCTGAGTCCCCTGTATGATGATGACATGTTTGACGAAAACAACGTGAAATCGGTCATCCTGCGTTACCGCCGGTTCTGGCGTGAGCGCCTCCGCTCAGAAAAGATCCCCCTCGTCCCATTACCGGATCTGGTCCTTTCCTGTTTTGCCATTTATTCCATGCAGTTCATGCAGATACACAGAGGTACGAATATTCTGTTTGCAGGAACCACATAGCATTTCCACGGTTTTCAATAAGCTGCAATTATCTGATGAAGTCAGGGGTGCCATGTGGCGGCAGACTATGCGAAAAATGAAAACTTTATAAAACGCATGACTTTCTACCGCAATGCTGCAGTTTTTTGGGCCTTTTGCCCCTAGGTGGGTGCCTTCCTGCTGTTGGAGGTGCAGTAAAGTCCATGCTGCCGTTGACTTCATCCATACTTGCTTCCATCCTGCCATTTGGGCCATCCGGCAAATAATTGCCACTCACTATCCCTGTCATTTTTGCGAAAACAGGGATATGATTTTCCAATAATTTCATATATAGTCCAGTTCAGACTCTCGCAGGACCTTCGTTTCGGACCATATTCTGAAAAATCGTCACTTCCTATCCCTGTTTTCAATTTCGAAACAGGGATATGATTTATCAATAATTTCATATCTGGTCCAATCCGGGTCCTCTTCTACCACGCAATTCGGACTGTATATAAAAAAACTGCCAATTGCTATCCCTGTTTTCCGGATCAGCGCAGGGATAGTAATTGGCAATTATTTCGCTGATCACCCAAAGACCTTTGGACTACGCAAATTCCTGTACGTGTATTTCTGAAAAAAAGCATCCGCTAAAGACAGTTGTCTCTGCAATTTACCATTTCCGGAAAATAACAGATACAAAGCCGACGGAATCTGGCTCAAGCTATTCATTCAAGGAACACTCCAGTGGCGGAAGGCCTGGTATGGAGTTTACAGGCTTTTTCTGAAAATACCTTCCGGATTTCCGGTGATTTGCCCGGAAAACGGAAGGCAGCATATGGAATTTATAGGATTTTTCTGAATTTACCTTCCAAATGAAATTCCCCGGCATCGCCAGACAGCGGCAGTTGCAAACCAGCTTAATCCGATAGAGGATATTCACTATCCTTAAATGAGGCATCCGGAATATATGAGATATCCGGCGGCAATTAGAAGGGATTTCCGGCGTAGATTGCGGAAGATGATCACACACCCAAGAGAAGAAGTGTCTATTTTTGTAGCTTAATACACACCCAAGCTGCAGAAGCGCTCATTTTTTCGGCAGGCACTGTCAAAAACATCGAGCATTGCGGTAACCAAAGATAAAATCAGGGTATCTGCAATGCTCGACGGCTGAAAGACGGATCAGCTCTTGTGCTGGTTGAAGGGAGTATCGCCTTTTTCTTCGAAGATCTCGATCAGGTTCCCGGAATTGTCATGAATAAAACATCCCCAGGTTCCGTCGACTTCCGCAATGAAAACGATTTCCACGCCCATGGCTTCCATTTCGGCTTTCGCTTTCGGGCCGTCGGGAACGCCGAAAGAGATGTGTTTGTTGCCCTGTACCTTCAGATCGTCGTTGGGGATTTTCCGGTGTTCCGGCAGCGGTTCCGAGCCGGCGGCTTCAAAGACTTCCAGGATAAATCCCTTTCCCTGCAGGTGGGACACCCGGGTGTTCTGTCCGGGGATCTCAGAGCGGTCAATGACTGTGAACCCCCAGACTCTGGAATACCACTCGATGGTCTCTTCCAGATTGGCGACGCTGATCGCAAAATGATTTACTCCGTTATATTCGATTGCCATATTGGTAAAGTTCTCCTTTCGTTGTGCCGCTGCGTCCCTCGGTGTCTCGCCGGTACCCGCCTGATCCCGCCGGGTCAGCCGGTATCCCGCCGGGTCAGCCGGTATCCCACCGAGCTTTGCCATGTCTGCCCGCATCCATCTGATCCCGTCGGGGCAGCCAGTTCCGGGACCTTACTTTTGTTCAGAAAACCGTTTGATGGTTTTCTCCGGAGCCTGCCCCTTACGCCATTTCCAGTCATACTGGCAGGTGGGCGGATGGGCGGTAATCCTGTGGAATTCCGCGCAGAGCCGGCAGTTTCCATGACGGGGACAGCCGGAGTTGTCGCACAGACAGTGCGGGTTATAGGACATATTCTCTTTAAAATCAAAGTTGATCTCCTGTACGGGAGGGGTATGTTCAGCCATGATTCTTTGTCTCCTTCCTCATTTTCTTCCTATGCCTGGATCAGATAGATCCCGTCTTCGCTGCGGCCGGTGACCCGGAGACTGTCGTCCAGATTCATGAGGGGCCGGATCCCGGCGGCATAATTGACCGGGTGGAGCATCAGCGTCGCTCCGACCACATCGCCGAATTTATGCTCTACCTGATAGATCTTGCCCATGCAGGAGGATCCGCCCAGAGGGGAGCGAAGCCACAGGGCAACCGCAGACTGTTTGTAATCAAAAGAAACCTCTTTGTGAATGGCCGCATTTTCCGGAGCGCACATCCGCATCCGGGGATCCAGGAACAGCCGGATCAGATATCCCTCCCAGCGGACTTCATCTTCCAGGCCTGTTTCGGAGGCACTGGGGAGAAAGGCCCTGCAGGGGACATTTTCCGCCACCGGCGGTCCGTAATGAATAATATCCGGATCATTGGGCCCGAAGCAGGGAACCTGTGTTACCAGAATCGCTTCCCGGAAATCCTGTGCAAACCGGGCCAGATAGCCCGGCTGATCCAGATAGGAATAGGGGGGAGGAAATGTCCCATCCGGATCAAACAGCCGGGATTCGAATACTTCCTGCCGCATGGAGATCAGTTCCTCCCGGGGAGGGGCGTCAAATTCGTGCTGAGGCTGATACCAGTTATCAGCCGCGCTGTTCAGCCACTGGTTGATATTGCTGAGGGAGTAGCGGTTGCATCCCTTGCCGGCGATGTCCTTATCCGGATTGTCCGGCTCCGCTGCGTCAATACAGCTGATCAGGCAGACCCGGTCGGCAATCACGGTCGTTCCGTTCCATCCGGTATGATGATGGTCGGCTATCACAAACACCGTACCGCTTTTGCTTTCACAGATTCTTGCCCCGATCGGCAGATCTTTGATCGTTGTCATATCGATAATCCTCTCTGATCATTCTGTTCCGGGATTTTCATAAAATCCCGGAGATCTTAATATACCCCGGAGGCTTAATATACGAACCGGCAGATACCGAAGGCGCCTTCCGAAGGAGCAACCGGCGTATCCTCCCTGAGGCTCAGCATCGGGCGGATCCCCATCCAGGGTGAGCATGCAAATTTATACATAAAGGGATTGACAAAATGGGAAACGGCGTAGAATCCGCGGGCTTTTGTGTTCGGGGTCCGGAGCCAGTACCAGAACATCCGGTGGGAACGGAAATAAGCCGGGAACCATTCGCTTTCCATCAGGCATTCCTCCGACGGGGAGGCATATCTCATGCGGAAATCCCGGAACAGCGGGAGCTCTTCCCCTTCATTTACCACGCCGGTGCGAAGCCCCAGCTCGGCGGCCGAAGGGCAGAATACCCGGGTTTCGAAGCAGCGGATCGAAGAATCCGAGGGATCCGCACAGGGGATTTTGCTGCTGCAGATCCGGTCGGTAAATTCCTTCCGGAACCGGGTCAGAAATCCTGGTTTGTGAGCGTAGGCATTGTGTCCGATGGGATCATAGAGCGTCGGCCGGATCGACAGATATTCCTCGGAGGGAGGCGTGTCGGCGGGATGCGACGGAGAAAACCAGTCCGCCTGATCACTGTTAAGCCACTGGCTCAAATTGCTGAGCAGATAGTCATTGTCTCCTGTAATTCTGTGATTTTCGATTTCGCTGTCCGGCTCCGGGGCGTCCATGGCCCCGACGCCGATCACCCTGTCTGTGATCAGCAGGATCCCGTCTCCGTAGGGAGATCTGCCGGCGACAAGAAATGTAAGACTGCTGTAAGGATCCAGGATCTTATCTCCGGGATAGAGCTGAGATAATGTCATAGCATATGCCTCCTGTCCGTAGAGTGTTTTGATAATCATACATTAATAAAGTATCTCCGCAGGGAGTTCAAATCAAATAATATTTTAATTAACAGTATTAACCAAATAGTTTACGCAGGCAGGTTATATGCTGTTGGGCCACCGGATCAGACTGGTGCAGCAGTCGATCAGAGCGTTCAGTCCGGGGGATTTGTTATGGGCCCACCAGGCCAGAACAATGGAATGGGTATCCGGGACGATCAGATGCCGCATGTCCGGAAGCTTCAGAGGATTCAGCCAGGAATCGCAGATGAAGAACCCCTCATTCATGCCCACCGCCATCAGCACATCTTCCAGGGTATCTTTGAAGATCACATTGGGCTGCAGCCCCAGCCGGTGACACAGGTTCATATTATTCTGATGGGCGTCAATGGCAACCTTGGAGGACAGGGTGAGCAGCGGGAGATCACGGAAATCCGCCGGTTCCAGGCCGGGCTTTCTGGCCACCGGGCTGTCCACAGAATACAGAAACACCTTGGGGATCCGGGCAATCTCCCGGAATTTCAGTTCATGGGACTGGGCGTAGATCAGAATATCATTGGCCAGGCAGATCACCGCGTCCAGTTCCCCCTTTTCCAGCTTGGAGTCTCCGCCGGGGTTGAAGCAGGAATGGAATTCCACATCCGCATGGCAGGGAGAATCCTTCATATACTGACGGATCTGGTGAAATTCATCCCAGAGATGCCATTTTGCCAGCACGCCCAGATGAAGAACATTGACATTTTCGGCCGAAACGCTTTTGGCCTTGGTGTAGGCGGAGTCAAAGGCGGTCTTCTGGTTGGAAAAATGATTGTACATGATCTCCCCGGCGGGGGTCAGTTCCATTCCCCGGGAGCCGCGGTAGAACAGCTTCAGGCCCAGTTCCTCCTCCAGCAGCATGATCTGTTTGCTGATGGCGGGAGGGGAAACATACAGGTCGGCGGATGTTTTGGTGATGCTTTTTGTTTCCGCTACATGAAGAAAATACTGGGTCTGCAGATAAGTCATGATGCACCTCTTTAACTAAAAGGTTAACAGATTTAACGAAACGAATTATAGCAAAAGACAGGGGAAAATGCTACATTTAACACGAAAATACACAAAAATTGCCGTTACAGGCAGGCTTTGATTGTAACAAATTACTTTCATCACAAAGGAATGGGGGAAGTAAAATGCTGGATTTGAATGCGGTGGAATGGCTGGGCGCACCGGAAAGAAAACCGGGGGAGCCGGAGCATCTGAACTGTTTTCAGAGAACGTTGATGCCAAACTGCCGGATCCTGGGGATCAGCGAGGAAGAGGCCAAACGGATGGGAACCTATTTCGGAGGCGGAATGAGGGCCCAGGGAACCTGCGGCCCGGTCAATGCGGTATTGCTTCTTCTGGGAGAAATCTACGGGAATGACCAGGCGTCAGCCGATAAGGGAAAGGAATTCCTGATCGAATTCGCGAAGGCCAACGGCAGCTGGCTGTGCAGCGATATCCGGGACGAGGAACACAAACACTGTGAAGCGGCAATTGAATTTGCGAAAGCATATATTGAACGTATCAGAGGTTAGGAGGCGGTGAATTGGGAACAATACTCTCATTGAAAAATGTATGTAAGTACTTCGGTGGAGTGAAGGCGATCCAGGGTCTGAGCATTGATGTGGAAGAGGGGATTGTACATGGCCTGATCGGCCCGAACGGATCCGGAAAGACCACCTGCTTCAATGTGATCAGCGGCGTCTACGCCCCCACCAGCGGGAATGTGATTTTCCGCGGGGAGGATATCTCCGGGCTCAAGCCCAATCTGATTGCACAGAAGGGCATTTCCAGAACCTTCCAGATCCCCAAGACCATGGACAAACTCAGTGTCCTGGAGAATGTGGAAGCCGGCAGATACGGCAGGACAAAGCTGGATATCGGAGGCACCTTCTTCCATGTTCCGTTTGTGAAAAGCAAACAGGAAAAGGCCATCGAAGAATACGCCATGAATCTGCTGGAATTCGTCGGGATCCAGGACAAAGCAGCCAAGATGGCAGGGGAACTGGCCTGGGCGGACCAGCAGCTTCTTCAGATTGCAAGGGCCATGGCCATGGAACCCAAACTCCTTCTGCTGGATGAGCCGACCTCCGGTATGGGTATGGAAGAATCCGAGCAGATGGAACGGATCATCGGAGAAGTCAAGAAGCAGGGAATCACGATCATTCTGATCGCCCATGACGTCAAGCTCGTGACCCGGACTTCGGACAGAGTAACAGCAATCGAATTTGGAGAGAAGATCGCGGAAGGGACTCCGGAAGAAGTCCAGAAGGATCCAAAGGTGGTGGAAGCATATCTTGGAACAGACTAATACATTATTAAAAATAGAAAATCTCAGTGTTTATTACGGACCGATCTGCGCGGTAAAGAAGATCGATCTGGAAGTGAAGCAGGGAGAGATCGTAGCGGTCCTGGGAGCCAACGGCGCCGGCAAGAGCACCATGGTCAATACCATCATAGGACTGATGAAGGCAAAGACCGGTTCGATACAGTTTGACGGAAAAGAACTCACGAAAATGCGGACGGATCAGATCATCCAGTCCGGGATCTCGGTGGTTCCCGAAGGCCGGGGCATGCTGTCGGAGATGACAGTCATGGAGAATCTGCAGATGGGCGTGTACCATCATAAGGTGGATTTCAACTCCAATCTGGAAATGATCTTCTCCTATTTCCCGAGGCTGAAGGAACGGCAGTGGCAGAAGGCGGGAACCCTCTCCGGCGGAGAACAGCAGATGCTTGCCATCGGCAGATCCATCATCGGAGGCCCCAAGCTTCTTCTGATGGACGAGCTGAGCCTGGCCCTTTCTCCGCTGTACGTGGACAATATTTTCAAAACACTGGTGCAGTTAAGAAATGAAAAGGGATTTACGATCCTTCTGGCGGAGCAGAACGCCAGAAAGGCTCTGCAGTATTCCGACAGAGCTTACGTGCTGGATCTCGGAAAGACTGTTATGGACGGCAGGTCTTCAGAGCTGATGGACGATCCCTTTGTACAGAAGGCTTATCTGGGGGCATAACGGGGATCCCCGGACAAATAAACAGGGAGGAATTACATGGAACTGTTTCTGGCACAATTAGTAAGCGGTCTTTCCACCGGCGGCATCTATGCGTTGCTGGTTCTGGGAATGAACCTGATCACATTGGTCCGCAATGTGGTGCATCACGGTTTTTCACATACCTGTATTTTTACCATGGCCGTCGGCTGGCTGGTCTATAATAAAACGGGCATGCCCTGGCTGGCATTTCTGGCCATGTTCGCAGCGGGCGTCCTGGTGACCGTGCTTTCGGAACCGTTGTTCCGGCCGCTGTCCAAACGAGGAGCCGACCTGGAGACCATCGTACTGGCCATGGGAATCGGCATCATTCTGTCCGAGCTGATCGTCAACTTCTTTAATTCCGGACAGGTCTTAAGCTTCAATGATGAAATGAAGATCTTCACGACGAAATTCCAGGTGGGAGCCATCACAGTGTCTGTGGCAAGTATTGTGGCGCTGGTCGCCTGCGTCGTGATCGCCATCATCATTTCCACCTATCTGTTCAAGAGCTCGGAAGGCCGTGCCATGCGGGCCATGGCCCAGAACCTCAGGGTCGCCAAGATGCTGGGCGTTCCCTTCGGCAAGACCGGCGTGCTGGGCTTTCTGATCGCGGGACTTCTGGCTGCCTGCATCGGCGTCATCTGCATCATGTGCCTGGGCTACTGCAACGCGGAAATGGGCGACAGCTTCGCCACCAAGGCGGTTATCCTGATGCTCTTCGCGGGACAGGGAGATATCAAGGGCGGCATCCTTTCCTCCATCCTCATGGGTGTGGTGGAGGCCATGGCGCTGGCGTATCTTCCCGGCAGATGGGCAGAGGCGATTTTCTACGGTTTCATGATGGTCATCATTATCATCAAGCCGAACGGACTGTTTGCCCGGAAGGCAAAGAATTAGAAGGGAGGGAACGGACATGTCATCAGGCTTAGCATATTTTATTACGTTGGTTATCGTTTATATACTGGTCGTATGGGGCGCTCTGATTCCTTTCCGTGCCGGCCTTCTGTATAACGGAACGGTTTACGTCATGGCCATCGGCGGCTATACGGCAGGATTTCTGAGCAAGACCTTCGGACTGAATTTCTGGCTGTGCATTATCGCGGCCATCATCACAGGACTGATCTTCGGATTTATCCCCGCCCTGGGATTTGCCCGGACGAATGGCATCGTAACGGCCATATCGTCCATGGCGCTGATCTTTATCATACAGTCGATCATCAAGAATATCGATTTTCTGGGCGGCACCAGAGGCCTCCGGGGAATCGCAAAGGTTCCGGCGCTTCCGTGGTTCGCGATCATCATCCTGATCATATTCGGAGCATTCCTGTACCGGCTGTTCAACTCCCGGATCGGAAGGGCCTGGGAAGCCATTGCGACGGATCCCCAGATGGCCCAGACCCTGGGCGTGGATACCCGGAAAATGACGGTCATCGCCCTGACCTTAAGCTCGGTATTTGCCGCAGTGGGCGGAGCGGTCTTCGCCTTCAACATCCGGGTGATCTATCCGGGAACCTTCAGCTTCACATTCCTTCTGAATGTCATGACCATGCTGTTCGTGGGCGGCAGATTCACCCAGTGGGGCGTCATCATTTCCGCACCGCTTCTGTGGAGCATCAATGTCTACATGCCGGAAGCAGTCCAGAAGCTGAGTAACTATATCTTTGCAGGACTTCTGATCATCGTCCTGATGCTGCGGCCGGAGGGACTGGTCACCAGAAAGATGATCCTGTCGGTGAAGAATTTCTTCAAGGGACTGTTTAAGAAGAAGGCCCGGGAAACAGTCTGATCCGGGTGCCGGCGTTTGCGGCCGGCCTGCTGCAGATATGAACTGTACCGCGGGTACAGAACATATAAAATAAGCTTATTTTATGTGAAAGGAGAAAATTTATGAAAAAGGTTTTGGCAATTGTGATTGCAGTAATGATGCTTTCCAGCCTGATGGCAGGGTTCGCATTTGCTGCAGAAGACGGCGCTGAAGGCGGCGCAGTTGCTGTAACGGAATGGGAGATCCCGGTTCTTTCCGCAATCACCGGTCCGGTGTCCTTCGTTGGTGAGCCGGCAATCTGGGCAGCCAACTATGCTGCTGAGAAGATCAATGAGGCAGGCGGCATTGAAGGCGTTCCGGTTAAGATCGTTCCCTACGATACGGAATTTGATCCGCAGAAGGGGATGCAGTATATTACCCAGCTCCAGGATACGGCGCTGTTCATCGGCGGCTGTGTGGCTGCTCCGGTCTGTGAAGCAGAAGCTCAGGTTCTTTATGAAGAGCACATCCCGAACATCGGATCCTATGTGTCTTCCGCACTGGATGAGTATGCTCCGTATATCTGCGCATATATGGGCGACTCCGAAATCCTTGACCTGGAACTGTGCAAGGAATGGATGGCTGCAAAGGGCTATGAGAAGCTCGTGATGTTCTATTCACCGGATGACACCGCTCAGGCAGCAACCGTGGATAGATTTGCACAGGAAGTTCCGGAATACCTTGGCGCTGTGGAAGTTCCGACAGGAACCATCGACTGCGGCCCGCTGGCTGTTCAGGCTATGAACATGGGCGCTGACGCTTTCTGGCTTGGCTGCCGTACAGAGGAAGCCTCCAAGGTCTGCAAGGAACTGGTGGAGCGTGGTGCTGTGGAAAGCGGAGAGCAGATCTGTGCAACCTTCTCAGCTATGGGCGCAGGATTCCTGGAGATCGCAGGCGAGACCGCGGAAGGCACCTATGCATACAACATGCTGGATGTCAATTGCCCGGACGAGACCTGGCAGGAACTGTCTGAGGCTTACAAGGCAGATCACAACGGAGATGCTCCGACCTATCCGCCGATTCAGGGATTCTACAACATGATCGTTGCTCTGAAGGCCTGCTTCGAAGATCTGGGAATTACCGGTGATCCGGCTGTTCTGCAGGAAGAGCGGGAAGCCATCGCTGAGTGGCTGAACAATTCTCCGGAGATCGAAGGATGCCAGGGAACCTTCTCATGGGTCAACGGCGTTATGCAGATCGAAGCTCCTGTTGTTCAGGTACAGGATGGCAACTATGTTGTCGTAACAATGGAATAAGATCCATACGGGGAATATCAATATAGCCGGCGTTATGCCGGCTATATTTTTAAAGTTTTCGGCCGGATCAGGAATGGACCGGGACCGGATTTGCCGGATGAAAGGAGAGTACGATGGAGAATCATCCGTTTTATGCAAAAGGGGAAGGAAATAACGGTTATATCAAAAATCTGGAGGTCTGCTCCTTCAGTGATATGGACGGGAACTGCGGCATGTTCCAGATGCAGCTGTACCGGACGGAGGATGGCAGGTATTATCTGTACGGGTGCTGCTTCGGCGGGACCCAGAACGGGATCATGATCAGTGAGGTGACGGATCCGTATCATCCCCGGTTCGTCCGGCATTTCCCGCTGCTGGATCCGGAAATATATCCGACGACCAACAGTCCCAAGCTGCAGATCGCCGAGGATCTGATGATCGTGGCCATGAGCAGCGGCAGCGGTCCGGATTCGCTGGTGCAGTATGATCCGGGATCCATCCGCTCGGAGGCGGGGATCCGGATCTACAGCCTGAAGAAGGATCCGGAGAATCCGGAATTTCTCTCCTACTGGGACTGCGGTCTGTCCAATGTCATGGGCGTTCACCGGTTTATGTATAACGGGGGACGCTATGTGCATCTGTCCTGCGACTGTGTTGGATTCGAGGGCCTCATTTACCGGATCCTGGATATCGAAGATCCGTATCATCCGGTGGAAGTCGGCAGATGGTGGCGGCCGGATCAGTTTGCGGACGGGTATCCCGGGAGAACCTTTGATCCCGGAGCTCCCCATGTGCCCTCTTTCATGGATAAGGGATGGCTCCATGGCCCGCCCTTTGTCCGGGACGGGATCGCTTACTGCGGCTATGGCGGAGCCGGCCTGGTGATCCTGGATGTCCATGACGTGACCCGCCCCAGATGTCTGGGGGAACTGAAGCTGATGCCTGCATTTTCCAGCGAACTGGCGGGCGCCAGGACCCATACGGCCCTTCCGCTTCCCGGCCGTGATCTGGTGGTGGCACAAAATGAAGGGGAACGGTTCCAGTTCTTTACGCCGGACCGGATCAAACATCCCCAGGCATTGAACAATATCCATATGATCGATGTCAGCGATCCTTCCCGCCCGACGTTGATTGCGGAGTTTCCATACCCGGAAGTGCCGGAAGAGTTTCCGTATCCGAATTTCAATACCGCCGGACTGGGGGTACAGGGTCCCTTCGGTCCCCACAATCTGCATGAACCCATGAGCAATAAGCCCTGGCTGGAGCAGAGAGGGGACCGGGTGTACTGCTGCTACTTCCATGCGGGACTCCGGGTCTATGATGTGTCGGATCCTTATTATATCAAGGAGATCGCCTACTTTATCCCGCCAAACCCCAACAAGAAACCGGAAGAGTCCTACTTCCCGGGGTTCAAGGGGCCCCGGCTGGCAGTGACGGAGGACATTGTTGTGGATGACCGGGGATATATCATCATTGATGCCCTGGACGACGGATTCTATATTCTGAAGATGAAGGAAGGATGAGCTGCCGGCCGCGGCAGAAATCCCCGGATCGCGGCTGCGAACGGACCTGATCGCGGAAGGGGAGATGCTAGCTGCATCGGAAATGACAGAAAAGGAGAGAGACGATGATACGATCAATGGCGCTGCATACTGTAAATATGGACAATCTTGCGGCCTGCGAACGCTGGTACTGGACGAAGCACGGACCGGAGCTGTACCGCAGATATGAACCTTGGCTGGTGCGTTTCGAAAGCTTCCGCGCGGTCGCCGTTCCGGATGCGGAGAAGGTCACTGAGTACGGGATCACCAACTGGATGGCAACCTCCGGTTACTGGAGGGAAGTTCCGGAGCCGGGGCCGAAGGGGGAAATGAGCCTGTCCACCCCGCCGGAGCATGCCTACAGTTTCGGGATTTGCGTTCCGCCCCAGTGCACCGAGGATTATAAAGGAAGCGAGCTGACGCCGGGGGATCTGGCTCCGCTGCGCTGGGTCCAGCTGTACCGCTGGCCCGAGGGGGTGACCCGGGAAGAGGCGGACCAGTATTATAATGAAATCCTGGCTCCGCAGATCACCGCCTGCGAAGAAGTCCGGCGATTTTTCAGCTTCCGGGCACTGGAAGAGGATGTCCGGTTCCCCGGAGAATGGACCGAGGAAGCGAAGAAGACGATGAAGGGCGGACCGGAGGATCATCACTGGGACCGCATGAGCGAGATCTGGTTCTACGGTTTCGAAGACTGGAGAACCTTCCTTACGCGCAGTTTTCCGGCGCCTTCCTGGGCCGTTCGGGATCACTATCCTTTTGTGGCGCAGAAAGATTTCGTTTCCGGATTCCTGCTGGAACGCCCGGCCTACAACTGGAAACTGGAGAATCATACCTATCTGTAGGGCAGGTAGGGCAGCTGCTTTATTCAGGGCGGCTGTGATGAGGTCTCAGCTGCGCCCGGAGCGGCGATGCTTTGGGCGGCGATGCTTCGGGTCGGCGATGCTTCGGGTCGGCAGCAAGTACCGCAATGCTCGACGTTTTTGACAATGCCTGCCGAAAAATTGCAGCATTGCGTGAGATTTTCGGCAGAGCCCCTTCTTAGATCCGGTTTTTGCCGAAAAATTGCAGCATTGCGTGAGTTTTTCGGCAGACATGGTTCTCTGAGAGCCTCCGTGACGAAAAATTGCAGCAATGCGTGAGATTTTCGACAGTGCCTGCCGAAAAATTGCAGCATTGCGGTAAATCCGCCGGGTCACTGAGAAGCGATCCAACCGGTGATCATGCGGAAAATGAAAAAGCCGGAAAACGCATGATACTGAACGAAGAAAAGTCATGCGGAAAATGAAAAAACTGAAAAACGCATGACATCTCGACGAAGAAGAAAGGAAAGGACATGGACTATACGGGAAAGACAATCTTTATCACAGGCGGAGCCTCCGGGATCGGAAAAGAAGCCGCACTTTCCTTTGCGACTGCGGGGGCGAAGGTAGCGATCGCGACCGCCCACAGCACAGAAGCCGGGGAAGCTCTGGTGCGGGAAATCGAAAGTGCCGGCGGGACGGCGATGTTCCTGAAGCTTGACACTTCTGTGGAATCACAGGTGGAAGAAGGGATTGCGAAAATTGTAAAGGAATGGGGGTCTCTGGATGTTGCTTTCAATAATGCCGGGCGGGGACCGGACGGCGTCAGGATTCCGTTCCGGCCGCTGGCTGAATTGGAAGAGACGTATTGGGATCAGGTAATGGACACCAATATGAAAGGAACCTTCCTGTGCCTGAAATATGAGATCCGGCAAATGCTGAAGCAGCCCGCAGGCGGGGCAATTGTCAACACCACCAGTTCCAGCGGGCTGGCCATGAAACCGGGTTTCGGCGCTTATGGCCCCAGCAAGGCGGGAGTGATTGCCCTGACCAGACTGGCGGCAATCGAATACGCCAGACAGGGAATCCGTGTGAACGCTGTTTGCCCGGGACCCACAAAGGGTACGATTCTGATGGATAACAATCTGGCCTCCAATCCTCAGGAAGAAGAGATCCTGACCCGGCGGGTGATCCCCAGCGGCAGGATCGGAACCACGCAGGATATCGTGAAGGCCGTCATGTGGCTCTGCTCCGAAGACGCTGCCCATATTACAGGAGTCAACCTGTCTGTGGACGGCGGCGTTCATCTGAACTGACCGCAGGCCATTTCCGGAGACGGGACGGCCAGAAGGCCGCGCCGACAGGGACAGCAAGGCAGGGACGGCCGGCAGGGCCAACTGGCAGAGGGAGATAAATGAAAGACATAGATCTGGCAGGAATCAGTCTGCAGGATATCAGCAACTTTATACAGGCAGCAGAGTCTCTGAATTTTTCGCAGGTGGCCAGGGACAATGAAGTTTCGCCTTCGGCAGTCAGCAAAAGCATTGCGAGACTGGAAAATGCCACAAACCTGATCCTGTTTACCAGACATCAGGGAAAACTGCGCCTCACACCCGCGGGAAAGAAATTCCGGGAGAAGCTGGAGGATTATATTGTTTCCTTTGAACTGGCCGCGGTGGATGCCCATAAGCTGCAGGATGGGATCCGGGAGAGTCTCTCCATCGGGATCCCCAATGAAAATGTGATGCCGGAACTTCTGTCTTATATCCGGGAACTGAAGAAAACCTATGCTCAGGTGGATATCAGCGCGGGCATCTACGATCTGAATACATTGAAAACAAAACTGCAGGAGGGAATGCTGGATCTGATCTTCACGAGTTATTTTGAGCGGGAAGCCTTTCAAAATACGCCGATCCGGTGGAAGATCGTAAAGCAGATGCCCCTGTGCGTGTTCATTCCGGAATCCAACCCCCTGTCAAAAAAGAATTCCGTCAGTATCGCGGATCTGCGAAGCGAGAAATTTGTGGTGCATTCGCCTTCCATGGTTCCGGGGTATCTCAAACTGGTCAATGATCTTTGCAGACCTTACGGCTTTACGCCCCTGATCGATAAATATTCCGAAAATGTGGGGGCATTTATCATGGATCTCGTTTTCGGGAACGGAGTTCTGATCGGGGACGAGCTGATCAAATCCAATTTTCCCGAATCCGTCAAATGCTTTCCGCTGGAAGGGACAGTGTCCGGAAATATCATTGCCTGGGACGCCTCCTCGGAAAGTAAGCTTCTGAAAGCGTTGATCCGGATTATCCTGAAAATGAACGGCAGATGAACGTCGGCTGTGCCGGACTAGGTTCCAAAAAGAATGGAGCAGCTGTTCCGATTTGGAACAGGCTGTTCCTCTTTTATCATTTTTTTCCGGGCGAAGCCGGTTTATAATCAGGACAAACGGCAAAGGAGGCTCACCATGGAGAATCTGTCACAGGAACAAAAAAATCTGCAGAAACAGGAAAACCCGCAGGAACAAAATAGTCTGCAGAAACAGGAAAACCCGCAGGAACAGAATAATCCGCAGGAACGGGAAAGTCTGCTGCAGGAACGGGAGAACCGGGTAGAGACAGCGGCCACCATGGGAATCCCCGACACCGTCCCCTGGGTTCCGATGGTTTCCGGCTTTTATATGCTGGGGTACCAGGTGTCCTTTTATGATTTCATGAAAGATCCCCGGACGGTCAAAGAAGGGGTCCGGCGATTCTGCCGGGAATACGAGCCGGATGCCGGATCTCTGCCGGGGTTTTACAACATGGATTCTCTGGAGGCGCTGGATACCACATTCTTACGCTGGCCGGGGCCGGAGTGCGGGGTGCCGCTGGATGTCAGCTTCCAGCATATTGACATGGAAGCGCTGATGGAGGATGAATACGACGAATTCATCGAAGATCCCACCCATACGATCCTGACGAAGATCCTCCCGAGGAAGCACAAAAAACTGAAGGGCCTTTCCAAACTGGATTTCCATGAGGTCTATGATAAAAGCATGATCGATAGTTTTGCGGCCTTCACGGATCCGGAAGTCTGGGAAGCAGTGGAAGCCATGAAGAAAGCCGGGGAGGCCTGCAACCGGTTCCGGATGCGGATGGGTGAAGTGATGTCCATTCTTCCGGAGGAAAGCGTGCCTCATTTTGTGCACGGGGGACTGACCATCCCCTTCGACGCATTCGCGGACAGCTGCCGCGGCATCATCAATACCTCCATGGACCTTCTGACCTGTCCGGAGGATGTGGAACGGGCTGTGGGAGCATTGACCAGATTTACCGTGGAAAAGGCGATCCGGGCAGCCGCCGCCCGCGGCGCGAAACGGATCATCATGCCCCTTCACATGGGCGTGGACGAATTCATGTCTCCGGCAAATTATGAGAAATATTACTGGCCGAACCTGAAGTACTGCATCAACACCATCATCAGGCACGGTATGACCCCAGTGGCCTTCTGCGAGGGCCATTACGACAGCCGGCTTAAGGTTCTGTGCGATGTGCCGAAGGGAAAGGTCATCTATATGTTTGAAAATGTCGACCTGAAGCGGATGAAGGAAACCGTCGGTCAGGTGGCCTGCGTGGCGGGAACCGTGCCCAACGCCCTGCTGGCCTACGGAAAGCCGGAACAGGTGGAGGCGGAAACCAAGCGCCAGATCGATATTCTGGCTCCGGGAGGCGGATTTATCATGAACTGTTCCGCCATGCTGGACAACGCGGATCATAAAAATATGCACATCTGGAGAGATGTGACCAGAGAATATGGCCGCAGCCGGTAAGGAGCCGGTAAGCGGCACAGGAACTGTCGATGAACGGCCAGGAATCTGCCGGGGTCAGATAGCCTGCTCCGGTCAGATATCCCGCTCCAGGATCCGGACCGGCCGTCCGGTCTGGGACACAGCGTCCCGGGTCACCTGAAAGCCCTGACTTCCCCAGAAGGACAGGGCTTCTTTATTATCCGGGAAACATGCCAGGGAAATGTGGTCATATCCGCTTGCCTTCAGGGCGGCCCGGATATCCGCGAAGATCCCGGAACCGATTCCGCTGCGGTGTTTCCGGGCGTCCACCATGAACCAGCCGATAAATGCGTCGTCCGCTTCCGGATATCCCGTGATCAGATCCAGGATCGCCACCAGCTCCTCTTCCTGATAGAATCCAACAAAATGCTTGTTTTCCGGTCCTTTTCCCTCCGGAAGATCGGTAATGACGTCCGTCAGTTCCCTGCGGGAAGGCCGTTCTCCCAGATACAGATAATACTGCCGGTTGCTGCGGCACAGATGATAAACATCGGAAATGTCGGATTCCGTAATGGAACGGACCTCATATTCGCTGGACAGGATCTGCTCGTTCAGATTGTCGGCCTTGACCGCGGATTCATGATCCAGAGCCGGCCGGAACTGGGTTTCGTATAATTCCTTATAAACTCCGCCTTCTGCCAGAAGCTCCTCGTGGGTTCCCTGTTCTTTGATCACACCGTCGCTGATCACCAGGATCTGGTCTGCCTGCAGAATCGTGGAAAGACGGTGGGCGATCACAATGCTGGTGCGGCCCTTCATCAACACCTCCAGCGCATCCTGAATGGCATTTTCGGAAATGGAATCCAGGGCCGAGGTGGCTTCGTCCAGGATCAGGATCCGGGGATCCTTCAGGATCACCCGGGCAATGGAAAGGCGCTGTTTCTCGCCGCCGGAAAGCTTCAGCCCCCGGTTGCCCACAACGGTCTCGTAGCCTTCCGGAAGGGACCGGATGAATTCGTGGATATTCGCTGCTTTGCAGGCTTCATAGACCTCCTCCGGGGAGGCGTCGTCCCGGGCGTACAGCAGATTATCCATGACGGTACCATTAAACAGATAGGTATCCTGCGTCACCATGCCAATGTTGCGCCGCAGATATTCCAGGTCAAATTCCCGCACATCCACATCTTCGATCCGGACACTTCCGGCGTTCACATCGTAGAGACGGGGGATCAGATTGATTATCGTGGATTTGCCGGATCCGGAGGGGCCGACGATGGCCGTCATTTTCCCGCTGGGAATCCGGAAACTGACATCGGTCAGGATCAGTGTTTCCGGCTCATACCCGAATTTCACATGATCATAGGTAATATTCTGGGTGGAAAGAGAAGGCCGCTTGCCGTTCTCCGGATTGGTAATGGTATTTTTCCGGTCGAGGTAATCAAAGATCCGGGAAAAGAGGGCCAGGGAGCGGGTGAAATCCACATGGATATTCAGAAGGGATTCCACCGGCCGGTACAGGCGGTTGACCAGGGCCACGGTGGCAGTGATGGTGCCGACGGTGAGGGTCGGATCCCATTTCCGGATGATGAACAGTCCGCCGGCAAAATAGATCAGCAAAGGCCCCAATTGGATAAACATCCCCATGATGACCATGAACCATTTGCCGCTCCGGGATTCCCGGAGCGCAAGCTTTGTGGCTTCTTCATTCACGGCGACAAATTTGTCGTATTCCTTTTTCTCCCGGGTAAACAGCTTGACCAGCAGGGAACCGGACACCGAGAGGGTCTCATTGATGATCTGGTTCATTTCATCGTTTTTGGCCTGGCTTCTGGTCAGCAGGTCGTACCGGGTCCGCCCGGCCTTTTTGGTGGGCAGGATGAGAAGCGGGAGGATGATGATCCCCACGACGGCCAGCTGCCAGCTGAGGGTAAATAAAGCCACCAGGGTCGTTACAATGGTTGCGATATTGCTGACAATAGAAGACAGGGTGCCGCTGATCACGGAACTGACGCCGCTGATATCCGTATTCATCCGGGTTATAATATCGCCCTGTTTCTCTGTAGTGAAGAAGGAATGGGGCATATATTCCAGGTGCCGGTACATTTCATTCTTCATATCGAAAATGATCCGCTGGGAGATCCAGGCGTTGATGTAGCTTTCCAGCATGCCGATCAGCTGGCTGGCGCAGAGCGCGAAAACGGCGTAGATCAGAAGCCGGATCAGAAGCGCCATATCCTGCCCTACCAGGGCATCATCCACGATGCGGCCGGTGATGATCGACGGAAGCAGCCCCACGACGGCGGAGACAATGATCGTCGCAAACACGAGCAGAAACTGCCAGCGATAGGGTTTGAGATAAGAAAGGATCCGGAGAATCAGCCCTTTGGTTACCTTGGGCATGTTGGCTTTTTCTTCTTCGGTGAGAATTCCACGTGGTCCTAAAGCATTGGGTCCCGGCATAATGAGCACTCCTTTGGGCTGTATTTTGGGTGTGTCCGGATTGATTATAACGCAGAATGGCGGGAAATGCCACCGCCTGTGCCGGAAGGCGGGATTGATTTTTCTGAAAACAAATTTATAATAAAAGCATGTCTATTTCAGCAGAAGAACAACGATACAGAATGCTTCATGAGCCGCCGGGAAGGCTCCTTTTTAAAATGGCCCTTCCGACGGTGATCACGCAGCTGATCACCATTATCTATAATACAGCGGATACGTATTTTGTCGCCAAGATCAATACAGAAGCCTCCGCCGCGGTGGGGGTTGTTTTTTCTTTGATGGCCCTGATTCAGGCGGTGGGGTTCGGCGTCGGCATGGGCTGCAGCAGTCTGGTCAGCCGGAAACTGGGAGCCGGCCGGGATAAGGAAGCCTTCCTCTATGCCAGTTCTGCCATGCTGGAGGGAATCGTCCTGGGGCTTTCGATCATGACCCTGGGTTTGATTTTCCTGCGGCCCTTCATGCAGCTTCTCGGAGCCAGTGAACAGGTGCTTCCCTACGCCAATGAATACGCGTCCTACATTCTGATCGGAGCCCCGTTCATGTGTATGTCCTTCGTCTTAAATAATATCCTGAAGGCGGAGGGGCAGACGCTGCTGTCGATGGTCGGAATGACCGTCGGAGGAGTTCTGAATCTGATCCTGGATCCGCTGCTGATCTTCTCCTTCGGTCTGGGGATCCGGGGAGCGGCCATTGCCACAATGGCGGGACAGATCATCAGCATGCTGATCCTGGCGGGATTTTTTGTTTTTCATAAAAGTATTGTGATTATACACCCCCGGTATTTCAGCAGACGTATTTCAGATTACCTGCTGATCCTGCGGACGGGCCTGCCCACCATTCTGCGGCAGGGCCTGGCCAGCCTGTCAACGGCAATCCTGAATAATCAGGCCATGCTGTTCGGGGACAGCGCCGTGGCGGCGATCTCCATCGCCAACAAAATCTACATGCTGAGCCGGAATACGCTGATCGGAATCGGCCAGGGGTTTCAGCCGATCGCCGGATACTGCTACGGAGCCGGTATAAAATCCAGAGTCCGGAAGGTGTTCTGGAACGCTGCGGCTTCCGGGACGGTGGTCGTCCTGATCATTGCAGCCTTCGTCTTTATTTTCCGCAGTGAGATCATGATGTGGTTCCGCAATGACCCGGATGTGATCCGGATCGGAGCCGAATGCCTTCTCTTTTACAGCATCTCTACGACCCTTCTGGCCTATTCCACCTTTGTCAATCAGCTGTATCAGTGTCTGGGGTTTGCCGCCGGAGCAAGTTTCCTGGCTTCTTTACGGCAGGGGATCTTATACATCCCGCTGGCATATATGCTTCCCCTTTGGTGGGGCCTGACCGGAATTGAAATGATCCAGCCGGCGGCGGACATCCTGACCTTCCTGATCTCCATTCCCTTCCAGATCCGGTTCTTCCGGAAACATCTGGCGGACGAAACCGGAAGGTAAATTCAGAAAAAGCCCGGAAACTCCATACCCGATCTTCCGCGCTCGCGCCGTCTGTTGCGGTATTCTTGCGATATCTGACCCTGGGTTGCAAAAACAATGTGGATATGTTATATAAAATGATGTTTTATATTGACATCGGGATTATTAAATGTACACTTTGACAGACAGACAGACAGAGTGAAGTAGCTCTGTTATTTTTTATATATAGAATATAAAGAAATATGGCGGAATCATCGATTTGTCCGGCCATATTTTTTTATTGTTTTAAAACGATTCCGCAGGTGTTTCAGTAAAATGGTCACCGGCAATTGCGGAACGAATTGCCATTCATAGTTTCAGGAAAAGGAGGTAGGGATTCATGAAACGAATGAAAACATTGGTAACTTTATTAACTGCGGCACTGCTGCTGGGACTGCTCGGAGGAATGTTCAGCGTACAGGCCGCTGAAGTGGACAGTTCGGGCCCGATCGGCGATAATGCCACCTGGACACTGTACAGCGATGGGACTGTGGTCATCTCGGGAACAGGCGATACCTGGGATTATCAGTCCGCATCTTATCCGCTGGATTCAACGCCGCTTCGGATCGCGCAATATTATAAAAGTTTTGAATTGTATCCTGACGAAAACAACAGCAAAATGACCCATATCAGAGGCGTGATGAGAAATGGAGAAGAAGTCGCGGACGGCGGGCTGGGAACGGTTGCGTACCGGAATGAATACGGATTAAATGTGAAATCGGTTGTGGTCGAAGACGGAATCACCAGCATCGGAAGCTCTCTGTTTACCTGTCTTTCATCCTGTGAAAGTATTATGCTGCCGGAAAGTATTGCCCGCATCGGCGATCTGGCCTTCTGGAACGGATTTGACGGACCGACCAAAGAGCAGGCGCTCGCAGCCGGGCAGACCAGATGGTCCGGCCCCATTGATACCACGATTTATGGCGTTTCGGGATCCTATGCAGAAACCTATGCAAAGGAGAAAGAGATCGATTTCGTCGCGATAGAGCCGGAGCAGGAAGAAGCTCCGCAGGAAGAACAGCCTCAGGAGACCCCGCAGGAAGAGACTCCTGCAGCAGACGTTTCCCTGGTACGGGGAATGAATGGGGAAGCGGTGGCAGCTCTTCAGCAGAAGCTGGCAGACCTGGGCTATGAAGTCGGTGCCGTTGACGGCGATTTCGGAGCTATGACAGAAGCTGCTGTTACAGCATTTCAGCAGAACAACGGCCTGTGGGTAGATGGTGTTGCAGGCCCAATGACACTGGCAGCCCTGGACACTGCTGCTCCGGTACAGTTACCGGAAAAGCCTGCTTCTGAGGATGGTTCGGGGACTCCCGCCGCTCAGGAAGAGACACCGGGTACTCCTTCTGCGCAGGAGGAACGTCTGGCATATGGTTCTGCAGGCACGGCCGTTCTGAATCTTCAGAAGAAGCTGGCGGATCTGGGCTATTATACCGGCGGACTGGACGGAGATTTTGGTGCAGTGACGGAGGCAGCAGTCTATGAATTCCAGCAGAACAATGGCCTGTGGGTGGATGGCGTTGCAGGCCCGCAGACAATGGGGGCGCTGCTTTCTAATCCGATCCCGAAATACGCGGAAGCACCTGCGGAAGAACCGGTTCCGGAGACGCCTGCCCCGGAGATCTCCGGCGAAGCAAGATATCTGGTCTATGGTATGACCGGGGAGGATGTGACAATGGTTCAGGCCCGTCTGGCAGAACTGGGCTATGAAATCGGTGCTGTGGATGGCTACTTCGGAGATTATACCTATTATGCGGTCCTGGCATTCCAGAACGATTTTGGTCTGCTGGCGGACGGTGAAGCCGGCCCCTGTACCCTGGCAGCTCTTGGACTTCAGTAAGAGGCAGCAAAGCAGGTCAGGCAGTTATTATTGATCACATTCATTATGGAAATTCCGGAGCGTGACATCAGAATGCTCCGGGATTTCCGGCTGTCATGCGGAAAATGAAAACTTCGAAAAACGCATGACTCCATACCCAGCCTTTCCGCGCATACGGAAGACTGTAAATATCGGATATCATAGCCACAGATGCTCAAAAAATGAGATATTGCGTCTGTATGTTAAAACTGCTATAATCTAAAAATCAAAATTACAAAAGGAACTGGAAATGTATATTTTGACAGATGAACAGACGGACAGACAGGTTGGCAGAGCAAAAGGGGGTTCTGCCATTTGTTTCTGTATATTTTTATAGAAAACAAAAGGAGTATGGCGGCTGCGGAAGCAGAATGGCCATTTTTTATTGTTACAGCTTTCACGGAAAGTGAATAAAAGAAACAGAGGAGAGATCATGAAACACGGAAAAGTATGGAGATGGATTCCGGCAGTCATTGCTTTCAGCATGTGTCTGACAGGAACCGCGATGGCGGAGGAAACTGCAGTGCAGGACGCCCCGGCGCAGACAGAAACAGAAGAAGCTTTGTATATTGGAGAGGACGGCTCGCTGTCTGCAGAGGAGATTTATACGGCGCAGCAGATTCTTTCTGAACTGGGATATTATGCCTATGCGCCGGATGGCGTCTATGGCAGTGTGACGAGAGAAGCGGTTGCAGCCTTCCAGGCAGCCTTCGGTCTGTATGTGGATGGAGAAGTGGGGCCGATCACAATGCAGGCGCTGCAAAACGCCAGGACCCAGACTCAGGCGTCCGAACCGGCACCGCAGACATCGGCACCGGCAGAAACAGCGGATACCCAAACGACGTTATCTGTGGGATCCAACGGGGACGAAGTGGTGAAAGTGCAGCAGGCCCTTGCGGCTCTGGGATATCTGACGGCTCCGGCGGATGGAGACTACGGATGGTATACAGCCGCCGCTGTGGAGGATTTCCAGCGTGCCAATGATCTGTATGTAGACGGAGTGGCAGGCCCCTATACCCTGGGAGTCCTGTTCTCCGGGAATGCCGCCGCTGCGCCGGGAAGTACATCTGCACCGGGAAGTACAGCCTCCCAGGAGACCTCACAGGATCCGGAGACCGAAGAGGAACCCGAAAATGCAGAAACTCCTGAGGATGCCGGAGAGTCGCTGACCATCGGATCGACGGGAGAGGCCGTGAAGAAGGTGCAGCAGGCGCTTGCGGAACTGGGCTATCTCACTGCTCCGGTGGACGGAGATTACGGGCAGTACACCGCCGGTGCCGTCACCGCGTTCCAGCGGGCAAATAACCTTTATGTGGACGGTGTGGCCGGCCCCTACACGAAGCAGGTGCTGTTTTCTGCGGACGCAGTTCCGGCAGACAGTGCACCAGAAGACGGGGAAGGAGACGACAGCGAAGTGCTTACCATCGGATCCACCGGGGAGAAGGTGAGCAAAGTACAGCAGCTCCTTTCGGACCTGGGATATCCGGATGTCACAGTGGACGGGGATTATGGTCAGTTTACGGCAAATGCCGTAAAGGTTTTCCAGCGTACCAACGGCCTTTCGGTGACCGGTGATGTGGATCCGGAGACCGCCCGGAAACTTGAGAGCGATCCCAAGGCGTATGATCCTTCCGAGGAGGTCAGCAATGCGGTCCGCCTTGCCCGGGCCAAACTGGATGCGGTCGGCTGGGATCTGTATGCGGCATACCGCTGGTCTGCCTATATTCCTTATACCAGTAATTACACCGGCATGACTGTTTCTTCAGCAGCCGAATACGGATTCAATTATGCCGTGGGAGACTGTGTTGCCAAAGCCTCCACCTTCTGCCTGATGGCCAGAGAACTGGGCTATGACTGCAAAGTGATCTTCGGTTCCGTTCCCTATGCCCGGGGTGGATACGGGGATCATGCCTGGTGCGAGATCCAGTACAATGGCGGAACCTATGTCTGCGACCCGGATTTTGAGTGGGACGATGGGAGAAACGGCTACATGATCTATTACGGCCAGTCCGGAACCTGGAGATATATTTACGGATATGTCTTGGGAGAATGATTACGGCGGGACCGAACGCGGAATAGAGCAGATCATTCAGATATAATAAACGGAGGAAAACATGAAAACCAGAAATGCATTTCATAAAACAACAGCGTTAACAATGGCGGCCCTTCTGGGAATGGCGGGAACGGCTTTCGCAGCACAGCCTGCTCCGGAAGCAGAGCCGGTACAGGAAGCAGAACCGCAGGTCCGGACGATCGGAGAAGCCGCCGAAACCGCAGTGCGGTTTGAACTGACCAACAAGACCGGAAAGGATATTACCTGGCTTACTATCTATGAAGATGACGGTACAGACCGGGAGAAGGAACTGGTCACCATCATGCAGACCGCTCTGATCGAACAGGGGTATCTGGATGATGTGGCGGACGGCTCCTATGGACCGAAGACCAAAGCCGCTGTGAAGGAGTTCCGTGAGAAGAACGGTCTTTCCGCAGAGGAACTGATGGATGAGGAAATGCTTTCGCTGCTGATTCAGGATTACGACGACGGTAACCTGCTGGACGATGGCGCGTTAATCAAAGCCGACGAGACCGTCGTGATCTTTTTCGAAGAGGCAGAGGATCCGCAAAAGCAGGACGAGGATGCCTTCCTTTCAAATGCTGGGTATATCGCGCAGTTCCGGCTGGCCGGAGAAGAGGATACTGAATACGTATTACATGCGCTGGCACTGGACGGAGAGCCGATGCAGGTGCTCCTGGAGGACCAGATTCCCTATGTGGAATATCAGACCGCGCAGGACGGCAATCTGATCTCCACCCTGGAGACCGAACGGGCGATCCTGTTCCCGCCGGCCCCGGTGTATGACTATGTCACCTATGACGACGGCTATTACTACGAGGATCCGTATTACTATGATGACGGATACTATGATGACAGCTATTATGAAGCTCCGGCGGATGTGTATTATGAGCCGGTGGTGGAAAATGACGCCCAGGGAGCCGACGGCTGTCTGGAAGACGATGCTCTGACCTGGTAATCATCAGAAGCAGAGGAGACAGAACAGATACCGGAGGTTTCACAAATGCAGTTTGTTACAGATCAGATGGATCTTACCGCCCGGACGCATCCGGATCAGATCGGATTCACGGATGAGCACCGGGAGATAACCTTTTCCTGTCTGGCGGAGGAATCCCGCAGACTGGGAACCGGCATTGCCCGTCTGGGAGAACGCCGGCAGCCGGTCTGCATCTTCATGAAGAAATCCATCGAGTGCATCGAGGCGATGCTGGCGGTGATTTACAGCGGGAATTTCTATACGGTGATCGATGTGGATATGCCGGAAAGCAGGATCCGGAAGATCCTGGAGGTACTGGAGCCGGCGGCCGTTGTGACGACAAAGGCCTTTGAGGATCAGGCAAAGGAGATCTTCCGGGAGATCCTTGAGATTCATCCCGGAAATCTGATCCTGTATGAAGACGCAGTCAGAATGCAGCAGGATCCGGAGCTTCTTTCCGCAATCAGAGCACAACAGCAGGATTCGGATACCATGTTCGTGCTCTTTACCTCCGGCTCCACCGGAGTCCCGAAGGGCGTGATCATTTCCCACAGGGCGGAACTGTGCCACCTTGCATGGATCGCCCGGGCCTACGGGCTGGATGACGGACATATGGTTTTGGCAAGCCAGGTGCCGATGTATTTCATCATGGCCGCCTTTGATGTGTTCGAGACCATCCGGACCGGCGGACAGTGTCATCTGATCCCGGATAAGCTGTTTTCCTTCCCGGTGCTGCTGCTGCAGTTCCTGAAGGAGCGCAGGATCAATACTCTTTATATTGTTCCTTCCGTTCTTTGCATGATCGCCAATTTCCGGGCGCTTCCGGAGGTGCATCTGGATCATCTGAAGCTGGTGATCTTCGGCGGCGAAGTCATGCCGGTCAAACAGCTGAATCAATGGATCCGGGAATATCCGGATACGCTGTTCGCGGATCTGTACGGCGCGACGGAGGTGGCCGATACCCTGACCTGGTACAATGTGCCGGGGATCCTGGATGAGAATGAAACGATTCCGATCGGCAAATGTGCCGGGCATATGGGAATCCTGATTCTGGACGAGGATCTGAAGGAGGTTCCGGACGGAGAGGTGGGAGAACTCTGCGCCACAGGCCCGTCCCTGGCGGACGGCTATTATCATGATCCGGAGCGGACGGCCCAGGTGTTCACCCCCAATCCCCTGTATCAGGAAGGGGACAGTGAGGATACAAAGAGGATCTATCACATGGGAGACCTGGTCCGGAAGGATGAGAACGGAGACCTGATCTATATCGGCCGGAAGGACTTCCAGATCAAACATATGGGACATCGGATCGAGCTGGGCGAGATCGAGACCGCCGCGGGTTCTCTGGAGGGAATTGACAGAAACTGCTGCCTGCACCAGAAGGAGACCGACCAGATCGTTCTGTTCTATACCGGAGACGCGGAGGAAGAGGACACGGTGATCCGGCTGAGAGATTTGCTGCCGGACTATATGGTTCCGACCCGGGTGGAGAAGCTGGAGCAGATGCCCCTGAACCTAAACGGAAAGATTGACCGGGCGCTGCTGAAAGGATACCTGTAATCTATGGAGATCATCATTGCTGCCGCATTGTGCATATGGCTGACGTTCTTTTCCCTGTGGGCGTATTTCACCGTAAAGAAGGATCTGTCGGAGTCTGAAACAGACACCGGGACCAAAGAACCGGAAGAGAGAGGGACCAGATGAACATTTATCTGATTGGAATGCTCATTACGATGGTCCTGTTCATTGTGATCGGTCTGATCGTCAGCCGGAAGATCAAAAATGCGGAGGACTTCTATGTGGCGGGCCGGCAGGCGCCGGTGCTGCTGATTGCCGGATCTCTGATCGCTTCGTATATGGGGACCGGCCTGTTCATGGGAGATGCGGCCACCAGTTATAAGGGAGCCCTCGGACCCATGACCATCATTGCGTGTATGATGGGGGCGGGCAGCGTTTTCGGAGCGGTGTTCTTCGGAAGGCAGCTGCGCAGGTCCCGGACCTTTACGATCCCGGAGTTTTTCGGGATGCGGTTCGCATCGGAGCCGATGCGGATGCTTTCCGCCGTGGTTTCCATTGTGACCATGACGGTCTATCTTCTGAGCGTCGTGCAGGGACTCGGGACATTAATGACGACGGTGACCGGCGTGGATTATAACATCTGCGTGATCGCTTCTGCCGTGGTGTTTACGTTTATTTCCGTCTCCTCCGGGAGCAAGGGTGTCCTGATTACTGATACAATGATGGCAGCTCTGTTCACTCTGTCCCTGATCGTGGGGATCGGGTTTATCGCGAAGGGGACCGGAGGATATTTTGAGAGCATCCGGGGGCTTGCTTCGGATCCTTTGACATCCGCGTTTCTGTCCTGGACCGGCAAGCCGGGGGTACTCGGAGCCACCGTCAATACCACCTTTGATGTGATTCTCTGGGGCGTGGTCTATGGAGTTGTGTGGGGAGCCGTCGGGATGATCAGTCCCTGGCAGGCCAGCCGCTATCAGATGGCCAGATCGGAACATGTCATTATCAAAAGCTCGTTTATTGCCGCCTTCGGACTGTTTGCCCTGGACTTCTTCGCCATGATCGGCGCGCTGCTGGTGCAGCGGGTTTATCCGGACATGGCGGATCCCAGCCGGGTCATGATCTGGGCCAGCATGAATCTGATGCCGAAGATCATTGGCGTCGTTCTGCTGACCGGAATCCTGTCTGCGGGGATCTCCTCCGCCACCACCTTCCAGTCCCTGATCGGGGCTTCCATCGCAAATGACGTGATGCGGAAGGTCCGGATCGGCCATCCGGAAAAGATCCGGGGGAAGCAGGAGGTGGACCGTCGGAATATCCGCATTGGCCAGGCGGCGATGATCATTGCCGCGGTGATCGTGGTCCTGATCTCCATTACCAATCCGCCGGCTCTGTTTATTTTCATGTTCATGGGAGGCTCCATGATCGCGGGAACCTGGATGCCGGTGGCGATCGCCAGTGTATTCAGCAAACGGGTGACGAAGGCGGGAGCGTTCTGCGGAATGCTGGCAGGGTTCCTCGGAACCTTCGTATATAAAGTGGTAACTTATTTTGCGGGATGGGATCCCCCGGTCTATCTGGATTCGGCCCTGGTGGGGATCGCCTGCAATGTGATTTTCATGGTCATAGGCTCCGCCTTCACCAAAGTCACCGAGGAGGAAAGAAAAGCCCGGGAGATGATCCTGACTCTGCCGGAGTCGGAGCGGGATCCGAAGGAACGGAAAAAGACATTGCGTTTTATGAAAGCGGGATGCTTTCTGGGGCTGGCAGTGTTTGCTGTCCTGCTGATCTTCTGGCTGGTGCCGTATCTGCAGGCGAAAGCCGGATGAGCGGGCGAAGCTGCAAGAACGGGCGGAGCTGCAAGAGCGGGCAATATAAAGGAGAAACGGAAATGGAACAATTTATTGCAAATCTGAAAAAGATCAAAAGAGGAGTTGATTTCGAGAAGGAGACCAGTCTGATCGATGACGGGCTGCTGAAATCCTTCGACGTAATCCAGATCATCGGGATGATCGACCGGGAATACGGGATCGATGTTCCCCCCTCACAGATCCTGCCGGATAATTTTAACAGCGCCCGGGCAATGTGGGATATGATGCAGCGGCTGGAGGACTGATGATCCGGCCATGACACTGACTTCCCTTACTTTTTTCGCCTTTGTTCTGGCGGTACTGATCGTATATTATCTGATCCCGAAACGGCTGCGCTGGCTGGTGCTTCTTGCCGCCAGCCTGGTTTTTTATGGCCTGCTTGCCTTAAAATCCCTGCCCTTTATCCTGTTCACCGCCCTAAGCACCTGGGCGGGAGCGCTCTGGCTGGGACAGGTCACCCGGAAACGGACGCAGATCTGGAATGAGCAGAAATCCGGATGGGATCCGGCTGCCAGAAAAGCCTATAAGAAACAGACCCAGAAGATGAAACGCCGGATCCTGGCCCTGATCCTGGTTCTGAATTTCGGGATCCTGGCAGTGCTGAAATACTATGATTTTGTCGTGGAACAGATCAACCGGAATGCTGGGGGGCATCTTTCCTTTCTCGGGATCCTGCTGCCCCTGGGGATCAGTTTCTATACCTTCCAGTCCATGGGGTATCTCATTGATATTTACGGAGAGAAAATGCCTCCGGAGTCAAATCCGCTGAGGTATCTGCTGTATGTGACATTTTTCCCCCAGATCATCCAGGGCCCGATCGCGGATTATCAGAAGCTGGCGCCCCAGCTGTACGAAGGACAGGATCTTCGCTATGAGAATCTGAAATACGGATTTCAGCTGATTTTGTGGGGCTTGTTCAAGAAAATGGTGATCGCCGACCGGCTGGCAGTATCCCTGCAGTCGCTCCTTCCCGTAAAGGATGAGATCAGCAATGCCTGGCAGCTTCTGATCCTTCTGATCTACTGCGCACAGCTTTACTGTGATTTCTCGGGAGGCATCGACGTGGTGCGGGGTGTCGGAGGCATGCTGGGGATCGAGATGGCGGTCAATTTCAAACGTCCCTTCTTTTCCAAAGGACTGGCGGAGTTCTGGCAGAGATGGCACATTTCCCTGTGTGCATGGCTCAGGACCTATCTTCTGTACCCGATTGCCGTATCCAAGCCGTTCCTCCGGTTCGGGAACCGGATCATCGAAAAGAGCAGATCAGAGCAGGAACTTCCGGAGGACAGTCTGTGGGGAGGATTTACGTTTATCCAGCATCTGGGAAGGGTTCTGCCCGGCGCGATCGCCACGCTGATCACCTTCTTGATCATCGGGATCTGGCATGGCGCAAGCTGGCAGTATGCGGGTTACGGGGTATGGAACGGCGTGATCCTGTTCTTTTCCATGCTGCTTGCTCCGGTATTTCAATGGCTGATCCGCAGGCTGCATATCCAAACCGAAAGCACCGGCTGGAAGGTCTGGCAGATCCTGCGTACCGCTGTGATTGTGGGCCTGTCCTTTACCTTTGATATTGCGGACGGTTTGATGGATGCCCTGCGGATGATCGGAAAATGTTTTACGCCGGTGCTGGGTCCGACCACCCACCTCGGTACCGCCGTCGATACCGGACTGGCGGGCGCCGACTGGGGCGTCGTAATCGCGGGCCTTCTGATCGTATTTGCGGTCAGCCTCTATCAGGAACTGACGGGGAGGAAGGTCCGGGAATCGCTGAATGCCGATTCTGCGTGGGTTTCCTGGGTTCTGACCCTGGGATGCCTGATTGCCGTTGTCATCTTCGGGATGTACGGACCGGGAGTTGCTTCCGGCGAGTTTGTTTACATGCAGTTCTGACCGCGGGAACGCCAGGACCCGGGCGGAACAGAGTCGTCTTTAGGAGATCTGAGCTTCCGGGGGACGGAGCCTTCAGAGATCTGAGCTTTCGGGGATCTGAGTCTTCTGGGAGAACTGATTACAAAAAATCAATGAAAAAGAAACATTGGATCAAAATCGCTATATTTGCCGCATTGACCGCGCTGATCCTTCTGTTTGCGTCTTCACTTCTGTGTGTTGCGAATGAGAAGGATGCGGTGGGTCTGTACGGATTTTTTCTGGAACCGGAGGACAGTATCGATGTGGTACTGATCGGATCCAGTTCCATTTATACCGGATTTTATTCCCCGCTGGCCTACGAGCAGCAGGGGTTCACCAGTTACGCCCTGTCCACCTCCACGATGACGGCGCCGCTGTACCGGTACGCGGCGGAACTGGCCATCGAGAAACAGCATCCGCAGCTGCTGATCTTCGAAACCTGGAGCTTTACCTATGAGGATCAGCAGGATGAGACAAGTCTGCGGAAATTCCTGGACGCGCTTCCGGATTCGGAGCTGAAGCAGCGGGCTATCCGGGAGATCGTGCCGGAGGAATTGCAGACTTCCTTCCGCAATCCCTTCGAGAAATACCATTCTTCCTGGGACCGTTTCGGGGAACTGCTGCAGGTGATGCAGGATAAGCTGCAGATGAAGCGGCAGGGGTATTCCGTCACCAAGAATTTCGGCACCACCCCCTTCCGCCAGCCCTATCTGCAGCGCACGACGGATTATGAGGTCTCCGAAAGCGGATTTTACTATCTTCAGGTCCTGCTGGACTATCTGAAGGAGGCGGAGATTGAGAACGTATTGTTTATCCGCTGTCCGGACATGGTGCAGTACGTCGGGACGGATTCCTACAAGAGAATGATTGAAATGATCCGGGACGCCGGGTTTGATTTTGTCAATCTCAGCGCGGCGGTGGAGGATATCGGTGTGGACATCGGCCATGACTATTATAATACGACTCATTTCAATGTCTTCGGGGCAGAGAAATTCACCACCTTCCTTGCGGATTATATGATGAAGCGCTACCGGCTCCGGACCGACCATGATCCGGCGGTCCTGGAAGAGTGGGACCAGTGCGCCTCCCGCAACCAACAGATCCTCGGATATCTGGAGGAGCTGACGGAACAGGATGCCAATGGATTTCTCTACACCCAGCGGGATTTTCTGGAGCCCGCATTCTGACCCGGGCCGCTTGCGGCACTTCTGCAGGTTTTGGCTGTCCGGAGGGCATTCGGCAAAAGTTCTGGCCTCCGGCCCTCCTGCCGCCATCCGGAATCCGTTTTATCCCTCAATGTCATGTAAAAACGAGAGTCAATTGGATTTACATGACTATTTTCGGAAAAGAATCATGTATAAATTAAAATCTTCTGATTTTACATGATGAAAAACAGGAATTTGTCATGTAAAAAAGAACGTTCCCTGATCTTACATGATAATAATAGAGATTATTTCATGTAAAAAAGAGTTTAATTTGAATTTACATGATGAAAAATGGAAAACCGTCATGTAATAATAAAAGTTGTGAATATTTACATGATGTTGAGACAGAAATCTTCATGTAAAATGGCACATTTCTGTAATATACATGATTAAACGGAGAATTAATCCGGAGAGAGAGTGCGATAAAGTCCGGGAGCTGCAGGTTTTCTGCGAAATAATTGAAAACAGCGCTGATCGGTGCTATAAATTGCCTTATGAAAAAGGGATTGGATGCGGCAGCAAAGGGGATACGGATCATTATGGTTCCGCCGGTCATCGTGACCGTATTTTTACTGCTGCTGTGGGGATCTGACCGGGGGATCTTCGGAGATACCGCAAATCTGCTGGTCAGTATCTTAGGGCTCGGCCTCGTTCCGGTGCTGGCGTATCTTTTGTGGGCCATCGTCCCGGGACTGCGCAGGAAAGGCCGGAAGACCCAGAGATCCCTGGCGTTTCTTTTCTCCCTGATCGGATATATCGGAACCTTTCTTTACGGCCATATTCATGGCGTCCCGGAAAAGCTTCTGCTCATCCTGGACAGCTATCTGGCCTCCTTGCTCCTTCTTTCCTTTATCAATTATGTCATCCGGATAAAAGCAAGCGGACACGCCTGTTCTGTTGCGGGTCCGCTTGTTCTGTTTGTGTATTTTGCAGGATGGGTTTCTCTGATCCCCTGTCTTGCGATCGAAGTCTTAAGCTGCTGGGCGTCCCACAGGACGAAACGGCATACACTGTCCCAGCTGCTTCTGGGAACAGCGGCAGCCCTTTGCGCCTTTGGAATCGCTTGGCTGCTGCATCATCTGTTCGGGGAACTGTGAAATTATCCCCGGCTGTAGCATTTCCGGCGGAAGCTGCTCAGACTCACTGCAGCATTTCCCGGCGCAGGCTGCTCCTATTCCTCTTCGCCTCTGGCCAGAGCCTCTGCCTGCATTTTCTGGATATCCGGGAAATGGGAGATCATCGGCTCGATCTTTTTGCCGTGGAATTTCCGGTCGGCATAGTTCTTTGTGATCTTATAGACCAGCGGGAACAGGGCCAGAACGCCGATCAGGTTCGGGATCGCCATCAGTCCGTTGAAGGTATCGGAAATGTCCCAGGCCAGGGACAGATCCATGGTCGCACCTACAAAGATGAATAATACGAAAACGATCTTGTAGACGAAGGATGCCTTCTCGCCGAACAGGAACTCAAAGGATTTGGTTCCGTAGTGGCTCCATCCCAGTACGGTGGAGAATGCGAAGAATAACAGGGCAATGGCGACAAATCCGGGGCCTGCAGAACCGAACAGGGTACCGAAGGCCTGGCCGACCAGTGTGGAGGTGGAAGCATCCGCATAAGCGGCTGCCACAGCGCCTGTGCTGAGATCGATCACGCCGGAGGTCAGGACCACCAGAGCCGTCAGAGTACAGACGATGATGGTGTCCGCGAAGACTTCAAAGATGCCCCACATACCCTGACGTACAGGCTCCTTGACGTTGGAACTGGAATGAACCATAACGGAGGAACCAAGGCCGGCTTCATTGGAGAAGACCCCTCGCTTCATGCCGTAGGTCAGGGCCAGCGCCAGACCGCCGCCCACGATACCGCCGCCGGCGGCCTTCAGCCCGAAGGCACCCTTGAAAATGGCGGAAAAGGCGGGTCCCAGATTGGCTGCGTTGACACAGATTACAACGATAGCAGCGATGATATAAATGATGGCCATGAAGGGGACGATCTTCTCCGTTACGGAGGCGACCCGCTTCAGACCGCCCAGGATGATCAGTGCACCTAATGCCAGCAGGATCAGGCCCACGATCCAGGCGGGAATGTGGAAGGCTGCGTCCATGTTGGCGGCAATGGAGTTGATCTGGCTGGCATTTCCGATTCCGAAGGAAGCCAGCACGGCGAAACAGGAGAACAGGATCGCCAGGATCTTGCCGACCCATTTCATATGCTTGTATCCGCCGAGACCGTCCTGCAGATAGTACATGGCGCCGCCGGACCATTCGTTTTTCTGGTTTTTCCGGCGGAAATAGATTCCCAGGATATTCTCGGAATAGTTGGTCATCATTCCGAAGAAGGCAACGATCCACATCCAGAAGATGGCCCCGGGACCTCCGATGGCGATGGCAGCAGCCACACCGACGATGTTGCCGGTTCCGATGGTGGCGGCCAGTGCCGTACAGAGGGACTGGAACTGGGAGATGGATTTATCATGCTTTTCGGTATGTTTGGTAATGTGCTTGTTGGTGAAAATGCTTCCCAGAGTATTCTTAAACCAGTGTCCGATGTGGGTGATCTGGAATACTTTGGTAAGAATTGTCATGAAGATGCCGGTTCCTACCAGGAGAACCAGCATGGGGACGCCCCAAACAAAACTGTTGATGGAGCCATTGAAGCTGGATAGCCATTCTAAAAATGTCATTGTTGTTCCTTTCTGTCCTTTTGCCTGAGAGATTCGAAACCTTTGCAGATCCCTTGCCCCTTCGGCCCCCGTTGACCCGGGTGTCTCCAGATTGCCATCCAGCTGTAGTCCTGACCGCGGGCGGTCTCCTGAGAGTATTACTCCTTCGGCAGAATATCCCCGGAGGGACATTCACTTTCCTGCAGCTTTCATCTGGCAGTTCTATTTACAATGTAACTACTATAATCCAAACCTCTGTCTGTGGCAAGAGATTGTTTTGGAAATAACAGCGGACAGTATTTACAAACCACCGGTTTTTTTCTAAAATATCAAACTGTTATAAAAAAATGACGGGAGGATAATATGAGCAACGTACTGATACCTGAGAACTATAAGGCACCTTTGGATGAATATGACACGCAGCGGGCGATCGTCTATATCAAGGATACATTTCAGCAGGAACTTTCGAAGGCCCTGAATCTGAAGAGGGTATCCGCACCGCTGTTTGTGATGGAGGCCTCCGGTCTTAACGATAACCTGAACGGCGTGGAGCGGCCGGTGTCCTTTGATATTCCGGCGCTGGGAGGCGCAGAGGCCCAGGTGGTCCATTCCCTGGCAAAATGGAAACGGTTTGCGCTGAAGAGATATGATTTCCGGGTCGGCAACGGCCTTTATACGGATATGAATGCCATCCGCCGGGACGAGGAACTGGATAATTATCATTCCGTTTACGTGGATCAGTGGGACTGGGAAAAGGTGATCACCAGGCAGAACCGGAATCCGGAGTTTCTGAAGCTGATCGTAAGGTCCATCGTGGATGCGATCTGCAATACCGCTGACCGGGTGAAGGTGCATTATCCCCAGGTGGAGATTGACCTGTCCCGGGAGGTTTCCTTTGTGACGACGCAGGAGCTGGAGGATCTGTATCCGGAGCTTGACAGCCACGGAAGGGAAAATGCTTATCTGAAAGAGCATCCGACCGCCTGCATCATGCAGATCGGCGGAGCCCTGAAATCCGGAAAGCCCCATGACGGGCGGGCTCCGGACTATGACGACTGGAATCTGAACTGTGATATCCTGTTCTGGCACAAGACCCTGTCCAGGGCAATGGAGATCTCCTCCATGGGCATCCGTGTGGACCGGGAGTCCCTGGATCGTCAGCTGACCATTGCCGGATGCGACGACCGCAGAAACCTGCCCTTCCATAAGATGCTGTTAAATGACGAACTGCCGCTCACCATCGGCGGAGGCATCGGGCAGTCCCGCCTGTGCCTGCTGCTTCTGGGCTGCGCGCATATCGGCGAAGTCCAGTCCAGTGTCTGGGACGAGGAGACCGTAGCTGCCTGCGAGGCCGCCGGCGTCAGACTGCTGTAGTTCGGGGCAGCGTATCGTGCCGGCGTCAGGACAGCAGGAAATTTACGAACTGCTGGGCGCTGCGGCCGGACAGCTCTCCGTGGCGGATCGCCCATCGGTCCGCCTGACGGATCAGCTCCTCATCGGGAAGATCGATGGCGCCGGTCCGTTCGGCCAGGGTCCGCACGATCCGGAAATACTCCTCCCGGGCGGGATTGAAATATCCGATATTGATGCCGAAACGGGCGGCCAGGGACAGACGCTCTGCCATGGTGTCGTTTCGGTGGACATCCTCTTCGTTGATCTCATTGCGGTCGCTGAAGGTTTCCCGGATGAGATGCCGACGGTTGGAGGTGGCGTAGATCAGGACATTTTCGGGGCGGACCTCCAGGTCTCCTTCAATGACAGCCTTGAGATATTTGTATTCCGTCTCCGCGCTTTCGAAGGAGAGATCATCCATGTAGATAATGAACCGGTAATTGCGGCTCTTGATGATGCTGATGATCTCCGGCAGATAGCGGAAATCGTGTTTGTAGACCTCGATGATCCGCAGTCCCTTTTCATAGTACAGATTCAGAAGCGCCTTGATACTGGTGGATTTGCCCGTGCCGGCATCCCCGTAAAGCAGCACATTGTTGGCAGAGCGGCCCTCAAGGAAGGCTTCTGTGTTTCTCACAAGTTCCGCTTTCTGAAGTTCATAGCCCACCAGATCATCCAGCACCACATTGCTGGTGGCGATGATCGGCACCAGGGACATTTCCCCGCTGCCGGAACGTCCCGCAGCGATGCGGAAGGCTTTGTTCATGCCGAACTGACCGACCCCGAACTGCCGGTAGAAATCCATGATGATATCATACATTTCCTCCGGGGAACCGGCCTCTTCAATCGCAGCGCTTAACTGCTGCACCCGGCTGCTGACGTTTTTATTGTAGAACTGTTCCTTCTTTTCCACAGAATGATAATTGCAGATCAGAGAGAAGCAGTTGATATGCAGCATCTCTTCCATCGCCGAGAAATCATAGTGAAACAGATCGTAGAAGATCCGGAAATCATTCCGGGCAAATTCATTTACGGTACCATCCACCCGGCCCTTTTTTTCGCAGACCAGGGTAAAGGGATTTTCCGTCATGGCCAGCAGAAAGGCCAGATAATTGTGCCACAGATTCCGGTTAAAACCATAGGCGGTGGAAAGATCCAGCAGCCGGTGGATCTCATCCAGGATCCGGCCGGTGAGGACCTCCCGGTCTTCTGATCCGGCTTCAAAATCCCTGCAGATATCCGCCAGCCGGAACAGGATGCTGTCCTTGTCAATGTTTCGGTAGATCACCAGTTTGGAAGTCAGTCGGTACATGCGCTTCTCCTTTATTTTTGCGATTCGTTTCTGATTTTATATCATCTGCGGAGGGTTTCGAAAAGCGATTTTTAAAAAACAGTATTTCCAATGGGGAAAATAGGGTATAATCCCAATGCATCCATGCAACCGGGAATCAGGAAAGGAAATCACTATGAAAATCAGTGTCAATCCGAATAAAGAGATCGCCGACCTTGTCAAGGAAGGGCTGAAGGAGACGGGCGGATACTGTCCGTGCCGGAGGGAACAGACGGAAGATACCAAATGCATGTGCAAAGAATTCCGGGATCAGATCGCAGATCCGGAATTTGAAGGCTTCTGTCACTGTATGCTGTATTACAAAGAAAAGTAGGATCCATGGACAGGGAATTTCTTCCGATCAGTGTTGAGGATATGAAACGGCGGGGCTGGAACCGGCCGGATTTTGTGTACGTGATCGGAGACGCTTATGTGGATCATTCCTCCTTCGGGCCGGCAATCATCAGCCGGGTGCTGGAGAGCCGGGGCTATAAAGTCGCGATCATTTCCCAGCCGGATTACCGGGATGAGAACAGCATTGCTGTATTGGGAGAGCCGCGGCTGGGATTTCTGGTAAGTGCCGGAAATATGGATTCCATGGTCAACCATTACACCGTGAACAAGAAGCCCCGTTCCAACGACGCCTATACGCCGGGAGGACAGAGCGGCCGGCGGCCGGACTACGCCACCATTGTCTACTGCAATCTGATCAACCGGAAATTCAAGAATACCCCGGTCATTATCGGCGGAATCGAAGCGAGCCTTCGAAGGCTTGCCCATTATGATTACTGGTCGGATAAACTGAAACGGTCAATTCTTCTGGATTCCGGAGCGGATCTGCTGATCTACGGAATGGGGGAATTGTCGGTGGTCGAGATCGCGGACGCATTGGATTCCGGGATCGACATCCGGGATATCACCTATGTTCCCGGTACGGTGTATAAGACAAGGGATGTGTCCGGCGTCCGGGACGGCATTGTGCTTCCGGACTATTCCTCCCTGCAGGCGGACCGGCTGAAATATGCGGAGAGTTTCTATATTCAGTATTGCAATGCGGATTTTGCTTCCGGGCGGCCACTGATCGAGCAGTATGCCGAGCACCGCTATGTGGTGGCAAATCCGCCCCAGAGACCGTTGAAGACGCAGGAGCTGGACGATATTTATGAACTTCCCTATATGAATACCTATCATCCGTCCTATGAAGCCCGGGGCGGCGTGCCGGCAATCTCGGAGATCCGGTTTTCCCTGACCAGCAGCAGGGGATGCTTCGGAGGATGCAGCTTCTGTGCCCTGACCTTTCATCAGGGGAGGATCGTACAGGCAAGAAGCCACGAGTCTCTGATCCGGGAGGCGCAGCAGATGACAAAAGAGCCGGATTTCAAGGGAAATATTCACGATGTGGGAGGGCCGACGGCGAATTTCCGTGCGCCTGCCTGCGGGAAACAGACGGAACGGGGAGCCTGCCCGAAAAAACAGTGTTTGTTTCCGGCTCCCTGCAAACAGCTGCGGGCGTCCCATAAGGATTATGTGGAGCTTCTGAGAAAATTGCGGAATGTGAAGGGGGTCCGGAAGGTCTTTATCCGGTCCGGGATCCGGTATGACTATGTGCTGGCGGATCCGGACGATACATTTCTGGAGGAGCTCTGCAGGCATCATATCAGCGGACAGCTGCGGGTGGCGCCGGAGCATGTGAGCGATCATGTTCTCGCGCTGATGGGGAAGCCCTCCAATCAGGTGTATCAGGCGTTCTGCAGGAGATTTGAGCGGATCAATGCCCGTTCCGGCCGGCAGCAGTATATCGTGCCGTATCTGATCTCCTCCCATCCGGGATCTACGCTGAAGGACGCGATCCAACTGGCGGAGGCGGTCCGGGACATGGGCTATATGCCGGAGCAGGTACAGGATTTCTATCCGACGCCGTCCACGATCTCCACCGTCATGTATTATACCGGCGTTGATCCCCGGTCGATGCAGCCGGTCTATATCCCCTCGGATCCCCGGGAGAAGGCCATGCAGAGGGCGCTGATCCAGTACCGGAAGCCGGAAAACTATGATCTGGTGAAGGAAGCTCTTCTGCGGGAAGGCCGGCAGGATCTGATCGGATTCGACCGGAAGAAGTGCCTGATCCCGCCGCGCAGGCCCAAGGCTACGGGGGCGGCGAAAGGTTCGGGCAGGACGAAACCGTCCGGGACGGCAAAAGGTTCTGGTGGGGGAAAGGGTTCCGGCGGGACAAAACCGTCCGGAACTGCCAAAGGTCAGGGCGGGACAAAGCCTTCCGGCAGCTCCCGCGCCGGTAAGGGCCTGCGTCAGCGTTCGCTCAGTTCCAGGGTTTCGAAGATCTGATCTACGAAGATCCGGTACTCGGATGCGGACTGGCTCTTCATTAGTTTTTTCAGAAGCCGGTCGCTGCCATGAAAGCTTTTGCCGAGATTTGCCCAGATCTCTTTCATATGCATGAATACATCCTTGTCTCCGGTAAAGGTCTCCAGATATCCATCGTAAATCTCATCATGAAAGCGTCGGAGCTTTCCGCGCAGATCCTCCACAGGGATCTGTTTGATTGTGCACGCAAGATCCGGTCTGGCCAGAAGACCGCGGCCGATCATCACCGTGCCGGTTTCCGGGAACCGTTTCAGAAGCGTCCGGCAGCAGGCGCTGTCCCAGAGGTCTCCGTTGTAGACAAGAGAAGCCGGAGAAATCCCGGGAGTTTTCTGATCTGAGCCTGAGTTCTGATTTCTGCTGACTGCCGAAGGCTCCGCAACTGTGTTGCAGCGGTCGTACGCCAGCTGGTATGCCTCCAGGTGGGGATATCCGGTATACATTTCCCGCCGGAGCCGCGGGTGGATGATCAGTTCGCTGATGGGATATTTCAGAAAGATTTCCAGAATTTCCGGCCACTCCTCCAGGGAATCAAACCCGATGCGGGTCTTGACGGAAACCGGCACGTCGGCCTTTTCGTAGATCCCGTAAAGAAATCGGTCCAGAGCCTGCGGGTCTCTTAACAGACCGCTGCCCCGGCTTTTGCTGATCACTGTGCCGGAAGGGCAGCCCAGATTCAGATTGATTTCCCCGAATCCCAGATCCTTCAGCTTCCCGATCATGATCAGGACCTCCTCGGACCGGTTGGAGATCAGCTGCGGGACAAGACGGATCCCCGCATTATTTGCAGGATCAAGGTCCCGGAGGATCTTGCGGCTGAAGCGCTTAGCCGCAGGAATAAACGGGGTGAAATATTTATCGATCTGTCCGAAATGATGGAAAAATGCATTGCGGACAATGTATCCGGTGATCCCTTCCATCGGGGCGAGGTAAATCTGCATGGCAGGCAGGTCCTTCCTTGGGTTCTTTTATTTCCCGGAGGTTCCGGTTTCCTTCGGCTTGAAGTTTCTTTTGGTTCGAAGACTTCCCAGGCTCGAGGTCTTCCGGAGGTCGCTGCGGAACTCGCTGTCTGAAAATGTTCCGCATCCTGCGTCCGGTATGTGTGATAATAGTAATCGAAACGCCTGAAAATTACAATTGTCAGCAGGATGTAAGCTGCAAAGCCTGCAGAATGATAGTTGCAAAGCAGCCTGGTGAGAACTTCCGGTCCTGCGGTTACCGCAATGCTCGACGTTTTCGACAGGGGCTGCCGAAAAATTGGGTGCTTCTGCACCATGGGTGGGTACCTTCCTGCTGTTGAATGTGCCGTAAAGTCCATGCCGCCGTTGACTTCATCCATACTTGCTTTCGTCATACCATTTGGACTATCCTGGAAATAATCGTCATTTACTATCCCTGCCATTTTTGCGAAAACAGGGATAAGATTTACCAATAATTTCATATCTAGTCCAGTTTAGACTCTCTCAGGACCTTCGTTTTGGACCATGTTTTGAAAAATCGTCACTTTCTATCCCTGTTTTAAACATCGAAACGGGGATATGATTTTTCAATAATTTCGCTGATCACCCAAAGACCAACAGATAAGAACAGCTGTCTCCGCAAATTGTCGTTTCCGGAAAATAATGGATACAAAGCCGCCGGCATTTGGCTGAAGTGTACTCACTCAAGGTTCACTTCAGCGGACGGCGGAAGGTCGGGTATGGAGTTTACAGACTTTTTTCGAATTTACCTTCCGGATTTCCGGTGATTTGCCCGGAAAACGGAAGGTATAGTATGGAATTTATAAGTTTTTTTTGTATTTACCTTCCAAAATATATTTCCCTGCTTCACCAGACAGCGGCAGTTGCAAACCAGCTTAATCCGAATCTCCGCTGTTACAAAAAACGGTTATTCTGAGGATATCCGGCGGGGTCACATGGCCAAATACAGACGCGGGGATACATGAGGTTATGACTAGGTTATGACTAAAACAGGATTTGCCTGCAGAATTCAGATTTCATGGCTTCAGTATAGCAGAGTTTTGTGATACTATATAAAAAAATATGCCGTTTTAAAATTACACATAAGTCAATTGGTGAGAAAAATGAATTACGAGGAATTATCAGCTGCCCTGAATCGGGTCGGGGAAAAGGATGGACTGGAATTTTCCACGGATTATGTGGGATTCCAGAAAAATATTGAAAGAGCGCTGCTTTTTCTGCTGGACGCCATGTTTCCCAATTACAGGAAATATCCGGAACTGTTCTGTACGGATTGTCCGGACCTGAGGGCTGACGCTCTGAAAAAGGCGGATGAATATCTGACCCGGGCGCTGATCAAACGGATGGAGCAGGAAACGGCGCAGAAGGTTTCCTCGGGGCTGCTCCGGAAACTTCCGGCTGTTTATGAAGTGCTCCGGACCGATGTGATGGCCGGATATGAAGGGGACCCGGCGGCCTGCAGTCCGGATGAGATCATACTGGCGTATCCGGCATTTATCGCCATCGGCACCCATCGGATCGCCCACGAGCTGTATCTGATGGACCAGAAGCTGGCAGCCAGGCTGATGTCCGAATATGCCCACAGAAAAACCGGCATTGACATTCATCCCGGAGCCACCATCGGAAAACATTTTTTCATTGATCACGGAACGGGAGTTGTCATCGGAGAGACCTGCGTTATCGGGGAGAATGTCAAACTGTACCAGCATGTGACCCTGGGTGCCAAGAGTTTTCCGGTGGCAGAGGACGGGACTCTGGTCAAAGGCATCAAGCGGCATCCGAATATCGGGAACAATGTTGTTATCTATGCGGGAGCGACGATTCTGGGCGGAGATGTGCAGATCGGGGACGGCTGTGTGATCGGAGGAAACGTCTGGCTGACCCATTCCGTGGAAGCCGGTCAGACCGTGGTACAGTGACTGGGAAGCAGACAACATGAATCTGCGGACAGGCGGCTGGAACCACCTGCAGATGACATGGACCTGCGGCCGGGACCATCTGCAAATGATATGGATCTGCAAATGGACGGCCGGGACCATCTTTGGAGGAATTCATCATGCCCGCAAATAAGGCGGCTTATAAAAAGAAGAATATAAGACTGGACGCGGGCAGGGCCGCCGGCAGGGCGACAGCAGCCTTTGTCCTGGGGATTGCTTCCATTGTTCTGTGCGGGATCCCGCTGATGCTGGCGGCAGCTGTGGTGGGACTTTCCCTGGAGAAAGAGTCGGAGCGCTGGGGCTATCATCAGCTGCAGTTTCCGGCAAAGGTGCTGTGTATCATCGGAACCATTCTCAGCGCGCTGGCCATTGTGATCATCCTGGTCAGTCTGCTGGTTCTGGGGATCCTTTCCACCTGACGCTGCATAATTCCGGGAACCGGTTCCGAACCGAAATGCGGGCTGCGGAAACCAGTTCCGCGCTGATTAAGGGGTGATCCGGGGATCATCACCGCAGAAACGTTTATTATACCGGGGATCATTTGCTATCTCCGGACAGATAGCCTCCATTCACCGGGGCGAATCATTCTACAGAGGGGGATCTATTGTATGAAGGAGTATTACAAAGTAACAAATGTGCTGGAATATCTGGAGGGATCGGCCAAACGGTTTCCGGATAAGATCGCGTTTGCGGACGAGAAGGAGACGCTGACCTTTTCACAGCTGCGGGATGAAGCCATGGGAATCGGAAGCGCCCTGAAGCAGTTTGATCTGCACAAGGATCCGGTCGTAATCCTGATGGACGCCCGTCATGTGCCGAATCTGAAGGCTACCATGGGAATCTTATATGCGGGGTGTTTCTATATTCCGCTGGATCCGGCGTCACCGGCAGAACGACTGCAGATCATTTTCGAAAAACTGGAACCGGCGCTGGTCATCTGTGACGAAAAGGCCCAGGCAGCGAAGGAAGCTCTGGGGGGCACCTACCGGTTTGTTGATTATGAGACGCTGACGGACACCGCCATCGATGAAGACTATCTGGAGAGCGTCCGGGCAGAGAGCAATTTCTTTGACCGCCTTTTTATCATGTATACCAGTGGATCCACCGGCGTTCCGAAGGGCGTGGTCCATACCCACGGACAGATGATCGATTATACCGAATTTACCTACCGGAGATATCCCTTCGATGAGCATACCGTGTTCGGAAACCAGTCTCCCTTTTTCTACGCCAACTGTCTGCTGGATATTTATCCGCCGCTGGCAGTGGGAGCAACCGTCTATGTGCTGTCCGCTTCTTTGCTGTCCTTCCCGAAGAAAATGGTGGAAGAGCTTCAGGCAAATAAGATCACGGAACTGTGCATGACTCCGTCCAGCTTCAACGCCATTGCGGAAGCCGGAGTGCTGGAGCCCGGCTGCCTTCCGGATCTGGAGTTTATCCTGCCCTCCGGAGAAACCATCAACGGCAAGGTTATGAAACAGTGGGAGAGCGCGGCGCCGAAGGCCGGCCGGTTCTGGAACTTCTACGGAAGCACGGAACTGCTGTCCGCATCCCTGTATAAAGTAGACCGGGATTACGGAGATGATGAAAATGTGCCCTCCGGGATCCCGTACCGCTGCACCCACATTCTGATCGTGGACGAGGACGGTAAGGAGCTTCCGAGGGGAGAAAAGGGAGAAATGCTGATCCATAATCCCTGGATGTTCTCCGGCTATTATAAGGATGACGCCCGTAACGAGGCCTCCTTCGTGGATGATCCGCTGAAACAGGGCTATCACGAGCTGTTCTTCCGTACCGGCGACATGGGGTATCTGAATGAAAAAGGCGAGCTGGTGGTCGTTGGCCGCAAGGATAACATGATCAAGCACAACGGCTATCGGATGGAACTCGGGGAAGTGGAATTTGCCGCAAAGGGCATCCGGGGAACCCATGACTGCTGCTGCGTGCATGACAAGGAATCCGGGCGGATCTTCCTGTTCTACACCGGGGAGATCGAAGAGAAGGCCCTGCGGTCCGAGCTTAAGAGCAAGCTTCCGAAATATGCAATGCCGGAGAAGGTCGTTCATCTGGACAGCATTCCCTACAGTGCCAATGTCAAGGCGGACCGTCTTGCGCTGGCCCGGATGATTCCGGAACTGGGGGACTGACACCCGGCCTTACTGAGGCCGGCGACTCCGGGAGAAGGCGCGTCTGACCAGAGAAATGACGAGGGCAAGCAGGAGTGAAAATCCGAGACCTGCAAGAAAATAAATCAGGATCATCCGGGGATTGTCCACACAGGCGTAATACAGATACGAATGATACCGTTTGATGCTGAAGGTACTCAGGAATATGCTGCCGAACCGGGTCTTATACAGGAGACTGAAGATTCCATTCAGAAGAAAGGCACCAAATACATGAAAGGACATGATGTATTTGGTGTTTTTTCCTATAAAGACCAGCAGCCGGCTTTTTCCCGGGATGGCGGCGATGAGCCGGCTGATCCTGAGCCACAGGAAGGTGCCGGTCAGGCCTCCGAGAAAATACGTATATCCGGTATCCCCAAAATCGATCAGGGCGTAAAGGCCGGGGCTCAGAAGGTCATTGCCGGACAGCAGGATCAGCAAAAACTGGACTGCGAACAGGATAAGGAAATAAACCGTGCTCGGAAGGGTGTCGATCTGCTCCAGAAATCTGCGGTAGAACAGACCCACCTGCAGGAAAAACAGCATGGCGGCGGAACGCAGATATACAAGTCCCGTATTGGACACGGATCCGTGGTTATTGATGTAAGATACGGCGATCCCGATCAGAAGCGTGAGCACCAGAAGGACGATTTCCCGGGCCAGCTCCTTTTGCAGGATCCGGCAAATCAGGGACCTGAGCAGAACAAAATAAATCTCTGCGATAAACAGGGAGATCAGATACCAGGTCGGGACGGAGAAGGTGATCAGATACGGCCGGGTCCAGGGGTGCAGGAGCCAGCGCTCCAGGGTAAAGGTCTGGCAGAAAGTGATGCCCCAGTGAACCAGTACGGATCCTGCCAGCAAAAAAATCCCATTGATGATATAATAGGGCAGGATCATATTTTTGAGTTTCTTCAGGAAGAACTTTCCGAAGGAGATGAAAAAGCCCGGCGTTTCCGGAAGATCCCGGTAAAAATAACCGGAGATAAACAGGAAAATAGGCAGATGAAACGAATAATAGGGAAACCATCCGCTGAAGGTGCCGATCTCCGTGAGATCTGTATATCCGAACCGGATGTGCCCCAGTATTACAAAGGAGATTGCGATCGCGGACAGGATATAAAGTTGATAGCTGGTGTCGGATTTGCTTTTCGGCATGATAAGACAGTCCTCCCGGATTGTGCTTGATTCCACAGGATTGTATCATGAGATCCCGGCTGCGTCAAAAACACGGAATCCGTTAGGGAAAACCGTAAAAATCCTGTGATGACAGAAAATCTTCTGATGACAGAGACATAAAACATTCATGAAAAAACAAACTACCAAAAAACCCATCGATTATCACAGCATTTCCGCCCTGAAGGCCTTTTTTATCCATTATAAAGGCCATCTGGGACTGTTTACTCTGGATATGGTCTGCGCGCTCATCGTGGCGGCCGTGGATCTGCTGTTTCCGTATGTTTCCAAAAAATGTATGGAGATCTATCTGCCGGAGGGACTGTTCCGGACCTTTTTCCTGGTCATGGCAGTCATCGTGGCGGCCTATATTCTCCGGTCCGTCCTGTATTATGTAATCACCTACTGGGGACACCGGATGGGCGTTTATATGGAAGCGGACATGCGCAAGGAGGTATTTGACCACATCGAGACCCTGAGCTTCAGCTTCTTCGACCAAAACCGCACCGGGCAGCTCATGAGCCGGGTGACCACGGATCTGTTTGAGATCACGGAGCTGGCCCATCACGGGCCGGAGGATCTGCTGATCTCGGGGATCACCATCATCGGAGCCTTTCTGATCCTGTGTACGGTGGAGTGGAGGCTGGCGGTGATCGTGTTCGCGGCGGTGCCGGTGTTTGTGATATTTACCGTAATTTTGCGACGGAAAATGGCGGCGGCCAGTGTTAAGGTCAAGGCGAAGACTGCCGAGATCAACACCTCCATCGAATCCGGATTTTCCGGCATCCGTACCGCCAAGGCATTTGCCATGGAGGCGGAGGAAATCCGCAAATTTGATCATACCAATGAAGAATACGTGGAATCCAAGCGGGGATATTACAAAGCCATGGCGGTGTTTCACGGCGGGATGGAATTCGTGCTCAGCATCATGTCGGTCATGGTGATCATGGCCGGGGGATATTTTATCATGAAAGGATCCCTGGATTATATCGGGCTGGTGACCTTCAGTCTGTACATCTCCACCTTCCTGACGCCGATCCGGAAGCTGGTGGCTTTTGTGGAACAGTATATCGCCGGCATGGCCGGGTTTAAGCGGTTTCTGGAGATCATGCGGACGGAGCCGGAGATTACGGATGATCCGGACGCGGAAGAGCTGGAACGGGTGGAAGGCCGGATTGTATTTGACCATGTCAGTTTTTCCTATGATCAGAAAAGGCGGCCGGAATACCAAAGGCACGGGAACGTACCGCCGGGGCAGACAGCCGGCCAGCCGTCAGAGCATACGGCCGGAGCAGCAGAAGATGCGGTCAGCCAGCCTCCGGTGGAGGTTCTGAAGGAGGTCTCTCTGGACATTCCTGCGGGGAGCTGCTTCGCCGTGGTGGGTCCCTCCGGCGGCGGCAAGACCACTCTGTGCCATCTGATTCCCCGGTTCTATGATGTGACCGAAGGACGGATCACCATCGACGGCCGGGATATCCGTAAAGTCACGCAGCAGTCCCTGAGACGCAACATCGGGATTGTCCAACAGGATGTCTTTATGTTTGCCGGGACGATCTATGAGAATATCGCTTACGGAAAACCCGGCGCCACCATGGAGGAGGTCGTGGAGGCTGCCCGGAGGGCGGAGATCCATGAGGAGATCCTTCAGATGCCGGAGGGATATCATTCCTATATCGGGGAACGGGGCGTCATGCTTTCCGGCGGCCAGAAACAACGGATCGGGATCGCCAGGGTATTTCTGAAAAATCCGCCTGTGATTATCCTGGATGAGGCCACCAGCGCCCTGGACAGCGTGACGGAAATGCGGATCCAGAGCGCTTTCAATGAACTGGCGAAGGGCCGGACTTCGGTGATCATTGCCCACCGGCTCAGCACCATCCGGGACGCGGACAGGATCGCGGTGATTGATGAGAACCGGATCCTGGAGATGGGCCGGCACGAGGAGCTGATGCAAAAGGATGGGGAATATGCCCGCATGGTCCGGGCCCAGAGGATCGGAAACGAAGTCAGTTGAAAGAAACCGAAATCAGCAGGAAAGGGAACAACATGAAACAATACAGAGGATGGAAACGAATTGCCGCCGTCATATTACTGGTGGCACTGACCCTGGCAATGGTCAGCGGCTGCTCCGGCGCAGGGAAGAAGCAGAATCCGGCCGCGGCGCAGGAGACCGCGGTGCAGGAGACCACAGCGCAGGGGACCACAACGACGAAGACGCAGGGAACTGCGGAACGGGAGACCACAACCGCTGCAAAAGCAGGCACTGTGACCGAAGCGGCCCAGCCGGAGACTTTGAAGATCACGGAGGACGGGGAATATACAGCCGCCCGGGACGTGGCGGAGTATCTGAATCTGTTCGGGCATCTGCCGGATAACTATATCACCAAGAATGAAGCGAAGGATCTGGGCTGGGTCAGCAGCAGGGGCAATCTGTGGGATGTGGCTCCGGGAAAATGCATTGGCGGTGATTCCTTCGGGAACCGGGAAGGCCTTCTGCCGGAAAAGAAGGGACGGAAATATTACGAATGCGATGTCAATTACGAAGGTGGTTACCGGGGAGATGACCGGATCATTTTTTCCAATGACGGCATGATCTATTTTACGGGAGATCATTATAACAGCTTCGACCTGCTGTATGGAAAGGAGGACTGAAAATGCATGTGATCCTGAATGCCGGGAAACTGGGGGAGCGGGAAAGCGCCCACGAATATCTGAAGAGCGTTTTTGGCTTTCCGGATTATTATGGAGCCAATCTGGATGCTCTGTACGACTGTCTGTCTGAAATGGAAGAACTCCATATCCACTTGCTTCATACCAAAGAGGCGGGGCCTTATTTTGAAAAAATCCGTTCTGTGCTGGAGGATCTGGATAACGTGATAATTTACGAAATAACGGCACAAACACCTGAAAAATAAACAAAAATTGTTAACCAAATATAAATTAGGAATCGGCAAACTTGATGCTGGCATTTGAATTTGTTAGTATTAAGTTGAGTTATTAGAATCTGACGGTAAACATGCGGCATGAAATCAATGCGGCATGGATTTTGCGTTCTTACGGAAAGAGATCCTATATGGAAGAGATCCGCCTCAGGGCATGCGGAAAAGTAAATCTGGGACTGGATGTGACGGGCAGAAGACCGGATGGATATCATCTGGTAAGGATGATCATGCAGACCGTACCGGTCTGGGACGAGATCACGGTCCGGAGGCTTTCTGAAGGGGATGGGCGGATTTTGCTTTCCTGTGATCTTCCGGAGATCCCTTCGGATGAGCGCAATCTTGCCTGGCGGGCAGCGGATCTGTTCCGGAAAGAGCAGAATGTCACAGCCGGGGTTCAGATCATGATCCGGAAACAGATCCCGGCCGCCGCCGGAATGGCCGGAGGCTCTGCGGATGCGGCCGGCGTCCTGGAGGCAATGCGGCAGTTGTTTGTTCCGGAGATCCCGGCGGAGGAGATGGACCGGATGGCGCTGCGTCTTGGTGCGGATGTCCCGTTTTGTCTGCGCAGAGGAACCTATCTGGCGGAGGGGATCGGAGAGAAGCTGACGAAGGTCGGCGATCTTCCGCATTGCTTTATGGTGATCGTAAAGCCGGACTTCGGAGTGTCCACTCCCTGGGCATATCAGGCGCTGGATGAATACCTGGAACAGTACGGCGCAGATCCGGAAGGACTGCATCCTGATATTGACGGGATCATTCAGGCACTTCAGAAAGGGGATCTTCCGGAAACGGCGGCCCATATGGAGAACATCCTGGAACTGCCGGTAGCGCGGGAGTATCCGGTGATCTCTGAAATTGAAATACACCTGATGGAGGCCGGGGCTCTCAAGGCAGTCATGAGCGGTTCCGGACCGACTGTATTTGGTATCTTTACGGACGAAAAAAAAGCGAATAAGGCTTTGGAACAAATAGGGGGAGAACGGTATGGCAAATTTAAAGTTGAGTTTTGACGAGTATATCCCCTTGAGAGATATTGTGTTCAAAACGTTGAGAGAAGCAATTGTTACCGGCGAACTCAAGCCTGGCGAGCGGCTGATGGAAATCAAGCTTGCCAATGAGATGGGAGTCTCCAGAACGCCTGTCAGAGAGGCGATCCGTAAACTGGAACAGGAGGGCCTGGTTTATCTCACGGCACGAAAGGGTGCGGAGGTGGCTCCGATCAATGCCAAGGATCTGAAGGAGGTCCTGGAGATCCGGAAGGCGCTGGAAGGACTGGCCTGCCAGATGGCCTGCCAGAATGCGAAGGAGGAGGATATCCGGACCCTGCAGTCGATCAATGAGGAGATCGGAAAAGCGATCGAGCTGGGAGACATCGAGCAGATTGCCAGGCTGGACGCCAAATTTCATGATCAGATCTGCATCTGTTCCTCCAACAGCCAGCTGATCCGGATCCTGAGCCGGCTGAAAGAACATATTTACCGATACAGGCTGGAATATATTGCGGATATTAAAAACAAAAATACCATTATCGAGGATCACGAGCGGATCATTCAGGACATTGTTAAAAAGAATGAAAAAGCAGTGAAGAAAGACATCGAGCATCATATTGAGATCCAGGAAAAATACATTCTGAATTCCCTGGGGGCATAGGGCAATATTCTTCCTTGCATGTTAATTCTTTAAATGATAGAATAACCTGGTGATTTTCGGAAAGGAAGTAGAACAATGCCTGTTTGGTCGATTATATTATTAATTGTACTGGTACTTTTGATTGCTGCATTTATCGTGCTCATGATCCTGGGCAGGAAGAGGCAGAAGAAACAGGAAGAGCAGACAGAAGAAATGGCCAAAACGGCCCAGACCCTGTCCCTGTTTATCATTGATATGAAGAAGCTCCGCATGAAGGATTCCGGCCTTCCCAAGGTTGTATTTGAATCTACCGGCCGGATGGCCAAGCTTGCGAAGATGCCGGTTCTTAAGGTCAAGGCAGGCAATCGTGTCATGAGCCTGATCTGCGACCCGGAGGTGTACAAGACACTCCTTCCGAAGCAGGAGATCAAAGCAAAAGTGTCCGGCGTTTATGTGCTCTCCGCCAAGTACGTCCGGGGACCGAAGATCGAAGGCGGCAAGGACGCGAACAAACAGAAAAAGGTGGACAAGTTCCTGGACCGGCTCCGCTGACGGAAGGCCGGCACGGCAGGACGGATGGGGACCGCGAAGCCCTGAACGGGTATTGCCGGGCAGTTTGTGGATATAGAGAAGAGGTTGTGAAAATGAGATTTTTCACAGCCTTTTTTGATGTGACGGGCATGCCGATGGCCTGTGATGAAAGACCGTTGAGGGCCAGCAGGCTGAAATGTGAAGGGCTGATTAGTCAGTTGAAGGGCATTTCAGATAGATTTACCGCAATGCTGCAATTTTTCGTCAGCCCTTGTCGAAAAACTCACGCATTGCTGCAACTTTTCGTCAACGAGTCGCTCCGAGAGGCGTTTCTGCCGAAAATCTCACGCATTGCTGCATTTTTTCGGCAAAATCCGTGCTGAAGAGAGGGCTCTGCCGAAAATCCCACGCAATGCTGCAATTTTTCGTCAGCCCTTGTCAAAAACTTCAAGCATTGCGGAGTATTCCCATCCCGCATGACATTCAGAATTTCAGTCCAGGATTTTCAGACTGACTTTATCGATCTGAAGCCCCAGGATCCGGGAAGCAAAGGAACGGAAACTGTCCGGACTGTCAGAAGAGTAGAATTGATGATCAGAGGGTGCTGCAGGAATGTCAGTTGCCATGCCGCGCTCGGCCAGCAGCCGCGCCAGCTCCATGGCGGTCGTATAGGCAGGGTTGACCAGCTGGATTTTTCCGGCCCCGGTGCCTGCAGCAGCCTTGCCGCCCCCGTTCGGGTCCCTGCTTCCGTCTCCATCCGCGTCTGCGTCCCTGCTTTCGTTTCTGTCTCCATCCACGTCCGCATCCAGGTCGCTCACCGGATAATCCGCGTAGGTTCCGCCGATCTCCCGGGCAATGACGCTGCGAAGCAGCGGATAATGGGTGCATCCCAGAATCAGTGTGTCGATCCGGTCGGACTCGATCATATCATCCAGATAACGGTGGATCATCTCAACCGTGACGCTGTCATCGATCATTCCTTCCTCCACCAGATGGACAAATAAAGGACAGGCTTTGCTGAATACCCGGGCATCCGGCAGCAGATCCCGGATGCATTTCTCATACAGGCCGCTGGTGACGGTTGCCGAAGTTCCGATGATGCCGATCCGTCCGGAGGCGGTGGCGCTGACTGCAGCGCGGGCTCCGGGTTCGATTACCCCGATCACCGGGAGATCCGTCATTTCCTTGACCGCATCGATGGCGAGAGACGTGGCGGTATTACAGGCGATTACAATAGCCTTGACATTCTTTGACAAAAGAAACTGGGTGATCTGGCGGGAATACCGGATGATAGTCTCCCGGGATTTATTGCCGTAGGGGACCCGGGCGGTATCGCCGTAATAGATGATCTTTTCATTTGGAAGGTTCCGGAAAATCTCCCGTGCTACCGTAAGGCCGCCGACACCGGAATCAAACACACCAATGGGAAGGTTTCTGAGATCCATCTCACATTACCTCCGGAGTATTGATATTCAGGCATTCCTGGATCCGGTCCCGGACAATGTTGTGAATCTCGTTCAGTTCATCCTGGGACAGGCCGGCTGTATTCACCGGGGGAAGGAATTCCACGATGGCTTTGCGGGCTTTGATATAGGGCCGGTGATCGTCAAAGATATCTCCGGTTCCGCTGACGGCAACCGGTACGATCCGGACTCCCGGTTTGGTGGCGATCTTGAAGGTTCCCTTATGGAACATCAGCAGCTCGCCTTCCACATGACTGCGGGTTCCCTCCGGATAAGCCAGGATGGAGATGCCGCTATTGATCAGCCGGATGCATTCCAGGACACACTCCATGCCCTGCCGGCGGTCCTTCCGGTCAAGAAGCACTCCGTAAATGGAGCGGATCCACCATCCGATGATGGGATAGGACTTCAGTTCCTTCTTGGATAAATTGCCCGTCAGGCCTTTGAAGGCCCGGTAGGTCAGGATTGCATCAAACAGACTGCGGTGGTTGGAGGCGAAAAGGACCGCGTCTCCGTCCTCCGGGAGATTCTCCAGCCCTTTGTAGGTGACCTTGACGCCGCAGAACCATATGAACATCGCAAATCCCCGCTGCACAAAATGAAGGGCGAACCAGTCACCCTTTTTCTGATCGCATTTCCGGATGATCCGGTACAGCGGATAACAGACAATTGTAGCAATGGCGATCAGGAGCGCGCTGACCGCAAACAGAATTAACCTGAACATAGGATACATTTTATCATCTGCAGGAAAGATGTGCAAGGCGGAAAGGATTTGGTTGCGGCAGAACAGAAAGATGTGTTAAAATAATCCTTACGCGTATATCAATATTATCACTCCATGGTGACGAGAAAGCCATGGGGAGAGGAGGACATTTTGTACGAGAAAGTATTTACGGATCTGAATTTCACGGAAAGAGAAAAAAAGATCGAGCAGTTCTGGAAAGACAAGGAGATCTTCGAGAAGAGCATGAAGGAGCGGGCCGGCGGACCCCAGTATATGTTCTATGACGGACCTCCGACAGCCAACGGCAAGCCCCATATCGGACATGTGCTGACCCGGGTGATCAAGGACCTGGTTCCGAGGTTCTGGACTATGAAGGGGTACGAAGTGCCGAGAAAGGCCGGATGGGATACCCACGGTCTGCCTGTGGAGATCGAAGTGGAGAAGCTCCTGGGCCTTGACGGCAAAGAGCAGATCGAGCAGTACGGGCTGGCTCCGTTTATCCAGAAATGCAAAGAGAGCGTCTGGAAATATAAAGGCATGTGGGAAGACTTCAGCAGCACCGTCGGATTCTGGGCGGATATGGAGCACCCCTATGTCACCTATGAAAATGATTATATTGAATCCGTCTGGTGGTCATTGAAGCAGATCTGGGAGAAGGGCCTCTTATATAAAGGATATAAGATCGTTCCCTACTGCCCGCGCTGCGGAACCCCGCTGTCCAGCCACGAGGTGGCGCAGGGATATAAGGATATCAAGGAACGGACCGCCATCGCCAAGTTCAAGGCCTCCGGGGAAAACGCCTATTTCCTGGCATGGACCACCACACCCTGGACCCTTCCGTCCAATACCGCCCTGTGCGTCAATCCGGAAGAGACCTATGTGAAGGTGCAGCAGGGAGAAGAGTTCTATTACATGGCTGAAGCCCTGCTGGAGAAGGTGCTGGGAGAAGACTATGTGATCATCAAACGGTACAAGGGAAAAGAACTGGAGTACAAGGAATACCATCCCCTGTTTGATGATGTGGATTATTCCAATGTGAAGGAAAAATGCCATTACGTGGTCTGCGACGACTATGTCACCATGGACGACGGTACCGGTATCGTTCATATCGCGCCGGCCTTCGGTGAGGACGACTCCCGGGTCGGCCGCAAATACGGCCTGCCCTTTATTCAGTACGTGGACGCCAAGGGCTGCATGACCAAAGAGACTCCCTGGGAGGGCGTTTTCGTCAAGAAAGCGGATGGAATGATCCTGGATGCCCTGAAGGAGAGCGGCCGGCTGTTTTCCGCCCCGATGGCGGAGCACAGCTATCCCTTCTGCTGGAGATGCGACACCCCGCTGATCTACTATGCCCGTGAGAGCTGGTTCATCAAAATGACCGCCGTCAGGGAAGACCTGATCCGCAACAACAACACGGTCAACTGGATCCCGGAGAGCATCGGCAAGGGCCGTTTCGGCGACTGGCTGGAGAATGTGCAGGACTGGGGCCTGAGCCGGAACCGTTACTGGGGCACTCCTCTTAATATCTGGGAATGCGAATGCGGCTGCCAGCACAGCATCGGCAGCATTGAAGAACTGAAGAGTATGTCGGACAACTGCCCGGAGGATATTGAACTTCATCGCCCGTACATCGATGAAGTGACAATCCGATGCCCGGAATGCGGCAGACAGATGCACCGGGTGCCGGAGGTGATTGACTGCTGGTATGACTCCGGTTCCATGCCCTTTGCCCAGTATCATTATCCGTTTGAGAATCAGGAACTGTTTGAATCCCATTTTCCGGCGGACTTTATCTCAGAGGCAGTGGACCAGACCAGAGGATGGTTCTATTCCCTGATGGCCATCTCTACTCTGGTATTTAATAAAGCACCCTACAAAAACGTCATCGTCATGGGCCATGTCCAGGACAAGGACGGCCAGAAGATGAGCAAGTCCAAGGGAAATGCCGTGGATCCCTTCGACGCCCTGAACCAGTTCGGCGCCGACGCTATCCGGTGGTATTTCTACACCAACTCCGCACCGTGGCTGCCTTCCCGGTTCCACGGGGACGCGGTGATGGAAGGACAGCGCAAATTCATGGGAACCCTGTGGAATACCTACGCGTTCTATGTCCTTTATGCCAATATCGACGGATTCAGTCCGGCCGGATATCAGCTGGAGCCGGAGAAACTCAGCGTCATGGACCGCTGGATCCTGTCCAAACTGAACACCCTGGTGAAGACCGTGGACGAATGTATGACCAATTACAAGATTCCGGAGTCCGGAAGGGCACTGCAGGAGTTTGTGGATGATCTGAGCAACTGGTATGTGCGCCGCAGCCGGGAGCGTTTCTGGGCCAAGGGCATGGAGCAGGATAAGATCAATGCCTATATGACTCTGTACACCTGCCTGGTCACCCTGTGCAAGACCGCGGCTCCTTTCATTCCGTTCATGACAGAGGACATTTACCAGAATCTGGTGGTAAGGGATTTCCCGGAGGAGCCGGAAAGCATTCATCTGTGCCTGTTCCCGACGGTCAATGAAGCCCTGATCGATAAGGAACTGGAAGAAAACATGGATCATGTGCTCCAGGTGGTCGTCATGGGACGTGCCTGCCGCAATGCCTCCAATATCAAGAACCGTCAGCCGCTGCCCTGCATGTACATCAAGGCGCCATGGGAAATGAACGAGTTTTACACCGCGATTGTGGCAGATGAGCTGAATGTGAAGAAGGTGGAAATGCGCAGCGACGTCAGAGACTTCTCCTCCTATTCCTTCAAACCGCAGCTGAAGACCGTGGGGCCGAAGTTCGGCAAGCAGGTTGGCGCGATCCGCGGAGCGCTCCAGACCATTGACGGCAATCAGGCCATGGACGAGATCAACGCCACCGGAAAGCTGCATCTGGATCTGGACGGCGGAGCCGTGGATCTGGATAAGGAGGATCTGCTGATCGAGACGGCCCAGGTCGAGGGATATGAGTCAATGAGCGATTACGGCATTACGGTTGTGCTGGATCTGCATCTGACGAAGGAGCTGATTGAGGAAGGATTTATCCGGGAGATCGTCTCCAAGATCCAGACCATGCGTAAGGAAGCCGGATTCGAAGTGATGGATCTGATCACCATTTATCTGAACGGCAATGACAGGTTGGAGCAGCTGGCCTCCGAGAAGAAGCAGATGCTGCTCACCGACGTGATGGCCACGGATGTTGTGACCGGACAGATGGACGGCCATTCCAGGGAATGGGATATCAACGGCGAAACCGTCACCATCGGCGTGAAGAAGAACTGACCATTCGGACGATCAAAATGACAGCAGGGGAAACCGCAGACCGCGGTCCCCTGCTTTTTTGTGTCAAACTATGGGTTCTCCTGCATTTATGCGAAATGAATAAACAGCCGCCTGTGAATCCGTCAGAATGAATAATGCTCTGACTGCTCTATATGATATATAATGGATATAACAAATATATTTGTTGTAACTGACAATTGAATACTGATCAGGAAACGGCAGCCGTTGACTTACAGTGACAGGAAAGAGAGGCTGTAATGTTAAACATTGTACTGGGGTTTGAAAAGGGTAATTTAAATCCGGTCCTGGATTCCTTGGATTTTCGTTTACCAACCTGTATCCTGCATGCAGATCGTACGCCGGCGTTGGTCAACAGGCTTTTGATGGAAGTATCGCACATCCCGGAAGGCAGCTGTTCAAAGGTCATTACCGTCTCGAGATGCGGGGAGACCCGGTTCTTCCCGACGGGAGAAATCTATTATCTGGAATCAATGAGAAATCTCATCTGTGTGTTCGGAGAAAGGGGGAGTTTCGAATTCTACGGAGTGTTATACAAGGTCGAGAGGCAGATCCGGAGTCTCGGTTTTTTCAGAATCAGTAATTCCTATATTATTTCCATGATCCATGTCCGGGGCGTCCGGTCCGGATATGTGGAACTGGATAACGGAAAAAAGATCAGCATCGGGCGCAAGTATCGTTCTGATTTCAAGGCCGCCCTGCGGGAAAGCGGCATTTTGGATCTGAAGTGATCCGGCCGATCTGAAGTGATCCGGCCGGAAAGGGCCGAAAGAGCCGGAATAGCCGGATCGGCGCAGGAAGGCACAGCCCTTCTGCGGGGTGGGAGGAAGGGAATTTGTAGAAACATTAACAGGATGTTGTATTTTGTGTACATTTGTTTTATAATTCGCCCGTCAACTAAATATATGCTGCAGGCAGAAAGAAGGTTTACTATGAAAAAATTTGTAACTTTTTGGCTGGTAATTGCAATCGTCACAGCAGCTGCACTCCCGGTATTCGGAGGCACGAGCACAGACGGTGAAGCTTCGAACTCTGTTGTTGTAGGCATATCACAGGATATCGACAGTCTTGACCCGCAGAATGCGGATTATGCAGGAACCCGAGAAGTCTTGTTCAATCTGTTCGAAGGCCTTGTCAAGGCAACTTCAGACGGAAATATCGAGCCCGCAGTGGCCGAAAGCTATGAAGTGGCAGAAGATGCATCGTCTATATCTTTCCGGATAAGAGAAGGCATCACGTTCCACGATGGCACGCCGGTAACCGCGGAAGATATTAAATACTCTCTCGAACGGAATGCTCAGATTCAGGGCGCCGATTCTGCATTCGGAGATTTCAGCGAACTGGAAATCGTGGATGAGCAGACTGTCAGAGTAATCCTCAGTGAGCCCAACTCAGAATTCATTTATGAATTAACCTGTGCGATCTTACCGCAGGCAAATGAAGAGAATGTCAATTCCGATCCGATCGGTACCGGACCGTTCAAATTCGCATCCTTCAAGCCGGGAGAAAGCCTGGTGATCGAAAAATACGACGGCTACTGGAAAGAGGGATTCCCGTATCTGGATTCCGTTACATTCAAGGTCGTGACGGACGTGGATTCCGCCATCAATCAGCTGAATGCCGGTACGCTGGATATTTACCAGTACCTGACCGCCGACCAGGCAGCCACCCTGAATGAGAATTTCAATATCCTGGAAGGCAGCGTCAACTATGTGCAGGGAATGTTCCTGAACAATGCGGTAAAACCCTTTGACGACGTCCGGGTAAGACAGGCCGTGTATTACGCAGTTGACAGGGATCTGATCAATGAGTTCCTGTTCAGCGGCAAATCCCATATCATCGGCACCAACATGATCCCGGCAGCAGAGTTTTATTATAATGAAGCCACCGAGACGACCTACAGCCATGATGTGCAGAAAGCAAAGGAACTGCTGGAGGAAGCCGGATATCCGAATGGATTCGAGTTCACCATCACGGTTCCGAATAACTACGCGCCCCACGAAGGAACGGCCCAGATCATCGCGGAGTCCCTGGCAGAGGTGGGCATCACCGCCAAGCTCAATCTGGTCGAGTTTAACACCTGGTATTCCGAAGCCTATGTGGACCGCAATTATGAAGCAACGGTCGTTGCTGTTGATGGCAAGATCGCTCCGAATTCCTGGTTCAGCAAGAATGTGTCGGATGCGTCCAACAACTTCACGAACTATGCTAATCCGGAGTATGATGAGGTCTATGCAAAGGCACTGGCAGAGATCGATCTGAATCAGAAGGCGGAGTATTACAAACAGCTGCAGCAGATCCTGGCGGATGACGCCGCATCGATCTATGTGCAGGATCCGGCTAATCTGGTCGCGGTCAACGCACAGCTGGAGGGATATGTATTCTATCCGATCTCCGCACAGGATATGTCCGTCGTAAAATTCATCGACTGATCCGAATGAACCCGCCGGGCAGGCACGGAAGGTGCCTGCCCGGATGTGATGTGCAGGGACGGACTATGTATTACGAAAAACCGAAGACATCGCCTTCGGTCCGATTCTAATCTTGAGATATATACTGAAGAAACTGTTAACACTGATCGTTGCACTGCTTCTGATCTCCATCGTGGTCTTTCTGGCCTTTTCGGTTCTCCCGGCGGATGCTTCTATTGCCAAGCTGGGGCAGAACGCAACGCCGGAACGGATCGCGGCGCTCAGGGCGGAAATGGGACTGGACCAGCCTGTGCTGGTGCAGTATTTCCGCTGGATCTCCGGCGCGGTGCGGGGAGATTTCGGAACCTCATATCAGTACACCGGAACCCGGGTCGTGGATCTGGTGGGAGGCCGGATCGGCACCAGTGCCGTTCTGTCCCTGATCTCCCTTGTCATGGTGGTGGTGATCTCCATTCCGGTCGGAATCTTCGCCGCCAAGCGGCGGTCCGCCCCGGGAAGAGCCGCCATGACAACGGTTATCCATATTACCATGGGCGTTCCCTCTTTTTTCCTGGGCCTTCTGATCACCTATCTGTTTTCCCTGGTGCTCAGGTGGTTTACTATCGGGAAATACAGTTCCCCGGCGGAGGATCTCGCCGCCAGTATTTCGTATCTGGTATTTCCTGCCATTGCGATCTCCCTCCCGAAGATCGCAATGACGGTCAAGTTCCTGGTATCTTCCATCCGAAGCGAACTCCATAAGGATTATGTAAGAACGGCCTATGCGAAGGGCTGCAGCCGCAACCGGGTCTTCTATGGCCATGTGCTGAAGAATTCGCTGGTGCCGGTCATCACCTTCATGGGGATCATCATTGCGGAGATCGTGGCGGGAAGCATTGTGGTGGAGAAGGTGTTCTCCGTTCCGGGCATTGGCATGCTGCTGGTAACGGCGATCACCAACCGGGATTATCCCGTGGTGGAAGCGGTGGTGCTGCTGATCGCCGTGGTGGTGATCGTGATCAATTTCCTGGTGGATGTGATCTATCAGATCATCGATCCGCGGGTGAGATTATAAAGACAGAGTCCGTAATCGTTTTTACATGAAGAAAGTCAGAAACTACAGCTTAATCATCGGATGTGTCATTACGGGAGTCATGCTCCTGCTGGCATTGACGGCGCTTTTCTGGACGCCTTATTCCACCACGGGAATGAGTCTGTCCCTGAAGTTTGCAGCGCCGTCCTGGGCGCATCCCTTTGGCTGTGATAATTACGGACGGGATATTCTGAGCCGTGTCATGCAGGGGATCGGAACCACATTTCTGGTGGCGGCCAGCACCGTTATTTTCGGCATGATCGTGGGAAGTGTCATCGGGTTTTTCGCCGGCTATATCGGCGGCTGGTTTGACGAGATCGTCATGAGGATCAACGATGTTCTGAACGCTTTCCCCTCCATTTTGCTGGCGCTGGTATTTGTCAGCTTTCTGGGATCCGGACTGATGAATATCATTCTGGCGCTGGGGATCTTGTTCATTCCGAGCTTTGCCAGGATCGCCCGGTCCGAGATGCTGCGCCTGAAGGGGCTGCAGTTTGTGCAGAGCGCGAAGCTGCAGAAGGCGGGGACCTGCCGGATTATTTTCGCCCATATCATGCCCAACGCCTATATCAATATTCTGGCGTCCGCGGCGGTGGGATTTAATAACGCGGTGATCGCCGAGGCCGGCCTGAGCTTTCTGGGACTGGGGGTGCAGCCGCCGAATGCTTCCCTCGGACGGATGATCGACGAGGCGGGAAGTTTCCTGATGCAGGCGCCCTGGTATGCGGTTTTCCCCGGCGTCACCATCATTATTCTGGTGCTGGGAGTGGCGCTGATCAGCGACGGCATCAGCCGGATCGAGTGATCATATGTGGAGGTCATGCAAAAGTCCTTCGGAAGGGGAGCCTTCCGGAAACGCATGACTGCAGGTGAGAGAAAAGATGTTACTGCAGGTAAATGATCTGAAAGTGGAATATCATACCAAGACCAAGATCTCCTATGCGGTCAAAGGGGTTTCCTTCCGCATGGAAAAAGGGGATATCCTGGGGATCGTCGGGGAGTCCGGGTCCGGCAAGAGCACCATGGGACTGGCGCTGATGATGCAGCTGCCCCAGACGGCCCGGTTTACCGGCAGTGTGCTGTTCAAGGACCGGGATCTGGTTCCGATGACCTTTGAGGAACTGCGGAAGATCAAAGGCCGGGAGATCTCCACCGTATTTCAGGAACCCATGACATCCCTGAATCCGCTGGTCAGAGTCGGGAAACAGGTGGAGGAGATCCTGAAGATCCATGACCGTTCCCTGACCAGGGAAGTCCGCAAAGACAAGGTGCTCCGGATGTTCCGGAATGTGGAGCTGCAGAATCCGGAGGAGGTTTACGGCAAATATCCCCATGAGCTGTCCGGCGGAATGCAGCAGCGGGTCATGATCGCCATGGCGCTGATGAACCATCCGGATCTTCTGATCGCAGATGAGCCGACGACTGCGCTGGATGCGGATGTGCAGACCCAGATCCTGGACCTGCTGAAGAGCATCAATGAGAGATATGGCACCAGCATTATCCTGATTTCCCACGATCTCCGGGTGGTCAGACAGCTCTGCAGAAAGACCCTGGTCATGTATCAGGGCATGATCGTGGAGCAGGGGGATGTGGAACAGATCTTTGAGCATCCACAGCATGAATACACCAAAGGCCTGATCAGCGCTCTGACCAAAGGGGAGAAGGAATCCGAAGACTATGAGACGGACGCCATGCTCCAGGTGAAGGATCTGACGCTGTACTACAATATCAAACCGGAGAAGCTGGGACAGCATAGGACCAGAAAATATATCTGCCGGGATATGAATTTCACGGTGCATACCGGCGAGATCGTCGGACTGGTGGGACCCAGCGGATCCGGGAAAAGTTCCATTTCCCGGGCGATCCTGGGACTTCACCGGGATTACACCGGGCAGATCCTGCTGAAGGAGCCCAATCCGCAGATGATTTTTCAGGACAGCGCGTCCTCCCTCAATCCGGGCCGGAAAATCGGATGGATCCTGGAGGAACCCCTGAAGAATCTGAAGGACCGGGAGCAGATCGCCCATGTCAGAAAGCTGAGCCGGGTCGCGGAACTGCTGGGAACAGATCCTGCGAAGGAAATGCCGCCGGACCGTCTCACGGCCAGAGAACGAAAAGCGATCGTCCGGGATATGCTGACCCGTGTGGAGCTTCCCGGGGAATTTATCTCCCGGTATCCCGACGAGCTGTCGGGAGGCCAGAAGCAGCGGGTCAATATTGCGCTGGCACTGATCGCAGGCTCCGGATTTGTCATTGCGGACGAACCGGTGAGCGCGCTGGATGTCACGATCCAGGGTCAGATCCTGGAACTTTTGCTGCATCTTCAGAAGGAACTGAATCTGTCCATGCTGTTTATTTCCCATGATAAAGCTGTGGTGGACCGGATGTGCGACAAGGTGGTGCAGCTGATTCCCGCCGGGGACTGAGATGACAGGATCCGCCGGAAGCTTAACTGATTACAGACGCCTGAACGAAGCCCTCGCGGCTTCGTTTTTTGTAATAGATAAGAAGAGCGATGTCCGTGACGATCCAGGAAGCCGGGTAGCAGAAACACAGCATCAGCAGGGTCGGGGAGATCCGGAAGGCGGTCAGCATCCAGAGGATCCGGAAGGCGCAGACCCCCAGAGCCGTGATAATCGTGGGTTTTACCGCATCCCCCACACCCCGGAGGATCCCGGAAAAGGTTTCCACGATGGTCCAAAGCACATAGGCCGGGATAAAGCAGACCATGATGATCCAGGTGGTATCGATGACGCTCTGGTCTGTGGTAAACAGATGAAGAAGCGGATGGGCCAGGCCCAGCAGAAGAAGGCTGATTGCCACCGTACCTGCCAGGAACAGCAGAAATCCGGTTTTCGCGCAGGCGCGGATCCGGTCCATTCTGCCGGCGCCGTAATTCTGGGCAACGAAATTCATAATGGCCGTGCCGAAGGCAGTGGCGACCGCCCAGTATACGCCGTCCAGCTTGCCGGACATGGACCAGGAGGCAACCACGACCGTGCCGAGGGAATTGACCCCGACCTGCAGGATGATATTGGAGATTCCGAACATGGCGGACTGCAGGCCGGAGGGAATGCCGATGCCCAGCATTTTCTTCAGAATGATCCGGTTGATTTTCAGGGAAGAAAGATCCAGGCGGTAATATTCCCGGGTCCTTAAAAGCTTGATCAATACCAGTACGAAGCTGACCAGCTGGGCAATGGTTGTAGCCCAGGCAACGCCGGCGACGCCCCAGTGGAATCCCACAACGAATAAAAGGTCCAGCACGATGTTGGTCAGGCAGCTGACGACCAGATAAAGGAAGGGCCGCCGGGAATCGCCAATAGCCCGCAGGATTCCGGAACCCATATTAAAGCCGAGAAGGAAAATGCTTCCGGCAAAATAGATCCGCATATAGATACAGGCATCCGTCAGGGTGTCGGCGGGCGTCTGCAGCAGCAGAAGGATCGGATTGGAACAGAAAAACATGATCACCGTCAACGCGGCACCGATCAGAACGCAGAGGATCATGGAGGTCCGTACGGCGATGCTGATCTTCTCCTGCTCCCGGGAGCCGAAATACTGGGCGATCACCACGGAAGCGCCGGAGGACAGTGCCACAAAGAAACCGATGATTAGCTGGGTCAGCGTGGCGGGGCTCCCGCCGACAGCGGCCAGCGCCTGGGTACCCACAAATCGGCTGACGATAACCGCATCCACCGCATTATACAGCTGCTGGAACAAGGTGCCCGCCGCGATGGGCAGGAAATAAAGCAGCAGCTTTTTCCAGATAACCCCTTCCGTGAGGTCAGAATTATTCAGTTGTTTCTTTGCCGCTGCACCTTTCATGGTTCTCTCCTCTCCATTTGCCTAACAGACTTTAGCACAAAAATAAAAAAGGTCAATAGAGGATGCGGGGGTTGCAGCTCAAATCAGAAAAGTCCCGCAGAAGCTGCATCTGCACATAGAAAATCCAGGCGTCATCAGATATAATTTACAAGATGACATCGAAAACAGATTCTGACAAAACCTATATTGCGATCGACCTGAAATCATTCTACGCGTCGGTGGAGTGTGTGGAGCGGAAACTGGATCCGCTGACCACCAATCTGGTCGTGGCGGATGCATCCAGGACCGATAAAACGATCTGTCTGGCCGTGTCCCCATCCCTGAAGGCCTATGGGATCTCCGGCCGGGCCAGGCTGTTTGAAGTGGTGCGGAGGGTAAAGCAGGTGAACCGGGAACGGCAGTATGCAGCACCGGGTCACAGGCTGACCGGAGCTTCAGTGGACGATACGCAGGTACGGGCCGATCCGGCCCTGGCTGTGGATTACCTCGTGGCAGTTCCCCGGATGGCCTATTACATCGAATACAGCACCCGGATCTACCGGATCTATCTGCGGTATATCGCGCCGGAGGATATTCATGTGTATTCCATCGACGAGGTTTTCATTGATGCCACTTCATATCTGCGGACTTATCACATGACAGGACACGAGCTGGCGATGCAGATGATCCGTGAGGTCCTGAAGGAGACCGGGATTACGGCCACTGCAGGCATCGGGACCAACCTGTATCTCAGTAAGATCGCGATGGATATTGTGGCAAAGCACATTCCGGCGGATGAGGATGGCGTCCGGATCGCGCAGCTGGATGAGATGGGGTACCGCCGGCAGCTGTGGAGTCATCGCCCGCTGACGGATTTCTGGCGGGTGGGACGGGGCTATGCCCGGAAGCTGGAAGCAGCAGGATTATTTACCATGGGAGACATTGCCCGATGCTCCGAGGAGAATGAGGAACTGCTGTACAAGCTGTTCGGGATCAATGCGGAGCTTCTGATCGACCATGCCTGGGGCTGGGAGCCCTGCACCATTGCAGCGATCAAAGCGTACCGGCCGGAGAACCGTTCCTTCAGCTCCGGGCAGGTACTGATGTGTCCCTATGACTTTTCAAAAGCCCGCGTAGTTGCCCGGGAAATGGCGGAAGCCTGTGCGCTGGATCTGTTGGAAAAGAAGCTGGTGACCGACCAGGTGATCCTGACGGTGGGTTATGACCGGGAAAGCCTGACAGGAAACGGCGCTTCCGATTTCTCCTATGAAGGGGAGGTCACGGTGGATTATTATGGCCGCCCGGTACCGAAGCATGCCCATGGCACCGGCAATCTGCCCTGCCATACCTCCTCGTCCCGGCTGATTGAGGCAGCGGTCATGGAACTGTTTGATCAGCTGGTGGATCCGGGACTTCTGGTGCGGCGGATCACCATCGATGTGAATCATGTAATCACCGAGCAGGAAGCGGAAGAGAAAAACGCGGAGCCGTCTTTTGAGCAACTGAGCTTTTTTGTAGATCCGCCCTATGGCAGGAAGGGGGATGCGGCCGGATATGCAGCCGGGAGTGTGGCGGGAAGTGCTTCGGGGGATGCGGCCGGATATGCAGCAGGAAACACTCTCGGACGCGAAGCCGGAAACACTTTCGGATACGAAGCCGGAAATGCGGGAATGCCCCTGGATAACAGGCTGCTGGACCGGGAACGAAGGGCCAATGAAGCGATGCTGGAGATCCGGAGAAAATACGGCAGGAACGCGGTATTGAAAGGAACGAACTTCGAAGAAGGAGCGACCGGCCGGGAGCGCAATCAGCAGATCGGAGGACATAAGGCATGAGTTATGAAGATATTATAAATCATCCGCACCATAGTTCTTCCAGACATCCAAGGATGTCCATGTCCCAGCGCGCGACACAGTTTGCTCCGTTTGCCGCTCTGACAGGACATTCCGCGGCGGTGGAGGAAACTGCCCGGAAGACCCGGGAGGAAATGAATCGAGATATTGAGCATATTCCGGTGAGCCGGGATCCGGATTCTGAGTGCTGACTGCCGGCTGTCGATTATGCGGAAGGTGGGCTATGGAAAACTAAGGCTTTTCCGGCGCCAACCTTCCGTTTTTCTGTGTCATTTCGAAAAATGCGGAAGGTCGGGTATGGAAAATACAGGCTTTTTTGCAGCCAACCTTCCGGCCTCTTCTCTGATTCCGGGGATCGCTGCAAACCAGGCAGATTTATCGCAATACTGCAATGTTTCGGCAATTCTACCGCAATGCTCGCAGTTTTCGACAACCTCTGTCAAAAATCTCACGCAATGCTGCAATTTTTCGTCAATCCAGCTCCGAGAGGGCTGTTTCTGCCGAAAATCTCACGCAATGCTGCAATTTTTCGGCAAAATTCGGGCCTGAGGAGGCCGTCTGCCGAAAATCTCACGCATTGCTGCAATTTTTCGGCAAGCCCTGTCAAAAATGTCGAGCATTGCGGAAGTTCCCTGTCTGACGGAGGTTCCCTGTCTGCCGGAGGTTCTCTGCCTGACGGAAGTTCCCCGTCTGACATCAGTGTTTTCCGGCAAATGCCCACGACCAACGGCCGCCCGGATCCTGGGAGACAGCCCTGCCGGCAAGTCACTGCCGGTAGGTCATAATGGGGCCGCCCTGACACACAGCCTGCAGACAAGCAGGTTGACAGCCTATATACATCGTGATACGATGTATTCCATAAAAGGAGGTATCGGATGGATATTCAGCTGAAACGCGGGCTGCTGGACGTGTGTGTCCTTGCGGCGATAAAAAATGAAGATTCCTATGGATATCAGATCATAAAGGATATGAAGCCTTATCTGGAGTTATCCGAGTCCACCCTGTATACCATCCTGAAGCGTCTCGAGACAGCGGATATGCTGACCGTCCGAAGCGCGGAACATGGCGGACGGCTCCGGAAATATTATCATATTACCGGAAAAGGTCTTGCCCGCATTGAGGAATTCCGGGACGACTGGAAAGAGATTCTTCCCATATATCAGTTTATCACCAGAGAGGAGGCTGAGCATGAGTAAAGAGACCTTTCTGAAAACGCTCAGGGAGAAATTATCTTTCCTTCCGCAGGAGGACCTGGAAGAACGGCTGGCATTTTATGGGGAGATGATTGATGACCGGATCGAAGAGGGGATGACAGAGGAGGAGGCAGCGGCAGCGATCGGGACGGCAGAGGAGATCGCGGAACAGGTTATGTCGGAGATTCCGCTGTCAAAGCTTGTCATAAAGAAAATGAAGCCGAAGAGAAAGCTGAGGACCTGGGAAATCGTTCTTTTGGCACTGGGATCTCCCGTATGGATCCCGCTGCTTGCGGCAGCCGCCGTTGTGCTGATCTGCGTTTATGCCGTGATATGGACGATCGTGATCTGCATTTATGCCGTGACGGTTTCCTTCGCGGGGGGAGCCGTGCTGTCTGTGCCGGGGGCGGTGCAGTATATCAGCCGTGGAAATCTTCCGGGAGCGGTTTTCGTACTGGGGGCGGGGATCTTTCTTGCGGGACTTTCCATTCTGATGATCTTCGTCAGCATATGGATTACAAAAAAGGCCGCGAAGATTACCAGCCGGTTGCTGTTATGGATAAAATCATTGTTCATCAGGAAGGAGAATAAAGAGTCATGAGAAAACACAGAAAATTATTGATCACAGCAATTGTGCTTCTGATCGCGGGGGCAGTCATCTGCGGGGCCTCCTTCGCCGGCCTCGGGTTCAGCGTGAAGGCCCTGGCCAGCGGAAATTATGTGACGAACAGCTATGAGATCACGGAGGAGTTCCGCAGCATTTCTGTTCAGGGCGATACGGAGGAGATCGTATTTGCCCCGTCGGAGGATGGCACATGCAAAGTGGTCTGCTTTGAAGATGAGCAGGAACCGCATCAGGTCAGGGTGGAAAAGGAAACGCTGCTCATTGACAGACAGAACTCCCGGAAATGGAAGATCAACTTCTTCTCCGAACCGGAGACGATCACCGTGTATCTTCCGGAGACAGTATACGGCGATCTCGTTGTGGATGCGGACACGGGAAATGTGACCGTTCCCGATGATTTTACCTTTGACAGCATTCAGGTGAAACTGGATACCGGAAACATTGATCTGTCTGCTTCTGCAAAGGGGGCAGCTGTACTGGACAACGATACGGGCAGGATCGAAATTCATGAAATGTCGGCAGGCAGCATCACCCTGTCCAATGATACCGGATACATCGGTGCGAAACAGGTGACCTGCGCAGAAACGTTTGAAACGTCTTCGACCACCGGAAAGACGGAGCTGTCGGATGTCACCGCGGCGGATCTGTATTCCGATGGCGACACCGGCAGTCTGGTTCTGAGCAATGTGATCGCCACCGGAGAATTCCATATTGAAAGAGAGACGGGCAGCGTCCGGTTTGAAGGATGCGACGCGGAAGCCATTTATGTGGAAACGGATACCGGAAGCGTGACGGGAACCTTGCTGTCTGACAAGGTGTTTTTCGCAGAAAGCGATACCGGAAGTGTGAATGTTCCAAAGACCATCACAGGAGGAAGATGCGAAATCACGACCGATACCGGAAGCATCAATATCAGCATTGAATGACCATACGGTCAGAAAAACAGGAACCGGGGATAAGGTCCGGCCTTCACTGCGGAAGATGCTTTGAAGAATGTCCGGCTTCGGCGATCCGGAAAAGAGCATGAATCATTGATTTCCATGCCGGAGGATCCCCCGGAAAGGAGTATATATGACGATAGAAACCATATTCGGAATCCTGATTCCGTTTGTTGGCACCAGCCTGGGCGCGGCCATGGTATTTGTCCTGCGCAGGACGATTTCAGACAATCTGAACAAGATACTGACAGGATTTGCGGCGGGCGTCATGGTGGCGGCGTCTTTCTGGAGCCTTCTGCAGCCGGCGCTGGAGAGCAGCGAGGGGATGGGAGCCTGGTCATTTCTGCCCGCGGCAGCCGGTTTCCTGATCGGCGTCGGCTTTTTGCTGCTCCTGGACGTCGTGATTCCGCATCTGCATTTTAATGATCAGGAAGAAGGCCCCCGGTCCGGCCTGAAGAGAACCACCAAGCTGATCCTGGCGGTTACGCTCCATAATATTCCGGAGGGAATGGCGGTCGGCGTTGTGTATGCCGGTTTTCTGACCGGAAATGTCGGGATCAATTCTGCCGGCGCGCTGGCCCTCGCTCTGGGAATCGCTATTCAGAACTTTCCGGAAGGGGCGATCGTTTCCATGCCTCTTCGGGCGGAGGGCATGGCAAAGGGAAAGACCTTTCTCTATGGGGTTCTTTCCGGAGTCGTAGAACCGGTTGCGGCCCTGATCACGATCCTGGCGGCCAATGCGGTGGTACCGGTCATGCCTTATCTTCTGGCATTTGCTGCCGGCGCCATGATGTATGTGGTGGTGGAAGAGCTGATTCCGGAAATGTCGGAAGGCAGACATTCCAACTGGAGCACCATCGCCTTTTCTCTGGGATTTGTTCTGATGATGATCCTGGATGTTACACTGGGGTGAGAGCAACAAATATTGGCGGGTAAACTTGCAAAAATGTTGATTTTACAATGATTCACCCGCCAGGAGTCTGTTTTCCTGGATAGAAACCGGTTTGTATTATTCCGCTTTCTCAAAGAGAATGTATGCATCCGTGCTCATGCCTCCGGGAGAAGAACCATCGGAGGTCCCTTCGTCCCCTGCATCAACGCTGTCTGCAGATTCCGCCTCTTCGGCTTCCCCATTCTCGCTTTCTGCAGACATGGATGCCAGCAGTTCCATGGTCTCTGTCAGTTCCGGGATTTCCCCGCTGAGTTTTCCATCCTCGTGAAGGGTCAGATAGATACCCGTCGGGCCGGAAAGGATATTATTCATGACAGATTCGCCATCGAAATCGACATACAGGGTTCCGTCAGGCTGAAACTCTGCGGCGAATTCCTTCTCAATGGCGCTTTCCACTTCATCGGGGGCGTTCAGATCGAAGGTGGACTCTGTGTAGAGCACAGCGCCGTCTTTGATTTCCATGCTGATTACTTCTCCCATCATACTGATCGGCATAGGAATGCCAAATTCCATGCAGGTCGTCGCGCTCCACACACCCTCAAAATCTTCCGGTGCAGGATCTTCGACAACCGGCGCCAGAGAGAAGGTCGTATCGGGTTTTTCATGGCTGAAGACCATTTTGGCTCCGCCGTTTTCAATTTCCAGAAGGCCGTCTGTAATCACCAGCGGAATCTCCTGGTCATCTTTATAGAATACGCCGTCAGCAAAGGTGCCTTCGATTTCCTGCCCTGCCATGCTGATGATCCCGGTTCCATCCTCGTTGAACTGGGCGGTGATCTCCATTCCCATAGATGCCATGACAGATGCATCCATCGTCTGGCCGTCCTGCTCCATTCTCAGAACATACCAGGTGCCGATCAGGTCATCGTCTTCCGCTGCCGTTGCAAAGCCTGCAACAGACAGCATGCACAATGTAAATGCTGCCAAAAAAGCTGTTAATCTTTTCATCCGAATCTCCTCCTTTTGTGCATAAGTTCATAATCTAATCCAGGATAATTGTCTGACTATGTTACTATAACATATCTTTGCTGCTGTGGATATAGATATAAAAATTACAGAAATAATATTGAAACAGCCTGGAAATTGAGAGAAAATAAATTATAGAGGGAGCGATTAAATGGGGATTTTTTCCCGGAGAACGAGGAACAGAAAGATATTGTGTACCGCGACATTTGGCTTTTGTGGCAGATTTGTGGTATTGCGCTGGTATATTTGTATATTAACACTGTAAATCATAGAAACAAAAACAGTTTTCACGGACCGGAGGATGGAGATCTTTGCGTGCTGTTCTCGAATATTTTAAAAATATGTATCCTGCGCTTATGATCCTTGCAGCGGTTATCGTCATGATAACTGCTGCCGGACATCGTGAGAAACATGATAAACGGATTCATAAGGCAGGATATATTATTATTATGGTGGGGCTCACCTTTCTGGTGTCGATTCTGGAGTACGCGGAAATCTGGATTGATGAGCAGGGCCTGGATTATCATCTGCTGTATTATAAAGCAATGCTGATCTACTGGATCTATCCGGCCATTGCGCTGATCCTTCTGTATATGATCTGCGATATTAAACACAAGTTCCTGTTTGCCATTCCTCTGTTCATCAATATGATCATCACCGCCGTTGATCTGACAGGATCTTGCATAGTGTATTATTATGGCGCGGATCATAGATACAATGGCGGGATTTTGGCCCGATTCCCTTTCGCTGTCGAAGTGTTCTATATCATTCTGATCGGGATCTATTCTATTAGTCTGCTCAGCAAAAAAAACAAGTCCAAAGGAAGCGTTGTCGCATTTATGGTGGGATCCATCCTGCTGGCACAGCTGCTCGAGATAATAGAAATGCCCAGCATCTATATGCCAACCATTGTTGCAGCCAATATATTTATCTATAACTTTTATCTGGAAGCCATCAATTATTTTGAAATTCAGGAAAAACTGTATGAAAGCCAGCTGGCGTTGGAACAAAACCGCAGCAATCTGCTGCTGGCGCAGATCCGGCCGCATTTCATCAACAGCAACCTGGCGGTGATCCGGAGCCTGTGCTATGAGGATCCGAAGAAAGCAATTGAAATGATTGATCATTTTTCGGAATATCTGCAGGAAAATATCGGACAGATCGACGATATGAGACTGGTGCCTTTTGAAAAAGAGATGGAATCAGTGGACAATTATCTGTATCTGGAAATGCAGCGGTTTCCGGGCAGGATCGAAGTGGTAAAGGAGCTTTCCGTCACAGATTTTTCTGTTCCGCCCCTGAGTATTCAGACCATTGTGGAAAATGCGGTCCGCCATGGCATCAGCATGAAGGGCGAAAAAGGAACCATCCGGATCTCTACGCAGAAAAAGGAATTCCATATCATTATACAGATCGAGGATGATGGAAAAGGGTTTGACGTGACAAAGGCAAATCTTGACGGGTCGGTTCATGTGGGAATCAAGAATGTGAAGGACCGGTTCCGGGCAATTCTGAACGGACAGGTAACGATTGAAAGTTCACTGGGCGTGGGAACCAGAGTGATGATTGATATTCCGTTTCCGTCTGCAGGATGCGAAACACCGGTACAGGAGGCCGGAAATCTATGAACTGTCTGATCGCGGATGATGAACCGCTTATTTTAAAGGACATTCACCGGACAGCGAAGAGCGTGCTGGGCGAAGACACGGAGTTTTTTCTTGCGGCAGATTCCAGGGAAGCGCTTCATATCATTGAGGAGCAGAACGCTTCCGGAAAAGGGATTCAGATTGCATTCCTGGATATCGAAATGCCATATCTCAGCGGGATGGAAGCGGCGAAGAAGATACAGGCCGTTGCTCCGCATACGAATATTATTTTTGTGACCGGGTACGGAAAATATGCGCTGGATGTTCTGGATCTGTATGTCAGCGGGTTTATCCTGAAGCCAGTCAACGAAAAGAATATGCGTAAGGCGATCGAAAACCTGCGGTATCCCATTCCGGAACTGACAGTACAGTGCTTTGGCCGTTTTGAGGTTTTTTATGGGGGTACGCCCGTGAATTTCAAACGGTCACAGTGCAAAGAGATATTTGCATATCTCATTGACAAACGGGGAACGCTGGTTTCGGAAGATGAACTCCGGTATCTTTTGTGGACCGAGGAAGAAGACACCGAAAAGAAAAGGCGGTATGTACGGAACATCATCAGCGATATCCGGGTTACGCTGAAAGGATTTGGCGTTGATGATGTGATCGTCAATAACGGGAAAGGTTATTACGGCATCAATAAAGAAAAAATCAGCTGCGACCTGTATGATTATCTTGACCGGAAAGGAAAGCCGGACAGAAAGGAAACCGGTTCTTATATGGAACAATATCCCTGGGCGGAGCTGTAAAAAATAGAAGAAAAGATTAAAATGAGGGGGACTAACATGAATTCATCTTTCGTCATTCCTTTGGAAGGCCGGATCGATTCCAATAATGCTTCCGAAGTTGAAAAAAATATTGACCAGCTGCGGAAGGGTAAAGAATCCCTGCCTTTGATCCTGGACGCATCCGGGCTGGAGTACATCTCCAGCGCGGGCCTGCGGGTGCTGCTGCATTTGAAAAAAACCGCGCCGGATATGACCATCACGGAGGTCAGTTCCGAGGTATACGATATCCTGGATATGACGGGTTTTACAGAAATGATGAAGGTCGAGAAGGCGTTCCGTCAGATATCGATTGATGGCTGCGAAGAGATCGGAAGAGGCGCCAACGGAAGTGTTTACCGGATCGATCAGGATAATATCGTAAAGGTTTACCGGGATTCTGACGCGCTGGAGGAAATCCGCCATGAAAGAGAAGTGGCAAGGCTTGCCCTGATCCTTGGAATTCCGACGGCGATTTCCTACGATGTTGTCCGGGTAGGAGACAGCTATGGCTCTGTCTTTGAACTGTTAAATGCCACTTCCTTTTCGAAAATTCTGGCACGCGAACCGGACAGAATGGACTGGGTGGTAAAAGAATATATTGAACTTTTGAGGACTATTCACGGAACCATCGTTCCGGAAGGAAAACTGCCGGATATGAAAGAAACCGTCAGGTCCTGGGTCCTGTTTCTGAAAGACTATCTGCCGGAGGATTCATGGCAAAAGCTGTTGTCTCTGGTGGAAGCGGTACCGGAAGATCATCATATGATCCATGGGGATTATCATACGAAAAATGTGATGGTACAAAATGAGGAGGTACTTCTGATTGACATGGATACCCTGGCTGCCGGGCATCCCATCTTTGAGCTGGCATCCATGTATAATGCGTTTATTGGCTTCAGCGAGCTGGATCCTGGTGTGATCGTGGAATTCCAGGGATTTGACTTTGCAACCAGCCGTTTATTCTGGGACCGCGTATTGGCGGAATATCTCGGAACTGCATGGGAAAAGAGGATCCGCGACGTGGAAGATAAAGCGCGTATCATCGGCTATACCCGAATGATCCGCCGTCTGATCCGCAGGAACGGGTTGCATACGGAACAGGGGCAGAAAGAAATTGCTTATTATAAGAAAGAGCTGGTGAAGCTCCTTGAAACGACAGATACGCTGCTGTTTGCCGGCGCTGAATTTAAAACAGAAGCCAAAAAAGAGCACCTTCCCCTGGTTCTGGCGTTTATCGACCAGTATCTGGAAGGGACAGATGCTTCTTCCAAAACCAGAAATCAGATGCACCTGATCGCGGAAGAGATTTTTGTCAATATTACAGAGTACGCTTACAGGGAGAAGCCAGGGGATGTGATCCTCAAAATGGAACTGTCAGAGGATGGAATGAAAGCCCGCCTTACGTTTATGGATCAGGGAATTGCATATAATCCGCTGGAAAAGGAGGATCCGGATCTTACCCTCGGAGCCGAAGAGCGGCCCATTGGCGGGCTGGGCATTTATCTGACCAGAAAGCAGGCAGACGAGCTCTCCTATGAATATAAAAACGGATCCAACGTACTATCGGTTATAAAGCATTTATAGGAGTATTTTATCATGGCGCCTGAGCTGAAGAATATAGATCTGCATATGCATTCGAATGTCTCTGACGGAACAGACAGCCCTAAAGAGCTGCTCGCCCTGGTGAAAGAGAAAAAGATATCGCTGTTTTCCCTGACGGATCATGATGCATTGAACGGTGCAATGGAAATTCAGAACCATCTGGACCAATTCCCGGAACCCCTGCTGTTTTTAAGGGGCGTTGAATTATCCTGCCAGGATGCCCGCGGGAAATATCATATCCTTGGTTATCAATATGATCGAAAGGGTGGCCCTTTGCATCAGATGGTACAGAAAGCCCATGATATCCGTCTGGAAAAGGTTACCGCCAGGTTGGATTTTCTGAAGAGGGAATTTGGTTTCTCCTTCCGGGAAGAAGACGTCAGGGCCTTGTTTCAGAATCACAATCCCGGGAAGCCGCATATTGCAAAAATGATGGTAACCTATGGGTATGCAGAATCGGTTTCTGATGCCATGAAACGGTTCTTAAATAAAAAGAAGTTTCCCAATGTCGCACTTCCTCCGGAAAAAGCGATTGGCAGTATTATTGACAGCGGCGGAACAGCAATCCTTGCCCATCCTGCCTATGGAGACGGGGATCAGCTGATTCTGGGAGAGGATATGGATCAGAGAATCCGTTATCTGATGGATTTTGGACTGCAGGGAATGGAATGCTATTACTCCTCGTTTACGCCGAGGATTATCGAAGAAATGCTGGATCTTGCCGGAAAATATCAGCTGTTTGTCACAGCCGGGAGCGATTATCATGGATCCAACAAGCTGGTGTGTCTGGGGGATACGAATCTTCCGGCTCCGCAGGACCGTGCCCCTGGCTTTCATGCCTTCTTAAAGGCGGTTCAGGTAATATGAAAGGAACAGATCATTACAACAGATTCTGACATGAAAAAAATATTTTCGGGCTTAAAGAAAAAACTGAACAGAATTACGGTCAAAAGCCTGGTGGGAACGGTGGCCCTGCTGGTGCTGTTTACTGCGATTGTAAGCATTGCAGGCTATCGCAGTTTTACCAATGCCCTGATGCAGCAGTACGCAGAAGATGCGTTCAAAACCGCAGATGTTGCGGCTGCGATGGTGGATGCCGATGATATTCCTGCGTATCTGTTCTCCGGCAATACGGATCTGGAGTACCGGCTTACCAGGCAGCAGTTGAGGCAGGTCTGTGACAATTCAGGCGCTTTTTTCCTTTATGTCATCTGTCCCGACGTAACGGATTACTGGCATATTACATTTGTATATTCTACGGTGAGCAGTCAGTCCGGCTATACCGAATTTGAATTTGGTTATGTGCGGGAAACAACGAATGAAGATTACAGAACCAAATATCAGATGCTTTATGAAGGCCAGTCCGGACAGGAACTGGTGGTCCGGGACCGGGGTTACATACCAAGTGATAAACATATCACGGCCATGGTGCCTCTGAAGGGCTCGGATGGGGCGACCAGGGCGATCCTGTGTGTACAGTATCAGATGTCGGAACTGGATTCTGTACGTATGGGCTTTATTTATAAAGTCTTATTGATTCTGATCATTGTACTGATTCTCGTGATTTTGATACAGGTGTTCTATCTGCATCGACTTTTGCTGAAGCCGATCCATACCATCACACAGGAAGCCAGCCGATTTGCCGCGGAAAATGAAAAGGCCGGCGAACCCCTGACGCATTCCATACGGAATCAGGACGAGATCGGTATTCTGGCCGGATCGGTGGACCGGATGGAAGAACAGGTGGAACAGTATATTGAAAATCTGACGATCGCAACTGCAGAGAAAGAACGCATCCAGACGGAACTGAATCTGGCGACAAGTATTCAGTCCAGTATGCTTCCGGATCAGTTTCCGGCATTTCCCGGCCGGGAAGAATTTGACCTGTATGCGGCTATGGATCCTGCCAGGGAAGTAGGAGGAGATTTTTATGACTATTTCCTGATCGATGAGGATCATCTGTGCATGCTGATTGCAGATGTGTCCGGCAAGGGGATTCCGGCAGCGCTGTTTATGATGGGATCCATGATCATCCTGAAAAATATGGCTGGTACCGGAAAATCGCCGGCGCAGATTCTTTTCGATGCCAATCACGCCATCTGTGAGAACAATAAAAACGATATGTTCGTTTCGGTATGGCTGGGGATTCTGGAGATTTCGACCGGGACACTGACCGCAGCAAATGCAGGACATGAATATCCGGCGGTTTGCCATGCCGGAGGATCTTTTGAAATTTTCCGGGATAAACACGGACTCGTACTGGGAGCCATGCCCGGCGTCAAGTTTAAAGATTATGAAATAACGCTTGCCCCGGGCAGCAGAATCTTTGTTTATACAGACGGGGTACCGGAAGCAACCGACAATGAGAAGTCCATGTTCGGGCTGGACAGACTGATCGAAGCGCTGAATCAGCAGCTAAATGCTTCTCCGGAACAGATCCTGACTCATGTCAGATCCGCTGTAGACCGGTTTGTGAAGGAAGCGGAGCAATTCGACGACCTTACCATGCTTTGTCTGGAATATAAAGGAAAAACAAAAGTCTGAAACAGGAGGTTTTTTATGACCATTCAAACACAGAAACAGGAAAAACAATTAATCGTATTTCTTGAAGGAAGACTGGATACCAATTCTTCTCCGGAACTGGAAGAATATCTGAAAAGCCGGATCGATGAAATCCGGGAACTGGTTTTTGATTTTGAACATCTGGAGTATATCTCTTCTGCGGGACTGCGTGTACTGCTGGCAGCGCAGAAGCAGATGAACCGTCAGGGGTCCATGATCGTCCGGAATGTATCGGAACCGATCCGGGAAATCTTTGATGTAACCGGATTTTGTGACATCTTAACGATTGAAGCATAGTTACTGTAAAGAAGAACCGGAAGGAGAATAAGTAAAACCGAAAGAGATACGATTTTATACAGCAGCATTATCTTTCAGCTGCCTGTGGAATATCCGCCGGAACAGCATCCGGACAAAAGGTCCGATGAAAAATACCTGAAGGCACAAGGCCGCCGGAAAACAATAAAAGGCCAGGGAGATCCATTGTGTAAACCAGTCCGCGGTGAACCCATTATGAAAAAATGTTGCAAACAATGTAATGGGAGGGACAATCAGGCAGACCGTACAGCATTGGATTGATAACGTGATAAATATCGGATTATCTTTGCCTGGCCGGAAGATCCGGAACGTAAGCTTCTGTGCCGCCCTGGTAATGATAAAAAAGACCAACAGGAACACAACCACATATTCGATCCACATTTCTTTGATTGCCATTAAAAAGACGGAATATGTCAATCCTCCCATCTTACCGGCGATCGTGTAGCAGGTCATTGCATATACCATGCAGAAGACCATTAATAATGTAAAAATAAAACTCTGAAATTTCGTTTTTGGCATATCGGATTCTCCTTTCTCTTCAAACAAAAACGACATCAAATACTGCAAACCCACCAGACATAAGGTTCGCGATATTTAATGTCGTTTAATATCCATATGCAATTGAAATCATTGTAGAACCTCCGGAGGAAAAATGCAATCAAAAATTTGCTGCGGAGAAGCATCCTTATATCTATTGTATTTTCGGAATATAAGATTTATTATTAGTAAGCAAAGGCTAACTGCGAATTAATCGATCGTTTGGTTCAATAAGTATAAGGGGAAATCAATCATGACTTTAATGAAAAAATTCTTTGCGCAGACGAAGAAGCCGGAAGGTATGCTAGGGAAAATGATGCTGGGTACGATGAACTCCGGGCATGCGAAAATGGCGGACTGGGGAATGTCCCACCTTCCGGGAACCGGAATTGCCAAAGCAGCGGACCTGGGCTGCGGGGGAGGCCGGAATGCGGGGGAACTGTTGAAAAGATATCCGGATGCGCATGTAACTGCAGTGGATTACTCTCATTTGTCTGTTGAAAAAGCCAGGGATTATAACAAAGAGATGATCACAGAAGGAAGGTGCAGAGTGCTGCAGGGAGACGTCTCAGAGCTTGATTTACCGGAAGAAACATTTGATCTGGCGACGGCATTTGAAACTATCTATTTCTGGCCCGGACTGGAGCGGTGTTTTGCCCAGGTTTATAAGATTTTAAAACCGGGCGGTCTCTTTATGATCTGTAATGAGTCCGACGGAACAGATGCCACAAGCCTTCGGTTTGAAAAGATCATTGAAGGGATGAAGAATTATACGACGGAGGAGATCGGGGCAGCATTGAAGCAGGCAGGTTTTTCAAAGATCCAGTCTTATCATCATCCGTCAAATCCCTGGATTACAGTTTTGGCGGAAAAATAAAGTGCCGCGCACCGCGAGGCGCAAGCGCCACACGCACCGCGCACGGAAATGGAGAAAGGCAATGTCAAGGAAGGCTTCTAATTTTCAGAAGAAAGTGATGTCCCTCGGCTACCGGGGAAAAGAAATCTTTAAACCGTTGAATACCGGAAGGATTGACGACCATGTCGCCTGTGTGCGGGAATGGATTGCCAATATTTTCTTTTATACAAAAAATGGAACGACCATCATGATTGACGCCGGGTATAATTATGAACGGCTGAAAGAAAAGATGGAGTGGCTGGAAATCGACCCGGAGAGCATCCAACACATCCTGATCACCCATCAGGATACAGATCATGTCGGCGCCGTCGAGCGGGATTCGGATGGTCTTTTTAAGAATGCTGCCATCTACCTGAGTGAAATCGAAAACCGGTATCTGACAGGGGAAGTACGTCGGAAGGTGATTTTCGGCCTGTATAAGCTGCCAATGGTGGTAACCGATAATAAAAAGGTGCTTCTCACGGACGGGCAGATTCTGAATATTGACGGGATCAGAATCGAAGCCATCCTGGTGCCGGGGCATACCTGGGGACATATGGTCTACCTGATTGACGACACGTATCTTTTTACCGGTGATACCATCTGGTTCGGGGCAGACGGAGGCTTTAGTTTCATTAACTCTCTGGCAGAGGACAATGACCTGGCCAGAAAGTCGCTGGCGAAGCTGGAACAAAACCTTCGCGGCCGGAACCGGCCGATCAAGGTCATTACCGGGCATACCGGATGGGCAGACAGCCTGGATTTTGTCTTTGCCCATAAGGACAAGGTTTGCAACAGTTTTAAGAAGCAAAAACCACATGACCCGACAGCACCATATGACGGGTACGATGAGAGTGATGATACCTGCGAAAATGCCCGGAAAGTTCTGCTGTTAAAACAGAATCGGACGTAAATCCATGATTACTGCATTTCTGAAATAAAACTGTTGGAAGGATATCGGAAAAAAAGATTTGTATAGGATAATAGTAAGATGAGCACAGTATTACAGTTTGAAACACTGCATAATACCCGTGATCTGGGTGGCATGGCTGCCGGGGATGGGAGAATCATAAAACCGGGAAAACTGATCCGCAGCGGGCGGCTTTCCGATATCAGTCAGAATGATATGGGGCAGCTGTCTTCTCTGATTGATGTTGTGGTAGATTTCCGGGATGTGCCGGAACGGTTGGAAAAACCGGATCGAACGATTCCCGGAGTTACGTGTTTCCACATTCCAATTCTGGAGAAACTGGCTCCCGGAGTCACGCAGGAAACCAGATCCGAGAAGGAAATGTTTGCCGGGATTGCACAGGATCCGAAAAGAGCAAAACAGATGATCTGCGGAATTTACCGAAGATTTGCCCTGGATGATTTCTCTGTATCACAATACCGGAAGTTTTTGCGAATCCTTCTGGAAGAACATGAAAAGGCGGTTCTGTGGCACTGTTCCGCAGGAAAGGACCGGGCAGGAATGGCCAGTGTGATCATTGAGGAAATCCTTGGGATTTCCAGAGAAGATATTATCGCAGATTATTTGCAGACGAATGACTGCCTGGCGGATGACATTGTGATCATGACCAGGCATGCAAAAGAAATGCTGCAGATCCAGAGCCCGGAAGCAGACCAGGCATTCAGATGTCTTTTTGGCGCGGATCCGGACTATATCCGGGTTTTCTATGAAGCAGCGGAAGAAAAGTATGGGGATTTCCGGACATTTATCCATGATGGAATGCAGCTGACAGACCAGGAGATTCTGCGTTTGCAGGAAATGTACTTATGGTAATGCCATCCCTGCTTGACGTTTCGGCAGATGTAAAGGTAAAATAAAACTCGCTGAAAACAGAATAGATAGAATTGAACGACACATGTAGTGCATGCGCACATAAATCTGATCACGGTAACCAATTATCAGAACAGCGCATCCACGGCATGTGTTTTTTGCTGAAGAAGAACCGCGCACCGCGCACGGACATGGAGTCGCGCGCGCACCGCGAGGCGCAAGCGCCACACGCACCGCGCACGGAAATGGAGTCGCGCGCGCACCGCGAGGCGCAAGCGCCACACGCACCGCGCACGGAAATGGAGGAGCTTATGCCAAGGACACAATTTCAAAGAATGATTTTCGCACTGCTGACAGTGATCATTACAGTACACGGATATGTCTTTTACAGCCTGTACGTGGTGAACGGAAACACACTGATGGAGATAACAGGGGAAAGCAGCGTCCTCCGGGCGATCCACGCCCAGGGCGGCGTGTATATGTTTGGATCCATGCTACCGATCTGGGCAGTTGTACTGATTGAATTCTGCCTGGCATATTCGCTGGAGTGCCTGCTGGGAAGTCCGATGTCATTAAAACTGGTGTTCCGGATCTTTGATCCACAGAAGATCGATAATCCAATTGTCTCATAAGTCAGAACACTTTGATCTGTTTTCGGTTATTTTTTCATCCTGGCTCCGGCAGTGGCGGGTAAAATCTTGGAAATGTTAATTTTACAACAGTTCACCCGCCAGGTGGTCGGTTTATAAAGCCGGAAATTCTGTAAGACCGTTCGAGGTGTTTTGGTATGATGATTTCGCTGGATTAGAAGATGTTGAAGCAGAATAAGAGATGTTAAGCCAGGATTTGATGACATATATTCGAAAAACACCAAATAAAATAATCGAAAAATAAAAAACAAAATACTCGAAAAACACCAAATAAAAGTTGCCGGACAAAGAATCGTCTGATATAATCCGCATATAAAATGGCCCTAAGGAGACTTTATGTATGCGATATATTCAAAGAACTCTTGATCAGGTGATCGACCAGCGGATCAAGGCATTTAATGCCATTTGTATAGTTGGACCAAAAGGATGCGGAAAGACAAGAACCGCAAAAGAAAGGTGCAAAACGGTAATTGAATTCCAGGATGAGGAAAAAAGAGATGGATATCTGGCCGTTGCAGAAACAGCGCCGGGGCTTCTGCTGAAAAACTACAAGCCCATTTTGTTTGATGAATGGCAGGATGCACCGAAAATATGGGGAGCTATTCGAAAAGCCTGTGACGATTCACCGGAAGAAACCGGATCATATTATCTTACCGGCTCTACCAGCAGAAGGGGTGATACGCCACATACCGGAACCGGGAGGATCTCCGAAATGACATTGTATCCCATGACTCTCTGGGAAACCGGAGAATCCAATGGGAGTATTTCACTTTATGAGACGGTAGCAGATCCGGATTATACAATTGATGGCATAATGACACAACTCACATTGAGTGATCTGTTCTTTGCTGCATGCAGAGGAGGATGGCCGCGGTGTATGGCACTGAAAGAAAAAGAAGCCCAGCTTGAAATTGCAAAAGATTACTATAGACAAATCTATCAGCATGATATAAGTGCGTTGGACAACGTGAGAAGGAACCCTGAATGGGCGAGGGCATTATTATGGTCATATGCAAGAAATATGGCAACAACTGCAAAGAAAACCAGCATTTACGCAGATGTAAAAGCGACTGCCAGTGTTACAGATAATACCCTTGCTTCCTATATTGATGCGCTCGAAAAACTGTTTGTGATAAAAGATATTGATGCATGGACGCCTCAGATCAGATCAAAAACGGCGATCCGATCGGCAAAAAAGCATATTTTTGTAGATCCGTCGATTGGGTTGGCTGCGCTTGGAATACAACCGGATTATTTTAATAATGATCTGGATCTTTTCGGGCATGTGTTCGAAAATCTGATATTACGCGATCTTCAGGTTTCTGCATTTACTCATGATGCGAGACTATTCCATTATGCGGATGATATGGGGCTGGAGGCAGACGCTGTATATCAGCTTTCGGATGGACGATACGCATTAATTGAAATAAAAGTGGGAACGAATCGAATACCTGATGGAGAGAGATCATTGCTGAAATTCAAAAAACTGATACAAAATTATAATAAAGCTGCTCTATCAAATGCAGACCATCCCCGCGCCGTTTACAGAGAGCCTGATGCACTCATCATTATTTGTGCAAATGCAACGATGGCTTATACAACAAAGTCCGGAGTCAAAGTTGTTCCGGCAGGATGCTTAAGGGATTAAAAACGTCGCGGAAATAAAGGATTCCCGGCAATTTACCCTCCACAGGCTGCAGACATCGTGGACGGTAAACCGGTAAAAACATTGAATTCCCTATAGCCTTACCCCCCCACGGAGCAGGTTTCGGGTGGCGGGTAAAATCTTTGAAATGTTGATTTTACAACAGTTCACCCGCCAGGTGGTCGGTTATGCTTGAAAATATATGAAACGATAATCAACGGGCGGCCTGTTATTCATTCTCTGAAAATCCCGCACAGCTGTTCGAGACGTTTTTTTGGGACATTTTTTCGGATAATACGGACACATTCCCCTGGCAGGACGTCTTCCTATCAAAGCATCTGTCTGTACACCGAGTGCAGGGAAGGGCACAGGAATTGAAAAAGCGCCGGACTGCTCCCTTGAGGAGAGCCGGTAAAGAATCTGAAAATTAAAAAAGTGTTATGTTTACAGGATCGCAGCAGATTCCTGCGGGGAATGTGATATGATAACCCAAATCTCTGTTACGGGATATGTTGCGGCATCAGGAGGAGAACGGAGGGATCATCCATGAAAAAATTCCACGACAATTTTGATTACGAAAATGCAGAAGCCGATATCTGGGATGCAGGAGGCGACCCGAATGCCCTGGATTACAGGAACCCTGCAAAGCGGGATAAATACCTGAAGGACGTGGGCCTGAACCCCAAGGACTACGGAAGCAAATGGGGCGATTTCAGCAGCCTGGATCAAACCGGCGGCTCCGGAAGCGGCCAGTCCGGGTGTTACCTGACTTCCGCCTGCATCAGGGCCGCCCATCTTCCGGATGACTGTGAGGAACTGACGGTCCTTCGGTGGTTCCGGGATCATTATCTGAAGAATCTCCCGGGCGGGGAAGAGGACATCCGGGAGTATTATCGGATCGCCCCGGGGATTGCGGATGCCATCAATCGGAGGGAAGATGCGGAAAACATCTGGAACCGCATCTATCATGACCTGATCCTGAAATGTGTGAGCCTGATCAGGGACGGAGATTATCAAGCGACTTACCGGATGTATAAGGAGTACACCCTGAATCTGCAGGAGTCATATCTGTAAATTCGGGAAGTCCTTCAACAACAATGAAAAGCAATAGAGAGAACGCTGTTTCATAGAGCAGTCCGGCAGTGGCGGGCAATGCCGCGGGAATGATCAGCCAGCGGTAGTAGGTAGCCCCACCGGAATAGTCAATCCGGCAATGGCGGGTGACGCTGCGGGAATAAAGGATTCCCCGCGATTTACCCGCCATAGACTGCAGACATCGTGGGCGGTAAACCGGCAAAAATGTTGAATTCCCTAGAGCCTTACCCCCCACGGAGCAGGTTCCGGGTGGCGGGTAAAAACTTAGAAATGTTGATTTTACAACAGTTTACCCGCCAGGGGATCTGAAATTTATTAAAAAAGTTAATTTTCTGATCAATAGAAAGATATAATTATTACTCAGATTAGTGAATCATCAATTTATGTGAAACAGGTGGCATAGTATATATTGGATATGTTACATTATTTATAATTAAAAACCATATAAATTAGAGTGTTTTATCAGAGAACAATCAATTAGAACATATTATGGGGATCAGCTGAATATGAACAATGAGATACTGACTACATTAACTATGAAGCTTAAATGCGACAGCGAAGAAAAGCTCGGCTTTTATAAATCCTCGCTATTACAAGGTGTCATTATGGAAAACATTGATCCGTCTTATGCAGAAAAGCTGCATGAAGATGGAAGGAAGCCTTATAGTCAGAGCATTATAATAAGGGGAGAAGAAAATATCTGGACGATAAATACACTGACCAGGGATGCTCGGGAAGGGGTCATAGATCCATTACTGAAAGAACAGTTTTTGCGGTTTAAAATAGAACACAATGATATGCCCGTTTCAATTGTAAGCAAGGAATTGAAGGAACAGGCTTACTCGGATCTTTTCAATGCATTCTATACACAGGAAGCAAAGAATACCTTTATCATTGACTTTCAATCCCCGACAGCATTCAAAAAGGATGGACATTATGTCTTTTATCCGGACTTATACTTGATCTATCACAGCCTTATGAGGAAACTGGATTCTGTTTCTGACAGGGAATCAATGTATAGCTATGAAACCCTGGAACAGCTTGTGAATTGCTCAGAAATCATTGCTTACAGTATTTACAGTGTCAGGCATAGTATTGAGGGAGTAAAGATCCCTGCATTCATGGGAAAGATTACAGTCAGAGTACGAGGAACCCAAACAATGTCCAATTTTGCAAATCTGCTGTTCGAATTCGGCAATTATTCCGGGATCGGAATTAAAACTGCAATTGGTATGGGACGTGTAGAGATTGGACCAAAAGGAAAAAAGGTGAACCGCAATGAATGAAACAGATGTAAAAGTGATCATCGGTGGATTGCTCCACGACATCGGGAAAGTTGTATACCGGACCGGGGACAAGCAGAATCATTCTGCCAGCGGAGCAAAATTTATCAGGGAAGAGTTGGGGATTGAAGACCAGGAAATAATTGATTCTGTTCTGTATCATCACAAATCTGCTTTGGTAAATGCTGATATACGTGAGGATTCTACAGCGTATATCACATATATTGCTGATAATATTGCATCAGCTACAGACAGGAGAAAAAAGGAGACAGAAGATTACGGCTTTGAGATGTCGCTCCCTCTGCAGCCGGTTTTCAATATCCTGAACGGAAACCATGAAGAGATGTATTATCATCCGGATATGGTAACCAGGGAGATCAACTTCCCAATGAAAGAAAAAATCCCATTTACCAGCGGGTTTTACCAGAACGTAATGCGTATATTAGGGGATGCGCTTAAAGCTGTGGAATGGAATGAGGCATATGTGAATTCCATTCTTTCCGCATTTGAACAGACCTGCAGTTATGTGCCATCTTCTACATCGAAGGGGGAAGTTGCAGATATCTCTCTATACGATCATATTAAACTCACAGGGGCATTTAACAGTTGTATTTATCAGTATCTGAAGGAGCACGGAATCACAGATTATCGGAAGGAATTGCTGGAAAATGAGGCTGAATTCTTTGCAAAGCCCGTAGCATTGTTATATGAGATAGATCTTTCCGGAATTCAGGATTTTATCTATACGATCCATACAAAAGATGCACTGAAAATGCTTCGGGCCAGGTCCTTTTACCTGGAAATTCTGATGGAGCATGTGGAGGATATGCTGCTGGAGCGGCTGTCCCTGTCCCGTGCGAATATCATGTATTCAGGCGGAGGACATTCCTATATGTTCCTGCCAAATACGGGAGACGTTAAACAAGTTCTTGATCAATTCGGCCATGAAATAAATGATTGGCTCAGAGAAACTTTTGATGTTTCTCTGTATATGGCATATGGATACACGGAAGCATCTCCGGACGCATTGAGAAACAATCCGGAAGGCTCTTATAAAGAATTGTTCCGAAATGTTGGTAAAGAGATCAGTAAAAGGAAAGAAAACAGATATACCGCAGAGGAGATCATTCATTTGAATACGGTATCTGCAAGTTCGTATGAGCATGAATGCAAAGTTTGCAAAAAGCTTTCTTCTGTGGATGAAGATGATTTATGCCCGATATGCAGTGCGTTAAAAGCAAGCTCGAAAGATATCCTGTATCAGCCTTTTTTTACGATTATGAAGAATGCGGCAGCCGGCCTTCCCCTTCCCGGAGGATATTCCCTGGTTGCGGAATCAGAAGAATCTCTCAGGAAGCGGATGGGGGAAGACAGTTCTTTTGTCAGGGCATACGCGAAGAACAATTATTATACAGGGCTGAATGTAGCGTCCAAATTATGGGTCGCTAATTATACAACCGGACAGACGTTTGAGGAACTTTCGGAAAGAGCGGAAGGGATCCATCGGCTTGCAGTCCTCCGTGCGGATGTCGACAATCTGGGAAAAACATTTGTACAGGGATTCGAGGAACAATACAGTACGGTATCCAGAACAGCAACACTTTCCAGGCATCTGTCCCTGTTCTTCAAGTATTATATCAACGGGATACTGGAAAAAGGGAATATGAGCCTGTCAGAACCAAAAGGGAACGGGAGGAATGTTTCAATCGTGTACTCCGGAGGGGATGACCTGTTCCTTGTGGGGGCATGGAATGAAGTGATCGAAGCAGCTTTGGATATCCGAAATGCGTTCCATAAATACACACAGGGAACTCTGACGATTTCGTCCGGAATTGGCATTTTTCAATCGGGATATCCGATCAGCCAGATGGCGTTGGATTCCGGGATACTGGAAGATGATTCCAAGGATTACCCCGGGAAAAATGCCGTTACTCTGTTTCCGGACGGCGGCTATTATAAACGGGATGGCAAAACACTTAATGATTCCACCTATCCCTGGGATGAATTTGAACAGAAGGTAGTCGAGGAGAAATACCGGTTGTTGAGATCTTACTTTATGGCGTCCGGGGAGCGGGGAAATTCATTCCTCTACCATTTGTTGGAATTGATCCGTAACTGCGATAATAAGATCAATTTTGCGCGGTATGTATATCTGCTTTCCCGTATGGAACCGGATCAGAAAGCAGATCCGGATGAAAAGAAGCTCTTTCGGGAATTCTCAAAAAATATGTATGACTGGATTCAGAATGAGACTGACCGGAGAGAATTAAAAACTGCTATTTATATTTATGCATACATTAACAGGGAGGAGACATTATGATACTTGATGAATCAACATATGTGGGAACCGCCGAACAGTCGATTTTAAAACTGCGGGACACAAGTACAAAACCAAAACCAAATGGAAAAACTTCTGTGGATTGGATCACGACATCCCAGATCAGGAATCTTCTTGCAATGTCTGCAGACATCTATAACGAGATCCTGGGGAAAGAAGAAAAACTGAGTCCGGAAATCAATGCCCGGATCGATTACCTTCGTGTCCGCTGCGTTTATGCCGCAGGAAGAGATCCGAAAGTCAAGAGATTTATTGATTCAACGCATATCCTGGATGCCCTGAAGGAGGTTAATGGGAGCCGGAAGCGGTTTATCGTCTTTAATCATTATATGGAAGCATTAGTAGCATTTCATAAATTTTATGGTGGAAAAGAACAGTAGGGGGACAGAAGAATGTTTGCTAAAATTCAGATTACAGGTCGTATAGAAGTATTAACAGGAATGCATATCGGGGGAAATGGCGCATTTGCCGCGATCGGTGCGGTAGATTCCCCTGTTATTAAGGACAGCATTAGCAATCTTCCGCTGCTTCCGGGAAGTTCCCTGAAAGGAAAAATGAGGACGCTTTTGGCAAAAGCCTATAATGAGAAGCCGGTTGCTCCTGATCAGGATGATGAGCGCCTGCTAAGGTTATTTGGAAGCGCAAATAAAAACCATGTGCATGCCGGTAGACTGCAGTTCTCCGATATGGTTCTTTCCAATGCAGAGCAGCTTCATAAACGAGATGTTGAAAGTATGACGGAAATCAAATTCGAAAACTCTATAAACCGTCAGACAGCTGTCGCAACCCCAAGACAGATCGAACGGGTGATCCGTGGTGCGGAATTTGAACTGAATCTTATCTATGAATGTACCGATAAAGAAGAATTCGTTACTGATATGAAGATCCTTTCGGAGGGAATGAAACTGCTTGAACTGGATTATATTGGAGGCAGTGGATCAAGAGGATACGGAAAGGTTAAGTTCCATGATATAGAAGCAGTCCCTGTATTTGGAGATGTTGAAGACAGTATTATGGAGCAGATGAACGGAATATTTGCTGAAATCTGAGGGAGACGGTATGAAATATCAATTATTCAGGCTCAGTTTTACAACCGGTGTTCATTTTGGAACAACGTCATTGGAAGAGAGCGGTTTTCTGTTTGCAGCTGACACGCTGTTCTCGGCATTATGTATCGAAGCACTGAAACAGGGGGATCGTTATTTTGAACTTTTTTACAGTTCGGTAAAAGAGGGGAAGCTCCTGTTCTCTGATGGACTTCCATATATCAATGACAGTTTCTATATTCCAAGGCCGCATCTGTATATCGAAAGACAGGCATCCGGCGACTCCGGACAGAAAAAAGCAGTCAGGAAACTGACCCATCTTCCGGTTGATTCTCTAAAGGATTACCTGGCGGGTAATATGGATTTTGAAAAGGAAGGCAACATCTTCCGGAATATCGGGAAATACAGTTCAAGAACCAGTGCTGCTGTACGAGGAAGAGAAGATTCCCTGCCATACAGGATCGGGATTTTTAATTTCATGGAAAACGCAGGGATTTACATCCTTGTCGTGGCCGCTGATGACAAGCTGCTAAAGGAAACAGAGGAGTTGCTTATAGCACTCTCTTTTACCGGGATCGGCGGACGGAGATCTCAGGGACTGGGAAAATATGATTTGTTTCTCGAAAAAAAGCTCCCGGAAAGTCTGCATGCTGGATTAGAAGCAGGATGCCGCCATTATATGACATTGTCTATATCCATGCCGCAGAAGGAGGAACTGGAAAACGTGATTCCGGAGGCCGGATATAAGCTGGTCAAGAGGAGCGGATTTGTTTTTTCTGATTCCTATGCGGAAAGCTTTCAAAGAAAAAAGGATTTTTATCTGTTTTCTTCCGGGTCCTGTTTTACAACACGTTTTAACGGGGATGTCTATGATGTTTCAGGATTTGGAAGTCATCCTGTCTATCGATACGCAAAACCAATTTTTATCGGGGTGGATCAATGAAAGAATATCTGAAAAAATACGAAATAGTCCTTACCGCCAGAGGTCCTGTATTTATCGGGAGCGGAAAGGACATTATGAAAAAAGAATATATCCTCATCCCTGGGTCTGATAAGATCATAGTACCGGATATTGGAAAAATGTACTCTGACTTATCAATAATGGGGAAAGATCGGAAATTTGAGCAGTTTCTTCTGTCAAAAACGAATGAAGGACTTGGAAACTGGCTCAGGGCTGAGCGTATCACAGATTCACAGATCCTGAAATGGAAAAAATATGAACTGGATATGGGAGATACGATTCAGGAGAAGGGAAGGCCTTTGCAGATCCTGGCATTTATCAAGGATCCTTATGGAAATCCTTATATTCCCGGAAGTTCCTTAAAAGGAATGTTGAGGACGATCCTGCTTTATTGGGAGATCAGCAATAATCCGCAGAGGTTTCAGGGGATAAAAACGGATATCAGGAGAGAACTAAACGGAAATGATCGGATAAAACGCAATACGTTCTTGTCAAAGGAAGAAAAGAAGATTGAAGCGGAGGTGTTTAACATTCTGGATCGGTCAAATAAAAAAACAGATATGGTCAATGATCATCTCTCAGGTCTGATTGTCAGTGACAGTCTTCCGTTGTCGGTGGAAGATCTCGCTTTATGCCAGAAAGTTGAATATCATGTCGATGCGAAAATGAGTTCTTTAAATATTCTGAGGGAATGTCTTAAACCGGGGACTCAGATCCGGTTTACTTTGTCCATCGATACTACAAAATGCAAATACAGCGCAAATGATATTGTGAAAGCGGTTGCATTATTTGCTGAAGACTATTACCGCCTTTTTATAAACAAATTCCGTTTTGCGGAAAAACCGGGGAAGGATTCTGTATGGTTAGGCGGCGGTACAGGTTTCTTTACAAAAACGGTCATGTATTCCCTTTTTAAAGAAAATGCAGTATCCGCAGTACAGAATATGTTTGAAAAAACAGTTAACCAGAAATCGCATGGACACCGGTTTGATTATAAATCAGGAGTTTCTCCTCATATACTGAAGATGACGAAGTATAAAGGAGAGTTCTATCATTTCGGAGAGTGTGGTATTCAGATTAATTAATCTTTTGCGCCGATATGCTAAAAATCAACCTTTTTGAATCATTCCACCCAATAAACAAGAACAGAATTTCAGGATCATCTGTTTCAGCCGCAAAGTATATCCTGGAAAAGCGTAAATACTGCTTTGTTTTTGGGTAGGATTGAGATATAGATTCCCCGTGGAGGGGACGGAAATATACTGGATGTATCTATCAGCGGATTTTGCAGTATTGAGATATAGATTCCCCGTGGAGGGGACGGAAATCCGATACGGGAAGTGCATCATCCGCAACGCTGAATTGAGATATAGATTCCCCGTGGAGGGGACGGAAATAGGTGTACCACTTCCCGGTTGTAAGATCCTCGGTGAATTGAGATATAGATTCCCCGTGGAGGGGACGGAAATGATACATCTTGTGTAGCCATGATCAGATGAATTCTATTGAGATATAGATTCCCCGTGAAGGGGACGGAAATCACGAGGTCAAAATCGCCCTTGTCGATCTGAAAAGAATTGAGATATAGATTCCCCGTGAAGGGGACGGAAATATGGTTTCTGCTGTCGGTTTCAAACTGTTTTTTTATTGAGATATAGATTCCCCGTGAAGGGGACGGAAATTGATTTAGCCTAATGTAACGCTCGTACAAAGAGATTGAGATATAGATTCCCCGTGAAGGGGACGGAAATGCAAGACTTCGGATATCATGCTTTTCTGACAATTATTGAGATATAGATTCCCCGTGAAGGGGACGGAAATGATGTATCCATGCTCAATCTTGTCCCGCACTTCATTGAGATATAGATTCCCCGTGAAGGGGACGGAAATATTCTGCAACCAGTGTTTTTACTGCCATTCCATTTTATTGAGATATAGATTCCCCGTGAAGGGGACGGAAATTCCTTGTAAGGTGCTTGTTGTTCTCTTTACATTATTGAGATATAGATTCCCCGTGAAGGGGACGGAAATTCATC
>JAFUBX010000102.1 GCA_017459985.1 Parasporobacterium sp.
CACCTTGTCCGGGCAGGTCGGCTTGTATTCCTCCGGGCCTTTCTCATTGGCTTCATAGTCCCATTCCGCCGCTACATCCGGGAAAAGCGTTGCAAGGTCATTTATTCCCTGCATCACCTTTCGCCCGGCACAGTACGGGCACCTGCTGTTTTGTACGACCCGTCCCTGGATAGTCGCCCGCCATTCATGGCCGTTCTTACATATCCACCATGCTTTCCTGTTGGACTGCGCCCGTACGTCAACCGGCGTCAAACCATCGTTCCTTGTCGGGTGCCACTCTGCCGCAATCGCCGGGCACAGGGTCTGCAGGTCATTCTTTCCCCGGATGTATGTCTTTAGTTCCTGGCATACAGGACAGCCGAGGCCTGCCGCGCGTGCAGTTGTCTTGGCCTGCCATTCGTGCCCTTTTTCACATCTCCACCACGGGCGGAGAGTGGTCTCGACCCGAACTGTTTCCGGCGTCAGGTCCCCGTTCTTCTCCGGATGCCACTGCGCCGCGATTTTCGGATAAAGCGACGCAAGGCAGTTCTCCGGTGTGATTTTAATCCGTTTCAACTTTTCCTCCTGAAAAATCAATGCCTGAGATCACTTCCTCTGCCAGGGTTTTTCTTCCCTCTGATTCTGATATTTCCATCATTGCCGGATTGGCGTCTTCCAGGAGGAACTTTCCCAAGACCTTCCTTAAGTCCATCGCGCTGCCGATTTCCTGTCCCAGGCTTCGCGTATAAACATCGAGGTCAACACTTCCATCCGTAAGTCCCATTTCCGCCAGGGCTGTTTTCCTGGCTTTCTCATCAGCCGTCTTCATCAGATATGTGACCTGTTTCATAAGACGCCTCTGTGTGTCCTGCAGCCGTCGCGTGGTTTCCGTAAGCGTTTCCAGCTTCTCATGAAACCCTTTGTTTTCCGCCCGCAGTGCTTCGTTCGCGCGGGACAGGTTTTCATTCCTCGATGCAAGCCGGTCCACCGTTTCCCTTGTTTCCGCGATCTGGCGGCGCTGGATGAATCCCGGCTGGTTCATGAATTCCTCTATCGTCGATGCCTTCAGCAGGGCATTCCTGCTGATCTGCGCGGTCAGGCTCCTTGCCTTGTTGATTTCTTCCATACGGACAGTACAGCTCTTTTGGCGCACTATTACAGCCCCGGTCTGCGGATTCTTTTCCCTTGCTGGCCGCATGAAATGATAATCCCTGACACCTTCCAGGCCGGTGATGTTCGCCCCGGCCCAATCGGCGAGTTCCGTCGCCTTGATCTTTCCGCGCTCTGTCTCCGCATATTTCACCACTGCTTCTAAAAGCAGTTCTTCCGTATATTTCTGTGTTCTTGCCATTCCTCGTATTTCTCCTTTGCATAGATTTCACAGCCCATCCGATACCTGCAGGCGTTGGTCTGGACGGCCAGGAACAATTCCTCCATGGATACGTCCTGCCCTTTTGCCTTCATCGTGTTGTTCATGAATCCGATCACCCGCTTTGCCCCTTCATCCGCACGCTTTTTCTGCACTTCCATGAATTCCGCCAGTTCTTTCGCGGAAGGCCTGTAATACCTGCATCCCATGCAGTCCTCCAGGTGGCCCTCTTTCAGGCAGTCGTAAAGGTCCTCCTTGTCTATAAGACGCCTTTCGGAAAGGCAGCTGTCCCGCCCCGGGATACACGCCAGCTCCCCGCACCGGTACTGTTCCCGGGCATAACGTTCCCCGTAATCCATCCGCCTCTGCAGCCGGATCACGGAGGATGCCCAGATCGTCTCCGAAATGTTCGTATAATACCCGGAACTCGTATTGATGTGTACATGGTCCGCCAACTGCCGGCAGATGTCCTCGCCGGCGTTCTGGAAGTACAGGTTTGCCATCGCGATCGGCCGGCTGTCACCCGCAGAGACGACCTCAAACTCGCTGATGCCGGCGGCATACTTTGCGAACTCATACTGGGGGTTCCCGATGATGCATTCCCTCATGAATGCTTCCAGCAGGTGGTTGAAGGCATTCAGGGAAAGCATCTCATTCACCATCAGCTCACTGTATTCAAAAAGAAAGCGCCGGTCCTGGCTGGCGGTCATCCGCTGGTACTCTTCAATCGCGGCCGCCACGGCCGCATCCGGGATCTCATACGTGGATTCCGCGTAATCCTTTTCCACGTCGTAGTATACCGTCCGCCTGCCCTTTTTCAGCTTTGTCCTCCGCACGGTGAGGAGGACCCTGCCATCCGCAGTCCTCCGGATGCATTCCTTCGGCGTAACCAGCATCTCCGTTGCCCTGAGCGGGAGGATGAATGTTATATTTACCCAGAAATACACGGGGAACCACCGGCGGAAAGTTTCCTCGTCCGGGGTCTCCCGGTAAATACGGTTGATCTCGTTTTCAATGGCCAGGTAGTTTATTACAGGAGAGAGCGTCCGCTGTCCCGGCCGGTTTTCCTTTATCAGCACGATTCTGGACAGGATCTCCCGGATCTGACTGTCAGGAGTCCCTATAAAGCCGAGGAAGTCCTCGACTGTCGAAGCGCCGTAAACCGTCAGGCTGTACCCCCTGTCGCCGAAACGCTGAAGGAATTCCTTTACCACGCCCAGCCTGTCTCTGGAAATCGTTTGATAGACATACACCCCGGTGCAGTAGATCGCATAACACCTCAGCATGTTTTTCATGGTGCCGGGGCTGATCCCGAACTCCCTGCCTGCGTGGGTCCTGTAGGCTGCGGGATCCACAGAAAACTCCACCCCGTATCTTTTCACGCCGGAGTATCCGATCCACCGGTCACTTTCAAAAGCACCGGACAACTTCCCTTCTTTTACCAGTTCCGCATGGAGAACCCGGCACTTTGCAAGAACCTCAGGGCTGTAGACATGGTTTCTGTAGACCACTACCTCCTCTGATTCGATTTCCCTTAATACGTTATTCATCCAGTTCCTCCTCTATCAGTTTCCGGACAGCGGCTTTCTCTTCATCCGCCATCCCGCGGATGACATCGTTAAGGATCTCCTGAAATGCAGGTATGATACACTTTTTCAGCGCCGCCGCGTATTTCATGCTCCCTGTACGGCGGTATTTCCCCGCATAATCCCGGAGGACGCGCATGAGCGTGGGGATGCCTTCAGCGGTAAATATGTGGCTGGGACACAGGTTTGCAATGCACGACCCATAGAGCGGGTGGTCGCAGCACAGGCCGAGCGCCTTCCGCATACAGTAAATCCCTTCCTCCTTTGCCCTGCCCCTTCCCTGGGACACCGCCAGCATTGCTTTCAGCGTTTCCGAAGGCACTTTCGTGTCGCCCAGCGAAAGCCTTCCATATATCTCCTCTGACGCCGCAAGCACGGCCCCGGAAGTCTCAAGCTCATATGCGCTCAGCGGGATCTTTGCCATAAGGCGGGTCTGCTCCCCGGCTGAAAGGCTCCTAAACGTGTCCGGATATGCCGCCAGCAGGGCATGATAAAGATCCGCCCCGAAAACCCCTCGCTGCATCATCATGAACAGTACGACACCTGCTGTCTCCCCGGTCAGGCCATGGTCCCTCAGGTAGATAACCGTCGTGTCCGCATCTGCGTGGTTCCTGGCATAAGCCGCGATGACATGGGAGACCAGGATGGTATTCCCGTTATCACGTGCCGCCTGTTCCAACCCCTGCAGGTAAGATTTATTCAGGCGCCGGGATGATATGTGGCGCGTCCCAGTGATCTTAAGGATCTCCTCTCCAAAGAAGTCACGGCAGTCGACCCGGTTCCTGTACCTGTAGATGCGGCAGGTTTTCATATATCCTTCGCCGGAAACAAGGTGGTGGTATTCCGCAATCAGCGTCAGCTTCCCAAAGAATGGGCGCAGCTCCGGCAGGATCTCTGACCTGAGCCTGCCATGCCCGGTTTTCTGCGGCACGTTGTATGCCATTTCGATCCTGCGGATAACATACATGGCGACGGTTTCATAGACTTCATCCTGTATTGCCCCGCGCAGGATATCCTCTTTCAATG
>JAFUBX010000005.1 GCA_017459985.1 Parasporobacterium sp.
CCGGTTGCGGCAGAAGCAGGCTTTCATTTCACTTTTGACGAACTTAAGGAATACCTGGTGCAGCAAAAAGATGGTGCTCAGACACTGGACCTGGATGAAATGGATCAGGTTGCCGGAGGCCTTTTCTCAGGTGGAGCCGGTTTTTCCGTATGCGCCAACAAATTCGGCGTTGGCTTCGGTGGCACTTATGGAGAAGATGGCTATAACGTTTGCGTGTTCATAGGTTATGGCGATTCAGATTCCATTTGTTTAGGAGCAGGAATATCAGGCGATGTCACCAGCTGAGTATAGCTTTTTTTCGAGGGAATGATGTATTACTGCTTAAGAGAAGATTCTTTATTAAGAGGATGGGAGAAGCTTCCCACAGGTATTGTGCGAAAATTGGCAGGAACTGTACTGTTCCTGCCTCCTGATTTGTATGCAAAAATCCGCGACTTCGGCTGGATGTTATTTGAAGGAAGCCCGTTTTTTAACGACGGAGAGGAACAGATCATGAAACAGCTTGTCGAAGCCGGATTTGCTGATTTATGTGAAGCCCCGCGCGGTCTGACCGAAGAACAGAAATACCGCTTCTTTCCGAACCGATTTATACGCGCGGTGCACTGGGCGATTACCGGAAAATGCAACTGTCGGTGCCGACATTGTTATATGTCTGCACCGACGGGAAATGCGGGCGAATATACCCACGAAGAATGCATGCAGATCATTGAACAGATGGAAGCGGCAGGAATTCAGGAAGTATCCCTTACCGGTGGGGAACCACTGATAAGGAAGGATTTTTCGGAAATCGCTGAGAGACTGACAAGTGCCGGTATCAGGATCAATACCATTATGAGCAATGGCCTTCTGGTGGATGAAACGATTCTTTCATTCCTGTCCGGGCTTGGTCAGAAACCGGAATTCAACATGAGCTTTGACGGCATTGGCTGCCATGACTGGCTTCGCGGTGTCGATGGAGCGGAACGAAAGGTTCTCCACGCCTTTGAACTGTGTGCAAAGCATGGTTTTCCGACAGGCTCTGAATACTGTCTGCACCGGGGAAATACAGGCGCTTTGCGCGAAAGTGTAAAGCTGTTGGGTTCTCTGGGCGTAGAGAGCCTCAAGGTAGCCGGCCTCTCTCTGCAGGGTGAAGCACGGACGATCAGCAGTTATATCCTGCCGAAAGAGGAAGAATTCCAGTTTTATCTGGATTATATTCCGCAGTATTACGAAGACGGGGAACCTTTAGACCTGATGCTTTCCGGTATGTTCTGGGCGGCGAGAAACAAAAAGGTAAGGATCCCCTTTGAGAAATTTTCGGAAGAGCGGGACTGCGGGAATTATTGCCTGTGCGGCCATGCAAGAAACAAGATGTATCTGACACAGGATGGATACATAGTTCCGTGTATTCCTCTGGGTAGCATTGAAAATGGCAGGGATCATTTCCCGAATATCCGGAAAGTGCCGTTTTCCCAGGCCCTGAATGATTCTTTTTATATGTCTTTTATTGATACGCGGCTGGATGCATATTTCAAAAAACATCCGACTTGCAATTCCTGTGAGTACCGGAATCGCTGTGCAGGCGGATGCCGGGGAAATTGCGGAAATGCAGTGGATTTGATGGCAAAGGATGAGATCACCTGTGCCTTCTTCCGAGGCGGATGGTATGATAAAACAATAAAACTCCTTGGGATAATAATAAATAACCCTGGAAATGAAAGATGATTTTTAGAATAAAAAGAGGTCTTACCAGCATTATTACTACAGCGCTGATCGGAATACTTCTTCAGGAAGCTTCTTACGCTCCGGAGAAGTCACCCGTTACATACGAATTTTCCGATTACAGCATGTGGCGATCATGAGTCTGTGCCTTAACAAAGATGATACGACCATAGAGAACCTTCTTCAGAAAGGCGGTCACGCTGTCCTGAAACTCGATATAACAGTTTTTTTCATATTTTTTCAGGTCAAAGGAGCCGTCTTCCAAAGTTTGAAAATCCTCCGCAGCCCCGTCCCATGTGATTTGGTTAAAGGATTGTTTAGCTATTAAACTATATTCGCTACGTAACACCCGATATTGCTCCTTAAAAATGTTGACAATTACATTTTTAAGGAGCAATATATGAATCACAAGACATTTTTAAGGAGCAAAAATGTGAAACGATTTATAGAAGAAAAACTGGAAGACTGGAAAAACAAGGAATACAGAAAACCTTTAGTTCTTCATGGCGCACGTCAAGTTGGAAAAACCTGGATCATGAAAGCATTCGGAAGGCACTCCTTTGAATCTGTGGTTTATATTAATTTTGAAAATAATGAGCGTATGAAACGTTCTTTTGAAATTGATTATGATATTCGCAGAATTCTTTCTGATTTGGAAATCGAAAGCAGGCAGAAAATTATTCCGGAACAGATGCTTATTATATTTGATGAAATTCAGGAAGCACCGAAAGCCATGACTGCTTTAAAGTATTTTGCGGAGGAAGCGCCGGAGTATTATGTTATAGCAGCTGGATCATTGTTGGGAATGTCGCTGCATGAAGGTACTTCCTTCCCGGTTGGTAAAGTGGATATCTTAAAAATGTATCCCATGACTTTTGGCGAGTTTCTGGTGGCGGCTGGTCATCAACAGTTATATGAAGCATTACAAAACAATCAGCTGAATACGATTGCCACGTTCAAGGATCAATACCTGGAGCTGCTGAAACGATATTACTATATAGGAGGTATGCCTGAGGCAGTCCAGAGGTATATAGATACCGATGATTTGACACAAGTCAGAAATATCCAGAAGAATTTGCTGCTTTACTACGAAAGTGATTTCTCTAAACATGTTCCTTATCATCACCTTCCCCGGATCCAAATGGTCTGGAATTCCATACCTGCACAGCTTGCGAAAGAAAACAGAAAGTTCGTCTATGGAATTGTCCGGGAGGGTTCCAGGGCAAAAGATTATGAGATTGCAATTCAGTGGCTTCAGGATTACGGACTGGTGACCTTGTGCCATAGGGTAAAAAAACCAGGAATCCCACTCATTGCGTATATGGAGCAGGCCTCTTTTAAAATGTATATTCTGGATGTTGGCCTCTTAGGGGCAAAAGCAGATTTAGACGCAAAAACAATTCTCAATGGAAATGATATCTTTGTGGAGTTCAAAGGAGCTTTGACAGAACAATTCATTGCCCAGGAATTATCGGCTGCAGAGCTGAAACTGTATTATTATTCCACAGAAAATTCATCCGGCGAGATTGATTTCCTTCTCCAGATGAATAATGGTGTTGTTCCGATTGAAGTAAAAGCTCAGGAAAACCTTAAAGCACAAAGCCTGAGAAATTACTGCAAAAAATACACGCCGGAAACTGCCATACGAACATCGATGTCAGGTTTTCGGCAAGAAACATGGATGATAAATGTTCCTCTATTTTATTTTTTAGAGTATGTGAAAAGTAAAATGTAAAGGATAACCCTGAGTTCCCGTAAGTTTTTTAGTCTACATTTTGCTTCCTGGCGTATTTTTGTTTTCAACGTTGATCGGCAGGATCTTAGCACCCTTTTTATTAAGGGATCATTCCAACAAACGAAACGTGTCTTTTCTTATGTCAGCTTATTTGATAGAATGAATTCAGGAAGCAGAAGATGCAAGAAAAAGGGGGATGCGGAAGCTGTGGCGAAAGCCCTGGATCAGATCAAAGAGAAGCGTTATTTCGAATCCCTGTCCCATTACCAGGGGAATCTCCTGTTTGTCGGGATCAACTATGACGAGAAAAAGAAAACACATACCTGTAAAATAGAGACTTTTGAAAAGAACTGATCAAATATAAAAACAATTACTCAAAAAACTCCCGGAAGTCTGGCCATAGGAAGGCCGGTTCCGGGAGTTTTTGTATCTGCATATGGACATCCTTGGGACAGCGTGTGGTAGAGTATGAAAGGAAGTTTATTAAACAAGAAGCCATTACTCGAATGCATACGCATAATAAACAAAAACAGGAGGTTTCAAAATGAACAAAGACGCAGAAAGATTTATGGAACTTTTGAAAACAGATAAGGCATTACAGGATAAGATCGCAGCTGCTGCTGAAAGTTATGCCGGAGATAAAACGCAGGAGGCTGTATTTCAGAATGTGACACTGCCGGTTGCGGAAGAAGCAGGCTTTCATTTCACTTTTGACGAACTTGAGGAATACCTGGTGCAGCAGAAGGGTAGCGTTCAGACACTGGACATGGATGAAATGGATCAGGTTGCGGGCGGCACCATGGGAGGGGGCGTCGGTATTACCGTATGCGCCCAAAAAATATGGGCGTTGGGATCGGCGGTACTTATTCAGATGACGGAAGCAACATTTGCGCAATTCTGGGTTATGGTGAAACAGACTCAATTTGTGTGGGAATAGGAGCACACTGGAGGGAATCTCGCTAACGGAATGCAAGGTAATCTAAAATACGAGCCATGGTTACTCAATAAACACCAAAAGCTGGCAGGTTTGTAGCTCGAAAAGAAGGATACTTCTGGTTGTCCTTAATCATCACAGATGCAGAAGACAGCGTACAGTGGAACAGACTTAATATTGTTCTCAATGCCGAAATTTTTCTCGGAGATTCGAATGGAATAAGCAGGTTTAAACAGCTGGGTATACTCATTCAAGCTAACTGCAGTGACATGCTTGCCGCTTTTCACTTCCACCGGGATAATTTTGCCTTTCAGAGAAATGACAAAGTCAATCTCCCTGGTGCCTTTGTCATTTCTCCAGAAATATGGTTTAAATCCAGCTCTGACAAGCTGCGTATTCACATAGTTTTCGGTCATACCTCCTTTGAAATCAGCAAGCTCTTCCTCCATGAAGAAGATGTCCTCGGCTCGTATATCTTTTTGAGCGGCAAGAAGCCCCATATCAGAAAGGTAGATCTTGAAATCGTCGATGTTTTTGTAGTTTTCCAGCGGTTTGGTGATCTGTTCTGCACGGTAAATTCGGGACAGAAGGCCTGCAGATACCAGCCATTCAATGGCGTTTTCATACTCTGCAGCCCTGGCACCAGTCTTGATGATCTTGTACTGGAACCGTGTGTTTTTCTTGGAAAGCTGCACAGCAATCGTTCCATAGGTCAGCCGGGTCTTTTTGATCTCGTTGGCGCTTTCCTGATATTTGCTCATGTCATCCAGGTAATCCATCTGGATCGTTTCCAGAACGTGCCTGACCTGCGTATAATCGTGAGTATCGATGAATCGGGCTACAACCTCCGGCATGCCGCCAACAGCGAGGTACTGGCGATAGAACTTTAGAGCAGCTTCGTGAAGTGCCTGAGGCATCGGGCTGTTATAATTAAAGCAATGATGAATCCGTGCTACAAGATCCTTCTCGTTCAGGGCCAGAAGGAATTCCTCCATGTCCATGGGATACATCGTATAGCGGTCAACTTTTCCAACGGGAAAAGCATATTTCTTCCGATTAACAGCTACTCCCAGAAGACTTCCGGCGGCAATCACATGATATTCCGGAGCCTCTTCGCAAAAGTACTTCAGAGAAGCGACAGCTCTCTCGCAAAGCTGGATTTCGTCGAAGACGATGAGGGTATTGCCCCTGGTAATGGTCTGTCCGCTGATATGGGCCAGGATCGGAAGAAGGTATGAAGGGCTTATGCTTTCATCGAAAGTTGCAGCAAGTGATCCGCTTGTCTGAAAATTGAAGTAAGTTACATTATCGTAATGCTGATGTCCGAACTCCAGAATAGCGTATGTTTTTCCGACCTGACGGGCACCCTGGATAATCAGAGGCTTTCTGTATTTGCTGTCTTTCCATTGCTTCAGATATTCCGAGACTTTTCGGTACATATACATGGCAATCCCTCCTGAAATGGAATTCTGTGCAGATTCATCATACTGCAAATGAGAATTTAATGCAAGACTGAAAACTAAAACAACATCTATTCCTGAATAAGTTGGGCAAGTCTGGCCACAGGAAGGACGATTCCGGGAGTTTTTTGTGCCTGTATATGGACATCCTTGGGACAGCATGTGTTAGAGTATGAAAGAAGATTATTAAACATGAGGAAGATTAGTGTGAAAGAAAGTAGAGGAAGGAGAATATCATGAATACGGTATGATAAAAATAATAATATTTATGAAAGCAAAGAATAAAAAAGCCATTGAGGCATTAGAAAAGGAGTGTATTTATTATGAAATTTACAAATGCATACCAGGGAATTAAGAAAATCTTTTCTGCAGAAATCCTGTCACTGATCGGTTCTGCATGTATGATCATTTTTGCAGTCTTTGGTATTATAGCAATTGCTGGTGTGTCAACATCTACGGATGGCGCTGTTGTTACAGGCGGTGTCGGTGCTGTTGTTTTCGGGCTTGCAGGCGGCATCCTGTCACTGATCGGGCTGATCTTCATCCTGATTGGAACGAAGCGCGCTTCTGCAGATGAGCCGGCATTCGGTCAGGCATTCGTTTACATCATCTTATCCCTGATCCTGACTGTAACTTCCACCATTATCTCTTCCGTCCGGCCCGCAGGAATATGGGATGATCTGAGTACAACCATTGCAAACATCTGCGCCATGTTTGCAACGATTTATATCATCAATGGCGTACAGAATCTTGCAAAGAAGCTGGACAGACCGGATATGGTTACCAAAGGTAATACCTATATGACCATGCTGATCATCGTTTATGTGATCCAGATTATCACTCGTGTCATCCCTGTATTCTTCGGCACAAATGCTGCAACAAGCAATGTTGCCGGCATCCTGTCGCTGGTAGCAGAAATCTTTTCTTTGATTGTTTACATTGTATACCTGGTGTTCCTTGGAAAAGCAAAGAATATGTTGAGAGAGAACTAAAAAACAGAATTACTGTAATAATGAAAAGCGCTTCAGATATAGAAAACAGGAGCGCTTTTTTATATCGTTGAACTGGGGCTGGCTATCGAAAAGGAGTATTTATGAAGTATTATTTTTCATTTTTAATATCTTTATTAATAATTATTCTATCTATCGATTCTGTTTCTGCGAAAGAACCGGCAATCCTATCATTTGAAACAGGAGTTCTGGAAGATAAAGAATTTGGTGCCGTTTACCTGGATCTTACCATTGAGGAATTTAGTGAACGGGGGTTTTCTTTTGGAGATGGAATTACTGTGGAATTTGATAATGGATTCAGGCTGGAAAACATTCCCTATTATTCCGGTTATTATGTCAATATAGGAGAGACTCTTGCATGCGGATATCCTGGTTATCCCCATGTCGCCATTGTCCGTAATTACAGTGCGCCTATGTGGGAAGAATCCGGTGTCACGGAAGATACCAGCGCAACTGTATCACTGGTACAAAAGGGTGAATATCTGGCAACAGAAGAATTGTTTCATTTGACCTATGATTCTGTTCAAAAAGATGGAGAATCAGATATCCAGTTTGGAAATTTCAGGCCTCTGAAAGGCGGGAAAATACAGGAAAATCTGATTTACCGGGGAGCCTCCCCCTGCGATAATACACATGGCAGAGCATCTGTTGCAGATAAACTGATAAAGGATGCCGGAATCCGATATGTTATCAATTTGTCTGACAGCGAAGAGGAAGTGGAAGAATTCAGACAGGAGCAGGGCTATCATTCACCATATTATGATTATCTTCTTGAAGAAAATAATGTCATTTTATTAGATTTAAATGCAAATTATACTTCTGAAGAATATAATCAAAAACTTTCGCACGCTCTTTTTGAAATGACAAAGCATGAAGGACCTATATTTATTCATTGCCAGGAAGGAAAAGACCGCACAGGCTTTGTCTGTGCATTGATTCTTTCCCTTGCCGGGGCCAGTGAAGAAGAAATTATCGAAGATTATATGATAACATTTGAGAATTATTACGGAATCACAAAAGAAAATAATTCTGAAAAATATAATGCGGTTTTAAGTAATATTGAAGGATTTATGGACTATATACGAGGCGAAACCACTCTGCAGGAAGGAGCTGAAGAATATCTTGTAAAGGGAGGCCTGCGTGAGAAAGAAATAGAAGCTGTTTATCAAATGCTCTGCGGTAAGGAACTGCAAGGTGACAGAAACAAGTGAAAAAGAATACTGGTTCCGTTAAAGAACCAGTATTTCCTTCTGCCTGAGCAGCTGATCTCTGATTATATAAAAATCATCTGGACCGGATACTTTGACAGGTCCGTATCCTTTGTTTATTGCGATTGCTGACGTATATTCCGTTATACTTTTTCTCAATTCTGCCAGTTCCTCTTTGCCTGGAATGACCATTTTTCCTGCTTTATTATATTCATGAAGTTCTTGCAGTATATCGGACAGATAGTCAAAGGATTTTTCATCGATCCTTCCGTTCTGCGCAGAACGAATATATGTCTGCAGCCATACGGTCAGGGAATCACACACTTCATTGATCTTTCTGGCTTCTTGTTCCGCTTTCAGATCCTCCTTCGACTTATCTTTATTCTTATAGGCCTTCCTGGCTCCCGCAATTCCTGCGACAATGGCACTCAGACCGAAACTGATTGTAGCCGCATCTGCGACTGCCTCTCCGTCGAAACAGTTATGCGAACCGTCATCATGAGCTGCGGCCCAGAGCCTTTTTCCTTCCAGACTTATCTTATCAACAAGCTCCTGATTTATGGTCAGGTTCACACCAACCTCTATCATTTCTTCCTCCGTTCGTTTTTTCCTCGGCTATCGGATCGAGATAACCGGCAGCCGTGTCCTGAACTGTGATGCGGTTCTTTCTCTAACGACTTCCTGGAATTCTTAATCGTAGTCGGAATGTCAGTCCAAATGGGTAAAGGGGCTGGGCAGACCCTTGTTTTTCTTATCGATCCAGTCGTTGTACTTATCTTCAGAGATCACGGTATTGCTGACTGTCCTCCGATGGCAATAATCCTCTGCGTCGCTTTTGAAAAATGCGGTATCGAGCAGCTTTCCGTCGTGGTCGCTCACAATCCAGTACCGAGACCAGAATCCGCGGTCTACGATATACCCGCCGTTCACGTCATCCATTTCTTCCATGTTCAGTTCTTCTTTTTTCAGTTCTTCGTTCAGTTCATTATTTTCCTGGTTTTCCCGTTTTACAATCATTTGTTGATCCTCCTAAAATTTATTTTTAGCAATCTTATCACACGCTGTCCCAAGGATGTCCATAGCAACGGGGGAGATAGAGTAGAAAATGAAATTAGGAACCGTAGGTTAATCCGGTTTTTAGGTTCTGATGTTTTCAGAGCCTTTTATTATCTTTTTATTTTTGATAGAATAAACTAAGAAAGAAACAACTGCAGGAGGGGAACGATCATGGGAATCTATCTGAATCCGGGAAATGAAAACTTCAGACGTATACTTTGTGCAGATATTTATGTAGATAAAACAGAACTGATCCATGTTATGAATCAGTTCATTGATAAAGGAAATAATTATGTTTGCATATCGCGTCCCAGACGCTTTGGAAAAACCATCGCCGGAAATATGCTGAGTGCTTATTATTCTAAAGGCTGTGATTCCAGTAATCTCTTTTCCCCATACAAGATTGCTTCTGACCCTGCTTTTTCGGAAAAGCTTAATAAGTACAATGTCATCAAGATCGACATGAACAGCGAATATCAGAATACGCTTGATAAGAGTAAGCTGATACAAAAGCTTACAAGAAAGATAAGAAGAGAAATGGAAGCAGCATTTCCTTCCCTCATTTTCGATGAAGAAGATTCCGTTGCTGAATGTATACTGAATGTATATGCCGCAACAGAAGAAACATTTATTGTTCTTTTGGATGAATACGATGTACTGGTCAGGGAACAGGTAAGCGAGGATCTGTTCCAGGAATACTTGTCTTTCTTAAATGGCCTGTTCAAGAGTGATACTTTGCGGCCGGCTATTTCACTGGCATACCTGACCGGGATCCTTCCGGTGGTTCGGGATAAGATCCAGTCGAAACTGAACAACTTCCGGGAATATACGATCCTAAACGCTGGTCTCCTTGCAGAATTCACTGGGTTTACCGGAGAAGAAGTCCAGGTTCTGTGCCAAAAGTACGGTGTGGATTATGACGAATGCAGACTGTGGTATGACGGATACCATTTAAAGGATTATGAGGTCTATAATCCGGAATCTGTTGTTCGTTGTCTCGAGGAAGGCCGTTTTGGAAGCTACTGGGGACAGACCTCCTCCTATGAAGCCATCTCTGACCGGATCCGGCAGAACTTTGCCGGTACAAAGGATGATGTCATTCGGATGCTGGCAGGGGAGAATGTGGATGTGAATGTCACCAGATATATGAATACCATGACATCTTTTCATACGAAGGATGATCTGTTTACTTACCTGATTCATCTGGGCTACCTGGCGTATAACCTTGAAGATGGAACCTGCAGGATTCCAAACAAAGAAGTCCGTCAGGAATGGTTCAATGCTATTGAAACAGAAGAAGATTATGCCGTCACCACACAGATTATTCAGTCTTCCAGAAATCTATTGTCCAGGACAAGGGAGGGTGATGAGGAAGCCGTAGCAAAAGCTCTGGACATTTCCCATATTCATGTCACCAGCAACCGGAGTTATAACAACGAAGACGCCTTGCAGAGCGCCATTTATCTGGCCTATATCTACGCCTTGAACCGCTATACGGTGATCCGGGAAATGACCACGGGGAAGGGATTTGCCGATGTGGTGTTTGTTCCCGTAAAGAAGGAAGATCCCGCTATGATCATAGAACTGAAGAGAAACGGTAGTGTAGGCTCTGCTTTAGACCAGATCAAAGAAAAACGGTATTTCGAATCCCTGGCCCACTATCAAGGGAATCTCCTGTTTGTGGGGATCAATTACGATGAGAAGGAAAAGACTCATTCCTGCAGGATTGAATACTTCAGGAAGGATTGAATACTTCAAGGAACTTTTACTATGACACGGATTTTATTCATATGCCACGGCAACATCTGCCGTTCCACCATGGGACAGTTTCTGCTGCAGCATCTGCTGGAGGAAAAGGGATATACGGTAACGGATGATCCGGAGGGGACGGCGGATTTTTGTGTAGATTCCGCGGCTACAAGCCGGGAAGAGATCGGAAATCCGACAGACAGCCGGACGGTCCGCAAACTGAAGGAACATGGAATCTCCTGCGGGAAGCATTATGCCAGACAGATCCGGAAATCGGATTATGAAATCTATGATCTGATCATAATCATGGATTCGGAAAACGAGTGGGGTATCCGAAGGATCCTGGGGAACGGTCCATTGGAGAAGGTGCATTATATGCTGGAGTATGCGGAAGGGGAGGCATTTTGCAGCAGGGACGGCTACGTCCGGGATGTTTCGGATCCCTGGTATACGCATGACTTTGAAAAGACTTACCAGGATTTGTATGCGGGCTGTTCAGGACTTCTGAAGCAATTGATTCCGCCGGCAACCGGAGACAGAGGCCATTGAAGTCGTAAGAATCGTTTGAAAAGAAAAGACCGGAAAAGACAAAGAGGAAAAGAGAACGAATTGAAAAAAGCAATCCTTGTTATGTTGATATGTCTTCTGGTGTGCACCGGATGCAGCCTTGGGAAAGAGACTTCTGAACGGGAATCTGCATCCCGGGAACTGTTTGCCATGGACACGATTATGACGCTTACTGTTTATGGAGAGCATGCGCAGGAGGTATTGGATCTGGCGGAAGCGGAGATCGAGCGACTGGATCAGATGCTATCCACAGGCAATCCGGAGGGGGAAATAGGGACTTTGAACAGAACCGGAAAGGTAAATTTGTCGGATGATGCTGCGTATCTGTTTGAGGAGTCGCTGAAGCTGAACGACATGTCGGAAAATGCCTTCAATCCTATGATTTATCCGGTCATGGAAGCCTGGGGGTTTACAACGGATGAATATCGGGTTCCTTCGAAGGAAGAGATCGGGCAGATCCTTCCTCTGGTGGACCTTTCCCTGGCGGAATATCAGGAAGAGACAGGAGTTTTACAGTTCCGGAAAGAAGGCGTCAAAATCGATTTCGGAGGAATTGCCAAAGGATACACCTCCGGCAGGCTGATGGAGCTCTTTCAGGAAAACGGCATTGAAGATGCAGTGGTCAGTCTTGGCGGAAATGTGCAGGTCATCGGAAAGAACCCGAAACAGGAACTGTGGAAGGTTGCGATCCGGGACCCGCAGGATCCCTCGGGATTTCTGGGAATCGTGCGCGTTACGGATCAGGCGGTCATTACCTCCGGCGGGTATGAACGGTATTTTGAGGAAGACGGGAAGAGATATCATCATATTATCGATCCGAATGACGGATTTCCCGCGGATCAGGGGTTGATCTCTGTGACTGTGATCAGCAGGGATGGAACTCTGGCGGACGGTCTTTCCACAGCCTTGTATGTAATGGGACTGAACAGGGCGGAGGAACTGTGGAAGCAGCATCCGGATCTGTTTGACGCGGTTTTTGTTACGGATTCCAATGAACTGTATATCACGGAAGGATTGAAAGAATGCTTTACTTCCGATACCTATACCGTTAAAATAATTCCGGAATGAAAAAAAGGAAAGAAGCGGACCCATTCAGAATTAACCGATATGATATCATTCTGACGGCAGCACTTGCGGCTGCCGCCGTCATTTGCGTGATTTTGTTTGCAGGTTTTCATGATACTTCGGAAGGTGCATTTGTAAGGATCACGGTGGATGCGGAGGAATACGGGATTTATGAACTCTCGCAACCGGTACAGATCCGGATCGAGACAGACCGGGGAAACAATCTGATCCAGATCCGGGATCATCAGGTAACTATGCTGGAAGCGGACTGCCCGGACGGATACTGCATCAGGAAGGGTCCGATTTCCCGGATCGGGGATACCATTGTATGCCTGCCCCACAGGGTTGTAGCCGAAATCCTTTCCGCAGACGGACATGCGGATGAATTTGATGTAATTGCGCAATAAATCAGGAGGAACGAAATTGGCACGACGAGCAGCAATCGGAGGGGTCTTTGCCGCCCTGGCCATGATCTTCAGCTATGTGGAATCTCTGATCCCGTTTCATTTCGGGGTTCCGGGGATCAAGCTGGGCCTGGCCAATCTTGTGATCGTCACAGGTTTATATCTGCTGCGTATTCCGGACCTTTGTCTGGTGGCGCTGATCCGGATCGTTGTTTCGGGACTTCTGTTCGGAAATATCTATTCCCTGATTTACAGTCTGGCCGGCGGGGCATGCAGTCTTCTGATCATGCTTCTTCTGAAAAAGACGGGGAAATTCTCCGTATACAGTATCAGCATTGCAGGGGGTGTATTTCATAACCTGGGGCAGATCGCAGCGGCGGCGGCAGTTACCCGGATCCCGGTACTGTTATATTATCTGCCGGTTCTTATGGGCGCCGGAATGATCACAGGGGCGCTGATTGGGGTTATCGCTTCCCGGGTTCTGAAAATCTTTTTCCATTCTTCGAAACAGTTTCTTCATTAATCCAAGAATTTATACAATTTGCACATTATGAACTTATGCAAATTGATGTTTTTTGTGCAAAATCCATATCATTCTATTGCGAATGACGGTTGCTGTGATAAAATACCTTTGTAACCTGTGATTGGAATTACAAAGGAGTGTTTTACTATGGGGATTAAAGTCGGCATTAACGGTTTCGGACGGATCGCCCGCGTCTGTATCCGTACTATGGCCAAGAGTTATGAAGATGAAGTGGATGTTGTTGCCGTAAACCAGCGAAATGCGGATTTTGAACGTATGGCTTATATGCTGGAGTATGACTCGGTCTTCGGAAGATTTGAAGGCAAGGTGGAAGCTACGGATTACGGCCTGTGTGTCAATGGACACCGGATCAAGGTCATGTCCCAGTCCAGCCTGGATGAGATTGACTGGAGATCCTCCGGTGCGGAATATATTATTGAATCCACCGGCGTATATACCAATATGGCAGACTGCAGAAAGCATATCGATATCGGCGGAGCGAAGAAGGTTGTACTGTCCGCCCCGGGCAAGGATCCGGATTTTCCGACCTTTGTGTGCGGAGTTAATCTGGATAAGTACGATCCTTCCATGGAAGTGGTCTCCAATGCTTCCTGTACCACCAACTGTCTGGCTCCTCTTGTAAAGGTCGTAAATGATCAGTTCGGCATCAAAGAGGGACTGATGTCAACGATCCATGCTTCGACCTCAAAGCAGAAACCCGTTGATTCCAACGGAGGTCGGGACTGGAGAACCGGACGTTCCGTATTCAACAACATTATTCCGTCCACCACCGGAGCCGCTAAGGCAGTGGGGCTGGTTATTCCGGAAATGAAGGGAAAGCTGACAGGAATGAGCTTCCGTGTTCCGTGTAATGACTGCTCAGTCGTAGATCTGACAGCCAAGCTGGAAAAGAAAGCGTCCTATGAGGAGATCTGCGCAGCCATCGAGGAAGCATCCCATACCTACATGAAAGGGATCATCGAGTACAATAAAGACGAACTGGTCTCTTCAGATATCCGTGGAAATTCCCATACCTGTGTCTTCGATAAGAAGGCGGGCATCGCATTGAATGATGACTTTGTCAAGCTGATTGCCTGGTATGATAATGAATGGGGCTATTCCGCCAAGCTGGTTTCCCTGATCAAACATATGGCGCATACGGACAGACTGGCCTGATCACAGAATATATCATTATCCATGCTGTATAGAATAACAGGGGGATGCATCCGAAAGGGCATCTCCCTGTTACTGTAATTGCGCCTGAAAGCGCAGGCTTCTCATTTCGAGATGAATTTCAGCAGTTCCTGAATCATCTCCTTATTGCGGCTTTTTTCATTTACGATCATACCCAGGATTCCGGAAAGAGGAGGGTCAAAGGGAATCAGTTTCACATTTTTGATGTGAAGAGTTTCTGTATGGATCCGGGTGAGCAGGGCCGGAGCCCGCCGGGCTTCCGCTCCTGCCTGAATGGTGTTGGGACGCCCCCGGAAGAGGATGTGGGGGTTGGATCCGTGTTTTCGGAAATACAGTTCATACAGCTGGTTGGTACAGGTGTATTTCTGCATTGCAAGAACCGGAACATCATCGAGCTGGGCGGGGGTGATCCGGGATAAGCGGCTCAGGGGATCATCTTTGTGACAGACCAGAACCATTTCATCATCGATCAGCGGAAAGAATCTGGCATTGCTGACCACATGATTGGGATTATAATACGTAATTGCCGCATCATAATCCTCCAGGCTGATTCTCCGGTACATATCCGGTTCTTCCAGTTCCTCCAGATTGATTGTATAATCCCGGTGATCCTGTTCGAACAGCTGAAACGGAATATAGAAATTGTAATGTCCGATGACGGGGAGAATCAGAAGAGAGATCGTCTTCTGTCCGCTGAGAGAGAACCGGGCCGCCGTCTCCTTCAGATGATTGATCTGTGTCAGGGCTGAGAGCGCGTCCGGATACAGATATTCCCCGGAAGTGGTAAGGCGGACCTTGCGGCTGGTACGGTCAAACAGTTTGACGCCCAATGCATCCTCCAGGTGCATGATCTGTTTGCTGATGGAGGACTGAGAGATCTCAAGTTCCAAAGCAGCCTCGCTGAAGCTTCCCAGCTCTACAATTGTAGTAAAATACCGTAGCTGTGTGTCTGTAATCATTCTGTGTTTCTCCCGATCTATTCCGATTCGGAATAGATTATATCATGAAACGAAATTGAATACCAGCGGCAAATATTTTATAGTAATATTGTATTATTCTAAGCAAACTATGAGGAATCGATATGTCGGAAGTCAGTTCATTATTCAACGAGTATCTGGCCAGGATCCGGATCGAAGGACTGGAGGAAGCGATCCGCGGAAGAAACTATCTGAAACCCTGTGAGAAACAGCATATTGAAGTGACCGACGAGGAATCAGTGGTATATACGGCCTGCCGTGCCTGCATCGCTAACTGCGGGGTCATCGCCCACGTAAAGAACGGGCAGGTGGTTAAAATTGAAGGCAACCCCAAAGATCCGATGAGCAAAGGGCGGATGTGCGCCAAGGGTCTTTCCGGAATCAACGCTCTGTATCATCCGAACCGCAATAAATATCCCCTGGTGAGAGTCGGCAAGCGGGGAGAAGGAAGGTGGAAACGGGTGACCTGGGACAGCGCGCTGACCACCGTTGCAGCGATGCTGATGGAAACCCGGGAAAAGTACGGCGCGGAAGCAGTATTCGGAAGTACCGGAGGAGGCGGCAATCCGGAGGTTTGGAGCGCGGCCAGATTCTGTAATATTTTCGGAACTCCCAACTGGTTTGAGCCGGGCAGTGCCCAGTGTTACCTTCCGAGAGTTCTTGCAGCAACCATGATGTATGGAGGAGCGGATACCAGCATTGCGGATTCCAACTGCCTGGAATTTTTTGATGAGCAGAACTGTCCGACTCAGGCTCTGGTGCTGTGGGGTACCTGTCCATCCTATTCCTGTCCCGCATCCGGCGGACGGATGGTCAATGAACTGCGGCAGAAGGGTGTGAAGACGGTCGTTGTGGATCCCCGGTTTACCCCGGATGCGGCGAAGGCGGATGTATGGCTGCCGATCCGTCCGGAAACCGATGTTGCCCTTCAGATGAGCTGGATCCGCTATATTCTGGAGCAGAAGCTCTATGATGAAGAATTTGTTCTTCACTGGACCAATCTTCCGTATCTGGTGGATGTGGAGTCCCGGTTTGTGGTACATCCTTCTATGGGTCAGGAAGACAATCGCACTTCTTCCCTGATCTGGGATCTGAAGGAGAACCAGTCCAGGGAAATGGAGTATCCTTTTAATGATTCCTATGAAGTGGAACTTTTCGGGACCCATGAGATCGGCGGAAAGCTTTACAAAACAGGGGCGCAGCTTCTCTGGGAGCGGGTGGAGGAATATACCCTGGAGAAGGCGGCGGAAATCTGCTGGCTGAATCAGGAGGATATCGAAAAGGCCATCCGGATCTATGCGGAGAATACGCCGAGTTCCCTTTGTCTCGGGGTCGCAACGGATCAGAATATCAATTCCGAACAGTCTGCCATGGCAGCGGATACCCTGGATTTCCTTCTCGGCAATGTGGAAAAGCCGGGAGTGGCGATGCAGCGGTTCCGGACCAGCGGCGTTTTAAAGGTTCCCAATTATCCGGTTCCGGTGGCGCTGAAATGCCTTCCGGAGGAGCAGTTTCAGAAGCGGCTCGGCGGACGGGAGCATAAGGGTCTGTCCATCTGGTACGGCGGTCACGCTGCCAGTATTCTGAAAGCGATTCTGACCGGAGAACCCTATCAGCCCAGGATGTGGATCGATCGCTCCGGCAACAAATTCGGAGTGATGGCAGAGGTCGGGAAATGGGCGGAAGCCTGCGAAAAACTGGACTATATCGTGCATATGTTCACCTATCCGACCTCCATGACCTCCTACGCGGATGTGGTGCTTCCCTGTGAGGAATGGCTGGAAACGGAAATGATCGTGGAAACCTGCAATTATCTTGTGGCAAGACAGCAGGTGGTCCATCTGTGGGAAACCCGGGATGAAACCGTCATCTGGTCGAACATCGCAAAGCGCTGCGCGGAGATGGGGCACGAGATGTGTAAGAAGTCCTTTGATCCGGAATTTATGGGAGAGGATCTGGCTTACTGGGATTCCATGGAGGAATTCTTTGACCAGCTGACCGTGGCGCAGAATATGACCTGGAAGGAAATGTGCGAGAAGGCTCCCTTTGAATATCTTCCGATGAAAGACTGGAAGACCTACTATGTCTATCTGGACCGGATGGAAGACGGGAAGCCGAGAGGATTTGATACGCCTTCCAGAAAGATTGAGATCTACTGCGATGCCTATATCCGGCTGGGAAGAACCGGAGAACCCTTTATGCCTTATAAAATGCCCCCGGCGGACAAGGATTATGAGCCTCTGCCGTATTATCTGGAACCGACGGAAAGCGCGGTCCGGGATGATGAGATTTCCCGGGAATATCCACTGAGCATGACCAACGGGAGGCTTCCGATCTTTCATCATTCCACACTGCGGAATATGCCGGGACTCAGGGAAATGATGCCGGTACCGGAGATCTGGATCTGTCCGGAGGATGCCCAAAAGTACGGGATCACTGCCGCTCAGTGGACCTGGGTGGAATCCGCAAGAGGCAGGATCCGGGCTAAGGCAAAGGTCACGAAGGCGATCCGTCCCGGAACCGTCTATATGGAGCGGTTCTGGCATCCGGAAACCGTTAATACGAAAACCCATGGGTGGCAGGAAACAAATGTCAACGTGCTGTCCAGATCCGAAGGACCCTTCAATGATGTTGTGGGCACCCATGTATTAAGAGGCTACCAGGTAAAAGTCTATCCTGCGGACCATGCCCCGGAGGGGATCTGGACAAAGCCCTCGGATTTCCGGAGCTGGCTGACCGTCGGAAGAAGTTAACAGGAGGATCCAATGGCAAAGCAATACTGTATGGTGGTGGAACTGGACCGCTGTATCGGATGCCTCGGCTGTCAGGTGGCCTGCAAGTTCCAGAACAATATCGCCCTCGGCACTTCGAGATGTCATACCTACGAAATGGGACCGGTGGGGGAATTTCCGTATCTGTCCATGTATTTTATGACCGTGCATTGTCAGCAATGTGAGAACCCAAGCTGCACAGAAGTCTGTCCCACCGGTGCCTGTTATAAGGACGAGGAGGACGGAGTGATACGGATCGATCGTGAGACCTGCATCGGGTGTCAGAGCTGCATGCGGGCCTGCCCCTTTCATGCCAATAATTTTAATAAAGAACTGCGCGTCATGGACAAATGCGATCTCTGCGCAGAACTGAGAGACCGGGGAAAGACGCCGGCCTGTGTCTGGAACTGTGTAGGAGGAGCTCTTCACTATGGGGACATCAATGATCCGGAAAGTGAAGTATCCGGACTTCTGGAAAAGAACGCGGGATACGTGTATACGCTGAAGGATGAGAATGACAACCGGCCGTCCGGACGGTTTATTCTCCGGAAAAATCAGTGGATTGATCTGCTTCCCTTTGAGTTCGAAGAAGCCTTAAAAGGAGGACAGAGTTTATGATAACTGCACAGATCATTGCATTATCAAAGGCCCGGTCCATCCTGTATCGGTTTCTGGGAAGTGTGTATCTGATGGAGATCGACGAGACCATGCTGAAGGCCCTGAAGAAGATCCGGTTCCCGGAAGTTGAAGGAGACGAGGATGCGGATATGGACTTACGGGAAGGCTATGCGCTGATGCAGCAGGTGATTTCCCGGACGGAAGTTCCGGATCTGGATGATCTGGCGGCGGATTATGCCAAAGTGTTCCTGGCAGCCGGAGATGCCGCCGGCCTGGCCGCCTTCCCTTATGAATCGGTATATGTCGATAAGAAACACCAGGTGGGCGGATCCACCGCTATGAAAATGAAAGCCCTGTATCTGGAACGGGGGTATGAACCGGATCCTGCGATGTACCGCACAATGGATGATACACTGGGACTGATGCTGGAATATATGGGAATTCTCTGTGAGGAGCTGACGCAGGCGCTGGAAAAGGGGGACGAAAAGAAGGCGGAGCAGCTGTTTGCGGAACAGGAGCAGTTTGTTCCGAAGCATCTGACAAACTGGATTTTTTCGTTTACCAGCGATGTCATGAAATTTGCGGGAACCGATTTCTATAAAGCGATCGCAAAGATCACGAACGGATTTATGAAGAAGGAAACGGCACTTCTGAAAGGAGGCAGGTTATGGGATACTGTTTAGAGAAAACAAGGATGGATGAGATACTTGCGGAATTGTCCGGATCCTTTCATATCTACGGTCCCCGGCTGGACGCCCGGAAGAAAAAGGTCCGTTTCGGAAAGATCACCTCTGTGTCCCAGATTGTAACAGACAGACAGTCGGATTTCTCCGCGAAGGAAGTCTATTATCCCATCTCCCAGGTTATGTTTTATTTCCGGGAAGATAAGGTGGAAGTATCAGAACTGAAGGATGACAGGGATATCCTGATCTTTGCCAGAGCCTGCGATCTGAACGCGATCCGGAGCCTGGATCATATTTTCCTGAAGAACGGAAATGCAGAGGATCTGTTCTACAGCCGGATCCGTTCCAGAGTGCGGTTTGTTCTGATGGAATGTCAGGAGAGTTTTGAACATTGTTTCTGTGCTTCCCTGGGAACAAATCGGGCAGAGGGATATGCCATGGCGGTACGGTTCCGGGATGAGGATCTGCTGGTTCAGTCCTGCGATGAAAAGCTGAACTCCTTCTTTGAGAAGGAAAAATCCGCAGATTATGAAGTCCGGTTTGTTGAGGAAAATCAGAAGAAACTGCGGATCCCGGAGATCAGCAGGGAAAATCTGAAGCAGATCAGCGATCTTCCGTTTTGGAAGAAATTTGATGAGTCCTGCGTCTCCTGCAGCGGATGCAATACCGTCTGCGGAACCTGCAGCTGCTTTGACACTGTGGACGTGGTCTATGATGAAGGAAGTAATGACGGAGAAAGAAGACGCGTCTGGTCCGGCTGCATGCTGGATGACTTTACACTGACTGCCGGCGGCTCCCGGGCAAGACAGACGCCGGGCGCCAATATGCGGTTTAAGCTGTTCCATAAGTTCTATGACTACAAAGACCGGTTCGGAGACGGCCACATGTGCGTTGGCTGCGGACGCTGTGATATGCAGTGTCCCCAGGAGATCTCCTTCTTCGATACGGTCTGTGAACTCTCGGATGAGATCAATCACATGTCAGAAGCAAAGAGAGGTGACATGTAGATGAACGGGAATATTATGGAGCCGGTTCCCTGCAGAGTGGACCGGATCATCCGGGAAACTGAGGCGGAATTCACGTTCCGGATTCTGTATCAGGGAGAAACCGGACATGGCCAGTTCTTTCAGCTTTCCATCCCGAAGGTGGGAGAGGCTCCCATCTCAATCAGCGGAAAAGGACCGGGATATGTGGAATTTACCATCCGGAAGGTAGGCCGTCTGACGGAAGGCGTATTCGGCCTGACCGAAGGAAGCCAGCTGTATATGCGGGGCCCTTACGGAAATTCCTGGCCGGTGGATCAGTTTGAGCATCAGGATCTGATCGTAGTGACCAGCGGAACCGGAATGGCTCCGGTCAGAACGCTGCTGAAGCATTTTGCGGATCATCCGGAGATTCGAAAGGAAGTTTATCTGGTGGGCGGTTTTAAAGACCGCAATTCCACTCTGTTTGATGAAGACCGCAGCCTCTTTGATCAGTGCTTTCATACCGTGTACCCCCTGAGCAGGGAAAAGGAAAAACTGCCGGGATATGAATGCGGACGTGTGACCCTGTTTCTGGATCAGATCCCGGTGGAGACCATGACAGAGTATCATATCGTGATCACCGGGGCTCCTGCGGTGATCGAGACCACCGCAAAGCATTTTACCGGCCGGGGTGTTCCGCCGGAAAGGATCTGGGTTTCCCTGGAACGGAAAATGTCCTGTGCTGTCGGCAAATGCGGACACTGCAAAATGAACGGAACCTATGTCTGTCTGGAAGGGCCGGTGTTTAATTATCCGGTTGCCAGAGAATTATTTGACTGAAGATAAAGGAACGATCATAATGGGTGAATATGAAAACCAATTCGGAAATATCTGGGAAAATGCGCAGATTCCCTATGAAGAGGCGTATGATGTGGATGCCCACAATATCATGAAGCCGTCTCCGCAGAGAATTATGAAGATTACCCATGAGGACGAAGCGGAATTTACATTTCAGGTATATTTTAAATATGCGTCCAGACACGGACAGTTCTGCATGCTGTCTCTGCCCCGGTTCGGAGAGATCCCCATCTTTATCAGCGGGAGAGGAGAAGACTGGATCGAATTCACCATTCAGAAGGTGACGCAGCTGACCGACAGTCTTTTCAAGCTCCGGGAGGGAGATTTGATCTATCTGAGGGGCCCCTTCGGCCGTCCCTGGCCGTTGGAGAAGTTCGCAGGGGCTTCAAAGCATCTGGTGATTCTGGCTCCGGAGACGGGGATTACTGCTGTACGGACGATCACCGGGTATTTCCATTCACATCCGGAAGAGCTGAGATCCCTCTATCTCATTTCCTCGTTCAAGGACGAAAAGGGGATCCTGTTCCGCCGGGAACTGGGAAAATGGAATACCCATCCGCATTTTCATCTGTTATATACCCTGACGGATGCCTTTTCTCCGGGGTTCGGGGCAGGCCCCTGTCTGTCACACCTGAAGGATATCCCCTTTGCATCCTTCGGAGAGGATTATCATATTGCGATCGCCGGCCCGCAGCAGATCATGCGGGAAACGGCGGAAGCGTGCCTGAAGATGCAGATTCCGGAAGAGAAGATCTGGATCTGTCTGGAACGGAAAATGTACTGTGCCGCCGGGAAATGCGGACACTGCAAGATCAATGAGACCTATGTGTGTCTGGAAGGACCGGTATTTCCCTATACCAGGGCAAGATTACTGTTTGATTAATATTGAAAGTATGCATACAAAAAGAAAGGAAGGGATTCATTCATGACTACGTTATCTCAGGATGCATTGGAAAAGTCATTGAAGATCTTCAACAAAACGATTGTGGGAGGAACCTTATTCACACTTGATAAGCTCCTCAATGTTCTGGGAGGATTGTCTCCCAGGTTCCGGGAGGAACTGAAAGAACATAACATTACCGTGCAGTTGAGACTTCGTGACAACAGTTACGGGAGATGGTTCACCTTCAAAGACGGGGTTGTCTCCGGTCAGGACGGCATCAATCCGGACTGTATGGTGGAAATGATCTTTGAGGATGAAGCCTGCGCGCGCCGTGTCACCGCCCTGATCCGGAATCAGTTCGATTTTGTCAATGCGGCAAAGCAGGGACAGCTTGTGCTGAATGGTCCGGATGCGGAAGCAATGTGGTTTTCGTCACTGCTTCTGAAAGTATTTGCCTTCGATGTTCTGTATCTCGGCAATTACGGAACCAAGATGCCAAACGGGGAGATGCGTTATGTAACGGGAACCAACGGGGGGCCGCTGTTCGTCTATGTGAAGGATGACAAGATCGTGCGTGTAACCCCGATCGATTTTGATGATGAAGATCCCGAGATGTGGACAATCAAAGCCCGGGGACAGGAACTGACTCCTCCCCGCAGGACCACGGTGGCGCCTTATGCCCAGGGTTGGAAACAGATGGTCTATTCTCCCAACCGGTGTCTGTATCCCATGAAGAGAGTCGATTTTGATCCCGATGGAGACCGGCATTATGAAAACCGGGGTGTCTCCGGGTATGAAAGGATCAGCTGGGATGAAGCTCTGGATATCGTATCCAAAGAAATGATCCGGATCCGGCAGACCCACGGACCCGGAAGTATCTTCGCTTCCACCGGATCCCATCATAACTGGGGAAGCATCGGCTATTATCTGTCCTGCGCAAAACGGTTCTTCAGCTGCATCGGCGCAACCATGTGCATGCATAATCCGGACAGCTGGGAAGGCTGGGCCTGGGGCGGGCAGCACCATTTCGGCGGCAGCGCCAGAAACGGCGGAACGGAGCCCTATGGTACAGTAGAAGACTGTCTGCAGAATTCCGAATTCATCGTTTTCTGGTCCTCGGATCCGGAGTCGACCTCCGGCAACTACGCGGGTCAGGAAGGAACCATCCGCAGGGAATGGATCAATAAACTGGGAATCCCGGTCGTACATATTGACCCCTATCAGAATGCAACCGCAGCCTTTGTCAGAGGCCGCTGGATCTGTCCGAGACCGGCGACGGATTCCGCGCTGGGAATCGCCATTGCCAATGTGTGGATGCATGAAGGTCTTTATGACAAGGAATATGTTGCGGAAAAGACCTATGGATTTGAAAAATGGGAAGAATACGTCCTTGGAAAGACAGACGGAATCGATAAGACTCCGGAATGGCAGGAGGATATCACCGGCGTTCCGGCCAGAACCGTCCGGGCTCTGGCAAGATACTGGGGAACCCATAAGACCTATCTGGCCTGCGGATCCATGACCAGTTTCGGAAGCGCCGGACGTGCGGCCTACGGAACGGAATGGGCCAGAGTCTGTGTCTGCCTGATTGCGATGCAGGGACTTGGCAAGCCCGGCGTTAATTTCGGTACCCTGCAGTACGGAACGCCGCTGGATACCAAATTCTGGTTCCCGGGATACGCGGATGGCGGTTTTTCCGGTGACTTTATCACCACCGGCGCCGGTGTGGCTCTTTATAACAGAATGCCCCAGACTCCGTCCATCAATTCGGAATATCAGGCAATTCCGAGACTCCTTCTTCCGGAAGCCATCATGGGGGAAGAAGTCGACTGGCATCAGCTGGGTGTTTATTCTGTCCATTCCCAGTTCATGCAGCTTCATTATCCGGCACCGGGACATGAACGGGTGAAAATGTATTACAAATACGGCGGATCTCATATGGGAACCCAGCCGGAATCCAAGAGATATGCAAAGCAGTACCGGAACGACAGCCTGGAATTTGTCGTCAACCAGAGCGTCTGGTTCGAAGGAGAAGCCCGGTTTGCGGATATCATCCTTCCGGCCTGCACTAACTTTGAACGCTGGGATATCGGAGAATTTGCTTCCTGCGGCGGATATATTGAAAAATCCTATCTGCAGAACAATTCCCGTGTCATTTTTGTGCAGCATAAATGTATCGAGCCCCTCGGAGAGAGCAAGGCGGATTTTGACATCTTCCAGGAAATCGCCAATCGTCTGGGATTATGGCAGGTGTATTCGGAAGGAAATACAGAATATGACTGGGCGAAGAGGTATTACGAAGCGACCGATATGGCAAGAGTGATGCCCTGGAGCCGGTTTATCAAGAAAGGTTACTATGTGGTGCCGCCATGCTCCGAAGGACGCAGGGATCCGGTGGCGTTCCGCTGGTATGCAGAAGGAAGAAAGAAGGATACGCCGGAACTGACGCCGCTGCCGTCCGAATACTACGGCCGTTATGCGGAGGGCCTGCAGACTCCATCCGGAAAACTGGAATTCGAATGCCAGACGCTGAAACGATACGATCCGGATGATGAAGAACGTCTTCCGATCTGTACCTATATCCACAGCTGGGAAGGCGTCGGTTCAGAACCCTATGCAAAATACAAACTGCAGCTGATCTCCCCGCATTCCAAATATTCCTTCCACACCATGGGTGATCTGAAGGATACCTGTATCAACGACATCCAGGAACACCGGATGCTGATCGACGGACACAGATACTGGATTTTCCGTATGAATACGAAAGACGCGGAGGAACGGGGCCTGAAGCAGGGCGATATCATCGAGGTATACAACGACAGAGGAAAGGTCCTCTGCGGACTGGAAACAACAGAACGGGTACCCCAGGGAATCTGTCATTCCTATGAATCCTGCGCCGACTATGTCACACTGGAGAATGATCCGGGCGGCGAGGACACCACTGAGATCATGGGATGTATCAATAACCTGACACCGAAGAGATTTATCACAAAGCACGCCCACGGGCTGTCGGTCAATTCCTGCCTTGTGGAAGTCAGAAAGTGGGAAGGAGGTAAGGTCGGATGAAAAAATTTCATATGATCATAGACCTGGAAAAATGTGTGGGCTGCTTCAACTGTATGCTGGCCTGCAAGGATGAATATGTCGGAAACAGCTGGCTTCCCTACACACAGGAGCAGCAGAAGCATGACAATAAATGGATCTGCCCCACCATGACGGAGCGGGGAGAAGCTCCCTATACAGAGGTTACTTATGTGACCAGGCTGTGCCAGCACTGCGACAACGCGCCCTGTGCGAAGAAATACCCGGATGTGTTTAAGAAGAGAAGCGACGGGATCATGCTGATCGATTATAAAAAAGCCGGAGATAGAAACCTTATGGACGCCTGTCCCTATGGGATGGTTTCCTGGAATGAGGAACTCGGATGCGCCCAGAAATGTACCGGCTGCGCTCATCTGATCGATGACGGCTGGCATGAGCCCCGCTGCGTGCAGTCCTGTCCGCTGCGTGCCCTGCAGACGGTGTTCTGTGAAGATCATGAGTGGGAAAAGATCGTGGAAAAGCAGGGCCTGAAACCGATCACGGACGGCACTAACAAACCGAGGGTTATGTACAAAAACCTGTATTATTACAATAAATGCTTTGTAAAGGGAGCCCTGTGCTTTGACCAGGAGGGAATCGAAGAGGCAGCCATTGATGCCAGAGTAGAACTGCTGGTGGGAAAGATTCCGGTGGCGGAGACTACAACGGATTTCCTGGGTGAGTTCTATATTGACCGGATTCCGAAAAATTCCGGAACCATGACCATCCGGGCGACCTATAAAGATTTCGAACCCCTGACGGTTGATTTCGATATGGCGGATAAGAGTGTGGTGCTGGATGCCCTGAAATTCGGCGGCGGAAAGGGAAAACCCGCAGTTATTCTTCCGAATGACCATGCCAATGCCCAGGCTCTGGATCACATGATCCCGAAGGATGTCGAGGCGGCAAAGAAAGCATTTGCAGAAAAGAAAGCGTAGAGATACAGCATGTTTGTAACAGCATCCGATCATCTGCATACAAAAGAGCTGGACTCTGCCAACGCGAATTTTGCGCTGTTCAGAAAGTACCACAAACTGGAGGATCCTGACGTTTCCGACGGGGAAGCGACCCTGAGGGGGGATTATTATTTCAGCCGGTTTTCCCTGGATCTGATCCCGGTGGACTCGGTGGAAATCACCGACCGGTTTGCCAGGATTCTCCGGGAGGATGCCAGCCGGTTCTCCAGCGAGGAACTGCCATCCATGACCTATGAGAATCCAGGCAGTTTCGCCAGGGGGAAGGCTCTGCTGGAAAGCCAGCTGAAAAAGATCTGCAGCACAGAGAACCAGGAGATGCGGCAGGATCTGGAACGGGTTCTGCTGGCAGGCGGAAAGAGACTTCGTCCGGCCCTTTCCCAGGCGGCCTATGGACTTGGGAGAGATCCTTCCTATCCGATTCTTCCGCTGATGGTTATGATCGAACTGATGCATTCCGCATCCCTGATTCATGATGATGTGGTGGATCAGGGACAGAAACGAAGAGGGGTTCCGACCATCAACGCTCTTCGCGGAAACCTGAAGGCGGTCAGATCGGCGGACTTTGTTCTGGGACGTGCCATGGAGCTTCTGAAGATCTATAAAGGCTCCGGGATCAACGAACGGCTGGCGGCAGTTTCGGAGCAGATGTGTATCGGAGAGCTGGAACAGATGGAGTGTCTGAATTCCGGGATCGATGAAGAGCGGTATTTTGATCTGATCCGGAAGAAAACGGCTCTGTTCATTGAGGCGGCGGCATGGTGCGGAGGCATCGCCGGAGGCTGTGAAGACAGCGTGCTTCAGGCCCTGGAAACCTATGGATATCATATCGGCATCGCATTTCAGATCAAGGATGATATCCTGGATTATACCGGAAAGGAGCGATTCGGCAAGGAAACCGGACAGGATTCCCGAAAAGGACTTCGAACGCTTCCTTCCATTATCGGGATCGGGAAAGCCCAGGAACGTGTGACAGAGCATTCGGAAAAAGCAATCAAAGCAATACAGAATGTAAATGGCGGAGTGTCACGAACGGCACTTATCAGAATGGCCAGACAACTGGAAAAGCGGGAGATTTGAAATGGAAAAGATATTAAACAGAGACGAAGGCAGACTCCTGGCTGAACGGATCGCAAAGGAAGCGGATGTAAAGCTTCATGAATGCTATCAATGCGGAAAATGTTCAGCCGGATGTCCCATGGCCGGATCCTTTGACCTCATGCCCCGCCAGATCGTGCACCTGATGCATCTGGGGGATATGGAAACTGTCATGAAGTCAAAGAGCATCTGGTTGTGTGCCAGCTGCCATACCTGCGTGGAACGATGTCCCCATGATATTGATATCCCTGCTCTGATGGAGAAATCCAGAATGGAGGCGCAGAAACGGGGATACTGTGCAGTCCGGAATGTAAAACTGTTCAACGATATTTTCACGGAGACCATCCGTGGATTCGGCAAATCCCAGGAAGTGATCCTGGAGGGTATCTACAATGTAGGCAGCGGAAGACTGCTGCAGGATATCAATCATGTTCCGGAAATGCTGCAGAAGGAGATCGTCCGTCCGGAACTGAATCAGGTCCGGAATAAGGACCATGTCCGTTCCATTATGAAAAAATGTGAAGAGGGAGGTGCGCTGAATTGAAATCCTATGCATACTTCCCGGGCTGTTCCATGGATTCCACAGCGGTTACTTACAAAAAGAGCTTTGAATATATCGCTGCGAAAACAGGACTGGATCTGAAGGAGATTCCGGACTGGTCCTGCTGCGGTTCTACGGCAGCCCATACGAAAAATGAAAAAATGGCATACGCCCTGGCAGCACGGAATCTTGCGCTGGCAGAAAAGCATTTCCCGGGGTTGGATGTTGTAACACCCTGCGCCGCCTGCTATTCGAGACTTCGTTATGCCAATTACGCTGCACGGAAAAACGAAGATCTCCGGCAGGAAATCGAAGAGATCCTTCAGATGGAATACAAGGCGGAGCCGGAAGTGCTGAATTTCCTGGATCTGTTTTCCGATCCGGATCTGCAGGAAGAGATCCGAAAAGGGATCAAACGACAACTGAAGGGTCTGAAGGCCGCCTGCTATTACGGATGTCTGATGAGCAGACCGCGGGAAGTGACCGGGGAAACGGATCCGGAAAATCCTATGAAGATGGATGAAATCCTGCGGCTCGTGGGCGTAGAACCTGTCATCTGGGATTATAAGACGGAATGCTGCGGTGCCAGTCACCAGGTGGATGCTCCGGAGGCTTCCCGGGAACTGATCGACCGGATCTTCCGAAATGCCCAGGCCAATCATGCAGATATCATTGTGACCGCCTGCCCGTTATGCAATATGAATCTGGATATGCGGGAAGAAGAGATCAACCGGAAGTTCCAAAGATCCTACCAGATCCCGGTGTTCCAGTTTACGGAACTGATTGCGATCGCTCTGGGCGCATCCGCGTCCGAGTGCGGGATTCATCATCATTTCTTCCCCGCTTTTGATGTGATCAATGATCAGATCCGTTCCGGAAATATTTCCGAAAAGAGGGAGCAGGTTCAGAAGGTACAGGAGGATCCGCTGAAAAGCGGCCCCATCATAGTCGGAAAGGCAGGTAAATAAGATGGCAAGAATCGGTGTATTTATCTGTCATTGCGGAACCAATATTGCTTCCGTAGTGGATGTTGCAAAGGTCGCTGAGGCAGCAAAGCAGATGTCCGGGGTTGCATATGCAACGGATTACAAATATATGTGCTCGGAACCGGGACAGGCCATGATTAAGGCGGCCATCGAAGAACATCATCTGGACAGGATCGTGATCGGTTCCTGTTCGCCAAGAATGCATGAACTGACTTTCCGCAAAATGCTGAAGAGCACCAGCGTAAATCCCTATATGCTGGAGATCGCAAATCTGAGGGAGCAGTGCGCATGGGTTCATACGGACCGGGAAAAGGCAACGCAGAAAGCCATTAACCTGGTACAGATGTCAGTGGCCAAGGTTGCCGGAAACAAGCCTCTGCACACCTCCATGATCCCGATCACAAAGAGAGCGCTGGTGATCGGCGGCGGAATTGCAGGGATCCAGGCAGCGCTGGATATCGCGGACTGCGGATTTGAAGTGACGATCGTGGAGAAGGAGCCGTCCATCGGCGGCCATATGGTCATGCTGGACAAGACCTTTCCGACCATGGACTGCTCGGCCTGCATTTCCACTCCGAAAATGGTGGATGCGTCGGCACATCCCAATATTACTCTGAAAACCTACTGCGAAGTGGAGAGTGTCAGCGGATATATCGGCAATTTCGAAGTCACGATCAAAGAGAAAACAAAGTATGTGAATCATGATCTTTGTACCGGCTGCGGTCTGTGCCAGACCAAATGTCCGACAAAGGTCACCAGCGAGTTCAACCAGGGGATGAGCAAACGGCCGGCAATTTATATTCCATTTGCCCAGGCAGTGCCTTCCAAGCCGGTGATTGATCCCAATGCCTGTCTGAAGCTGACAAAGGATAAATGCGGGATCTGTGAAAAGATCTGTCCCATCGGCGCGATCAATTATAAGGATGAAGTGAAATATACGACGGAGCAGTTCGGCGCCATCGTGGTTGCCACCGGATATGAGCTGGCTGACTGGAAGACGATGTATCCGGAATATGGTTCCGGACGGTATCCGGATGTGATCACCGGACTGCAGTTCGAGCGGCTTGTCAACGCGTCGGGACCGACGGAAGGCCATATCATCCGCCCCTCCGACGGGAAGGAACCGAAGGATGTGGTCATCGTAAAATGCGTCGGAAGCAGGGATCCCAAGAAGGGGAAGACCTACTGCAGCCGTGCCTGCTGTATGTACAGCGCCAAGCATGCCCATCAGATTCTGGATAAGATCCCGAATTCCCGGGTCTACATCTTCTATATGGATGTCAGGACCCCCGGCAAGGGTTATGAAGAATTCTATGACAATACCAGAAAAGACGGAGCGCAGTATATCAGAGGCCGGGTTTCCAAGATCTATCAGGAGGGAGAAAAGCTCATTGTAAAAGGAGAAGATTCCCTGATCGGCCGGCCGGTTACGGTGGAGGCGGATCTTGTGATCCTGGCAACTGCCATGGAAGCGGCTCCGAATGTGGAAGAAGTGGTGAAGAAACTGGGAATCTCCATGGATAAGGACCGCTGGGTCCAGGAGGCCCATCCGAAACTCGGTCCTGTGGAGACCCAGACAAGCGGAATCTTTCTGTGCGGAACCTGTCAGGGGCCCAAGGATATTCCGGATACTGTGGCACAGGCCAGTGCGGCCGCAGCCAAAGTTGCAGGGATCCTGTGCCATGATGAGATGGAAACCTCACCGATGATCTCCTTTGTGGATCAGACCAAATGTTCCGGCTGCGGATTCTGCGTCACGACCTGTCCTTATAAGGCCATCTCTCTGGTAGAAGTACCGGGAAGAGACGGAAACCGGAAGGTCACAAAGACCGTGGCCCAGGTGAATGAAGGTCTGTGCCAGGGATGCGGATGCTGCAATGCAGCCTGCAGAACCGGATGTATTGACCTGAAAGGATTTACCAACGATCAGATTCTGAAGGAGGTGGATGCATTATGTCTATAAAGAAAGATGCAGCCTGGGAACCCAGGATCCTGGCATTCTGCTGCAACTGGTGTACCTATACCGGCGCAGATCTGGCGGGACTGAACCGTATGAAATATCCGGAAAATGTCCGGGTGATCCGGGTGCCGTGTTCCTCGAAGGTGAATCCCCAGTTTATCCTGCGGGCATTTCAGAAGGGAGCGGATGGCGTGCTGGTATGCGGATGCCACCCGGGAGACTGTCATTATTCCACCGGAAATTATTATACCCGGCGGAGATTCCTTCTGATGCAGAGGCTCCTTCAGTATAACGGAATCGATCCGAAACGGTTCCAGGCCAGATGGATCAGCGGATCGGAAGCTGCCAAATTCCGGGATACGGTGACGGAGGTCAGCGCTCAGATCAAAGCCCTCGGTCCGAATACCAAGTTTGTGGGAGCCCATTATGATAATGCGGCATATCAGGCAGCGAAGGAAGGAGGGGAGAACGGATGACAGAACTGACACAGGCCAGGACAGAAGAACGAATCCGGGAAGAAGCGAAAAAGGCGCTGGCTTCCGGAGAAGTCCGGGCAGTCGTGGGATGGTGTGCGACCCGGTTTGATGACAGAACCAGACCCTTCTTTGCCGAAACTGCGGAAGAATGTGATCTGCTGGTGTGGAATCCTTACTGTATCAATGGAACAGCCAAATTCGCCCTGGATGACCGCTATCCCGATCAGAAACTGGCTCTGATCCTGAGGGGCTGCGATAGCCGGGCGGTCAACCGGATGCTCCGGGACAAACAGCTGAAACGGGAGAATCTGTATCTCATCGGCGTCGTCTGTGACGGGAAAGAAAATCCCATCTGTGAAGAATGCCAGCATAAGACACCCCTGGTATATGATGTTCTGATCGGGGAACCGGCGAAGGAGCAGATCTATCCGGAGCGGTTCCGGAAGATCGAAGAATTTGAAAAGCTGTCTCCGGATGAACGGTACGCCTACTGGGCAGCCCAATATGATAAATGCATTCACTGCTATGCCTGCAGAAATGCCTGTCCCGCCTGCAACTGTATTGAATGCTATGCGGATCAGTACCGGGTCGGCTGGCAGGGAAAGGCCGCGGACCGGGAACAGAATCAGATCTACGGACTGACCCGGGCGTTTCATGTGGGAGACCGGTGTATTGAATGCGGAGAGTGCGAACGGGTATGTCCGATGCATCTTCCTATCATGCGTCAGACGCGGAAAATGCTGAAGGATATCAATGAACTGTTCGGATCCTATGAAGGCGGACTGTCCGAAGAAGAAACTCCGGCGCTCGGAGGATTCCGGCTGGACGATCCGGATGAATTTATGTAGGAGGTGGGAAGATGATCATATCGAAACTGAATCTGAATAAAGCGCTTCAGATTCTGAACGAATCTGCACAGGTCTTTGTTCCTGCCTTTGAAGTGATCGAGGACCGGGCAGCGAAGAAAAGCATCCGGGAAAAGAAGTTCCTTCCCTACCGGGAGGACCTGGAGGTGGAGCTGGAGGGGCCCAATACGGTAAAACCGCCAAAGGATATTCTGTTTCCGAATGTGGAGAAACTTTATCAGTATAAAGCAGCGGGAGAGGATTCCTATATCCGGGAGACTCTTCCGGAGGAAACCCCGAAGATTCTGTTCGGGATCCGGCCCTGTGATATGCGCAGCATCAAATCCATGGATAAGGTATTCTTCACAAAGAATTATGTGGATTCCTATTATGCCAGAAGACGGGAATATGTGACCATTGTCGCCATCGGGTGTACGGAAACGGACCGGACGTGTTTCTGCGATTCCATGGGGATTGATCCCAATACGGCGCCCGGCGCGGATGTAATGATGAACCGGATCGAAGGAGAAGAAGCCTATCTGCTGCATGCGCAGACGGAAAAAGGCGAGGCCCTGCTGAAAAATCTGGAATCCCTGGAGGGACCATCCGAGAATGTGAAGGCTATCCGTACAGACTGCACTCTGAAGATCCGGAAAATCCCGGATCTGGACCGGAAGCTGGCGGAAATGTTTGAGCATCCCATCTGGGATAAGGTGACAAAGGGATGTATCGGCTGCGGAACCTGTACCTTTGTATGTCCTACCTGCTATTGTTTTGATATTGATAATGAAAATTATGGGACAGAAGGTTGTAAATACCGCTGCTGGGATTCCTGCATGTTCAGCGATTATACCAGAATGGCCGGCGGCGCCAATCCGAGACCGACAAAGAAAGAACGTCTGAGAAACCGGTATATGCATAAGCTCAGCTATTTTAATGAGCGGTATGGAGAGACGCTCTGTGTGGGCTGCGGACGCTGTATCGCGAATTGTCCTTCTCATCTGGATATTTCGGAATTCATTGAGAAATCATCTGCCGTTGATCCGAAGGCGGAAGTCTATACGGAATCAATCCGGGCAGCTCAGGGAAAGGAGGCGTAGCATATGGTGATCGGACATACATGCACCTGTGACCAGAATCCGCTGCTTCCTGCATTATGCAGAGTCATTGATGTAAAGCAGGAAACTCCGGATGTACAGACCTATACGATTCAGACACTGGATGGAAAGAAACCCTTCAGTCCGCTGCCGGGACAGCTGGCGATGGTGAGTCTTTTAGGCGTAGGGGAAGCGATGTTTTCCATCACGGCACAGGGGGAGGATTATATCCAGAGCTCCATTAAACGCACCGGAATGCTGACGGATGCCTTTCATGAGATGCAGCCCGGACAGGAGATCGGGATTCGGGGACCCTACGGCAATCATTTTCCCATCGAGGATCTGAAGGGAAAAGATATTCTGTTCATCGGAGGAGGCATCGGCATTGCTCCGGTCCGTTCCCTGATCCGGTATTGTCTGGAGCACAGAGCGGATTACGGACATCTGGATATCCTGTATGGCGCCAGATCCAGAAAGGATATCTGTTTTAAGGAGGACTGTCTGGAGAACTGGCCGAAGGAGCCGGATACCAGTGTTTACATCACTACCGACGTTCCTTCCGATGACTGGGACGGCCATGTAGGATTTGTCCCGTCCTATATTGAGGAAGTCGGTTTCCGGCCGGAGGGCAAAAAAGTTGTCCTGTGCGGACCGCCGATCATGATCAAACTGGGAGCGGCAAGTCTTCTGAAGCTGGGATTTGCAAAGGAAGATGTCATAACAACCCTGGAACTTCGTATGAAGTGCGGAATCGGCAAATGTGGCCGTTGCAATATTGGCAGTAAATTTGTTTGTTTGGATGGACCGGTATTCACCCTCGCGGAGCTGGATGAACTGCCGGATGAGAAATAGGAGGAAGAACCATGAGCAGTACTGGAAAAACACTTGTAAAGTTAGCACTTGCAGCAGGCGCAGCCTACGGAGCTTATTATCTCTATAAGAATTATATCAAAAAGCCCCAGACGACCAGGGAATTTGATGATATGACTTCCGCAGATTTTGAGGTCAATGATGATGCGGTAAAGGAAGAAAGTCTGGCACAGAAGATCATGGCTGCAGCCGAAAAACAGCTGTCTAAGATCTGAATATGAAACAGATTCTGTTCTGGTATCAAAACGCAAGGCCGGTATCATTGCCGCAGAGTATGATGCCGGCTCTTGTGGCGGCCTTTATGGCAGCGAAATATCCGGATTTCCGGTGGTATCTGGCGTTGTTATCCCTGATCGGTATCGGATTTGCCCACTTGTGTTTCAATCTGTTTGACGATTATTCTGATTACAGGAACGCGGAGCAGGGAGACCGTTCCGCTCTTACAAGGATGGGATTCCGTGCCATGACGGTGAAGTGTCCGGCCCTTCAGGACGGTACGGTCAGTCCCCGCAAATGGTTTCTGGTCAGCTGCCTTTTCGGCGCATTGGCCTGTCTGTTCGGCCTGCCGGTGGTGCTGATCCGGGGACCTGTGGTTCTGTGGGTGGTTCTTGGGGTTGCCATTCTGGGTATTTTTTATTCGGCACCGCCTCTGAAACTGGGATATCACGGGCTGGGAGAACTGATCATCGGAGCGATCTTCGGTCCGGGGATCTTTATCGGAATGAGTCTGGCCGCAGCGGGGGAACTGTGCGGTTCCGAAATTCTGATGTCCTTTGCCATGGGATTTCTGGTGGTCGCGATCCTGTATGTTCACTCTGTGATGGATTATGCGGCGGATACCAAAGCGCAGAAGCGGACCCTGGCCTGGCTTGTGGGATGTCATGGGACGATTCCGCCCGCAGACACCCGGAACACAGGGAAGAGAGCCGTGAAAGGAACGCCCTCTGCCGCAGAGATTGAGGCAGGGATGAAACGGCAGTACCTGATGCTGGCAGCGATTTTGTTCCTGCCGTATCTGTTCGTGCTGATCGCGGTCGTTACAGGGAATCTGCCCTGGTATTATCTCTTCGTATTTCTGACATTTTTGTGGTCCGTGGATCTTTACCGGTCCATGCAGAGCTTCCGGAAAGACCCCCAGGCCGTCCCGGAGAAAAAATGGTGGTACGGGAGTTTTCAGCACTGGAAGGAGATCCGGCAGGCGGGGATCGACTGGTTTATGCTGCGGTGGCTGCTTGCCCAGAGAATCAATATTATTTTCAGCATTCTTTGCATTCTGGCTGCTGTAATTGAGGGGATTAGCAGATGATGAAACTTCAGCATATGATCTATCTTCCATTATGGTTTGTGAGAAATGTCATATTCCGGAAACACGGACCTTTGCAGACGGTATTGTTTATTACTGACTACTGTAATCTGAAATGCCGGCATTGTTTTGAAATGGGACATGCCTGTACCATGCAGAAAAGCTACAGGCAAATTGAATCAGAACTGAGGGACTGCTACCGAATGGGAAGCCGGTTCGTGGATTTTGAAGGGGGAGAGCCGACTCTGTGGAGACAGAACGCAGGTGAAGATACCCCGCAGAAGGGAGTTGACGGCTGGAAGGATTCCGCCGGAAGGGAGCAGCTGAATATCAATGATCTGATCCTTCTTGCGAAAAAGATCGGGTTTTACTCCTGTACGGTAACTACCAATGCGCAGAAGGATTTTTCCTGGGTCAATGCGGACCTGATCTGGATGAGTCTGGACGGATACCGTCAAACCCATGATCAGATCCGGGGACAGGGAGCCTTTGAAAAACTGGACCAAAATGCCCGGATCTTTGCAGAAATGCAGCAGCGGCGCCGGCAATTGAAGGAACATGTCTGTACATTGGGCTGCAACATGGCTGTCAATCGGATCAATGCCGGCTCTGTCCGGGACACTCTGGAGTATGTAAAGAACAGTCTTTACATCGAAAGTATTGCCGTCAATTTCCATACGCCTTATCCGGGAACCGAGGATTTAATGCTGCCAGATCCGGACAGGGCCAGGATTATCGATGAAGTGATCTCCCTGAAAAAGCAGCATTATCCCATTCAGAACAGTATCAGCGGACTGAAGACCATGAAACGAAGGGGCTTTAAAAAGGACTGCTGGATCAGTAATTTTATTCTTACGGACGGAACCTGGTTCCGGGCCTGTCCGGGGGAAACACTGGGAATCTGTGATGACTGCGGATTCTGCATGGCCGGTGAGATGTACAGCGTGCTGCATCTGAAGCCGGATACGCTGCTGGCGGGACTTAGTTTGAGGTTGTAACGCATGTTTTTGGATATTCTGCATTATATATCAGGACCGGTGATCGGAGCTGTGATCGGGGCTCTGACGAATTATCTGGCGATCAAGATGCTGTTCCGTCCGCTGAAGCCGGTACGGATCGGCAGATTCACGCTGCCTTTTACCCCCGGAATTATACCCAGACATCAGGAGAAACTGGCGGACTCCCTGTCTGATACGGTCTATAAAAATTTCTTTACCAATTCAGACATTGAAGGGATCTTCATGTCCGAGGAAATGGCGGAACGCTTCTCGGAAGGCCTGTACCGGAGACTGTCGCAGCTGGAAGTATCCTCCCTGCAGGGAATCACAGATGAAGAAACGATCAAGAATCTGAAAAAGCAGATCTATCTCAAGATCCACATGAAGGTTCTGACCACAGATATTACCGGACTTTTTGAAGAGGAAGTCAGAAACATTCTGAAGTCCGGAGTTTCCCGGGAGCTTTTTGCCTCCATTCTGCCCACAGATGATCTGGCGGTTAAGATCGCCGGTTACGCCGGGGAGAAACTGACGGATTATCTGATGAATCATGACCTGGAACTGATCTGGCCGATCCTGAATGAGCTGGAAAAGGAACTTAAGGAACTGGATGCGGCGGAAGCCGCGGATCTCATCGGTTTTGATCAGGACATGATCAAGGGCCTTATAAAGGCAGGCTATTTTAAATTTATGGGGAATGCGAAATCTGCAATCGCCGAGGGATTTCACATGAAACAGTTTATCTATAATAAGATCATGGAGCTGGATCCCGGCGAGATTGAAAAGCATGTCAACAATTCCATTAAACGGGAAATGAATTATCTGGTCTATCTGGGCGGATTCCTGGGACTGCTGATTGGCGTTGTCAATATTTTCATCTGAGCCTGCTAAGAAAAATGGAACATAAATATTTCACTGGACGGTATATTTGTTAAAAATGACAAAAGAAACTGCCTGGTCGCGAAAGCTCGGAGGGAGAATCACCGGAATCGGAAGCTCCCGCAGAATAGGGATCTGGCTGCACGTTTTTAACGGTTACGTTTGAAGTAATCTCAGTATTCAACGCATAAATTGCGGTTGTGAATGATTTCTGACACGAAATACGCGGTTACGTATGAAATGATCATACATAACCGCAATTTCTGTGCAAGGAAAGAGAATTCACCGGGCGGAACGGCGGATGAATGAAAAACTCTCCCTGATTAATAACGATTTAAATAGAATAGCCATTGTGATAGAATGCAGAAGAATTTATAATCAAACTGAACTGTAGTTTTTCCGGATGTATCCGGACATAATAGACAAAGAGAACAAAACACATCATAGAGCGGAGGTTTATTATGAAAAAGCTGGTTTCACTGATCATGGTTATTCTGATGTTTATCCCGGTCTTTACTGTATATGGCGGCGAAGAAGACAGGGTTATGATGATCGTCACCTGCCCGGAACAGAATTTTGCTACGGTATGCAGGCCGGAGTATTCCTATGAGTATACTCCTGACGGAGGACTGCAGATCTCACTGGGAGACAGTGATGACGCAGGTATGATCACCATTTTTAAAACAGACGCCCCAGGCGGAGATTTTGATGCGGAAGCATATTTTAACAATGCATATTATAATCTTCTGGTATCCAGTTATGGAGACAACCTGATTGATCCGGGTGAGTACAATCTGTATCCCTTCGGCAATCTGGAAATGCCGGGACGTATGGCTCTGTATCTTAGAAACGGAGTTCCGTATATGCGGTTCTGCCTGTATGACCTGGAAGAAGATTATTTCGTGAGATATGAAACGTTCTGTGCCTTTGATGACACGACGATGCAGAATACGATTGACGATCTGTCCGATGCGGTTCGTTATTTCCAGCCGGATGCGCAGTATTATTCCTCTGAGCCGCAGGAGCAGCCGATAGAGGAACCTGACCTGACTGCAGAGCCGGCTTCGGAAACGGCCGAAGGATCCGGAATTGAGATTATTTATCCGGAAATGCCGGAGGAAGCAGAAGCAGGTCCCGGTTATAAGACAATCTGCTGCACAGCACAGCGCTTTTCCACAAGGTGCGGGTACTATGATACCGTGGAGTTCAAAGACAATTTAGGCGTTACCTGTTTCCTGGATACAGACGGCGAAATTGTATGGGTCCGCATCCAGCGGTTAACCAACGATGCGGCATTTGATGCGGAAATGTATTTCTACAATAAAGTAATCCCCAGTATGCGGTCAATCTATGGAGAGGATGGGTATGGAGAAGAAGAATTTACCTCTTTCTCTATCGATGGAAAAGAGCTGCCTGGACAGGAATATCATTTCACGATCGCAGGATATGATTATACCAGACGTATCATGATATGCCAGACCGATGACGATCTGATCCGTTTCGAAGCCCAGTATACACAGGACACTTACAATTCTGTTATGAAGGATCTGGAAAGAGTCGTTGCATGGTTCCAGCCGGATCCCTATTATTATACAAGCTCCTCGGCTTCCGGTTCACAGACAGACCTGTCCGGGTCCGATCCGCAGACCGATATCAGTAGCATCGATCTGCAGAAGATCGAGTGCCCTCAACTGGGATTTTCCGTTCAGACCGATGCTTCTTTCAGCTGGGATTATCAGGAGGGAACCGGCATTTCCATCTATACGGAATCGGCCGGAAAGATCCCTTATGTCATCGTTTATCAAAGTGAGGATTTGTATCTGGAACCCTACGAACTCCTTCGGGAACAGTACACTCCCTATATGGAGGAGAAATACGGAGAGGATCTTATTTCCGCAGATGAATATGAAAGTATGGAATTCGGCGGCAGACAGCTTCCTGCCGGAGTCTATACCTACAATGTGGACGGACATATCGTTCATATGCTGCGGATCATGGACTCCACCGGTTCACAGACAGTGATCTATACAGTGAAGTATGAAGAGGACTATGAGGCAGTTACTCTGAACGCTCTTGATATTGCGGTCCGTACATTTGAGAGATACTAAAACTATATTTGCTATATTGTAATTCTTTGTTAATCGCATATTGAATTGAAAAAAAGGTTTTATTCTGAACAGCGCCTGACCGAACCTGGTCAGGCGCTGTTATCTTAAGAAATCTTAAGATAAACCTGAATAATTTCTTAAGGTTCAAATGTTATTTTAGGATACCAGAAGAGAAGAAAGGAGCGCGATACCACGATGGAGAAAAAAGAAGCGAATTATTCAGGTCCATGACCTCAGGAAGGTGTACTGGATTGGGCAGAGAAAGCTGTAAGGATTAAGGCGAGGGAAGCAATCCGCCACGTTTAAAAAGAAAAGTTTCACTTTTCCGAAGGAGGCATGTTATGATAACACTACTTGCATGCGAAAGCGCTATATGCAGCGATGAACATGCATCGGATATAACTTCAACATAAAGAGAGGCAATACACGTGGAAACGAAACGGATATTATTGGCGGAAGACGATGAGGATATTGTAGAAATACTGAGACTTTATCTTTCGGCGCAGGGTTATCAGGTGCTTTGGGCCCATGACGGAGAAGAAGCCTTCCGGATATTTCAGGAACAGCAGGTTCATTTGCTGATGGCAGATTTGATGATGCCGAAGATAAACGGGTATGAACTGATCCGGAAAATCCGGGAAACCAGCAACCTCCCCATTCTGATCATCTCGGCAAAAAACATGGATGCCGATAAAATCCTGGGATTAAACCTGGGGGCGGATGTCTATATCACGAAGCCATTCAATCCGTTGGAAGTGGTGGCTTATGTCAATGCGGCATTCCGGAGGTTTTATGAGCTCGGGGCAGAAGAAAAGAGCCGGGAGTCCCATACCGGAGAATCCCCGGGAGATGTGGTATTAACGTTGGGGGATCTGCAGCTGAATACGGAGCGGCTGGAGCTTACCAAAAAAGGCGTGAAAATTCCCCTCACCCCTGCAGAACTGAAGATTCTGATGCAGCTCATGAAATCTCCCGGAAGAGTATATACCAAGGCTCAACTGTATGAATGTGTAAACGGGGAATTTTATGAAAACACGGATAATACCATGATGGTGCATATAGCCAATCTGAGAAGTAAGATTGAAGATGACCCTTCTGCTCCGGAGTATATTAAAACCATCCGGGGACTGGGATATAAGATCGAAAATATTGCAAAGGGTAAAGAATAGAAGGGACAGAAACGTGAAACGCACAAAAAAGAGAATCAGCCTAAGATGGCAGCTGTTCGGAGGCATCATTATTACCGCTTTCGGTGTGCTGGTGATTTATATTATTTTCATGCGATGGGTGGATTATGTTTACTCCACGGATACCTTTCAGGACAGGACGTTTTATCTTACCTATGATTATGAGGAAGAACTGCAGCGGGAAGCCTATGATGAGATCCCCATCGAGCAGACGGGCGGAAATGCCCTGATCGTCTATGATATCGATGGCAATGTGGTCTATCAGTCCGAGGAATCGCTGAATATCCCGTTTGAGACCGTGAAGTTCTATGCGGACAGCTATGCTAACGAGCTAAGCGAAAATTCAATCTATGTGGGACAACCTGTTTATGGTTATGATCGTTTTGTAATCATAGATTCCTTTACCACAGTGCAGGGTGATGTCCGGTTCAGCGCAGAAGTGATCCCCTATCAAACGGATATCAATATCGAGGCTGCCCAGGAAAAAGCCAGGTGGATTACTATTTTCGGCGTAATCGCAGGTGCACTGTGGATTTTCCTGATGGCCATGCTGATGTTCTGGTATATCCGAAGATCCCTGAAACCGGTGAACGAAGCGATTCAGACCTATCGAAACGGTGTGCGGCCTGCCAGCGGAAGTTACCCGATTCCGGGAGAGTTCCAGGGCTTGATTGATAACCTGAATGCGATGCTGGACCGGGTGGAAAGTGCTCAGACAAAGCAGAAAAAGGCGGAAGAGGATCGCATTAGAATGATTGCGGATTTATCCCATGACCTAAAGACACCGTTAACAGTGATCAGTGGCTATTCCGGCGCGATGCTGGACGGTATTGTGCATGAAGAGGATAAAAAACGTTATCTGGAGATCATTCATCAGAAAGCCCTTTATTCGGCAGAATTAATGGATGAGTTGTTTGCCTTCAGCAAGATGGAGCATCCGGATTTTGTCCCGGATCTGCAGCGGATCGATTACTGCGAATTGTGCCGGGAATATCTGGCAGAGAAATATTCCGAACTGGATCTGCAGGGATATCCCCTTGATGTGCAGATTCCGGAAGAGCATTACTATCGTGAACTGGACCGGAACATGTTCCGGCGGGTGCTGGAAAATCTGGTGGGAAATATTGTGAAACATAACGAGCCGGGTACAACCATCCGTTTTGTTGTACGGGAGTCAGAAGGACATTTGATTACCGATATCGCGGACAATGGCACGGGCATTTCCCCGGAGATTGCTGGGGCTGTTTTTGAACCCTTCGTGAAAGGGGATCAGTCCCGTAAAAGCGGCCAGGGAAGCGGACTGGGCATGGCCGCAGCAAAGAAGATCGTTGAACTGCATCAGGGCACTATTCAGCTGGTAAATCCTCCGGATCCCGGGGTCCGGACTCAGATCCGCATCATACTGTAGATAAAAGTACCTTTCACATAATTCCCGAAGCCAAGCAGCCTTGCCGGAGGCGTATGATAACTCGGTTTGTGGCAAATTTGTGGTATCCATATGCTACCCTGCACTTATGATCCTCACTGCCGCTGATCTGACCGGAACCGGCTGTATTTCATCAACAGCAATCTTACGGTTTCCGGAAAAGGATTTGACGTGGCGAAAGTAAATCTGGGCTAAGATGGAAAAAATGAAAAATTTGGAGGAATAAAATGAAAAAAACAGCAGCATTATTTATTGCAATGATAATAGTATCCGTACTGGTGGTCAGCATGAACATTGTAAGCCAGGCGGAGGAAAAAATGGACATTGATTATCTGATACTTGTCAACAAAACCCACACGCTTCCGGAAGACTGGGAAGAGAACCTTGAAACGGTGCATTTTACGAACTCAGTGGGAGATGATGTAGAGGTAGAGAAAAAAGCTTATGATGCCTATCTTCAGCTGAAAGATGCCTTGGAAGCAGAGGGCGTGTATGTGGATCTGGATTCCGCCCGCCGCAGTGTTGCCGCACAGCAGAAGATCATGGATGACTTTACCGAATGGTATGGGGCGGATTATGCTGCCAAAATCGTGGCAAAACCGGGATACTCTGAGCATCACACGGGTCTGGCACTGGATCTGTACCTGATCATTGACGGAGAGGATATTGTAGAAAATGAAGATATGATCCAGTACCCGGAGATCTGGGCAAAGATCCATGAAAAACTGGCTGATTACGGATTTATTCTGCGGTATCTGGACGGAAAAGAACATATCACCGGTTATGCCTATGAACCCTGGCATATCCGCTTTATCAATGATGCGGATACTGCAAGGGAGATTATGGATGAGGGTATTACATTGGAAGGCTATTTGGGTGTCGTGAATGAGACCGACGTCATGATCGATTACGGCACTTCTGCATTGTATACGCCGGAGGAGCTGGAAGAGGCAGCCATCCAGATCAAATGTGATTTTGCCTTCTGGGATGGCTGTGAACTGCACAGCCTCCAATATGCAGGGGATGAATCTGCAAATGAGGAAAATGTAAAATGGCTGAATGAGATCCGTGATGGCGCGGGCTATACACAGGCAGTTGAATTTACGGGTAATTACCATTCGCCGGTGGAAGCATATGGCGCCTGGGAACCTGATATGGAATACGAAGATTACCAGTGGTGGCTGGCACGTACAGAAGAAAGCGGCTGGGAAATCGTATCGACAGGGTATTGATGACAACAGGCGGTTTCACGAATAGTTACCATGCAAAGGAACGAACGAATGAAAAAGATATCTCATGTATGCATTATATTAGCGCTTTGTCTGGGAATGATATTCTCTTGCTCCGGCTTTACAGCCGGAGCAGAGCCGGAGGTGGATTCTGAGATAGAGCAGCTGATCGCGCAGATGTCAGTCCGGGAGAAAATCGGCCAGATGGTGATGGCGGACTTCCGAACCTGGAATGAAGATCCGGAGAATGAAGAATCGGAAGCAGTTCCTGTGACTGGGCTGCGGGAAGAACTCCGGGATGCGATCGCCCGGTGCCGGTTTGGCGGAATTATATTGTTTTCCGAAAACTGTCAGGAAAATGAGCAGACCCTGCGCCTGGTCAGTGAAATGCAGTCAGCGAACCTGGAAGGAGAAAACGATGTGAAGATCCCTCTCCTGATCGCTGTGGATCAGGAAGGCGGGATCGTATCCAGACTGGGGCAGGGTACCCGATGGATCGGGAATATGGCCCTGGCTGCAACCAGTGATCCGGGAAATGCACAGACAGTCGGAGAACGGATTGGAGAGGAGCTGTCTCTTTTGGGAATCAACACGGATTTTTCTCCGGTTCTGGATGTGAATAATAATCCGGAAAACCCTGTTATCGGGGTGCGGTCGTTTTCAGATGACCCGGAAGTCGTGACAGAGTATGGCCTGCAGTTTCTCTCCGGCCTTAAGACAACAGGAACCATCAATGCACTGAAGCATTTTCCCGGACATGGGGATGTATCAACAGACAGCCATACAGGTTTTCCGATGCTGGAGAAAAGTTACGAGGAACTGAAAGAATGTGAATTGATCCCCTTCCAGGCAGCAATAGATGCCGGGACGGATATGGTTATGACTGCGCACATCCAATACCCGGAGATTGAAACACAGACCTATTCTTCTATTACAACTGGCGAAAAAGTATATCTTCCGGCAACTCTGTCCCATACGATCCTGACCGATATTCTGCGGGAGGATATGGGGTTTGAAGGCGTGATTGTGTCGGATGCCCTTAACATGGCGGCGATTAGTGACAACTTTGATCTGGACGATGTGGGCAGGATGGCCATTGAAGCTGGCATAGACATGTTCCTGATGCCGGTTCCGGTTACGGATGCGCAGTCTCTGAAGGCCCTGGAAGACTGGATGGATCGTCTGATCCAGCAGGTCGAAGAAGGAACGATTGAGGAAGAAAAGATCAACGATTCTGTACGGAGGATCCTGACATTGAAACAGGAACATGGCCTTCTGGAGGCGTTTGACTTCTCTGTTTCTGAAGAGCAAGTGAAGAAAGCTGTGGAAATCGTCGGCGGCCCGGATAACCATGAACTGGAATGGAAGCTCATGCAGAATGCTGTCACAATGGTGAAGAATGACGGGGACTTTCTGCCGATCCAGGCGCAGGACGGGGACAAGGTCCTGATCCTTTACAATTATGCCAGCCGCATGGCCAGCGCCGAATTTGCACGTCTGAGGCTTGTAGAGGAAGGCTTTCTCCCGGAATCCGTCTCCTTTGAAACCATGACCTATGACCCGGAAAATGAGACGGCTTGTCTGGAAGCTATTGCGGATGCAGATTACGTGATTGCTGTCTCCCTGGTTTTCGGTATGGAGGATATGGATCCGGATACAGAGGACGGGCAGGCTTCCGGCGTTTTAGACCGCGTGATTGAGGAGGTTCATGAAGAAGGAAAACAGATCCTGCTGATCAGCGCATATCTTCCTTATGACGTGGCAAGGTATCCGGATGCAGATGCCATCCTTGTGACCTACGGATCCACTGCCATGAGGGAACTTCCGGAGGGCAGGAGCACTTATTCCGTCAATATTCCGGCGGCTATTTGCGGGGCTTTCGGGGAATATTCCTTTACCGGAGCATTGCCGGTAATCATTCCTGACATAAGCCCCGTCAAAACAGTAACAACGGATGACTTTTCCATGGATTATATCAAGTTCGGGAAAGGAGAAAACACTCTGGTTATACTGCCGGGACTGAGTGTAGCAAGTGTTCTTGATTCGGCGGATGCGATTACGCAGGCTTATCAGCTGCTGGCAGATGATTTTACCATTTATGTTTTTGATCCGAGGAATCCATTACCGGAAAACGAATCCATATCTGATATGGCACAGGATGTGGCGCAGGCGTTGCAGGCACTTGGAGTTGATGAGATGTCTGTATTTGGCGTGTCGATGGGCGGCATGATCGCAATGGAGCTTGCCATTGAGCACCCGGAACTTGTTCAGAAGCTGATCCTTGGTTCTACTTCTGCAGATGTAGATGATGCGCATTTTCAGACAATTGATCATTGGATCCAACTGGCAAAAGAGGCAGATACCGAAGGTTTGTTTTTATCATTTGGAGAAGCGATCTATCCGCAGGAAACATTTGAACAATCAAAGGAGCTGTTGATCGATGCAGCAAAAAGTGTGAGCGAAGAGGATCTGCACCGTTTCATCATTTTGGCTGAAAGTATCAGGGGATTCCATGTTTTAGAGGATCTTAACAGGATCATTTGCCCTGTTCTGATTATAGGATCCGAAGATGACAATGTTGTAGGGGCAGATGCAAGCCTGCAGATTGCCGATCATCTGAGTGACAAGACCGATTGTGAGATCTATATGTACGATGGTTACGGGCACGCAGCATATGATTTGGCTCCGGACTATAAGGAACGTTTGCTGCGCTTTCTGTGTCAGCCGCAGGAGGACGAATAGGAGAGGAACAAGTTCTTTGATCCGACCATTTGAAAGAAGAAAAAAGACACTCATGTCGAAAAAATATCATTCAATGCTTGCTGGCGGAACGCTGACCATGATGATTGTTTCGGTACTGCTGATGTCTGACTCGATTATCGCCGGCATCTTCCTGGGTTCCGATGCAGTGGCAGGGATCACGCAGGTGACGCCATTATATTCCATGACGGCTTTTTTCGGTTCGCTTTTTTCGATTGGCATTCCGATCCTGTACTCGAATGAGGTCGGTAAATTCAGAAAGGAAGAGGCGGACCGGATATTCGGTTTCGGATTCCTGTTGTCTGTTGCGGCAGGGATCCTTTTGTTTGCCGTTACCACGATATTCGGCAATCTGTTCCTGGACAATCAAGATGCAGCAAGTAAAGTCTTCCAGGAGGCGAATGCATATCTTAGGTGGATGCGGTTCTCCATTCTGGTTCTTCCGCTTCAGATGTTTATCTCAGAGATGGTTTATGCAGACGGAGATGAGACCATTTCCACCCTTGGGAACATTGTTCAGGGAGCTGGCAATATCGCAGCGTCTGCTATGCTTGCCGGTGTGATGGGGGTCGGGGGAATCGGACTGGCCTCCTTTCTGTTCAATCTGGCTGCACTGGGTGTTTTTTCCATACACTTTGCAAAAAAGAGTAATTCCCTGAAGCTCCATCTGTATTATTCCGTCCGGCTTTTGAAAAACGTTGTCAGATACAGCATGATCGACGCCGGGTCCTATCTGTTTTTGGGAATTCTGACAGCAGTCCTCAATCAATTTGTCAGCTGGAATTATGGAGCAGACAGTCTTGTCCTGGTTTCCGTGATCGCGCTGGTCCGGGAAATGCAAATGGTCTTTGACGGGATCGGTGAAGCGGTTACGCCTATCTTCAGCATTTATTTCGGGGAAGAATGCTATGACGGGGTCAGAAGGATATGGATAAGGGCAAGAAGAACGGCAGTCATAGAAGGTGCTGCCGTCACACTTACGCTCATCGTATTTGCTCCCTTTCTTCCGAAGCTTTTGGATATTTCGGATCCGCAGCTGATTGTGCGCAGTGTCACAGGGATCCGGATACTGGCGCTGAATTCTGTGTTTGTCAGTCTTCTGTATCTTTTGACGTCCTATTATCTGGTCGCCCGGAAGATCGTACTGGGTCTTGTGATCAGCGCGCTTCGGGATGTATTGGTTCCAGCTCCTTTTGCACTGTTATTCGGGCTTTGCTGGAAGGATACCGGGATGTTCCTCGGGCTGGCAGCAGCGCCTGCAGCAGTCTTTGCTTTGTCGTATGCTTACCTGATGATCCGCTATGGAAGAGCCGACTGTCCGCTTCTTCTGGCGTCGCTTGGCGATGACCTGCGCTCTTTTTTATTTGACCTGACAACGCAGCCGGAAGAAATCATCAGCCTGCAGAAGAAAATAGAGAATCTTCTGGAGGAACACAATATGGACCGGCATACGATAAAAAGAGTCAAGCTGCTGATTGAAGACATCTTCATGTATATTCGAGAAAAAAACGACGGTAAAGCCATATTGTGTGAATGTGCGATCCTGTTCAGGCCGAATGGAATTCAGATCATCACAAGGGATGAAGGAAAGATCTATGATCTTACAAAAGAGGATGCAGCGGTTACTTCTCTTTTATCTTTGGCGGTATCATCGCAAATGGAAAGGCTCGGAAGCAATAAAAAATATTTAACATCGATGGGTTTTAACCGTTCCTCTTTTTTGATCGGAGCGGAACGAACGTCATAAAAGCCGGGAGGGATCCATGGAATTCTTTGCAACCATGGCAGAATATTTATATCTCGAACTGCCTTTGCTCACTTTGATCATTCTGATTATTCTGCTTTACAACAACATTGTTCTGTACCGGTTAAGCTTCCGGGATCAGATGTCGGTTATGCTGATCTGCGGGATCATTATGTGCATTTCCGAAGCCACGTGGGATATTTGCGAGGGAACTGCGGAGCTTTCGTTTCTCAGTTATATCGCAGTGAATCTGTTCATTTGTTCAACACTGGCAGCAGGGGAGGCGTTCAACCAGTATTTTCTGTCAGGCTTCGGGGCTGCACCGAAAAGCCGGAAAGGAAACATTGCCCTGTATGTGGTTCCTTTCGGTATCATGGTCCTCCTGAGTATCACATCGCCGTGGACGAAGCTTGTTGCCTGGGTAGATGAAAACGGGATGATCCTGGAAGAAGGACTGTTCAACTGGGCGTTTATTCCCCTCGTTCTGGTGTATGTGCTGAGTGTTTTCCTTCTGGCAGCGGGATACCTGATCGGCAAACGGGAAAAGGATCCTGCTGTAAAACGCCTGGCAAAAAGGCTCCTGATCTCAGCAGCTCTGGGAGTCGCCATCTATTTTCTGCAAATAGCGGTCCTTGGAAACGCAGCGGAGTATTATATGAGTGTTTCTCCTGCTTTGTCCATTTGCCTGATCTATCTGATGACTGCAGTCAATACAGATCATCTTTTGAAGACACAGGCAGAGGTCGACAGGGTGGAATCCGAGCTGCGTGTTGCCGCCGGGATACAGATGGATGCTATGCCGCCGTGTGAATATTCGTTTCCATCAGACGGCCGATGTGAATTAAGAGCATCCATGCACATGGCCAGCGATGTGGGAGGAGATTTTTATGACTATTTTCCAATCGGAGATCATAAGCTGTGCTTTTTGATTGCTGATGTTTCCGGAAAAGGGATGCCGGCAGCGCTGTTCATGATGACGGTAAAAACCATGATCAGCGAATACGCGCAAATGTATGAAGAACCGTCAGACATCTTTACCAAGGTCAATGAGCGGATCTGTCAGAAAAATGAGTCCGGGATGTTTGTTACTGCATGGATCGGCATCTTTGATACAGAGAGCAATACGCTGCGCTATGTAAATGCGGGACACAACTTTCCATTGCTTTACCGTCGTGGCGAAGGATGCACGATTCTCAAAAGGAATCACGGATTGTTCCTGGCAGGTATGGAGGATACCATTTACAGGCAGGATGAGATCCGGATGCGTAGTGGAGACAGACTGCTGCTGTATACAGACGGCATAACCGATGCCCACGATCCGAATGGGAAGCTTTATGGTACTCAAAAACTGTTGGAGACATTTGAGGGAGCGGTTATAAACAGAAATGAAGAGGTGTTGCATCGGATCACAGAAAGTGTCCGGACATTCACGGATCCGGCGCCTCAGTTTGATGATATGACAATGATGATCCTGACAATCCATGAAAGGAGTTAAAACAAATGAAGATCGATACAAAGAGAAACGGAACAGAATTTACCGTGCTTCCGGATGGAGAAGTGAACGCGGTGACGGCAAAGGAACTGGACGAAGTGATTGTCAAAGAGCTGCCGGGTACAAAGCTGCTGATCCTGGATTTCGAAAAATGTGATTATCTCTCATCGGCAGGCTTGCGGGTGCTTCTTGCCGCCTACAAAGAGCTGAAAAAGAGCGGCGGACGTATGTTGCTGAGGAATCTGGGGGAATATATCACGGAAGCATTGGAAGCGACAGGACTGGATGGTGTATTTGATATACAGTAGGGAAGGATAACATGGAAAATCGCACAATTATCGATATCCTCATTGAATACGCAAAACAGGATCCGCTTACACCGATCCTGTTCGACGATGCGCATTCCCGGGGGATCACGTATGCCCAGCTGGATGACTTGTCCGGAAGAGTTTACGCCTGTTTAAAGAAAAACAAGATCGGTACGGAGGATTTTGTTTTGATCAATCTCCCCCGGGGCGTCTTCATTCTGATTGCCATGATCGGCGTATGGAAATCCGGTGCAGCATGGGCGCTTGTGGAGGATACCTATGCGCCTGAGCGGATCGATTTCATACGATCGGACTGTGGATGCAAGTTCGAGCTCAACATGGAAAACTGGGACATGGTTATGCATACCGAACCTCTGGAAGGACATGCGGCGCCTGACATGCATGATGCGGCTTATGCGGTATATACTTCAGGGACAACCGGAAATCCCAAGGGCGTGATCCATGAGTATGGGAATCTGCAGCGGGCGATCGACACACTCCGGGTTGACGGTCACTCGCCCTTCCGGGGGAAAGACCGGCTGGCGGTCCTGTCGCCTTTGAATTTCGTGGCAACGATCATGATATTACTGGCCACTCTGGCTTTTCACGGTGCCCGCATCTATATTGTGTCCTATAATACGACGAAGAACAGCTCCGCTTTGGCCAGGTTTTTCCTAACCAGGCGCATTACGCACACCTTCCTGACGCCTTCTTATGCACGTAAGCTTGGCAGCAATACCGGCCCATTCCTGCATACGCTCGTCGTGGGAAGCGAGCCAGCTAACAATCTTTTCATCAAAGGACTCTATATCATCAACGGGTACTCCGCCAGTGAGATCGGATATGCGCCGGTCACCTTCCATATCGACAGGGCCTATGAGACATGCCCCATTGGAAAATCACAGGCGGATCTGGACATTCGGCTGCTTGATGAAGATGGCAATGAGGTGCCGGAAGGCGAGGCGGGTGAGCTCTGTGTGGACTGCCTTTATACCCGCGGGTATATAAATCTGCCGGAGGAGGATCAAAAAGCTTTCCGGGATGGACTGTTTCATACTGGAGATCTGGCGCGTATTGACGAAAACGGCAACTACGTTCTGCTGGGCAGGAATAATGATATGATCAAGATCAATGGCAATCGCATCGAGCCGGCGGAGATCGAAGCAGCCGTCAGGAGTGCGCTGGATATTGACTGGTGCGCCGCACAGGGATTTGAAAACGGAGAAAAGAGCTATCTCTGTGTCTATTACACAGCGGACATCAGAATTGACAACGAAGCTCTCCGTGATAAACTGCTCCGGAGACTTCCCTATTATATGATCCCTGCGTATTACATCAAAATAGAGGAAGTTCCGGTAAACAAAAACGGAAAGCTGGACAGAAAAGCGCTGCCTGCACCCAACGCTGATGATTTCCGAACCAATTATGCCGCACCTGAGAACGATATCCAAAAGACCCTGTGCGAAGGCTTTGAAAAGGTTCTTCATGCAAGCCGGATCGGCATTCACGATGATTTTTATGAGATGGGCGGAGACTCTCTTTCCTCTATCGAACTGGTCACTGTATGTAATCTCCCGGGCCTGAACACCTCGGAAATTTTCCGCGGCAGGACGCCGGAAGGAATCGCAAAGCTGTATGAAAGAATCAGAGAAGAAGATGCAGGAGCCGATCCCGACGAACAGAACCGGGAAGCCCTGAAAGAAGCGTACCCGCTGACTGCAGAGCAGCTTTACATGGTTGATTATCAGATCTATACGCCAGCTTCCACGATGTATAATCTGTTCTCCATGCTGAAGTTTGACAAAGAAATGTTTGATATGGAGCAGGTAGCTCAGGTCATGAAAAAATGTATTGCGCATTATCCGGCTCTTCTTACGACCTATTACTGGGATGAGGACAGTTCTCTGATGCAGCGATATACACCGGAGGTTCTGGAAGATATCCACGTGGAGCATATCAGCGAGTTCGAACTGGGATTTGTGAAGGATATGCTTGTGTATCCCTATAAGATCATAGGAGGCCGGCTGTACAGGTGCCGGGTTTTTGAAACAGAAAAAGCCGGATATCTGTTCTTCGATGTTCACCATTCTGTTTTCGACGGCACCTCGATGAAAGTGTTTCTGGAAAGCTTCGGGAAACTTTTCCTGGGAATCGAACCGGAACCGGACTATTATTATCTGATGCTGAAAAACAGGAAGGATGCCGAAAAGACAGCATTTTATGAGGAGTGCCGGGCATACTTTGAAAAACGCTATGATGGCATTGCATGGTCATGTTATCCGAAGACGGACCGGGCGGCAAGAGATAACGAACTTGGAGAGCTGATCGTGGACATGGAAATCGAACAGCCGCAGTTAAGAGCGCTTGAAAAGAGTTACCGCATCAGCCGTAATGAATTTTTTATCGCAGTGCTGGCCATTGCGATCTCTGTCTACAACAATGAAAACGATATCAGGGTTTGCTGGAATTATAACGGCAGGGATGACATGAATCTTATGAATTCCGCCGGCCTTCTGTTCCGTGAACTCCCTGTGGGAATCCGTTTTTACGATGATCTGACACTCCGGGAGCTTTTCCATGATGTCCATGATCAGGTTCAGAAGGGAATCGAGCACAGTATTTATCCTTATATGGACATCCATGCCCAGGTTTCCGTGGAGGAGTCTGCATATCTTCTTTATCAGCAGGATCTTCGGGATCTGGATACGCTGAATGGCTATGATATAGAAATGATCGATATCCGGCAAAATCAGGCGGCTTCCCAGACGATACTCGACATGGAGATTCTGGATGGGAAAGAAGGACTGCAACTGATGATAGACTTTGCTGCAAGCTGGTATGAAGAGAAAAGTATTGAAGCGTTTAAAGACATCTATGTAAAAATTGTGCATGCAATTACCACGCATTATGGGCAGAGTGATATCAGCATCAGGGAAATCAGGGAAAAAATCAGCAACAGGAACAGCTTTTTCCGAACGGTGAGCGGTATCTTCCGAAAGAAAAAGTGAGCAGATCTGTGGCATATTTGTGGCAGAGTTACCGGATACGGAAAATATGCCCTGGATGTCCTGGATATGTATGTCAGCGGGTTTATCCTGAATCCTGTCAATGAGAAGAAATCGGTCCTTATATGGAACAATATCCCTGGACGCAGCTGTAAAAGATGAAAGATCAGGAGGAACAAAATGAAAAAATTAGCAGCAGTATTTATGGCAATGGTGATGGCGATTCTGATGGCCGCAACCGTTACGGTTATGGCCGAAGAGGAGCCGGTGGTTGGTACCTGGTATCTGCAGAGTCTGGTACAGGGAGAGCAGGAGATTGATGCAAGTGCCCTGGGTGATATGGCGAACATTACGATGACCGTGAATGCCGATGGAACGGTTGTAATGGAAACCAATGCGGAAACCCAGAATGGTACATGGACAATAGAGGGGAATGAAGGTACCATGACCTTCGCGGAGGAAAACACCTTCGACTTCACCTTCGCAGAGGATCAGATTGCACTGGCGCAGGAAGGCGGCAGCATGGTGTTTGGAAAAGAGGCTTCTGAAGCAGTTTCTTATGAACTGGCTCCGGCAGTCACTGACGCAAAGGCAGAAGATTTTGCAGGAACCTGGAATGGAACTACTTATGTCATGTACGGATATCCGCTGCCTCTTGTGCTGATGGGAACGCAGGTGTCCTTAAAAATCGAAGAAGATACCGTCTATGTACATGCAGAAGTGCCGTCTATGGAAGAAGAATCGCAGGAAATGGTTTCCAAAGATTATGAACTTCGTGCCGAACTTCAGGAAGATGGCAGTCTCTTTGTAGATTTTAACGGTGAGGATGCATTTTCCGCTTTCTATGTCGGAGGCAGCGGGATCTCTCTGACCCTTCGTGAGGATGGAAAGATCACCGGCGTGATTCCGGAAGCAGCGGAAGCGATGGCTTCTTATATGGACAGCCTGGGCACAGAATCTCTTGGTGCGGAGGCAGCAGGGGAAGAAGCAGAAGGAACCGAACCTGTGGAGGAAGGGGACTCGGCAGGATCTTCCGGAGATAGTGCTTCCGTAGAAGCCGGTATGGAAATGTATCTGCTTTTTGAAAAAGATGGATCGAACGAATGAAATAATATCCCAAATACCCAGGGATTTTCTTTCTGAGTGGAGCCTGCAGCATGGAGAAGCGGAAGTGGTATTCGTCTCCGCTCCTTTTACTTACCCTCCGATTCCTTCGATTGCGTTGTCCATTTTTCAGGCATCGCTGGACAAGCTTGGAATTTCTTCCAAGATTCTCTATCCCATGTATCCGTTTCTTCATATGCTTGGACAGGAATCGATCCGGAACCTGAGTTGGGTTCCCCGGTTTCAGGGGATGTGCGAGTTTCTGTTTTCCCATTTGACCGATCTGAAGAATCCATTTACGCCGCAGGACTATGTGATGGATATTTTCCGGGGCAGTACATCGGAAGAGCAGCAGGAATATATCCGTCTGTTGGACGCAGGACGCAGACAGGCGAACCGCCTTACGGATGCTGTGGCGCAAAGGGCAGTGCATATGGGCGCGCGCATCCTGGCGTTAAGTTCGGTCTATACCCAGCAGAATGCCTCGCTTGCCATTTGCCGAAGGGTAAAGGAGCTGGATCCAGGTATTATCACCATTCTGGGCGGAGGAAATGTCAGCGGGAGATGGGACTAGCTGTGCTGGATCAGTATCCGTCGGTAGATTATATCTCCTTTGGGGAAGGCGATGAAGTGATCGCGGCCTTTTGCAAAATGCTTCTGGAAAGCAGGCATGACCCGCTGCCTTATGGAATTCTCGGAAAAGGCAAAAGAGCAGAAGATTTTAAGGCGCCTCACCGCCTCACCGCTGATATGAACATGGTGCCCCTCCCGGAGTATCGCGATTTTTTTGAAGAAGCAGAAAAAGAGAGACGGGGAGACTATGGACCTTCCTGTTTCTATATGGAAGCGGAAAACACAGGAGAGCCATTCCGGTCGGAAGAAACCCATTATGGGGAGATCGTTTTTCTGGAGGGTTCCCGGGGATGCTGGTGGGGCGAGAAACACGCCTGTTCTTTCTGTGGACTGAATGGATTGCAAAATGTATACCGGGAAAAGGATCCGGGGCATTTTCTGGAGGAGATCCGTACCGTCACAAAGCGGTATCCGGGATGCCGGATTCAGATGTCAGACAATGTTCTGAGCAGCCGGATGATACGAGAGCTGCTGCCTGCTCTGGAAAGTGATGAAACACAGTACCGCATTTTTGCCGAGGTCAAGACGAACCTATCGGAATCCGATATCCGGGCTCTGGTAAGGGCAGGAATTCGAAATGTACAGCCTGGTATTGAGAGCCTGAATGATCATCTGCTGCAGTTAATGCGAAAGGGCAATACGGCGATTAACCATGTTGCTTTTCTGAAGTATTGCCGTGCTGCCGGATTGCTTCCCTCCTGGAATCTGCTGTATGGGGTTCCCGGCGAAGTACAGGAGGACTATGAAGAGATGGCCAAGCTGTTGCCGGCCCTTACACATTTGCGCCCGCCTACCTCCTTTACGCCCATTTCTTTTCAGCGTTATTCCCGCTACTGGATGGAACCTGAAGCATATGGACTGGTGCTGGAACCGGATCCAATCTACCGTTATTGCCTGGCAGATCAGAAGGATCTGATACGTCAAACGGCTATGTTGTATGATGTTACAGGGGGTTCTTTCCAAAAGGAAAAAGAAGAACACGCCGGGTGCTACCTGAAGGTAGGGGAACAGGTGAAGAAGTGGAAGGCACTCTGGAGCCAGCGGCCGGTTCCGGAACTCATTATGACCGACACCAGCCAGGGAATCTCCATCCTGGATACCCGTCCATGCAGAACCCGGCTGCTGACCCGGCTGAAGGGCATTGCCTGTGACATCTACCGGCTGGCCTGGAGCCCGGTTTCTTACGCAAAGCTTCAGGATGCCCTGGGAGAACGGGTCACAGACAGGGAACTGCAGGCTATCCTTCAGGAAATGACGGACAGCAAACTGATGGTATCGATAAGCGAGCGGTATCTTGCGCTGGCTATTCCATGATCTGCTGGCGTTTTACCATTTCTGCGAAATTTCCTTTATGCCCCATCAGTTCCTCATAGGTCCCGTCTTCTATAATATGTCCTCCCTCCAACATAAGGATCCGTTGGCAGGACTTGATGGTGGAAAGCCGGTGGGCGATCACGATACGGGTACAGTCCAGGCTGTTCAGTGTATCTGTCACGATTTTCTGCGTCACATTATCCAGCGCGCTGGTTGCTTCGTCAAAAAACAGAATATTCGGTTTTGCTGCCAGCGCCCTGGCGATGATAATCCGCTGTTTCTGGCCGCCGGATATATTGGAAGCGGTTTCATCCACAAAGGTATTCATTCCCATGGGCATCTCACGGATGTCCGCTGCGATTCCTGCCGATTCTGCCACTGCCCAGGCGTCATCCATGGGCATTCCGGGATTGGAAATGGAGATGTTCTGGTAGATACTTCCTGCAAATAACCGGCTGTCCTGCATGACCACGCCGATATTCTGCCGAAGGGATTTCTTTTCCAGAACCGACAGATCATGATTATCAAAAAAGACAGAGCCGTTATCCGGTTCTTCAAATCCCAGAAGAAGCCTCATAAGCGTGCTTTTTCCGCAGCCGCTTTGCTGTTTTTGGGTAATGCCTGGCACGACGTTAAATTAGCTTCTTTTAGTCTGCACATGTATTATCTGATAAAGACGGGTGGATTTCAATTGAAAATCGTTTAAAAGTCGTGTCGGCAAACCAAGAAAGAATATACGTGAAGCAAATTTTATTACTTTTTTATATGCCTGCAGCATAAGAATACTGCTTGACGCCCTACATTATAGGGTGTGAGGTATTGATTGAGAAAGGAACCATAATGATAAGAACATTTATTTGAAGCTGTTGAACTGATACGGAGGTGGCTGAAGAAAAAGGGAAGATAGTTCTAAGGCTTTTGCCTTGCGGGGCGTAATATTTAAATAGCACTTGAATATTACGCCCTATGCTGCTATTATAAGTAACATAAATTATGGAGCGGTTGAACATGATTGAAAGAGATATATCTGAAAAAATTAAAAAAAGTGCAGCACAGGTGCCAGTTGTAACAGTAATTGGACCCCGACAGGCTGGTAAAACCACATTGGTCAAAGAGTTATTTCCGGCTTATACATATGTCAATTTGGAGGATACGGCAACAAGAAATCTGGCGGAAAATGATTACATCGGATTTTTCAATAAGTATCCAGAACCAATGATCATTGATGAGGTTCAAAGAGTGCCGGAACTGCTTTCTGCCATTCAGGTAAAAGTGGATGAAGACAGAAGAACAAATGGAAGATTTATTCTTACCGGCAGCCACCAGCCAAAACTAAGAGAAGCCATAGCTCAATCCCTGGCAGGCCGCACTACAATTCATACATTATACCCACTGAGCATTGAGGAAATAAAGAAAGCTGGAAAAACAAAGAATCTTGATGAGAGTATCATCAGAGGATTTATGCCTGAATTATATTTAGAGAACGTGAGAGATCCTGACATCTATTACAGGGACTACCTGGACACCTATGTAGAAAAAGACTTACGTCAGATGGTTGCGGTCAAAAATCTGAATGCATTTATGAGATTTTTAACTTTATTGGCTGGTAGAGTGGGACAAGTTGTAAATCTGAGCGGATTATCCGGTGAGGTAGGAGTGACCTCTACTACTTTAGGAGAGTGGCTGAGTGTTCTGGAAGATTCATTTATCGTTTTCAGATTACAGCCATATTTTTCCAACATTAGTAAACGTATTGTAAAATCTCCAAAAGTATATTTCGCTGAGCCAGGACTGGTTGCTTACTTACTGGGAATCGAGACGGAACGACAAGCTTCCAGAGATCCGCTCAGGGGAAACCTTTTTGAAAATATTGTTGTTGTTGAAGCAATGAAAACCAGATTAAATGACAATAAAGAGCCGAATCTATTTTATATGAGGACAGAAAAAGGAGTTGAGATCGATCTGATTTTAAAAAAAGAAGGAAAATTGTTCCCTTATGAAATAAAATCGTCAATGACTCCTAATAACGAGTTTACCCGTAATATGAGATCTTTTTGCAGCAGTGAGTCGAATGCTGAAAAAATGTGTGTCATATACTGTGGTGAATCGTATGACTCTTATCAGGATTGTGAATATATCCATTACACGGATGTTGCTGAAAATATCAGATAGTGATGAAGACAAGAAAGAAATTGTGAATACAATCAATTAGTGTTATACTTTTCCCGTTTACAAGAAGCTTGCGTCAGGAAAAAGACCAATAAAGGAATCTTTAAGGAGAGTATATAGAAAATGAAACTAGGAATCGTAGGACTTCCCAATGTGGGAAAAAGCACGTTGTTTAATGCACTGACCAAGGCAGGGGCGGAGAGTGCCAATTATCCGTTCTGTACGATCGATTCCAATATCGGAGTCGCTGCTGTGCCGGATAAACGACTGAAAGTGCTTTCGGATTTTTATGATTCCGAGAAGATCACTCCGGCGACGGTGGATTTTGTGGATATTGCCGGACTGGTCAAAGGCGCCTCCCACGGAGAAGGACTGGGCAACCAGTTTCTGGCCAATATCAGGGAAGTCGATGCGATCGTGCATGTGGTCCGCTGTTTTGATGATGAAAATGTGGTTCATGTGGATGGAAGTGTCGATCCGATCCGGGACATTGAGACGATCAATCTGGAACTGATCTTCTCCGATATCGAAATCATTGAACGAAGGATCGCAAAAAGCAGCCGCGGAGCCAGAAATGACAAAGCGCTGGCTGCAGAGGTCGCACTTCTGGAAAAGATCAAAGCCTGGCTGGAGCAGGGCAATATGGCCGGTACGCTGGAACTGAGTGAAGAGGAAGCAGAGCAGATGAAGGAATTCAATCTGCTGACCTCAAAGCCCACAATCTTTGCGGCCAATGTTTCCGAGGAGGATCTGGCGGATGACGGAGCCGGTAATCCCTATGTGGCAAAAGTACGGGACTATGCAGCCGCAAACGGATCAGAAGTCTTTGTGGTTTCCGCAAAAACAGAAGAAGAACTGGCAGAGCTGGATGAGGAAGAGAAGGAGATGTTCCTTCAGGATATGGGACTTTCAGAATCCTGCCTGGACAAGCTGATTAAGGCAAGCTTTTCCATCCTGGGGCTCACTTCCTTCCTGACGGCGGGACCGAAAGAGGTGCGGGCCTGGACGATCAAAAAAGGCACCAAAGCACCCCAGGCAGCCGGCAAGATCCATTCGGATTTTGAAAGAGGATTTATCAAGGCGGAAGTGGTCAATTATGATGATCTGATCAGCCTGGGATCTTACAATGCCGCCAGAGAGAAAGGCCTTGTCCGGATCGAGGGCAAAGACTATGTTGTCCGGGATGACGATATCATTTTGTTCCGGTTCAATGTCTGACCGGAAGATGGTATAGCTTCATGGGCGATCCGATCTATGACATCAGCTTTCCGCATCTGGGAATCTTTATCCGGAATCTTCCCGGATCTTTCCGCATTTTCGGATTTGAAGTGGCGTATTATGGTGTTCTGATTGCCATTGGCGTTTTTCTGGCTGTCCTTCTGTGCATGCGAAGAGCCGGAAAGACGGGCCAGAATCCCGGTGATTATCTGGATCTGGCGATTTTTGGCGTGTTATCCGCAATCATCGGAGCCAGGATCTATTATGTTCTGTTTTCGCTGGACTATTACCTTAAGGATCCCATCCAGATCCTGAATATCCGGAATGGCGGTCTCGCGATCTACGGCGGTATCATCGGAGGGTTTCTTGCCGGTTTTTTCGTATGCAGATTCAAGAAGATTTCATTTCTTCAGGTCCTGGATACCGTCTGTCCCACAATCGCGCTGGGACAGGCGATCGGACGCTGGGGCAATTTCTTTAACCGGGAAGCCTATGGCGGATATACGGACTCTTTATTTGCCATGCAGATCCGTCTGGGATCAGCATCCGGAGTCCTGAATGATGAAATCATGGATCATCTGGTGTCCGTGAACGGGACAGATTATATTCAGGTACATCCGACCTTTCTGTACGAATCCTTCTGGTGCTTTGTGCTGTTTCTTCTGCTGATCTTATTCCGGCGGTATCAGCAGTATCATGGAGAAGTGCTTCTGTGGTATCTGGGTGGATACGGAGTAGAACGGATGATCGTGGAAGGACTGCGTACGGATTCCCTCAGGATCGGAAGTACCGGGATCGCAGTGTCGCAGGTATTATCCATAGGATTAGTTATCGTATCCCTGATCCTGCTGATTCGGAACCGGAACCGTCTTCATCATCATATGGGGCAATCTCAGAATCAATCAACAAAGGAGAATGATAATGGCATTTGATACAGCAAAGAACTATCTGGAAGAAAAAGGCTACGGGGACCGTGTTATGGAGTTCGAAGTTTCCAGTGCAACCGTGGAGCTGGCAGCACAGGCGGTAGGAACCGAACCGGAAAAAATCGCGAAATCCCTGACTTTTATGGTGAACGACAGTCCCGTTATGATCCTGTGCGCCGGGGATGCCAAGATCAGCAATCCCAAATATAAAGAGCAGTTTCATACAAAGGCCAGAATGCTCAGTCCGGAGCAGGTTCATGAACTGATCGGACATGATGTGGGAGGTGTCTGCCCCTTTGGAATCAAAGAGGGTGTAACCGTCTATCTGGATGAATCATTAAAACGGTTCGAAGTGGTTTATCCGGCCTGCGGAAGTGGAAACAGCGCGGTCAGACTGACGATTCCGGAGCTGGAAGAAACCTCCGGATATACTGCCTGGGTGGATGTGTGTAATTACTAAACGGCGTCCCGGGTCAGCTTCTTGATCCATTTATATTTCCGGAAATGAATAAATGCGGGAATTCCCTTAAAGAACTGGTCGGACTGCACACACAGGACGACCCATTCTACTGGGAGTTTCCACCAGAAGGCGGCGGCAAATGACAGCGGAACCACGATACACCAGGTGCTGATCATGTTGACCGCCATATTCCATTTGGCGTCTCCGCCTCCCTGAATAATTCCGAAACAAACCGGCATCTGATAAGCCATTCCCACCATAACAAAGGACATAATAATGATCAGATTTCCTGCGATTTCCATGGCAGAGGGAGTAAAGCTGGCCTGATACAGAGAAAGCAGCGGATTGCGAAGAACGAAAAGCAGAGCTCCCAGGAACACTCCGAGCGCAACACAGATTACACTTAAGGTTCTCCCGTCTGATTTAACCCGTTCGATATTTCCCCGGCCGATCGCCTGCCCGATCATGACGGCAGAGGTGGCAGACATGGCCTGGGCAACGACCTTCAGATATTGATAAAATGTAGTTGCAACGGAATTGGCCGCGATGGCATCGGCAGTCAGATGTCCCAGGATCGCTGTCTGCAGCGGGACAGAAACGGACCAGAGAACGGACGATCCGACGGTGGGAACCGCGATCCGAATAAAATCCCGGAACAGAGCAGGATCATGCTTCAGCCATCCTTTTGAGAAGAGATGGAGCTTGTCATCCACTCTGGCAATATAAAGGACGATGATTACAAACTCCAGGATCCGGCTGATTAGAGTTCCGATGGCAGCGCCGCGGATCCCCAACCGGGGGAAGCCCAGCTTTCCAAAGATCAGCACGTAATTGATCCCTACATTAACAATCAGGGACACAATGGAGATATAAAAGGAGATCCGAACTGTTCCGACAGCCCGAAGGGCAGCCATCAGGATATTGGACAGAAGGAACAGAAGGAATGTCCATACGATGATGAACAGGTAGGCTTTTCCTTCTGCAATAATCGCTTCATCCGTAGTAAAGATCGACAGGATTCCGTCGGGAATTGCAAGACAAAGTACAATAAAAATGACTCCGATCACAGCCGAAACCTTCAGCGTGATACCGGTGATCGTGCGGATCGGCCCGGGACGTTTCTGCCCCCAGTATTGGGAGGACAGAGCCACCAGGGAATTTCCGAGGGAAAGGGCAAACTGCTGCACCACGAAGAAGATCTGATTCACCGTAGCAGCCCCGGAAAGCGCATTCTGAGAATAGCTTCCCAGCATGATGTTGTCCGCCATATTGACAGAAAACGCAACCAGGTTCTGCAGAGAAATGATCAGCAGCATGGAAAACAATGCCTTATAAAAGCTTCTGTCTCTGGTAAAAAAAGATGTTTTCTCCATGATTCCCTCCCAAATTCAGAACGTATACTATCATATTTTTTCTTTTAATACTATAAATCTTTCCATTCTGTTCACAAAATGATGATAATTATGATATACTATGTTCCAAGAAAATACTTTACGGAGTGTATAAGATGAAAGAGTTAAAACGAGTACTTCTGAAACTCAGCGGTGAAGCTCTGGCGAAAGACGGATCTTATAATGAAGAGGAGATCCGCCGGATCGCGCTTCAGGTCAAATCCCTTTATGATCAGGGAACACAAATCTGCATTGTGATCGGAGGCGGCAATATCTGGAGGGGAAGAACCGGCGTGGAGATCGACCGTCCGAAATCGGATTCCATCGGGATGCTGGCAACCGTTATGAACTGCATCTATGTTTCCGAACATTTCCGTTACGCCGGAATGAAAACAGCCATTATGACACCCTTTGTGTGCAGCAATTTTACGGAAGTTTTTTCCAAGGATCTGGCCAATGAATATTTCGAAGAGGGCAAAGTGCTGTTCTTTGCAGGCGGAACCGGGCATCCATATTTTTCCACGGATACTCTGATGTCCCTGCGGGCCATTGAACTCAACGTAGACATGATCCTGGCGGCCAAAGCCATTGACGGCGTTTATGACAAGGATCCGAAGACCCATCCGGATGCGGTGCGGTATGACCGGATCAGCATAGATGAAGTGGTGGAGAAAAAACTGGGAGTCATTGATCTGTTTGCTTCCTGCCTGCTGATGGAGAACCGGATTCCGATGCGGATCTTCTCGCTGTATGAAGAGAACTCCATTCAGAATTCTCTGTCAGACGAGTTCAACGGAACAGAAGTTACCATCGATTAAAAACCAAAAAAGAAGGAGAAGATAGTATGGCTAGCGAGAAATTACAGAAATACGAAGAAAAGATGAATAAAACCATTGATAATCTGGCTTCAGAGTATCAGGGGATCCGGGCAGGCCGGGCTAATCCGCACATTCTGGATAAGATCCGTGTGGATTATTACGGTGTGGAAACCCCGCTCCAGCAGGTCGGAAATATCTCCGTACCGGAACCGAAGACCATTGTGATCTCTCCGTGGGATGCCACTTTGGTGAAGGCCATCAAAAAGGCAATCATGGTTTCTGATATCGGAATCAATCCTTCCGATGACGGAAAAAACGTCCGTCTGGTATTTCCGGATCTGACAGAGGAGCGGCGTAAAGAATTATCCAAGGACGTAAAAAAGAAGGGCGAAGAAGCCAAGGTTGCGATCCGGAATATCCGCCGCGACGGTGTGGAACTGTTCAAGAAAGAAGCGAAGGCCGGGGATTATTCCGAAGATACCGGAAAAGACTACGAGGATGAGATCCAGAAGCTGACGGATCAGTTCATCAGCCAGATCGATACCATGATCACAGAGAAGACAAAGGAGATCATGACAGTCTGATGGAAAACGCTTCGGATTCAGGCAAACTGAAGATTCCCAATCATGTGGCGATCATCATGGACGGTAACGGGAGATGGGCGAAGAAACGCCACAAACCCAGGACCTTCGGCCATGCCAAAGGGGCGGAAGTGCTGGAACAGACCCTGGAGGACTGTAATGATCTCGGGATCAAATATCTGACGGTATACGCATTTTCCACGGAAAACTGGGCAAGACCGCTGGAGGAGGTTCAGGTCATCATGAACCTCTTTCGCAAATATCTGGAGCACAGTGTTGAAAAGTGCATGAAAAACAATGTCCGGTGCCGTGTGATCGGAGATCGCTCCAGACTGAGCCCGGATATCCGGGACGCCATTGATCATCTTGAACAGATGACCCGGAATAATACAGGGATCACCTTCATTATCGCCATTAATTACGGCGGAAGGGATGAACTGATCCGCGGGATCCGGAAGATTTCCAGGGATGCTGTCCAGGGGGTCCTGAAGCCGGAGGAGATCACAGAAGAAACGGTAGGCCGTTCGCTGGATACTTCTGAATTTCCGGATCCGGATCTGCTGATCCGGACCAGCGGAGAACAGCGGCTGTCTAATTTCCTTTTATGGCAGCTTGCCTATGCGGAATTTTATTTTACCGATATCCCCTGGCCGGATTTCAATAAAGAAGAACTGATCAAAGCCATCAGAGTTTATACGTCCCGGGACAGACGATACGGAGGAATCACCGGGCAGCAGGAAAGTAAATAAATTATGGAAGACAAACGGGGTCTGGCAAATCTGCTTCACAACAAATCATTCTGGACACGGGCAGTCACCGGGATCAGCATCTGTGCGGTCCTGGCACTGATCTTTATTCTGGGATATACGATCATGCTCTGTGTACTGGGAATCCTGTCCCTGATGGGACTGTGGGAACTGTTCCATGCGGAGAATCTGCTCTGGAAACCCTTTGCCGTGACTGCTTTTATTGCAGATATCCTGTATTTCGTTCTGATCCGGTTTTACGACAGGCCTTATATCGCCTTATATATGGTCTTCTTATTTGCTATATTTGCAATCACGGATATTATTATTTATGTCCTTCATTACAATGAATACAGCCTGAACGATATCTTCACCTCCTTTTTCGGAGTGTTTTATGTGGGCGTAACACTGTCGTTCCTGTATCTGACCCGCGTTCATCCCTGGGGTGCCTATCTTGTATGGCTGGCAATTTTCTCCTCCTGGGGATCCGATGTCTGCGCCTACCTTGTGGGAATGCTGATCGGAAAGCACCGGGTTTTTCCTGCCATCAGCCCCAAAAAGACACGGGAGGGGTGCATCGGCGGTATTATCGGAGCCGGCGTCCTTGCCTTTATTTATGCATTATGTGTCAAAGACTATATTCTCGACCTGAACGGGGAGATAATCATTTTTCCAATCGTCTGTATGGCCGGGGCCGTGATCGGCATGTTCGGCGATCTGTTTGCTTCAGCGATCAAACGTAAGGCCGGGATCAAAGATTACAGCAGTCTGCTTCCGGGACACGGTGGGATTCTGGATCGGTTTGACAGTGTGATCCTGGTATCTCCTGTTATTTATGTGATTACCATTCTTGTCAGACTGCTGCAGGGAGTTTCTTAATCTATGAAATATATTTCGATCCTTGGATCCACCGGATCCATTGGTACACAGGCACTTCAGATCATCCGGAATCATCAGGGCCTGAACGTGTCTGCATTAACTGCGAATCAAAATATCACCCTTCTGGAACAGCAGATCCTGGAATTTGCTCCGGAGTTGGTCTGTGTTTTCGAACCGGAAAACGCTAAGGTTCTGACCCAGAATCTCCGGGCAGAGCATCCGGAGGTTCTGAAAAAGACACAGATCTGTTCCGGAATGGAGGGCCTGATCAGAGCCGCAAGCCTCGAATCAACAGATATGGTGCTGACCGCCATTGTCGGCATGGTGGGGATCCGGCCCACCATGGCGGCAATACAGGCCGGAAAGGATATCGCCCTGGCCAATAAGGAGACCCTGGTCTGTGCCGGAAAACTGATTATGCAGGCCGCAAAGGAAGCTCATGTCCGGATCTATCCGGTGGACTCCGAACACAGCGCCATCTTTCAGTCCCTGAACGGGGAAAACCGCCGGGAGGCGGAGAAGATCCTGCTGACAGCTTCCGGAGGACCCTTCCGGGGCAGAACGAGACAGGAGCTGAAGGAGGTTACGGTAGAGCAGGCTCTGAATCATCCGAACTGGAAAATGGGCAGGAAGATCACCATCGATTCCGCATCCCTGGCAAATAAAGGCCTGGAAGTCATAGAAGCCAGATGGCTGTTTGATATGCCCCAGGATCAGATCCAGGTCCTCGTGCATCCCCAGTCCATCATTCATTCTGCGGTACAATACCGGGACGGTGCAGTAATTGCCCAGTTGGGAACGCCGGATATGAAGATTCCGATCCAGTATGCCTTTTTCTATCCGGAACGGAGATTTCTCGAAGGAGAACGGGTGGACTTTTTTAAACTGGGACAGCTGACCTTCGAAGAGCCGGATCTCAGGACCTTTAAAGCCCTTTCCCTGGCGTATCAGTCATTGCAGATCGGAGGTTCTATGCCCTGTGTGTTCAATGCAGCCAATGAACTGGCGGTGAAGCGGTTCCTGAATCGGGAGATCAGATTTCTGGATATTGCAGATTTTATTGAGGAACGGATGAATGCCCATACCGTCATTTCAAATCCGGATATCGAACAGATCATCCGGATCGGAGAGGATATCATTAATGAGCTTTATTAGTATCATCATTGCAATCATAATATTAGGCATCCTGATCATTGTCCATGAATTCGGACACTTCATCGTTGCCAGAAAAAACGGGATCTTTGTTAAGGAATTCTCTGTCGGATTCGGCCCCCGGATCATTTCCCATACCTGTAAGAGCGGGATGCTGCTGTCCTGGAAGGCCATTCCCTTCGGCGGTTCCTGTCAGATGCTGGGCGCTCTGGAAGATGAAGATGCCGGAACCGACGATGAAAGATCCTACGACAGTAAATCTGTCTGGGCCAGAATGAGCGTTACCCTGGCAGGACCGGTGTTTAATTTCCTTCTGGCCTTCGTTCTTTCCGTCATCGTAATCGGTACCATGGGATATGACCCGCCGGTGGTTACCCAGGTACTGGAGGATTCCCCCGCCTATGAAGCCGGACTGCGGGAAGGGGATCTGATCACTTCCTTTGACAGGGAGAAGATCAATTTCGGAAAAGAACTGTATCTTCATAATTATCTGAATCCGCTCTCCGATAAAACGGAATTGGTGGAGATCTCCTTCGTGCGGGATCAGGAATCGCATACCATCCGGGTTGCGCCCTATGAATATCAGTACTATTCCGTGGGAATCTCCTATTATTCCAATGGGGAAGCAGCTAAAATCGCGGAAGTCACACAGGACAGTCCCGTGGAGCAGGCAGGCCTGAAAGAAGGAGATGTGATTACCCGGATCAACGATACGGAGATTGCCACAGGAGAAGATCTGGAAACCTATTTTTCCGAACATCCGGTGACACAGGAACCGCTCAGAATCGAGTATCTGCGTCACGGAGGTACCTTTGAGACAACGGTCTATCCCGCTGTTTCCTCCGCCTACCGGGTGGGATTTACCTATAATACCGCCAATGTCAAAGCCTCTGTGGGAGATGTTCTGAAATACAGTTTCGCGGAAATGAAATATGAGATTCTGTCTGTATTCAAAAGTCTGGGACTTCTGTTTTCTTCCCGGGGATCCCTGGATATGCTTTCCGGACCAGTAGGAATCGTGGAAGTGGTGGGAACCACCTATGATGCTTCCGTCAGTTCCGGTTTTCTGGTAACCGTTATGAATCTGCTTGGGATCATGATCATGCTGAGCGCCAACCTGGGCGTTCTGAATCTGCTTCCGATCCCGGCGCTGGATGGCGGGAAATTTATTCTGCTTGTCATCGAAGCCATTATCCGGAAACAGGTCCCAAAGAAGGTGGAGGGCATCGTCACCATGATCGGTGCCGGACTTTTATTTCTGCTGATGATCGTTGTACTGGTAAATGATGTCACCAAATTCTTCTGAATTCATTACGGAGGATTCTATGATCCAAAGAAACCATACCAAAAAAGTGAAAATCGGAACGGTTGAAATCGGGGGCGGCAATCCGGTGGCGATCCAGTCCATGACCAATACCAGGACTGAGGACATCAATGCCACAGTATCGCAGATCCTGCGGCTGGAGGCGGCCGGATGCCGGATCGTAAGATCCACGGTGCCGACGGAGGAAGCCGCTCTGGCGTTCCGGGAAATCAAAAAATCAATCCACATTCCTCTGGTGGCGGATATTCATTTCAATCACAGACTGGCGATTCTTGCCATGGAAAACGGCGCCGACAAGATCCGGATCAACCCGGGTAATATCGGATCCCGGGATAATATCCGTGCAGTGGTGGACTGTGCGAAGGAGCGGCAGATTCCGATCCGAGTCGGCGTTAATTCCGGCTCTCTGGAAAAGGATCTGCTGGAGAAATATCAGGGCGTTACTGCACAGGGAATCGTGGAAAGCGCGCTGGATAAAGTGCATCTCATCGAGGACCTGGGATATGACAATCTGGTGATCAGCATCAAAAGCTCTGATGTCCTCATGAGCATCAGAGCCCATGAACTGATCGCGGAGAAGACTGATCACCCTCTTCATGTGGGAATCACGGAATCCGGAACGGTCACTTCCGGAAGCATCCGGTCTGCAGTCGGTATTGGCGTCATTTTGTATCAGGGGATCGGAGATACGATCCGGGTCTCTCTGACCGGAGATCCCGTGGAAGAGATCCATGCGGCAAAAAAGATCCTGTCTGCGCTTGGTTTATACCGCTCCGGAGTTCAGGTGATCTCCTGTCCCACCTGCGGACGGACCCAGATCGATCTGATCACGCTGGCCAATCAGGTGGAGGAGATGGCGCTGGGATACGACTTTCCCATTAAGGTGGCGGTCATGGGCTGTGTTGTAAATGGCCCCGGGGAAGCCAGAGAAGCGGATATCGGAATCGCAGGCGGCAAGGAATGCGGTCTGCTGATCAGGAAAGGCGAGATCATCCGGAAGATCCCGGAGGATCAGCTGCTTTCTTCCCTGAAATATGAACTGGATCATTGGAAGCAAGAGAGTTAAATGAAGTTTTTTGAAGTATTTCCCGTTAATGTAAATCAAGACACCTATGAGGTCCTGTCCGGCGCAGAGGTGGAAAGTGTCAATAAAGTCCTCCACGGAGGATTTTTAAGAGTCCGTATCCGCTGCAGCCGGATCATCCCGGTCAGTCTGATCCATGCTGCAGAAGACGCGGTAAAAACCCAGCTGTTAAAAGGGATGATTGAGATCCGGATCGAAAATATCAGCGATTATGAATTTGCTTCCCTGAATGAGATCGCCGCCGCATCGGATATGTCGGATCCATCTTCGGTTCCCACTGCCGCTTCCAAAACCGCTCCCCGAGGGAATGGAAAAACTTCTTCCGAGCCTTCTTCCCGCGGCCAGTTTAAGACTAAGAAAAAAGGTCCGGATGAGGGAATGCTGTACGGCAGACAGTTCAAGGGAGCCCCAACGCCGATCGTGGACATTCTCGGGGATATGAAGAGCGTGATCGTATCCGGTACGATCTTTGAAAATGAACTGATCGTGACAAAAAACGGATTCAAAATCTTCCGCTTCTCTGTGACGGATCAGTCCGACAGCATTTCCGTAAAGCTGTTTATCCGGGAAGAAGAGGAAGATCTTCCCGATAAGCTTCATAATGGACTGAATATTCTGATCCACGGAAAAGTCGAGTATGACAATTTTGAAGGGGAATTTCTGATTACCCGGATTCTGGGAATTAAGGAAACGGACCTGGTCCGGGAAACCCGAAAAGATCTGTCCCCCGAAAAAAGAGTGGAACTCCATCTGCATACCCGGTATTCCGATATGGACGCGCTGACCAATGTGGAAGCTGTCATTGACCGGGCAGTCTCCTGGGGACACCGCGCCATGGCCATCACCGATCACGGCGTCGTACAGGGGTTTCCGGATGCCTTCCATAAAATGCAGGATCTGAAGGGAAAAAATCCGGATCTGGATTTTAAGATCCTGTACGGAGTTGAGGGATATCTGGTGGATGACAGTCAGAATCCGATCGTAAAGGGTGAGGAAGAGATCGAACTGATCCGGACCTCCTCCATTGAAGACGAAACCCCGTCTTTGCCGGATCCGGATATGCTGGAAGCGATCGCAAAAGTAAAAAAGAGCAAGTATTACCATGTGGTGATCCTGGCAAAAAACGAGACCGGACGGAGAAATCTGTACAGACTGGTCTCATTATCCCATGTGAATTATTTCCAGAGACGTCCCCGAATTCCGAAAAGCCTTCTTGCAAGATACCGGGAAGGACTTATTATCGGCTCTGCCTGCGTGATGGGAGAGGTCTATGACGCTGCGCTATCCGGAGTTTCCGATCAGGAACTGGAAAAAATCGCGTCCTTTTATGATTACCTGGAAATTCAGCCCACGGGAAACAATGAATTCCTGATCCGGGAATATCAGAAACCGAATCATAAAGGTCATGCGCTGAAGGATGTGGAAGCGATCCGGGATGTCAACCGTCAGATCTGCAGTCTGGGAGACCGGATGGGCAAACTGGTGGTCGCCACCGGAGATGTCCATTTTCTGGATCCGGATGACAGCATCTACCGAAGCATCATGGAAGACAGCATGAAATATGAGGACGCGGACAGACAGGCGCCTTTGTATTTCCATTCCACAGATGAGATGCTGGAAGAATTCCGTTATCTGGGGGAAGAGAAGGCGAAAGAGATCGTCATTACCAATACCAACGCGATTGCGGATATGATCGAATACATTGAACCGGTGAGGCCGGATAAGTGTCCTCCGGTCATTGAAAATTCCGACCAGAAGCTCCGGGATATCTGTTATGAAACTGCAGCTTCGATGTATGGGGATCCGCTTCCCGCCATCGTTAAAGAACGTCTGGACAAAGAGCTGAATTCCATCATTTCCAATGGGTATTCCGTGATGTATATCATTGCCCGGGAACTGGTAATCAAATCCGTATCGGATGGCTACCTGGTGGGCTCCCGGGGATCCGTCGGTTCCTCTCTGGCTGCCACCATGTCCGGGATCACCGAGGTCAATCCGCTGCCGCCCCATTACCGCTGCCGCAAATGCAGATACAGTGATTTTGATTCACCGGAAGTCCGGGAGTATGCCGGCGGTTCCGGCTGTGATATGCCGGACAGGATCTGCCCGGTCTGCGGGGAACCTTTATATAAAGACGGATTTGATATCCCCTTTGAAACATTTCTCGGATTCAAGGGTGATAAAGAGCCGGATATCGATCTGAATTTCTCCGGAGAATACCAGAGTCATGCCCATGACTATACGGAAGTGATTTTTGGCAAGGGTCATACCTTCCGGGCAGGGACCATTGCGACCCTGCAGGATAAGACCGTTTACGGCTATGTAAAAGGATATATGGAACGCCGGAACCGTTCCATCCGCAAGTGTGAAATGAACCGTCTGGTGAAGGGCCTGGTGGGAGTCAAACGGACCACCGGACAGCACCCCGGCGGAATCGTTGTTCTGCCCCATGGAGAGGAGATCTATTCCTTTACGCCGGTGCAGCATCCGGCCAATGACGCCTCCAAAAACAGTGTCACCACACATTTTGAATATCACAGTATCGATCACAACCTGTTAAAACTGGATATTCTGGGACATGATGATCCTACGATGATCAAAATGCTGGAGGATCTTACGGATACGAAGGCAACTGAGGTACGGCTGGATCATCCGGATGTCATGAAGCTCTTTGAAAGCACGGAGATTCTGGGGATCACACCGGAGGATATTGCGGGATATAAGACCGGTACTCTGGGAATCCCGGAATTCGGAACGGACTTCACCATAGGAATGCTGCTGGATACCAAACCGAAGAATTTCTCCGATCTGGTCCGGATCGCAGGACTGTCCCACGGTACGGATGTCTGGCTTTCCAACGCCCAGACCCTGATTGAAGAAGAAAAGGCCTCTTTGTCTTCCTGTATCTGTACCAGAGATGATATTATGATCTATCTGATTCAGAAGGGAGTGGATCCGGCTCTGTCCTTTAATATCATGGAAGCTGTCCGGAAGGGAAAGGTTGCGAAGGGAAAGGAAAAACGCTGGCCGGAATGGCAGGAGGTTCTGAAGGAGCATGAGGTCCCGGACTGGTATCTGTGGTCCTGCGGGAAGATTCAGTATATGTTCCCGAAGGCTCATGCAGTGGCCTATGTTATGATGGCGTACCGGATCGCGTATTATAAGATCTTTTATCCACTTGCTTATTATGCAGCCTTTTTCAGCATCCGGGCATCCGCCTTTAACTATGAGCTGATGTGTCAGGGGAAGGAGACTCTGATCGATAACATGAATATCATTAAGTCCCGGATCGCCGCAAACGAGGCGACTCCGAAGGATGAGGATCTTCTGAAATATATGTATAATGTGATGGAGATGTATGCCAGAGGATTTGAATTCATGCCCATTGACATCTATAAAGCCAAAGCAACCCGGTTTCAGGTCATCGACGGGAAACTGATGCCTTCCTTCGCTTCCATCGACGGAATCGGGGATACGGCCGCGATCCTGCTGGAAGAAGCTGCAAAGGGAGAACCCTTCGTTTCCAGAGAAGATCTCCGGATCCGTTCCAGACTGTCCGGAAAACTGACGGATAAGCTGTATCAATTGGGGATTCTGGGAGAAATCCCGGAGTCAAGCCAGATGTCCTTTACCGATCTGTTTCCTGTGAAATGACGGTCATTGTGTAAAACCGTTTCCCATAGTATAATAGCAGCAGTTTAATCCACCTACAGGAGGTATTCTATGTATATTCTGGATCAGGAACAATGTATCGGCTGCGGAACCTGCGTGGCAGCCTGTCACAACAAGGCGCTGGAATTATCGGAGAATCTGCCGGTACATCACGCTGACAAATGCAACTGGTGCGGACACTGTCTTGCGGTCTGTCCCAGAGACGCCATCATGATTGACGGAGACGGCTATAATATCGAAGATGTGGAGGAATTCAGCCTTCTGACAAGACCCACTGTACAGCAGATCCGCCGGCAGATCATGATGCGCCGTTCTGTCAGGACATTTAATGAAGAGGAAGTCACGGACGCGGAACTGGCTTATATCCTGGAGGCTGCAAAATACGCTCCAACAGCAAAGAACGGACAGGGAAACCGGCTGCTGGTGATCACAACCAAAGAAGGCAGAGAAGAGCTCCTTGCCAGGTCTATGGAAATCATCGAACAGATCGGCAGAGAGACCGCCGATTCAGCTCCGGGCCTGAGCGCTTTCTTTATGATGAAATCCAAGATGTATAAAGAGCTGGGAGAAGACGGACTGTTCTATCAGGCTCCCGTGATCATCTATATCTTTGCTGACAGCGACATCGACGGCGCGATCTGTGCAGCCACCATGATGAATATGGTGGAAGCGCAGCAGGGGCTGGGCGCCTGCTATCTGCAGCTGGCTGCGGATCCCTTCAACAAATGTCCGGATCTGAAAGCCGCCTATGAGATTCCGGCAGAGAAGAAGTGCGTCATCGCCATTGCTCTGGGTCATACGGATGAAGAGTATTTTTCTTCCGTCCCCAGAAAAGAAGTTCCGATCACCTGGAAATAACACACTGAATACCGATCATGATATTTATAACCGGAGATACACACAGAAAACTGGATATCGGAAAACTGGATACAGAGAATTTCTCTGAACAGACATTAATGGGAAGGTCAGATTATCTGATCATTACCGGTGATTTCGGAGGTGTCTGGACCGGTGACAGCGGGGATGATGAGATCCTTTCTTTTCATGAGGAAAAGCCCTATACAACTTTATTTGTGGGCGGAAATCATGAGAATTATGACGCCTTAAGCACCTATCCGGTGATTCTCTGGAACAAAGGACTGGTGCACAAGGTCCGGGAACATGTGCTTCATCTGATGAACGGACAGATCTATGAGATCAACGGCAGCACCTTCTTTGTGATGGGCGGGGCCACCTCGGTGGATAAGATGTTCCGGACCGAACATGAGACCTGGTGGGAACAGGAAGAACCTTCGGAAGAAGATTTTAAGACCGCGCTGGACAATCTTGCCCATTACGGCAATAAAGTGGATTATATTATTACTCACACCATTCCGGAGAAGGTGCGGAAGCAGGCGTTCAAGCCGATGAAGGATTTTCTGGAATATGAAAGCAGAGTGGAACGGTTTCTGGACGTGATCATTGATGAGGTCCAATACAAAAAGTGGTTCGCGGGACACATCCACATCGACCGGGAACTGTCGGCCTATAATCTCAGGATCCTGTTTAACAGTATCATCATCGTCTGAACAGACTTACCGGTCAGAGATCAGGCACACTTATACGCGGATTTCAGATTTTCTGATTTCCGCATTTTTATATATAGAAAAACTGCTGCATTCATTGAATGCAGCAGTCAGTACGCAGCTCGTACGAGAATTGAACTCGTGATTCCGCCTTGAGAGGGCGGCGTCTTGACCACTTGACCAACGAGCCATATTTAACGTGCTGTCACATTATACACGAAGCATATGGCAATTGCAAGTGGCAAATGAAATTATTTTGAGCTTATTTTTGTGCTTTTGCCTGAGCCGTATTGGGCTTTCTGATCAGCAGAGCGCAGATGCCTGCAAGAACGCAAAGACCGATGACTCCATAGATCACGACCGTATAGGAACCGGTTGCAGTCTGTACGGCGTCAGCAAGTTTGGTGCCGAAGGAAGCGATCAGAAGGTTCATGACCATGATCGAGAAGTTGGTCGGATAATTTTCGGAACCATAGAACTTGTTGACAAAAGCAGACTGGCTCGGAGTAACTCCGCCATAGGCAAGACCTGTGACAATGTAGGAGATGTACAGGATCACGACACTATGGGAGGACAATGCAAGAAGGATAATGATCATTGCAATGATAAATACGATACAGTCAATTACCAGAGTCAGCTTGTATCCGATCTTATCAAAAAGAGCTCCGAAGATAATACGTCCGATTCCATTGAAAATGGAGATCAGTCCGACAACCGTTGCAACAGAACTCGGATCCAGATTCGGAACTGCGGAAACAGCGATCGGACGTCCCAGGAAAATAACAGCAAGACCTGCGACGGACACCAGGATCGCCCAGATAAACATAAACCAGAACGAAGATCTCTTAAGCATCTGCGGTGTTGTGACTTCTTCATAAGGCGCGGATTTGGCTTTTCCGGGCTTTTCCATTCCGGGAACTTTATATCCGGCATCCGGTTTCGCGGTGAAGAATCCGGCAGCACCGATCACAACAAAACAGATAATGCCGAGAATCAGGAAACAGGTGGTCCAGCTGGTTCCCTCGCCGGTATTGTCCGCATCTACGATTGCGGTATAGATCTTACCGATAATGAAAGAACCGATACCAAATCCCATGAGCTGAATTCCGGAGATCAGTCCCTGCTTATCCGGAAACCACTTGGAAACGGAACTCATCACTGCATTATAGGCAAACCCTGCGCCGAGTCCGGCCAGAAGTCCGAATCCCAGATACATCATGATGATCGATTTGGAAACGGAAGCCAGAGCAAATCCGACAAGCAGCAGGACAGCCGCAATCCACATTTCATACCGGACTTTCAGTTTCTTCTGGAGCATTCCTCCGAAAAATCCTCCGAGACAGAAGAACATCATAACGATCGTAGATGTCCAGGTCAGGGAAGAATCGGCCCAGGGGCCGTTGTGGACGGTGGAAAGCGGTGAAGAGAGAACGGACCATGCATAAATGAGGCCAGCAAAAATCAGTGCAATGACTCCAACGACTGCATAAATCCATCGATTCAATTGTTTTTTCATAATAAATCCCCTTTAGAACATGTAATAATTTCTTATTTTACAACTGATTCATGGAAACATTCAATACCTTTTTCAAGTTTCTGTTATTCAATAAAATCCCGGGATTATCAGGATAAAAAACCGGGGACCGCCGGATCGCGGAATCCCCGGAAAATTTGTTCTGATGCAGAACATCAATGTGATTTTAGAAGAACGCAGCCCATGCCAGGAATCCCAGGCAGGCAACCAGACCGGTAAATACCAGAATGATCACCAGATATCCCATGATATCCCGGGCAGATAATTTGGCAACGCCTAATGCCGGCAGAGCCCAGAAGGGCTGGATCATATTGGTCCACTGATCGCCCCATGCGATAGCCATGGCAGCCCGTCCAGGATCAATTCCCATGGTAGCGGCAGCGGGCATCACGATGGGACCCTGTACAGCCCACTGTCCTCCGCCTGACGGAACGAAGAAGTTGACGATACCTGCGCTCAGGAAGGTCAGCAGCGGGAAGGTCACCGGATTGGAAATATTGACGAAGAAATTGGAAATCACGCTGGCAAGGGAAACGCCATCTGCATTGGCAGCGGTCATCATACCCATGATTCCTGCGTAGAACGGGAACTGCAGGATAATCCCGCCGGCTCCTTTTACCGCTTCTTCGATGGCATCGATGTAATTTCTCAGACTTCCGTGGAATAAGATTCCCAGGAAGAGGAAAATAAAGTTAACCGTATTCAAATCCAGAGATGCCGCCACGTCTTTGCCGTTCTGGCCATTCCGGATAAAGTTGTAGACAATAAATACAAACCCGCCGATGACCAGGATCACCCAGAGGATCCGGGACTGTTCCATCCGGTCAGCCGGAGTCTTTTTCATATGAACTTTCTCATCCTCATCCTTCAGGATAGCCGGATCCACTGTGATAACTTTGTCTTTATGCGGATGCATTGCATATAATACAAAGGGCATCACAAACAGGATCACCAGACACATGATCAGGTTCATCGGATGGAAGATCGTCAGATTGGTGGCGGCGTTGAAAGTCATTTCCCGTTCTGTTCCTGCAAAGATCGTATATCCGGAGTTCAGAGCCAGCGGAATGGATCCGGACAGACCGGCATGCCAGATAACAAATCCGGAATAAGCAGAGGCGATCAGCAGCGGATAATCTACCGAAGGAACTCTTCTTACCACTTCCTTGGCCAGTAATGCGCCGACGATCAGACCAAATCCCCAGTTCAGCCAGCAGCAGATCGTGGAAATGAATGCTGTGATAAAGATCGCCTGAAAATTAGAATGTGCCAGGCCGGCGAATTTGCGCAGTGCTGCCTTGACAGGCCTGGAAGACGCCATGGCGGATCCGAAGACCAGCACGCAGGCCATCTGCATGGAGAACGCGAGAAGATTCCAGAATCCGCCGCTTCCTCCCCATGCGTCCAGGATCCGCAAAGGACCCATTCCTGTTGCGATCATGGCGAAGATATACACGATGATACTCAGGATAACCGCAAACAGAAACGGATCCGGGAGCCATCTGTTAATCACACGCACACAGCCATTTGTGATTTTCTTAAACATATTCATCCCTCCCTTGTTTAAGTAAAAATAAAATTGCCATCTGTATTTTACTCCTGTATTTTAAAATTTGTTGTTTTATTTTATGAACATTCCACAAAGAACTGATTGGGGTGATTATGGTATATAGGCACGTTGTATATATTTTAAATTCAACATTTCCTGGATTTTTTCCGGTTGTAGAAAAGTTGGGACGTGATATAATAGATGTCGGTATTTACGGGACGAACGCAGGAGCTTTTTTTATAGGAGAGAATGAACAGAAAACAACGATCCGCCTTGGCGGCTGTCCGGAAATTCATTACAGAGAATCCGTTGTTATCCGCGGTCGCGGCAGCCTGTATTCTCGTGATCCTGATCATCGTTCTTGCCGTTTCCTGTACCCGGAAAGGACCGGAGCCCGATGCGGTCCTGTTTGAGGAAGACGCGTGGAAGACCAATGAAAACGGCTTTCTTTATTATGATAAGGATGGTTACACCAGCCAGTTCGGAATCGATATTTCGGAATGGGTAGAGAAAATTGATTTCAGACAGATCCGCAGCTCCGGCGTCGAGTTCGTAATTTTAAGAGCCGGTTACCGGGGATACGAGACCGGAAAATTCGTTCTTGACAACCAGCTGGCCTCCTATCTGGAAGCGGCGTCTGCCGCCGGACTGAAGGTTGGCGCCTATTTTGTCTCCCAGGCTGTAAATGAACAGGAAGCGATCGAAGAAGCAGACTTTATTCTGGATCATGTGAATGGATACCGTCTGGATATGCCGGTTTATATTGATCTGGAATCCGTTTATGATACGGCCAGAACGGATCATCTGACAGCATCCGAGTATACAAAGATTGCGGATGCCTTCTGCAGGAGAGTGGAAGAGCGGGGCTATCAGGGAGGAATCTATGCCAACAGCGACTGGTTCCGCAACAGACTGAATTTTCAGGAGATCCGGCAGTATGATATCTGGCTGGCACAGTATTCTTCTTCCTTAAGCACCGATCTTCCGGTTAATATGTGGCAGTACACCAACGAAGGACTGATCGATGGCTGTGAGATGTGGGTGGATCTGAATGTCCGGGTGACTCAGGAAGAGCCTGCTTCGTAAAACCGATAATTGAGAATCAACAGCTTTACTCTGATTCTTTAAAATAATGAAATGAGAGGAAACGAATATGCTAAACAAGAAAACGATTGATGACCTGAATGTCAAAGGAAAGAAAGTGCTTCTCAGATGCGATTTCAATGTTCCGGTAATTGACGGAAAGATCACGGATGATACCCGGATCACGGCAGCACTTCCCACAATTAAGAAACTGATGAATGACGGCGGAAGAGTGATTCTTTGCTCTCATATGGGAAAGCCCAAGGGACAGGTGAAGGAAGAATTATCCCTTGCTCCGGTAGCAGCCCGTCTTTCTGAGCTTCTCGGAAAGGAAGTCGTATTTGCAAAGGATAATGAAGTTGTGGGCGAAAATGCAAGAGCTGCAGCCGCAGCCATGAAGGACGGAGATGTGATCCTTCTTGAAAACACCCGGTTCCGTCCGGAAGAAGAGAAGAACGGAGAGGATCTTTCCAGAGATCTGGCATCCCTTGCAGAAATCTATGTAAATGATGCCTTCGGAACCGCCCACAGAGCCCATGCTTCCACCGCCGGCGTTACGGCATTTCTGAAAGAGACCGCCGTCGGCTATCTGATGGAGAAAGAGATCAACTTCCTTGGAAATACGGTTGAAAATCCCGCCAGACCCTTTGCAGCGATTCTCGGTGGTTCAAAGGTTTCCTCCAAAATCTCCGTCATCGACAATCTTCTGGAGAAAGTCGACATCCTTCTGATCGGCGGCGGCATGGCCTATACCTTTGTGAAGGCCCAGGGCGGAAAGATCGGAAAATCCCTGGTGGAAGAAGATTATCTGGACTATTCCCTGAATATGATCAGGAAAGCACAGGAAAAGGGTGTAAAGCTTCTTCTTCCTGTAGACTGCATCATTGCTTCTGAGATCTCCAATGATGTTCCCTGTGAGGCCTGCGATGTCAAAGAGATTCCGGATGATAAGATGGGACTTGATATCGGACCGGAAACCATTAAACGGTTTGAAGATGCCCTGAAAGAATGCAAAACTGTGATCTGGAACGGACCGATGGGGGTATTTGAAACTGCAAACTTCGCGAAGGGAACCGAAGCGATTGCCGCCTGCCTGGCCACTCTGGATGCGGTGACCGTCATCGGAGGCGGAGACAGTGCCGCAGCAGTGAACCAGCTGGGATTCGGAGATAAGATGACCCATATTTCCACCGGAGGCGGAGCCTCTCTGGAATTCCTGGAAGGAAAGGAACTTCCCGGAGTCGCCGTAATTAACGAAAGAGAATAATAGAGAATAAGGAGCTAAATTCTATGAGAAGAAAAATTGCAGCAGGTAACTGGAAAATGAACAAAACCCCGGAAGAAGCAAAAGCTCTGATCAAGGAGCTGATTCCGCTGGTGGATAATGAGGATGTGGATGTGATCTTCTGTGTCCCGTTTATTGATATCCCGGTGGCGATCGACCTTCTGAAGGGAAGTAATATTTCCGTCGGCGCACAGAATATGCACTTTGAGGATAAGGGAGCATTCACCGGAGAGATTTCCGCAAAGATGCTGTATGAATCCGGCGTAGAATATGTCATTATCGGTCATTCAGAGCGCAGACAGTATTTTGCAGAGACCGATGAGACCGTAAACAAGAAGATCCTGAAAGCCTTTGAAACGGAACTGATCCCGATTGTATGCTGTGGTGAAACTCTGGAGCAGAGAGAAGCCGGCATTACCCTGGACTGGATCAAGGGACAGATCACCAATGCTTTCCTGAATGTTCCGAAGGAACAGGCTGCACAGACCATCATTGCCTATGAACCGATCTGGGCGATCGGAACCGGCAAAGTCGCCACTAAAGAGCAGGCAGAAGAAGTATGCTGCTTTATCCGTGAGACCATCAAAGGCCTCTATGATGAAGATACGGCAGACCGGATCCGGATCTTATACGGCGGTTCTGTAACCGGAGATTCCGCAAATGAACTGTTCAGCATGGCAGATATCGACGGCGGCCTGGTGGGCGGCGCCAGCCTGAAGGCAGATTTCGGCAGGATCGTAAATTACAACAAATAATATGATCAGTTTCATCAAAGGAACGGTCTCCTACATCGGAGATACTTACATTATCCTGGAAAATAATCATATGGGATTTCAGATTTCCATGCCTTCCGTAAGTCTTTATTCACTTACGGAGGGCATGGAAGTGCTTATTCATACCCATCTTGCCGTAAAGGAAGATGATCTTTCCCTGTACGGCTTTACCACCTCGGAAGAACTGAAAATGTTCCGCCTCCTGATCGCCGTCAGCGGGATCGGACCGAAGGGAGCGCTGCAGATCCTGTCTTCCATCTCTCTGGAGGAACTGAAAATGGCCATTGCTTCCGGGGACGCCAAACTGATCTCCCGGTCCAAAGGAATCGGGCTGAAAACCGCCCAGAAGCTGGTTGTGGATCTGAAGGGTAAATTCAAAAACGAGGTGCCGCAGGAACTTGCAGGTTCCCAGGCAATATCCGGATCCAATGTGGAAACCGCGATCTTATTTGCGGAATCCACAGGTATCTCCAAGGCCCAGTGCATGAAAGCACTGGCCAAAATATCTTTGCCTTCTGATGCAGATGTGGATACGATCATAGATCTGATCTTTAAGAATCTGAATGTATAGGTGACACATGGCCAAAGAAAACGCGATCAATACTCATATCATGCCGGAGGAACGGGAATCCGAGAATACGCTGCGTCCGCAGAGCTTTGATTCCTATATCGGTCAGACAAAGATCAAGGAGAATCTGAAGATCTATATTCAGGCCGCCAATGAACGGCAAGAACCCATCGATCATGTTCTTCTGTATGGCCCGCCCGGACTGGGAAAGACCACACTGGCGGGGATCATTGCAAACGAGATGCACCGCAATATGAAGATTGTATCCGGGCCTGCCATTGAATATCCCGGTGAAATTCTGGCGATCATCAAACAGCTTCCCACTGGAGGTGTTCTGTTTGTGGATGAGATCCACAGACTCAGTAAACCTGTGGAAGAAGCCCTGTATTCGGTCATGGAAGATTTTGTATTTGATGCAGTGATTGAAAACGGGGAACAGACGATTGTCAGAAGGATCAGTGTGGATCCCTTTACGCTGATCGGCGCCACCACGAGAGCCGGACTTTTATCGGCTCCCCTGAGAGACCGGTTCGGGATCATACACCGGATGGAGTATTATGAACCGGAGGAACTGGCGCAGATCGTCACCAACTCCGCAGTGAAACTGAATGCGGATATTGACCGGAAGGGAGCCCTGGAGATCGGAGGCTGCTCCCGGGGAACCCCCAGGATCGCGAACCGGATTCTGCGAAGAGTCCGGGATTATGCCCAGGTCAAATACGACGGTCATATAACCAAAGAGATCGTGGACGAAGCCCTTGGGCTGCTGGATATAGACAGAAAGGGACTGGATCTGACAGACCGTCTGATCCTTTCCACTATGATTCATAAATTCCTTGGAGGTCCGGTGGGACTGGACACTCTGTCCGCAGCCATCGGAGAAGACCCGGGTACTGTGGAAGATGTTTATGAGCCGTATCTCGTAAAATGCGGTTTTATTAACCGGACTCCGAGAGGGCGTCAGGCAACGGATCTGGCATACGCTCATCTGGGAATAAAACATGATTGATATTGTATATACCATATCCAAGTATCTGACTCTGATCTGCTTTGTTGTTTTTACTATTACCTCCTTCAGAGTGCAGAGGGATATTCCGGATGAACTGAAAATCAAAAGCTATACGATGCAGCGGTCCCTGATCCTTGCGATCCATGCATTGTCCTTTTTTGTCATCTGTCTGCATGTGTTATCCGGAGATGCGCAGATAAATCTCTGGTATCTGATCGCTTTTTATATTGCACAGCTGGCATATCTTCTTGTTATGACGATGCTGATTCCCCGGTTTGTAAGACTGAACCGGGGACTGAATCATGTCATGTGCATGTTTCTGGCAATCGGATTTATATTTCAGACCCGGCTGGATTTTGAAAACTCGGTGAAGCAGTTTCTGATCATGCTGGCAGGAACGGTATTGTTTCTGATTTTCTGCTTTTTCTGCAAACGGGCAAAATTCATGCGGCATCTGACCTGGATCTACTGCATTGCCGGGCTTGGTCTTCTGCTGCTGGTTCTGATTTTATCTACGGTATCCCGGGGCGCAAGACTGTCTCTGGAACTCGGACCATTTTCCTTCCAACCCCTGGAATTTGTAAAGATTTTGTTTGTCCTGTTCGTCGCAGGCGCATTTCATAAATCCACTTCTTTTAAGATGGTGGTGATTACCGCAGTCTGTGCGGCGGTGCATGTGCTGATCCAGGTATTCTGCAACGACCTGGGATCCGCTTTTATTTTGTTTCTCATTTATCTGATGATGCTTTATGTCGCCACCAGACGCTTCGTTTATGTTCTTCTGGGAACGGCCGCATTTTCCGCAGCAGCGGTTGCGGCCTATCATCTCTTCGGTCATGTAAGGGTGCGGATTCAGACCTGGCAGGACCCCTGGAAGGATATCAACGGTACCGGATATCAGATCGCCCAATCCTTATTTGCCATCGGAACCGGAGGATGGTTCGGATCGGGGCTGTTTAAAGGCAATCCTTCCAGCATCCCGCTGGTTTCCAAGGATATGATCATTTCGGCGATTTCCGAAGAATTCGGTGCGATCTTCGGAATTTTCCTGATCCTTTTATGTCTGTGTTTTGTCCTGATGATCTTCCGGGTCGCGATCCGGATTGAGATGACCTTTTATAAGCTTCTGGCCTTCGGACTGGGAGTCTGCTATGCAGTCCAGGTATTCCTGACGATTGGCGGAGCTTTGAAATTTATTCCTCTTACCGGAGTAACCCTTCCGTTTATTTCCAGCGGCGGAAGCTCCATGCTGGCGTCCTTTATCATGCTGGGAATCATTCAGGCACTGTATGTGATCTCGGAATCCGATGTCGCCCATGAAAGACGGATGGTTGCCGCCGGGGCTGATCTTTCCGAATTTGCCGGGTATGAAGATCTCGCGGAACGAAGACAGAGGCGGCGTCCGGTACAGGATGACAGAAGCATGGAGGAACCGGATGATTTCGGTTACGAAGAAGAGGAGTACGAAGAGCTGTACGATGATTCCGGGTTTTACAGTGATTATGATTATGATGATCCGGATGGGGAATGGGAAGATGCGGACAGACAGATCCGGGATCCCCGCAGGCATGTGATCACCCGGATTGATATGAATGATATCCATGAGAGAAAATGACAGAAACCTGAGGAAGATCAACCGGGTAAGGAAAAAGATCAATAAACGGCGTGTAATCAACAAAGATATCATGAAGGTCTTTGCGTTTTTTGTTGTGATCTTTTCTGCGCTGATTATTTATCTGTGTTATTTTCTCTCCTTTCAGGCCGGCGCTGTGATCAATAACAGCTACAACCGGCGTTCTGATGTGTTGATGAAGACCGTCCGTCGGGGAAGCATTCTGTCGGATGACGGCACAGTACTGGCGTATTCAGAGACCGGAGAGGACGGGGCAGAGCGCAGAATCTATCCCTACGGCAACATTTTTTCCCATGTGATCGGGTTTGACAGCAACGGAAGAGCCGGCATTGAGGCTGCATATAATTATTATCTTCTGACTTCCCACAATGGAATCTTTGAGAAAATCTCGAATGAATTCCATCAGGTGAAGAATCCGGGAGATGATGTCCAGACCACCCTGAATGCAGGTCTTCAGAATTATATCTATCAGCTTCTGGGAGAAAACAGCGGAGCTGTGATCTGCATGAATCCGGACACCGGGGAGATTTACGCCATGGTCTCCAAACCGGATTTTGATCCGAATTATATTTCGGAAAACTGGGACGTCCTTTCCACAAGGTCGGACAGCGTCCTTCTGAACCGGGCAACCCAGGGACTTTATACTCCGGGATCCACCTTTAAGATCTTCACATTATACGAATACTATCTGGAACATCCGGAAACCTTTGAACAGTTTTCCTTCCTCTGCAAAGGGATCCTGGAAGTGGGAGATACGACGATCTCCTGTCTCAGCGGAGCCCACGGGCAGGAATCGCTTCTTACGGCATTTTCCAATTCCTGCAACTGCGCCTTCGGAACCATTGGGAAGAGCCTGGATCTGGCCAGATTTCAGCAGACCAACGAAGCCTTGCTGTTCGGAAAAGAGCTTCCCCTGGATATTCCTTCTACTGCAAGCCAGTATTCCCTGACTTCCGGGGATACGGATTTTGATATTATGGCAACCTCCATTGGTCAGGGAAATACCCAGATCACTCCGATGCATCTGGCCATGCTCATCAGCTCCATCGCAAATGAAGGAATCTGTATGAAACCGCATCTGGTCAAATATGTTTTGACTTCAGAAGGGGAAGTGACCCGAAGGTTCCGGAATGAAGTCTACACCAGACTGTTCAGTGAGAGTGAAGCCGCGATGCTGAAAGGATATCTGCGGGCCGTGGTGACGGATGGAACGGGAAGCCCGGTTTATCCCGGAAATTTTGTGGCCTACGGAAAGACCGGCACTGCACAGAAGGAAAGTGAGACATACGGAGACTATGATCATTCCTGGTTCGCAGGATGGGCGGAAAATAACGAGCAAAAACTCGTGGTTTGTGTTATATTGGAAAATATGGACAGCGCAGGTACCAGTGCGGTATATTTATGTAAACAGATCTTTGATTATTATTTTGGTTATTAAGGGGTAAGGAATTAATTATGATCAGCAGTATGACCGGCTTCGGCCGAGGAGAAATGGCCAATGAAGCTCTGAAACTGAATGCGGAACTGAAATCCGTCAATCACAAATATCTGGACCTCAGCATCAAGATGCCGAGGAAATTCAATGCGTTCGAGGGTGATATCCGCAAACTGTTAAAGGAGTATGCTTCCCGGGGGAAGATCGATCTTTATATTACATATGAAGATCTCAGTGAAAGTCAGAAATCATTGAGATACAATGCGTCTCTCGCGCAGGAGTATCTGAAATATTATCAGCTGATCCAGACGGAACTCAAAACCCAGGATGATATCCGCACATCCGTGATCGCCCGGTGTCCGGAGGTTCTGGAACTGGAAGAACAGGATGTGGACGAGGATACCCTGTGGTCCTGTCTGAAGGATGTGCTGACAGAGGCATTTACCGCCTTCCGGGAGTCCCGGATCAAGGAAGGAACTGCCCTGCGGGATAATATCCTGGAGAAATTAGCGCAGATGTCCCGGATCGCGGACTTCATCGAATCCCGGATTCCGGAGATCATTGCGGAATACCGGTCCAAACTGGAGCTGAAGGTTAAGGAAATGCTGGAAAACAGCCAGATCGATGATGCAAGGATCGCTGCGGAGGTCACGATCTATGCGGATAAAACCGCCATCGATGAGGAACTGGTACGTCTCAAGACCCACATCCGGAACATGAAAGACCTTCTGGAAAAAGGCGGGGAGATTGGCCGGAATCTGGATTTTCTTGCCCAGGAGATGAACCGGGAATCCAACACGATCCTGTCCAAATCGAATAACATTGATATAACGAATTGCGGGATCGAACTGAAAACCTGTATAGAAAAAATCAGAGAGCAGGTGCAGAACATTGAATAATTCGAATGGATTTCTTCTTGTTGTCAGCGGTCCCTCCGGCGCAGGAAAGGGGACGATCTGCAATGCATTGCTGGAAAAGTACCCGGAGGAATATGCCCTTTCCATTTCCGTAACATCCAGAGCTCCAAGAGGAATGGAAGTTGACGGAAAGGAATATTTTTTCAAAACCCTGGAAGAATTTGAGGAAATGATCCGTCTGGATCTTTTGCTGGAGCACGCCCGGTATGTCAATAACTATTACGGAACGCCCAGACAATGGGTTGAGGAGAAGCTTCAGGAAGGCGTGAATGTAATCCTGGAAATTGATTACCAGGGCGGATTCCAGGTCAGCCGCAAAATCCCGAATGTTCTGATGATCTTTATCATGCCTCCGGATCTGGAAGAATTAAAAAACCGTCTGGTATTCCGTGGAACGGAAAGCGAGGAACAGATCCTGAAACGTCTTCAGAAAGCGGAAGAAGAGATCAAAATGGCGGAACAATATGATTATATAATCATTAACGAAGATGTTGAAAAATCCGTTGAGATGTTGCATAATATAGTATTGCATGAAAAAATGAAATTAACAGGAGAGTAAATCGATGTTACATCCATCATATTCAGATCTTATGAATGCAGTAAACAGTGATACGGAAAACGGCGTGGAGCCGGTGGTTCAGAGCAGATATTCCATCGTCATGGCAGCTTCCAAGAGAGCACGCCAGCTGGTGGATGGAGCAGAACCCATGGTATCCTGCAAGGAATTTAAGCCTCTTTCCATAGCGATTGAGGAGATCTATTCTCAGAAAGTCCGGATTGAGCCCACGGAAGAGAAATAACAGACAAATGAAGATCAACCTTATTTCACTGGGATGTGATAAAAATCGGGTAGATTCCGAGAAGATGCTTGGACTATTGGGATCTTCCGGTTTTTCTTATACAGATGACGAATCTGAAGCAGATATTATAATAATTAATACCTGCTGTTTTATTGATGAAGCCAAATCCGAATCCATCGATACGATTCTGGAAATGTCGGAATACAAGGAGATCGGAAACTGTAAGTATCTGTTTGTCACCGGATGTCTTGCTGAGCGTTACAAAGAAGAGGTCCTTCTGCAGCTTCCGGAGGTGGATGGGTTTATCGGCACCGGCGATCTGACAGCGATTCTGGATCTGATCCGGGAGCATGTGAACGCGGAAGAAGAAGGGATTGACGAGCAGTCTCTTTCCGAAGTCCGTGAATTTGTCTCCGCCCATGAAATGCCGGAGCGTGTGATCACAACTCCCGGTCATTACGAGTTTCTGAAGATTGCAGAGGGCTGCAACAAACGCTGTACCTATTGTATCATTCCGTCGATCCGTGGACCATACCGGAGTGTTCCCATGGAGGAGCTTCTGGATGAAGCACAGTCCCTGGCGGACAGGGGGGTTACGGAGCTGATCCTGGTGGCGCAGGAGACTACGATCTACGGCCGGGATCTGTATGGAAAGAACATGCTTCCGGAACTTCTGCATCAGTTATGCAGGATCGAAGGATTCCGCTGGATCCGGATTCTGTACTGTTATCCGGAGGAGATTACCGATGAACTGCTGGAGGTGATTGCCTCGGAGCCCAAGATCTGTCATTATCTTGATATTCCGATCCAGCATGCATCTGATCCGATCCTTCGCCGGATGGGAAGGCGGACCAGTCATGATGATCTGCTTCAGATCATTGCCAATGTGCGGAAAAAGGTCCCTGATATTGTGCTGCGGACTTCACTGATCACCGGATTTCCCGGAGAGTCGGAAGAGGATTTCCATATACTGAAGGAATTCGTTCAGAAGATACGGTTTGAGCGTCTGGGAGTCTTCACCTATTCCCAGGAAGAAGGTACTCCCGCCGCAGGATTTCCGGATCAGATCGAAGAGGATCTGAAAGCCGCCCGAAGAGAGGAGATCATGGCACAGCAGGAATTGATCTCTTATGAGACTCTTGCCGGATATATCGGCAGAACCTTCGATGTGGTGGTGGACGGATATCTTTCGGAAGAGGATGTCTATGTAGGAAGAACTTATATGGATGCGCCGGATGTGGACGGGGCATTCTTCTTCCGGTGCGACCGTCAGCTGATGAGCGGCGAGCATGTCTCCTGCATAGTTACGAACGCCAGCAATTATGATCTCTACGGGGAGCTGGATCAGAACAGGGAGTAAATCAGAGATGAATATTGCGAACAGGCTTACTTTGCTGCGAATCGTTTTGATTCCTGTGTATATTATTTTTCTTCTTCTGGAAATCTCGCATTTCCATTTTCTGATTGCAGCGGTGGTTTTTATTGTGGCTTCTCTTACGGATATGCTGGACGGACGGCTGGCCAGAAAATACAATCTCGTCTCGGACTTCGGCAAATTCGCCGATCCTCTGGCGGATAAACTGCTGGTCCTTTCTGCCATGATCTGTTTCGTTCAGCTTGGAATGATGCCGGCCTGGATATGCATTGTAATCACTGCGAGAGAGATTGCCATCAACGGACTCCGGCTGATCAGTGCCGATAAAGGCAAGGTGATCGCCGCCTCCAAACTCGGAAAGTTTAAAACTGTGACCCAGATGGCCTTTATCATCCTGAGCACGATCAATTTCAGTCATTATCTCGGCGCCAATGCACCTGGATTCTGTCAGGTAATTGAAGTGATCCGCGTCATCATCATGTATCTTGCCCTCGTCATGACCGTGGTCTCCTTTATTGATTACGTCTATAAAAATCGTGATGTTTTCACCTTCCGGGAGATGTAAAAAGCTGTTTCAATGAAATCAGGGCCTTCGCTTTCGCGAAGGCCCTTTCGTTATAAAGGATATCATGATTATCTGATTTCCTGACAGGAACTTTGGATCAATCAAGATCCAGATCGTCGGGATTGCGGTCAGCAAGTCCATAAGCCGCAAGGATGTCATCAGAAGGATTCACTGCTCCTGTACCTGTCACAGCGGAGGATGGAGCCGAAGTCCCTGCTGCAGACTGCATGCTGTCTCCGGGAAGCAGTGACGGATCCACATCATCAAATCCAAGCTGATTTCTGACCATCGCACGGACTCTTTCGTAAAATTCCGGATTGGATTTCAGATAATTCTTGGTGTTCTCACGTCCCTGGCCGATCTTCTCGCCGCTATAGGAGTACCATGCCCCGGATTTATTGATGATTCCGAATTCCACTGCCTGATCCAGAATGTCTCCGACCGCGGAGATGCCCTCACCGAAAATAATATCAAATTCCGCTTCCCGGAAGGGCGGGGCGACTTTATTCTTCACAACCTTAGCCCGTACCCGATTGCCGATCACATCGCCTGCCTGCTTCAAAGATTCGATCCTGCGGATATCAATTCTCACAGATGCATAGAACTTCAGTGCCCGCCCGCCGGTCGTCGTCTCGGAAGGACCGTAGAACACGCCGATCTTCTCCCGAAGCTGATTAATAAAGATGATGGAGCAGCCGGTCTTATTGGCGACCGCAGTCAGTTTCCGGAGCGCCTGGCTCATCAGGCGGGCCTGTGCACCTACGGTGGCGTCACCCATCTCTCCTTCAATCTCATGCTTCGGAACCAGTGCTGCCACAGAGTCAACTACAATGATATCAATCGCTCCTGACCGTACCATCGTCTCGCAGATCTCCAGCCCCTGCTCGCCGTAATCCGGTTGAGAGATATACAGATTGTCCACATCCACGCCGATGTCCCGCGCGTACTTAGGATCCAGCGCATGCTCCGCATCGATGAATCCGGCGATCCCGCCTGACTTCTGGACTTCCGCAACAATGTGAAGCGCCAGGGTCGTCTTGCCGCTGGCCTCCGGTCCGTAGATCTCGATGATCCGTCCCTTGGGGATGCCGCCTACGCCTAACGCCTTATCCAGACTGATAGATCCGGTGGAGATCGTCTCTACATCCATCGCGCTCTTGTCACCGAGCTTCATGACAGACCCCTTGCCATAATCCTTCTCAATCTTTGAAATGGCCGCATCCAATGCTTTTCTTTTCTCGTTATTATCCATATGACTCTCCTTTATAGCAGACACGAACTTATGTTCGGTTTTATGTTATAGTATTTCCCTGTATTTGTCAATCGGTTTGTATGAAATGTTTTGATTACCGCAATGCGCGATATTTCTGATATCTGCTGACGAATAATTTGGCGCTTCCGCACAATTGGCAGGAAACTCTGGCTTCCGAGGTTATCGCCGGAGATCTCATATTTTCCAGGTGCATCATCTGAAGAAGCTGTTTGCAAATGCCGCTGCTGCTTCTGCGGCCGACGTTTTTCCCGCTGAAGATTTCAGTCACCGCCATTAACAAGGTCCGATCAGGTGGAGTTTACCGCAATGCTGCATTTTTTCGTCAAATGCTGCCGAAAATCTCACGCATTTCTGCAATTTTTCGGCAAGGAGTCTCTCTGAGAGCTGTTTCTGCCAAAAATCTCACGCAATGCTGCATTTTTTCGGCAAAATACAGGTCTGCAGGAACGGTCTGCCGAAAATCTCACGCAATGCTGCATTTTTTCGGCAGCCACTGTCAAAAACATCGAGTATTGCGGTATTGCCATCGTTCGGACTGGACCGTATATGAAAATATTGGGAAATCTTATCCCTGTTTCCGCAAGAATGACAGGGATAGAAAATGGCGATTATTTCCCGGATGGTCCAAATGGCATAATGGAAGCAAGCAGGGAAGAAGCCGCCGGCAGCCCGGGCTTTGCTGTATCGTCTGCAGCCTCAGCTTTCCTGCACTTCCTGCAGCAGGAAGGCAACCGCACAAACTGCAGAAGACAAAAAATATCAATGCGTGAGCTTTTCGACAGCGGCAGACATAAAATTGCGGCATTGCAGTTAATCTGCCGAAAACCGGTGCCGGATATGGCCGGCCGTGAAGCAGGCTATACTGACAGCTGACACAAAGGATTATAAAATACACGGCGACATAATATGAGAATGTTTATCTTGAAAATAGCAGCGTATTTTAGTAAACTCTAATCAAGTATGTTTAGGATTCCCGCACATTGATGTATCCGCGTGATTCTGAATATGAAAATATTATTGGAGGTATTATTTTATGAATGTTTATAAGACAGAAAACATCAGAAACGTCATCCTTATGGGACACGGCGGATCAGGTAAGTCCACTTTGGCTGAATCCATGGCGTATTCAACGGGTGTGATCACCAGAATGGGAAATATCACTGACGGAAATACAATTTCCGATTTTGATAAAGAAGAGATCAAGAGAAAATTTTCAATCAGCTCCACCGTCATTCCGATCGAGTATGACGGGGTGAAGATCAATGTCATCGACACACCGGGATATTTTGACTTTATCGGCGCTGCAGAGGAAGGCCTGAGTGTCTGTGACGCTGCTGTGATCGTGGTCAACGCCAAGTCCGGAATCGAAGTCGGCGCTGCCAAGTCCTGGGAGTTCTGCGAGAAGTTCAATGTTCCGAGATTTATCTATGTCTCCGGTATGGATGACGCCAATGCGGATTATCAGAAGATCACCAGCGATTTAAGAGACCGCTTCGGCATCAAGATCGCTCCGTTCCAGCTTCCGATCAAGGACGGCAGTGAACTGAAGGGATTTGTGGATGTGATCTCCCAGAAGGCATACACTTATAAGCCCGATGGAAAGTGCGATGAAACGGCAATTCCTTCCGCCCTGGAAGGAGATGCTGCCAGTGTCCGGGAAGGCGTCATGGAAAGTGTTGCTGAGACCTCCGAAGAACTGATGGAGAAATTCTTCGCAGGGGAAGAGTTCTCTGACGATGAGATCATGAGCGCGCTTCATGATGCAGTCAAGGAAGGCGACTGTGTTCCGGTATTTGTGGGATCCTCCATTAAGAATTTCGGTGCAACAAGCCTGATGCATGCCATCAAGAGATATTTCCCGAATCCGGCCAATTCTCCGACGCTGAAGTCCGGCAAGGACGCTAAAACGGACGCCGTTTTCGAATCCAAATGTGATCCAGCCGGCCCGCTGGCAGCCTATGTATTCAAGACCATCATTGACCCGTTCATCGGTAAATATTCTCTGGTAAAGGTGTATTCCGGCGTTCTCAAATCCGACGATATGCTGTTCAATGCAGAGACCGACCAGTCGGAAAAGATCGCAAAGCTGTATATCATGAGAGGCAAGAACGTGGATGAAGTCAAGGAACTTCAGCCCGGCGATATCGGTGCCATCGGCAAGCTGGAGCTTGCAAAGACCGGCGACACCCTGTCCAGAAAAGAAGCTCCGATCATTCTGGATAAGTTCGTTTATACCACACCGTATACATACAAGAAATATTATGCCGCCAACAAAGGCGAGGAAGACAAGATCTCACAGGCCCTTTCCAAACTGTGCGCAGAGGATAAGACCCTGAAGGTCGTTGCGGATGAAGAAAACAAGCAGAGCCTTCTGTACGGAATCGGCGATCAGCAGCTGGATGTGGTTGCCTCCAAGATGAAGGAGAAATATAAAGTCGAGATCGTTCTTGACAAACCGGCATTCCCGTTCCGTGAGACCATCCGCAAGACCGCGGAAGTAGAAGGAAAGCATAAGAAGCAGTCCGGCGGACACGGTCAGTATGGCCATGTCAAGATGATCTTCGAGCCCTCCGGCGATCTTGAGACTCCGTATATTTTCGAAGAGAAGATCTTCGGCGGTTCTGTTCCGAAGAACTTCTTCCCGGCTGTAGAGAAGGGGATTCAGGAATGCGTCCTGAAAGGACCTCTGGCCAGCTATCCGGTCGTGGGCGTAAAGGCTACTCTGATCGACGGTTCCTACCATCCGGTTGACTCCAACGAAATGTCCTTCAAGATGGCTGCAACGATTGCCTTCAAGAAGGGATTCATGGATGCGGGCCCGATCCTTCTGGAGCCCATCGCTTCCCTGAAGGTGACCGTTCCCAACGAATTCACCGGTGATGTCATGGGCGATCTGAACAAGAGAAGAGGACGTGTTCTGGGTATGAATCCGGCAGATCTCGGAAAAACCGTCATTGAAGCGGATATCCCGATGTCCGAACTGTACGGCTATAACACGGATCTTCGTTCCATGACCGGCGGTTTCGGTGATTTCGCTTATGAGTTCTCCCGTTATGAGCAGGCTCCGGCAGATGTTCAGCAGAAGGAAGTTGCTGCACGGCAGTCCAAGGACGACGAATAATCACTTTATGTTTTACGATATTATTATTATTGGTGGCGGTGCATCTGGTTTATGCACCGCCATTCACTCCAAAACAGAAAATAACACCGTTCTGGTGCTGGATCATAACAGCATTCCCGGAAAGAAGATCCTTTCCACGGGAAACGGAAGATGCAATCTGACCAATGTCAATGCCTCCGTGGATCTGTTTGACAGCAATCCGGAAGGACTGATCCCTTACATGACTTCGGGAGATCCTTTGTTTTATCAGGAAGTGATCTCCCAGTTTGATTGTCATGATACGATCAATTTTTTCGCGGAAAACGGATTATTATGCGTGGATAAGAACGGATATATCTATCCCCGCTCGGAGCAGGCGTCAGCAGTGAATGAACTTCTGAGGAACCGCTGTGAGGATCTGGGTGTGGAGATCGTTGTGGGTCATGATGTCAGGAGCATTTCCAAGAAGAAGGATTCGGAATTCATCGTAGACTCCAAATATGAATGCAGCAACCTGGTGCTTGCCACAGGCGGCCTTGCCGGAGCATCCACCGGAAATGACGGCAGCGGTTACAAGATGGCCCGGACCTTCGGTCATGAGCTGGTGGAACCGATCCCGGCTCTGTGCGGGATCAAATGCAGGGATCCCTTCTTCCGGCATCTAAAGGGGACCCGGACCGATGCTAAGCTGATCTTTAAAGCAAACGGGAAGAATATTTCTGTTCAGGGAAATCTCCAGTTCACGGATTACGGGATTTCCGGGATTCCGGCATTTCAAATCTCTTCCATTATCGGATATATGCTGGCTATCGGGGAATCTCCGGTGATTACCATTGATTTCATTCCGGAAATCGCTTTATATGAACTGGTTAATTTACTGTACCGGAATTACCAGCTGATCCCGAAAAGCGCCCGGTTTGATGACCCGGTCACCCGGATGCTGACCGGTATCCTCAATAAGAACGTGATCTCCGCCATTATGAGGCAATTCACGATTCCCGCAGAAAATGATCCGGATGCACTGTGTCTGGCCCTTGCAAGGGCGATTAAGCTGTTTCAGGTTCATCCCTATGAGCTGATGCCCTTTGAGAATGCCCAGACAACGGCGGGCGGGATCTTTACCGGAGATGTGGATCCGCTTACCATGGAATCCAGACTGGTGAAGGGACTGTTCTTTACGGGAGAGATTCTGGATGTCAACGGGATCTGCGGCGGATACAATCTGCAGTGGGCTTTCAGTACCGCGGCAATCTGCGGAAAGACCCTGAGATCCAGACAGTCATTCCGGTTGTAGGACAAAGAATGATTCGAATTACACAGCTGAAATTACCATATGATTACAAGTCCCGGGACTTGAGAAAAGCATTGATTAAGAAGCTTCGTATTCCAGATACCAGGCTTCTTGATTTTATGATTGCCAGAAAATCCCTGGATGCCAGGGACAGTTCCCGTCTGTGCTGGTCGTTCACTGTGGATGTGACGCTGCAGAACGAATCGGAGTATCTGAAACACTGCCGCGATCCGAAGATCCAGCCATCCCCCAGGGTGAGCTACCGGTTTCCGGAATCCGGAACCGGGATCCTGTCGGAACGGCCGGTTGTAATCGGAAGCGGTCCCGCCGGATTATTCGCGGCATATTTTCTGGCAAAGGAAGGATACCGTCCCATTCTGATCGAACGGGGCGCTCCGGTGGAAGAACGGATCCGGTCCGTGAATTTGTTCTGGGAGAACCATGTTCTGGATCCGGACTCCAATATTCAGTTCGGTGAGGGCGGAGCCGGGACATTTTCCGACGGAAAATTATATACCGGCGTCCATGATCCTTCCGGAAGAAACGGCCTGGTACTTCAGTCCTTTGCGGATCACGGAGCTCCGAAGGAGATCCTGTATTCCAACAAACCGCATCTGGGAACGGATGTTCTGGTCAGGATCCTTTCTGAAATGCGTCAGGAGATCCAAAGGAACGGGGGAGAGTACCGGTTCCATACGACATTTGAAGAATTCCTGACGGAAGAAGGAAAGCTGAAAGCACTGAAACTGTCCGGCGGAGAGATCCTTCCGGCTCAGGTCGCAGTCCTGGCCATCGGACACTCTGCCCGGGACACCTTCGAATATCTGATCCGGCGTTCTCCTCTTGAGGTGGCTGCAAAGCCCTTTGCCGTTGGCGTCAGAGCAGAGCATCTGCAGGCAGAGATCAACCGGAGTCAGTATAAAGAAGCAGCAGAGAAATGGAAGCTTCCGCCGGCGGATTACAAACTGACCTATCATGCCGCTTCCGGAAGAAGCGTTTATTCCTTCTGCATGTGTCCCGGCGGCTATGTGGTAAATTCCTCTTCCGAAGATGGGTATCTGTGTATCAACGGAATGAGCTATTCCGGGAGAAGCTCTGCAAATGCCAATTCCGCCATCGTTGTCAGCGTTCATCCGTCGGAGGACCCGATGGAGAATATCCGGTTCCAGAAGGATCTGGAACACAAAGCCTGGATGGCGGGGAACGGAAGGATCATCAGCCAGCGTTTCGGGGATTTCGAACAAGGCATTCCCAGTTCCGGTTTCGGAAGGATCCTTCCCGTCCATAAAGGAGAAACCGTTATGGCAGATATCCGTTCTGTCCTGCCGGCTCCGATTTGTGAGGATATTGTGGAGGCCATGCATTATTTTTCCGGAAAGATCGCAGGATTTGACGATCCGGATACGATCCTTTCCGCTGTGGAAAGCCGTACCTCCTCTCCGATCCGCATCCTTCGCGGCGAGGATCTGCAATCTGGTATCTCCGGCATTTATCCGGCAGGAGAAGGCGCCGGATACGCAGGCGGGATCACCAGTGCCGCCATCGACGGGATCAAAATATTCGAACAGATCTGCCGCAGTTATCGTCCCTTCAGGAAGAATTTGTAATCCGGACGGGGATATGTTAGAATTTTTCAGTTATGAATGTGACACTGATCGGAAATCATGACAATTTAATCACTGCCGTTCCCTGCGGAGATGTGATCGTGGAGTATTACAGTGATCCGGCCCGGAAGGATATTCAGTATATCCAGGTTTTTGATCCGGTGAAAAATACGCTGTTTGAAGTTTCTCCCGATCTTCCGAAAATCCGGTTTGTAGAGATCAGCAACTGTATCTGGCAGTCTGAGGATCTGTATTACGCGTCCTGTGATGTTCTTGAAAACAACCGGATGGATATTTCCGTATACCGCTATTCCCTGAAGGAACGTTCCGAAAAGAAGATCTGCTCCTTCATCCGGAATCTGGATATCCTGAATGAAGATAAACGGGTCAAGCTGTTTATCCTGAATGAATCCACGATCCTGATGCAGACTGAGATCCTGCAGAAAAGCCTTTCTCAGAATCTGCTCGGAAACATTGAATTCGTTCTGAATCTGTACAATCTGGAAACGGCCAATGTAACCACCGTCACGGATGCCAATTTCATCAATAACGGTATCAATGAAGTGATTCCGGTTTCAGAAACAAAGATCCTGGTTAAGACCGGCTATTCCTATATCGAAGATAACCGGCTGGATACCGGGAGCAAGAGCGAGTCTTTTATCGAGAGCATCTATATCGCCACCGTCGCGAAGTTTATCGCGGACCTGACCCTGGCGAAAGAGAATCTGGATATGCCTCTGATCGAATCCGCCTATCTGGACCGGCATATCACAAAGCCTTTTGTTTCCGGCAGTTATACGCATTTCTGCATTGTGGATGAAGAAACCCGGACCGCGAAATGCGTCTTCTTCAATAATGAAACCGAGGAACGTACAGAATATACGGAATATTCCTTTGATCCGGAGGATCTGTATATTACCCATGTGATCGACAACATTCCTTATGTGAGAATCAAAAGCGGGGACGATGTCAAACTGGTCAATTTAAAGACGGCGGAGGCAGATATTCTGTTTTATGATGAGCATTTTATCGCGCAGAGCGGCACACTGTTCGTGACAGAATCCGCGGATTCCGGACGGAAGATGCATATCTATTCCTATCCGAGACTCCGGCTGGAAGCGGAAGATGACCGGGACTACAGCTGCATGTGCCGTCTGAAGGACGACTATTATATTTATTGCTGAGATGAATAACGATTTATTAAATCATATTCTGGCGCAGGCTCCGGAAGAGGAACCCGCCAGACAGAATTATTTTACAGGTGAATGCAGAAGGGTCGTCTCCGGGATTTCCGGAGAGAAAGGCCGTCATCTGACCTGTTCCGTCAATACCTTCGGATGCCAGATGAATGTCAAGGATTCCGAAAAGCTCCTTTATATTTTAAAGGAGATCGGCTATCAGGAAACCGGAAACGAAGATGCGGACCTTGTCCTGTTCAACACCTGCACCGTAAGGGAAAACGCGAATCAGAGATTCTATGGACGGCTGGGAACCCTGAAAAGCGCCAAAAAGCGCAATCCGGATATGATCATTGCCCTGTGCGGCTGCATGATGCAGGAACCGCAGGTGGTACAGACAATCAGGGAACGCTATTCCCACGTCAATCTGATCTTCGGAACCCATAACATTTACAAGCTCGCAGAGCTTTTGTTTTTGTACCTCGCAAGTCATGTCAATCAGACCGAGATCCTGGACGGAACCGATAAGATCGTGGAGAATCTTCCTTCGGAACGCAAATTCTCCTTCAAGTCCGGAGTCAATATCATGTATGGCTGCAATAATTTCTGCAGTTACTGCATCGTTCCCTATGTCAGGGGAAGAGAGCGAAGCCGCGCTCCGGAAGACATCCTGAAAGAAGTCCGTGATCTTTCCCGGGATGGGGTGCGGGAAGTGATGCTCCTGGGACAGAATGTCAATTCCTACAAGGCAGATATCACATTTCCGGAACTCCTGAGGCAGGTTTCCGAGGTTCCCGGTATCCGGCGGGTGCGGTTTATGACCTCCCACCCAAAGGATCTTTCGGAGGAACTGATCCGGGTGATCCGGGATCATCCGAAGATCTGCCGGCATATCCACCTGCCCCTTCAGTCCGGAAGCAGCCGGATCCTGAAAGCAATGAACCGGCATTATAACAAGCAGGACTATCTGTCCCTGGCGGAAAAGATCCGGAACGAGATTCCGGGAGTTTCCATCACCACCGATATCATTGTGGGATTTCCGGGGGAGACAGAGGAGGATTTTCAGGAAACCCTGGATGTGGTGGAAAAGGTCCGGTTTGACAGCGCCTTCACCTTCATTTATTCCAAACGCAGCGGGACAAAAGCCGCTGTGATGGAGGACCAGGTCAGCCGGGAGGTGGTGGATGACCGGTTCCGAAGGCTTCTGGACCTGGTTACCCGGATTTCCCGGGAACAGACAAAGCAGTATGAGGGACTGGTCATGGAGGTGCTTGCGGAAGAAGTCAATTCCAAAGATCCTTCCCTTCTTTCCGGAAGACTGTCCAACAACAGCGTGGTTCATTTTAAGGCGGATCCTGAGCTGATCGGACAGATTGTAAATGTGAAATTAGATACCGCTAAAGGATTTTATTATTATGGCACTCTCGCCGATGATGTCTCATTATCTTGAGACGAAAAAACAATATCCGGACTGTATTTTATTCTACAGACTGGGGGATTTTTATGAAATGTTCTTTGAGGATGCCCTGACCGCGTCCAAGGAACTGGAGATCACTCTGACCGGAAAGGACTGCGGTCTGGAAGAGAGAGCCCCCATGTGCGGGGTCCCGTTTCATGCCGTTGATTCCTATCTGAACAAACTGGTTTCAAAAGGATACAAAGTCGCTATTGCCGAGCAGGTGGAGGATCCGAAACTGGCAAAAGGGCTCGTAAAAAGAGAAGTGATCCGGGTGGTCACGCCCGGAACCAATATCAATTCTCTGGCACTGGATGAAACAAAAAACAACTACCTGATGTGTATTTTTTATGCCGAAAACTCCTACACTGTATCCTTTGTGGATATCACAACGGGAGATTTCCTGACGACATTTCTGGAAAACACCTCTGTTCTGATCGATGAGATCAACAAATTTTCCGTGGCGGAGATCATCTCCAACCAGGCATTTGAAATTGCTCCGGTGGACCATGAATATCTCCGGGACAAACTCGGCATTACCTGTTACTCCCTGCCGGATTCCTATTTTGAGCAATCCGGCTGTCTGGAGATCATCAAGAAGCATTTTCATGTTCTGGATATTACAGGATTGGGGCTTACGGATATTCCGGGTTCTGTCCCCTGTACCGGCGCGCTTCTGAAATATCTTTACGAAACCCAGAAAACCAGCCTGGAGTTTCTGAACCGTATTACCACCTATTCCGCCGGACGATATATGATCATTGATCATGCCACGAGAAGAAATCTGGAACTTGTGGAAACCATGCGGGAAAAGAACAAGAAAGGATCCCTTCTCTGGGTTCTGGATAAGACGAAGACCGCCATGGGAGCCAGACTGCTGCGTTCCTTCATCGAGCAGCCGCTGATTGATCCGGAAGAGATCCGCAAAAGACAGGACGCTGTAGAGGAACTGAATCAGATGCTGATTGACCGGGATGAGATCCGGGAATACCTGAATCCGGTTTACGATCTGGAAAGGCTCCTGGCCAGGATCTCCTATCATTCCGCCAATCCGCGGGATCTGATCGCCTTCCGCAATTCCCTGGAAATGCTGCCTTTTATCCGTCAGATCCTGAATCAGTTCCAAAGTCCCCTGCTGAAGGAGATCCGGGAAGATCTGGATCCGCTGGAGGATCTGTTTCAGCTGATCGGAAATGCCATCAGCGATGACGCACCTATCACGATCAAGGAGGGCGGGATCATCAAGTCCGGATATTCCGAAAAGATCGATACCCTGAGAGATTCCAAAATCGAAGGAAAGAACTGGCTGACCCAGCTGGAAGAAAAAGAACGCAATGCCACGGATATTAAAACACTGAAGATCCGGTACAACAAGGTATTCGGATATTATATTGAAGTGACCAATTCCTTTAAGGATAAGGTTCCGGACCGGTATATCCGCAAGCAGACCCTGGTGGGAGCAGAGCGCTATATTACCGAGGAACTGAAAGAGCTGGAGGATCTGATACTGGGAGCGGAAGAAAAGCTGTTTTCCCTGGAGTACGATCTGTTCAATGAGATCCGGGACCATATCGCTTCCCAGGTCCATCGGATCCAGCTGACCGCCAGGGCGATTTCACGGATTGACACCTTCTGCTCCCTGGCTTATGTGGCGGAGCATAATCAATATGTACGGCCGCAGATCAATACCAGGGGAGTGATCTCCATCGAAGAGGGACGCCACCCGGTGGTGGAAGCGATGATGGAAGAGGGAATGTTCATACCGAATGATGCTTACGCAGACAGTGAAGACAATCGGGTCAGCATCATCACCGGTCCCAATATGGCCGGAAAATCCACTTACATGCGGCAGCTGGCCCTGATTGTCCTGATGGCCTCCATCGGCAGCTTTGTTCCCGCCAGAAACGCGGATATCTGTGCCTGTGACCGGATCTTTACCCGGGTTGGCGCTTCGGATGATCTGGCCAGCGGGCAAAGTACTTTTATGGTGGAAATGACCGAAGTCTCCAATATCCTGCGCAATGCAACCAGAAACTCACTGATCATCCTGGATGAGATCGGCCGGGGAACCAGTACCTATGACGGCATGAGCATCGCCTGGGCGGTTGTGGAATACATTGCCGACAAACGGAAATGCGGAGCAAAAACCTTCTTTTCCACCCATTATCATGAACTGACGGAACTGGAAGGAACCATTCCGGGAGTCAAAAATTACTGCATCAGTGTACAGGAACAGGGGGATGATATTATTTTCCTCCGGAAGATCAAACGGGGCGGAGCAGACAAAAGCTACGGCATCCAGGTCGCCCGGCTGGCCGGCGTACCGGATGAGATTATTGCCCGGGCGAAACAGCTGGTCATGTCCCTCACCCGGGAGGAGATCACGATTACTGTCCCGGAGCCCCCTGCCGCATCCGGCATCTCCCAGGATAAAAACGGACAGTTTGTCCTTACTACCGCGGATGATATTGTACATCGTAAGCTGAAAGACATCGAGCCGGACAAGCTGACTCCGCTGGAAGCAATCAATATTCTGTATGAATTGAAGGCACTGCTATGAAAAAGATTATTCTGGCATCCACCTCGCCAAGAAGGAGAGAACTGTTGTCTCTGTCCGGTCTTTCCTTTGAGATTGATGCCCCGGACTGCGATGAGCGGATCGAAGGATCCGTTTCACCGGAAGAATATGTAAAAGAGCTGTCTCTGCGGAAATGCAGAGCCGCAGCTTCGCTTCACCCGGACGCCCTGGTGATCGGAGCGGACACCATCGTCTGTTATCGGGACCGGATCCTGGGAAAACCGGCGGATGCTAAAGACGCTTTCCGGATGCTGACAAAGCTTTCCGGACAGATTCATGAAGTCTTTACCGGAGTCACGGTCACAGATACGGCCGGGTCCCGCACGGAAACCTTCTGTGAACGGACAGAAGTGGAATTTTACAATCTGACTGCGGAAGAGATCCGGGAATATGTGAATACTAAAGAGCCCCTGGATAAGGCTGGAGCCTATGGTATCCAGGGAAGAGGAGCCCTTCTGGTCAGACGGATCAGCGGAGATTACTGCAATGTGGTGGGTCTTCCTCTTGCACGGCTGGTCAGAATACTGAAAACCTTTTGAAAAATATGGATCAGATCAGATTACTGGATAAAAATACAATTGATAAGATCGCTGCCGGGGAGGTGGTGGACCGTCCTGCTTCCATCGTGAAGGAACTGGTCGAGAATTCCATCGATGCCGGGGCGGATTCCATTTCCGTGGAAATCCGCGGCGGGGGAATCGAGCTGATCCGGATCACAGACAACGGATCCGGCATTCCGAAAGACCAGATCTCACTGGCCTTTCTTCGTCACTCCACCAGCAAGATCACAGACGCTTCTGACATTTCCTTTATTCATACCCTGGGATTCCGGGGAGAAGCCCTCTCGTCCATCGCAGCGGTTTCCAGAACCCAGCTCTGCACAAAGACAAAGGACGCTCTGACCGGCACCATTTATAAGATCAGCGGAGGAGAGGAAGAGTCTGTGGAGGATGCAGGTCTTCCCGACGGCACCACCATGATCGTAAGGGATCTTTTTTATAATACTCCCGCCAGAAGGAAATTCCTGAAATCTCCCCAGACGGAAGCCGGCTATGTCCAGGATGTGGTGCAGCGAATTGCGTTATCCCATCCCCGGACCGCATTTAAATTCACCGTCAATGGCAGCGTCAGATTAAGCACTGCCGGGAACGGATCGTTGAAGGACACGATCTATGCAGTATTCGGAAGGGAGATCACTTCCAGACTTTTGGAACTGGAGGACAGCGACCAGAACCTTTCCCTCAGCGGATTTCTGGGAAAGCCGGAGATTGCCCGGGGAAACCGCAGCTTTGAGTTTTTCTTCGTCAATGGCAGATATATCCAGGACCGGATCATTCAGAAAGCCCTGGAGGAGGCCTATCTGGGATATCAGATGAAGGGAACCTTCCCCTTTGCCGTCCTGAATCTGACCATGGAGCCGGAGCTGGTGGATGTCAACGTCCATCCCTCTAAAATGGAGATCCGCTTCTTTGATAATGAGACAGTGTTCCGGTCCATTTATGACATGATCCGAAAACGCATCACCCGAAGAGAGAGTATTCCCTCTTTCACCTTCGGAAAGGATGCGGAGAAGACTTCCTCCGGCCGGGAGGAACTCCGTCCTTCGTATATTCCGGAGCCCTTTGAAAAGAAAGAGCCGGAATCCCCTCAGGTCTTCCGGGAGGAGATATTTTACGAAGCTGCTGAGACTCCCATGAAGTCCGGAATATCTTCCTATGAATCTGTGAATACGGACCGGGATCAGCAGACTCTGCCGAAGGAGCTGTTTGTATCCAGAGAAGCAAGAGCCCGTCACCGAATCATCGGGGAACTGTTTGAAACCTACTGGATCGTGGAATACCAGGATGCGTTGTATATCATCGACCAGCATGCAGCCCATGAGAAAGTGCTTTATGAAAAGTTTTTGAAACGGATTCGTTCCGAGGAACATTTCGCCCAGAAGATCCTGCCTGCTGTGATCATTACCCTGACCGCTGCGGAAGAATCCGTTTACTGCAGATATGCGGACGATTTCCGCAAGACGGGATTTGAGATCGAGCATTTCGGAGGAAATGAATATGCCTTAAGCGCAGTTCCGGCGGATCTGTATTCTGTAGATCATAAGATCCTGTTTCTGGAGATGCTGGAGGATCTTGGAGAGTTATCCTCCGGGTCCGGGCCGGAGATCATGACCGACCGGATCGCCACCGCTGCCTGTAAAGCCGCGGTGAAGGGAGGCAACCATCTCTCCCTGTCAGAAGCCAATGCCCTGATCGATGAACTGCTGGGACTGGAAAATCCCTATAATTGTCCCCATGGAAGACCTACGATCCTATCCATGAGCAAATATGAACTGGAGAAGAAATTCAAACGAATCGTATGAAAAAAGAGCCTCTTGTGATCATCGCCGGAGCAACGGCGGTGGGAAAAACAGAGCTGTCCCTGAGGCTTGCAGAAAGGATCGGTGCGGAGATCATCAGCGCGGATTCCATGCAGGTCTATCAGGGATTCAATATCGGAACCGCCAAGATCTCCCGGGCTGAAATGAGGGGCATCCCCCATTATCTGATCGATATCCTGCAGCCGGAGGAAGAATTCAATATCTATGAATTCCAGAAAAGAGCCCTGGACTGTATTCAGAAGATCCGGGCAAAGGGAAGAATCCCCATGATTGTCGGAGGGACCGGCTTCTATATCCAGTCAGTTCTGTACGGGATCGACTTTTCCGAGGAAAGCCCGGACAAGTCTTATCGCAGATACCTGGAGGGGCTCGCTGCAGAGAAGGGGCCGGAGGTTCTTTATGAGATGCTGAAACAGGCCGATCCGGTCTCTGCAGAGGAGATCCATTTTCACAATGTCAAAAGGGTGATCCGGGCACTTGAGTTTTATCAGGAAACCGGAACCAGAATCTCGGAACACAACCTGCAGCAGCGGCAGAAAGAACCGGTATACAACAGCGCTTATTTTGTGCTGAACAGGGAACGCTCCGTTATCTATGACCGGATCAACCGGCGGGTGGATCAGATGCTGCGGGAGGGTCTGGTGGAAGAAGTGAAAGGTCTTCTCGCGGATGGAGTGGATCCTGAGTGCCTTGCAATGCAGGGACTGGGATATAAAGAGATCCTGGGATATCTGAACAACGAACGATCCCTGGAGGAAGCGGTCAGCCTTCTCAAACAGAATACAAGACATTTTGCGAAGAGGCAGATCACCTGGTTTAAAAGAGAGAAAGATCCTGTCTGGATCAATTACGAGGACTTCGGATCCATGGATGACATGCTGGAATCCATGATCCGGATTTTAAAGGAGAAAAAGATTGTTTAACTATCCGGATATCAGTGAACCCATTTTCCGGCTGGCGCAGGAAGCAGAGGATGCGCTGCAGCCCGCCTTCCAAAGGATCGAACAGATCTCGGAGGCGAATCAGTATAAAGTCCTTCAGAGTTTTATTAAAAACAAAGTATCGGAGAGCGATTTTTTTGCCAGCTCCGGCTATGGATACAATGAACTCGGAAGAGAGAAGCTGGAGCAGGTCTACGCAGACATTTTCCATACGGAGGATGCCCTGGTAAGACCTCAGATTACCTGCGGGACCCATGCCCTGTATCTTGCCCTCAGCGCAGTGCTGCTGCCGGGGGATGAAATCCTTTTTATCACAGGCAAGCCCTATGACAGTCTGGAAAAATCCATCGGGATCACAGACAGTCCCGGTTCTTTAAAGGAACACCAGATCACCTGGAAGATCGCAGAACTCAGAAACGGAGCGGAATTTGATTTTGACGCCATCCGTTCCCAAATCACGGACCGGACGAAGGTGGTTTATATCCAGAGATCCAAAGGATACGCCGCCAGAGCGTCTCTTTCCTCCGAATCTATCGGAGAGGCCATCCGTTATGTCAGATCCATCCGGGAGAATCTGATCACAGTGGTGGACAACTGTTACGGAGAATTCGTGGATCTGACGGAGCCTACCGATCACGGGGCGGATCTGTGTGTCGGATCCCTGATCAAGAATCCCGGCGGCGGGCTGGCTCCCATCGGCGGCTATATCGCGGGAAGGAAAGATCTGATCGAACGCTGTGCCTTCCGGCTGACGGCCCCGGGTCTGGGAAAGGAAGTCGGCGGATCCCTGGGGGTACTGAAATCCTTCTACCAGGGGCTTTCCCTGGCTCCCTCCGTGACCGCCAGCGCATTAAAATCCGCCTCCTTTGCGGCTGCATTATTTGAAAGACTTGGATTTTGCGCGTCGCCTTCTTCCCGGGAAGTTCACCACTGCATCGTGGAAACCATAACCTTAAAGGATCCAGAACTGGTCAACCGGTTCTGCCAGGCTATCCAGAGCGCATCCTATGTGGACAGTCATGTGACTCCCGTGGGATATGATATGCCCGGTTATTCCGATCCGGTGATCATGGCCAGCGGCGCTTTTATCTCCGGATCTTCCATCGAAGTCTCCGCCGACGGCCCTCTGAGGGATCCTTATTATGTGTTTTTCCAGGGGGGTCTAACCTACGAACACGGCAAATATGCGCTGATGAAAGCCGCGGAAAGTGTCTGCTCAAATCTTTCAGAAATGCCGTTGTAATTTAGACGGGATATGCTAAAATGACTTTGACTGGAATCCGCATAACACTTCATTTCACGGAAAGGAGTCCTTATGCGGAAATTAAAAACAAAAGAGTTGCAGCCGGAATACAGACCGGATGAGAAATTTTTGGCTTACGGCCCAAAGGCTCTCTCAGATGCAGAGCTTCTGGCAATTATCTTGAGAACAGGCAGTACGGATTATCATTCAGTCGACCTGGCAAGAAAAATATTAACCCCGGAAGGGGATGACCATACATCCATATTGAATATCTTTCATTATGAATTTCCCGAGCTTCTGAAGATTAAAGGAGTCGGGAAAGTCAAGGCAATCCAGATCCAGGCGATTGCCGAGATTTCTTTAAGGATCGCTCAAAGCCAAGCCAGGACTCATCTGGTTTTTAACAACCCGGAAAAAGTAGCTTTATATTACATGGAACAGCTTCGTCATGCCAGACAGGAGACGATCATTCTTCTGATGCTGGATTCCGCCTGTCATCTGATCCGGGAACAGACGATCTCGACAGGGACGGTGGATATGGCGCTGGCATCTCCCCGGGAGATTTTTATCTGTGCCCTGAAGCATGAAGCCGTCCGGATCATTCTGCTGCACAATCATCCCTCCGGTAATCCGACTCCCAGCCGGGCGGATCTGAAGATGACGGAGGATATCGACAGGATCGGTGGGATCATCGGCATCCGGCTCCTGGATCATATTATTATCGGAGATAACAGTTATTTCAGCTTCAAAGAAAGCGAGAACTTACATGAGTGAAGAAAAATACGGCCTTGATATCGGAACCTGGAACATCAGACTTTCCAGCTTAGGTACGGGAACCTATATATCCGAGAAAAATGTAATCGCCGTCAAGGATAAGAAATATGTCATCGGTTACGGAGACGAAGCCTTTGAGATGTATGAACGGGCCCCGGAGAATGTCGAGGTCTCATTTCCGGTGCAGGACAGTGTGATCTCCCAGATTGATAAGATGCAGATGATCCTGGAATATCTCTACAAGAAGATCAATCGCGGCAAGATCGTAAAAAACGGGAATTTTCTGATCTCGGTACCCACGGACACAACTGAAGTGGAGAAGAGAGCTTTCCATGAACTGGTGGCCAATTCCAGGCTGAAGGCACGTTCCATCTATATGGTGGAGAAAAGTGTTGCGGATGCGGTCGGATGCGGCATCGATATCAAGAGCCCAAAGGGCAATTTTATTGTCAATATCGGCGCGGATACCACGGATATCACGGTGATCTCCCTGGGCAGCATCGTGATTAATCATAAGGTGAAGATCGCCGGCCGGAAATTTGACGAAGCGATCGTAGCCGCAGTAAAGCAGTCGGAGCAGAAACTGATCGGAATGAAAACGGCAGAACAGCTCAAGATCCATCTGGCGGATATGGGGGAAGTCCCGGAAAGCAGCCAGATGCAGATCTTTGCCAGAGTCATGGCTACGGGCCTTCCGGTCAGGACCTCCATTTCCTCGGAACTGGTTTCCAGAGCTGTCCGGGAAGCCTTACTGCCTTTGATTGATCTGGTCCGTAATACGCTGGAGAAGACCCCTCCGGAGCTTTCTGCGGATATTATCGAGAACGGGATTTATCTCCAGGGCGGATCCGCTGCCATGAGCAATATCGGCGGCCTGGTCGCCAGAGAAACCGGCATCCGGGTGAAACTCCTGAAGGATCCCGGCAACAGCACCATCCGGGGAGTCACGACCATACTGGGCAACTCCAAATTTAATTCTCTCAGATATATCCCGCAGGAGAAAGAATATAACTGATGCCAAACTTTAAGAAACGTCCGTCACAGAAGATTCATATCAATAAAGAAAGCTTTGACCTTTCTTCCGGGAAGTTCAAAGAACATTTCGGTGATATCAAAAACTCCAAAACAGCCAGATACATCCGGCGCCGCACCGAACAGCACGCCAAAGACCGGGCTGCTTCAGAACGTTACACCGAATTCTCACGGATGGCAAAACAAAAGCCGAAGCTGAGGGATGCGGACGCGCCGAAGACCCTTCAGGAAAAGGGTACGGAAACAGTCAGCAAAGTCGTAAAGTATGTCAAAGGTCACAAAAAACCCCGGGATGAGAGGGCCGTCCGTCATATTAATCCAAAGCATCTGCTCTGGATCCTGGCAGCCGTGTGTCTTATTCTGATCATTCTGTCCGGGGTCAATGAGAAGATCCGCAGGCCCTTTATGGACGCGGCGTCCGTGATCGTGGTTCCTGTACAGAAGGGAGTGAATTCCATCGGACTGTGGCTGTCCGACAAGCTGGAAGCCCAGAAGACGCTGGAGGCGCTGGAACAGGAAAATCAGGATCTGAAAAACCAGGTGGAATCCCTGAATATGTCCCTTACGATGCTGCATCAGAAAGAACTGGAACTGGAGCGACTGCAGGAACTGTTTAAAATACAGGATCAGTATTCGGCATATGATATGGTGGCAGCCCATGTGATCTCAAAGGATTCCGGAAAATGGTTCTCCACCTTCACGATCGATAAGGGGACGAACGACGGGATCACCCGGGATATGAATGTTCTGGCTTCCGGCGGTCTGGTGGGGATCGTGATCGAGACGGGGCCGGGTTTTTCCACTGTCCGGTCCATCATCGATGATGAAAGCTTCGTCAGCGCCCAGTTTGAAGACACCTCCGAACTGTGTATGCTCAACGGGTCTTTGACTTTGATGGAACAGAACCTCCTGGAGTTCCGGGATGTCAGCGCCGATGTCATGATCTCCATGAACAGCGCGCTGCTGACCAGTCATGTCAGTTCCCGGTATCTTCCGGGGCTGCTGATCGGATATGTCGTTGACTATCAGTTGGACGCCAACGACCTGACCCAGTCCGGCCATATCAAGCCGGTGGTGGATTTTGCGGATCTGCAGGAAGTGCTGATCATTACGAAAACAAAGCAGACATCGGATTAAGGATCGGTAGACAATGTCTTTATACAGGATCAGAAATTTCATAATTACGGCAGTTCTTGTGGTTCTTGCCTTTGTACTGCAGACCACGGTGTTCAGCCGGATCCATTTCCTGGGATACGCTCCGAATCTGCTGCTGGTACTGACCTTTATTTACGGGTATTCCGACAGCCGGATCGTCGGTATGCTGATCGGGTTTTTCAGCGGTCTTCTGATGGATGTTTTTTTCTGTGATGTGATCGGATATCATGCCCTTGTTTTTCTGCTGATCGGATTCGTCAGCGGGATCTGGAACTCGCTGTTTTACTCGGATGATCTGTATATTCCGCTGCTTCTTCTGGTGCTCAGCGATCTGTTCTACCATGCGGTCTGTTTCGTCGTCTGGTATGTACTGAAGGCACGCTTTGAACTGGGATATTATCTGATCCGGGTAATGCTGCCGGAATTTCTCCTGACCTTTATCGCAGGACTGTTGCTGTATAAACCTGTCAGCGCACTGATTTATAAACTGAAAGAGGTCCCGGAACAGTGATAATCAGATTATGGAACCGAATCAAACGAATCTATGAGGTCTTCAGAGACTTCTGCATCAAAATGATCACCTCCCGGGTGTTCCTGCTCGGAGCGGTTTTCATTATCATGTTCTGTGTCATCATCGCCAGACTGTTCTACCTGCAGATCATCAAAGCAGAGTATTATCAGGATAATTTTACCCAGAAGGCCCGGAAGGTGATCTATTCGGAAGGCGCCCGGGGCAATATCTATGATTCTGCCGGGGAACTGCTTGCCCATAATGAAGTCGGATATTCCGTCGTTATGACAGATGAGATCAAGAATTCCGATATGAAAGGGGAGATCATCAACCGGATTATTTTCAATACCATTGAGCTGATCGAATCCAACGGGGATTCCCTGATCAACAATTTCAATATCGAATACAGGGACGGGGAGGCAGCCTTCAAATCAGAACCGGCGACTCCGATGATCACCTTCCTCTGCAACGTGTTCGGTCTCAGATCTACGGATATCTATGATAAGGGGTATGATAAATATTCCGCCCGGCAGATCATTGATTATATGTGTTCCCCCAGAAGATTTGATATCAGTGCGGATGAGTATAATCTGGAGCAGAGAATCAAGATCTGTACGGTCCGCTATGCGCTGTCCCTGAACTCCTATCAGAAATATCTTTCCACGGTGATTGCTTCGGATGTAAATGAATATACCCAGGCTGCCATTATGGAAAACAAATCGGACCTGACCGGAGTGGATATCAAAGAGACCTATAAGCGGGTCTACGATCGGGGCGTGTATTACGGATCGATTCTGGGATATACCGGTTATATCTCGGAATCCGAACTGGACAGTATGAACTATAATGACCTGGGGATCGAATATCTGTCGGGAGACATTGTGGGAAAAACCGGCATTGAAGCTTCTTATGATGAATATCTCAAGGGAACCCGCGGCACAGAGACGGTCTTCGTGGACAATAAGGGCAGTGTGCTGGAAGTGATTGATTCCACACGCTCCGGCAGCGGCAATGACCTGTATCTGACGCTGGATACCAATCTGCAGATCGCCTTTTATGAGATTCTGGAGAGGGAGATCGCCGGCTTATTGGTAGCCCGGATCGTGGACTGGAATTATGTCAGCGACGGAACGGATGATATCGTCTATATCCCAGCCAATGATGTCTATTTCCAGCTTCTGACCAACGTGATTGAGCCTCTGGATTTTTCAAATCCAGGCGCGACCTACCGGGAGAGAAGCGTGTACTCCGCGTTCCTGGCCAGGGAAAAGGCGGTGCTTCAGGAAATGCGGGCACAGCTGGTCAGCGTACAGCCAAAACCCACCGGCGAGCTGTCGGATGAATTTAATGATTATATGTATTTCGCCTATAATCTTCTGGGAAGTCTCGGGATCCTGGACAAAGAAGTGATGAATACTTCGGATCCTGTTTATCTGCAGTTTGCGGACGAAGCGGTTTCCTTACGGGAGTTCCTGATCCATGCAATTTCCGAAAACTGGATCAATGTTACGATGCTGGATTCCTCCAAACGGTACGCCACCTCTGAAGAGATTTATAATTCTCTTCTGGAAAAACTGATGAGCAGCCTGACAGACAGCGTCAGCTTCCAGGAACGGATCTATTATTATATGGTCTACAGCGGGGAGATCTCACCATATGATATCTGCATGATGCTGTATGACCAGAATAAACTTCCTTCCAATGACCCGATGATGGTGGCGCTTCAGACCATGTCGATCTCGCCCTTCCAGTTTATCATCACCCAGATCGAGAATCTGGTGATCACACCGGCCATGGTGGCCCTGGATCCCTGCTCCGCCTCCATCGTGGTAACCGATACGAAAACGGGAAAAGTAAAGGCATTGGTTTCCTATCCGTCCTATGACAACAATATGCTGTCAGGGAGCATCAACCAGGATTACTGGTACCAGCTGAATACAGACGGCTCCGCCCCCTTATACAACCGGGCGACCCAGGCTCTGACCGCCCCGGGATCCACATTCAAACCCATTACTGCGGCCGCGGGACTGAATGAAAATGTGATTAACGTAGATACCTTTATCCTGGATGAAGGCGTTTTTGAGGAGATCACGCCGTCCCCGAAATGCTGGATTCATCCGGATTCCCACGGATATGTCAATGTGACGGAAGCCCTGACGGTATCCTGCAACTACTTTTTCTACTCGGTGGGATACGGTCTGAGTATGGTGGATGACGAATACACCAGTCTGCAGGGTCTGGATATTCTGGAACAGTATGCAACGGACCTTGGACTGAATATGAAATCCGGCGTAGAGATTGAAGAGAATAATCCCCGGTTCTCCTCCACGGACTCGGTAAGAACCGCCATCGGACAGGGGACCAACGGATTTGCAACGGTCCAGCTGGCCAGATATGCCAACTGCCTGGCCAATACAGGCAGAAACTATCAGCTGAGCCTCATCGACCGGGTCGTGGACAAAGCAGGGAATACCATCCTGACCGTGGAGCCATTTGTGAACAACGAAGTGGAACTTCGGGCCGGAAGCTGGAATGCCATCCATGCAGGAATGCTGGGTGTTGTGACGGAAGGGTCGGTCGCCGATGTATTCAAGGGTTCCGGGATCGAGCTTGCCGGAAAGACCGGAACCGCACAGGAAAGTATTTACCGGTCCAACCATTCCAACTTCATCGGTTTTTCTCCGTATTACAATCCGGAGATCGCCTTTGCCTGTACGATCCGGAACGGTGGATCCTCCACTTATGCGGCAGAGACAACGAAAGCCTGTCTGGAGTATTATTATGGAAAGACGACGATCAATGGTATCCTTTCCTCAGGAGCCTATGAAATTGAGCTGATGGGTGTTACGGACTAATCTGATTATGAAACAGAGACTGGAAAGAATATTAGAAGAAATCAAATCCTATGACTATAATACGCTCAGTTACCCGCTGATCTTTTATTGTCTTGCCCTTTCGGTAATCGGGATTCTGGCGATCCATTCCGCCACCGGAGGAAATATGACCTATGTCACCAAACAGGTCGTAGGCCTCGTTGCCGGTATTTTAGTCATGGCGGTCATGGCGCTGGTACGTTATGATATTATTGCAAGGTATTACTGGCTTTTATATGTGCTGAACCTGATCATGCTGCTGCTGGTCCACCTGATCGGAACCTACCGCGGCGGCGCAAAGCGCTGGATCGTTGTGGGGGATATCATGTTTCAACCCTCCGAGCTGTCCAAGCTTCTGCTGCTGATCTTTTTTTCTTCGCTGCTGGCCCACAACCGGACTGCGTTGAACTCCATCAAGTTTTTCGCGTTTACCTGCGCGGCCTTTGCGGTCCCGATCCTTCTGATCGTAACAGAACCGGATCTTTCGACTTCTATTGTCATTTTTATCATGTTCTGTGCTATAATATTTATCGGGAAGTTCTATTACAAGATCATACGGAATGTGCTGCTGATCGTAATACCGGCGCTTGCGCTGCTGATTACATTAATCTTTTTTCTTCCGCCGGAGAAAAACATCATTCCGGTCTACCAGTATAACCGTCTGGTGGGCTTTTATGATCCGGATAACGAGATTGCCGCAGACATCCGCTATCAGCAGGAGAATTCGATCCTGGCCATTGCCGGCGGATCCCTGACGGGAAAAGGGCTGAACAACAATTCCATTACCAGTGTGAAAAATGCGGAATTTATTTCAGAGCCGCAGACGGACTTTATCTTTACAGTCATTGGAGAGGAATTGGGATTTTTCGGTTCGCTGGTAACCGTTGTCCTGATGGCCCTGGTTGTGATAGAATGTTTCCGGATCGGTATCCGTGCCCGGGAAAATATCGGGAAATGTATTGCGATCGGCTATGGTACCCTGATCGGAACGCAGGCATTTATCAACCTCAGTGTGGTCACGATGCTGCTTCCGAATACGGGTCTGACACTTCCTTTTGTCAGTTACGGACTGAGTTCCCTGACGACCTCGTTTCTGGGGATCGGGATTGTGTTAAATGTTGGATTAAAAAAGAAGTTTTCATTGTAAGAGCAGGAGCGTGAACCATGAATATCGGACTTATTTCTCATGATTCCAAAAAAGAACTGATGCAGAATTTTTGTATTGCATACAAAAACATCCTGTCGAAGCACAATCTATTTGCAACCGGCAATACAGGAAGACTGATCGAAGATGTGACAAATCTGAATTTGCGTAAATTCATTCCCGGCCAGCTGGGAGGCAGCCGGCAGATGTGCGCCCAGATCGAAGTGAACGAGATCGATGCGGTGATCTTTCTGCGGGATCCGCTGGACGAAGGGGAGGGAAATCAGGACTATCTGCAGATCAACCGTCTGTGCGATCTGAACAGTATTCCGATCGCAACCAACATCGCCGCGGCGGAGATCCTGATCCTGGCCATCGACAGAGGCGATCTGAACTGGCGCAATCTTTACAGATAATGTGGTATTATAAGTGCTGGGCACTCATAACATAAAGGAGGAATTAAATTATGGTTAAATTAATTGCAGGGGAAAAGGGCAAAGGAAAGACAAAGTACATTCTCGACAGAGCAAATTCAGAAGCGAAGACGACCGACGGCGTCATCATTTATCTGGACAAGAACTCCAAGCATATGTTCGAGCTTGACAGAAACATCCGATTGATCAATGTCCGGGAATACCCGATCTCTGATTTTGATGTTCTGATGGGATTTATCTGCGGACTGATTTCCGGAAACAGTGATATCCAGTCCGTTTACTTTGACAGTTTTCTTACCCTTGCCAACCTGGAAGACCAGGACCCCGCTGAAGCAATCGATAAAATGATCGTTCTTTCTGACAGACTTGGTGTCGAGTTTATTATTAGCCTTTCTCTGGGATTAAATGAACTGGATGAAAGATTCAGGGAGATCACCGAGCTTTCGTTATAATGTCAGACCAGCCGAATGGTACAATCAAATATAAAAGCAATAAACCCAACGTAAATATAGGATTGATTATCTGCCTGATAATCATCCTGTATTTCGTTGCGGTTTTCTGTGATTTTCTGTTTAACAAAAGCAGCAGCTTTTACGAAGTCGATGAAGGATATACGTCCAGCGAATTTGACGGACAGTATACGGCCCTGGCAATCCGTTCGGAGGTGGTGGTCAATTCCGCTTCTTCCGGCTATGTCAATTATTTTGTCGGGGATCAGAGTCCTGTCTATGTGGGAGAGCAGTCCTATCTGATTGATACCAGCGGAGAGCTGTCTTACCGCCTGAACCAGGCGGCGCAGAACCAGGCGATCCTGAATGAAAATGATCTGAATCTGATCGAGGATTCTCTGTATGATTTTAATACCTCATTTAAAATCAACGACTATTATGAAGCATACCATTTCAAATATCAGATCGAATCCCAGATCCTGGATCTTGTCAATTCCAGCATTTTTGAAAACAATGATATCCGTTTTACTGGAAGCCTACAGATCTATAATTCCGAATATGCAGGCATTGCCATGCATTATATCGATCAGTTTGAAAATCTGACTATCGATACCTTCGACGCCTCTTCCTTCCGGAAAAATACATATAATAAACAGATCATCAAAAGCAATGACCGGGTGGAAGCCGGCTCTCCCGTATATAAGGTGATTACCTCAGAAGACTGGTATCTGGTGATCCAGATCAACAATCCGGATGCATTCCGGAACCTTGATGTGGTGTCGATCCAGTTTCTGAAGGACAATATTACTGCGGATGCTAATTTTGAGATCATAACCAGAGGCGGAAACTATTACGGCGTCATTTCCCTGAGCAAATATATGATCCGCTATGCTTCGGAACGGTATATTCAGATTGCCTTCAAGGATGATACCTATTCCGGCCTGAAGGTTCCCAAATCCTCTGTGACTTCCTGCACATATCTGGCAATCCCGGAAGAATTCCTTTCCAAGGGAGGAAATTCCTCCAAAGACGGATTCAGTGTCAAGACTAAGCTGCGGGAAGGCGTGGAAACCGTCAGCTGGAAATATCCGGAAATCGTGAAGATCAGTGAGGGGATCTGCTATGTTCCTTTTCAAAACGGGGAAATATTCCTGGGGGATATTCTGGTGCAGGAGGACTCGGATAACGAATTTACGGTCGGTATGACAGCGGATGTGCAGGGAGTTTACGTGAACAGCTCCGGAAACGCGCTGTTCCGGTTTATCGATATCCTGGGCGAAAACAATGGGTATTATATTGTCCGGGATGACAGTGTCAATGGGGTTTCTTTGTTTGATCAGGTATACATGAATTATAAGGAAGCGGAAAATGTCGGTTAAAACAAATTATGAGGAAGTCAGAAAAAAAATAGAGCAGGCACAGGCGGAAAGTCCGTTCCATCAGGAGGTCACCCTTGTTGCGGTCAGCAAGACCCATCCTTCCGAAATGATCTATGAAGTCTATCAGGAAGGGCAGAGGGATTTCGGGGAAAATAAGGTACAGGAACTGACCCGGAAATACGAAGAGCTTCCGAAGGATATCCGGTGGCATATGATCGGACACCTTCAGACCAATAAAGTCAAATATATTATTGATAAGGTCTGTATGATCCATTCCGTGGATTCTCTTAAACTGGCGCAGGTCATTGATAGAGAAGCAAAAAAGCATGATCTTTGCATGCCGATTCTGATCGAAGTAAATATCGGAGAAGAGGAGAGTAAGAGCGGGATCCGGGCAGAGGAACTGCCGGAACTTATCCGTTCTTTATCAGAACTGGATCATATCAGGGTCCTGGGCCTGATGTGCATTCCGCCGGTATGTTCGGATGAGGATACTGCCCGTAATTATTTTAGGTCTTTACGAAATTTATCTATTGACATCAAGGATAGAAACATTGATAATATACAAATGGAAATACTCTCGATGGGAATGAGTGATGATTATATCACTGCAATCTCAGAAGGTTCAACGATCGTCAGAGTTGGTACCGGGATATTCGGTATGAGAGATTACACAAAAACATTACTATAAAGGAGATATTATGGGAAAGTTCACTGACAAATTTATGAACGCGTTCAACAGCGGCAAGGATGACGATTACGACGATTTCGATGATATCTATGACGGAGACGATATCATTGACGAAGATGATACGGATGAGCCCGAAGAAAAGGGCGGTTTCTTCAAGAAGAGAGCAGCTCAGGCGGAAGAAAAAGAAGTCAGGGAACAAGCTCCCAAGTCAACTTCCGGAGCCTTCGGAAGAAATGCAAGAAGCAGTGCTTCCCGCAGCAATCCGAGAATGGGCGGAAGCGAAGTCTGCATCTTCAAGCCTTCATCCATTGAGGATTCCAGAGAGATCACCGAGACTTTGCTTCAGGGCAAAGCTGTTGTGATCAATTTTGAAGGACTGCATGTGGAGATTTCCCAGAGAATCATTGATTTCATTTCCGGATCCTGCTATGCGCTGGATGGAAATCTGCAGAAGATCTCCAATTATATTTTCATCGCAACTCCGAATTCCGTGGATATTTCCGGTGATTTCCAGGATCTTTTCGGAAATGATGACGGATCCTTTGATATTACGGGATTCAAGTCTCCGTTGATCTGATCGGAATTTATCAGCATGTTTGTTTTCAGGCTGCCGGTTTGGCAGCCTGTTTTATTGGTTCTGAGTACAGCGTAATAATTCTGTTCGGCGCAATCATGAAAGACTCTCCGAATTATCGCAGAAAACTGAATATGCACCTCATCCTTCAGATTCTGATGGTTCCTGTTCTGATCCTGATTGACCAGCTCACTAAATATCTGGCAGCGTCTTCACTGAAGTCTGGCGGAGACCTGTCCCTGATCAAAGGTCTGGTCAATCTTCATTATCTGGAAAATCAGGGTGCCGCCTTTGGTATTTTCACAGGACGATTCTGGCTGTTTTATGTGATTACGGTAGTTATCCTGATCCTTCTGACAGTTTTTTATTGTCGGATTCATAAGAGGCTCCAGTCTTATTGTTCTGATAAAACCATCATCCCGGACAGAAAGACCATAAGGAATCAGCTGTTTTTATGCGATCTTCTGTGTCTTTTGGCTTCCGGAGCCATTGGGAACTTCATCGACCGGATCCTGCGCGGGTATGTGATTGATTTTATTTCTCTTCAGTTTATCTCTTTTCCCGTGTTTAATCTTGCGGATATCTATGTCACAATTTCCGCAGTAATGATCGTCATTTTCTTCCTTTTTATTTATAAAGAAGACAGGAATTTTCATTTATGGGGCTGATTGTATACAATGTACAGGATGAATATGAAGGATTGCGGGTGGACCGGTTTTTATCGGAACAGTCTGATGATCTGTCCCGCAGCTACATCCAGAAACTGATCAGAGAACAGCGTCTCATCGTGGGAGAAAAACCGGTAAAAGCCAGTTATCAGGTCCGGTCCGGAGATCTGATCAGCTTTGAGGTTCCTCCGAATCTGGAACCCCAAATCCTTCCGGAGAACATCCCTCTGGAGATCCTGTTTGAAGATCCGGACCTGATCGTTGTAAATAAACCGAAAGGCATGGTGGTTCATCCGGCGGCAGGACATGATTCCGGAACGCTGGTTAATGCTTTGTTGTATCATTGCCGGGATCTTTCCGGAATCAACGGCATTTTAAGGCCCGGAATCGTCCATAGAATTGATAAGGATACTTCCGGCATTCTTGTATGTGCAAAATCTGATCAGGCCCACAGAGGGCTTGCTGAGCAATTTAAAGTGCATTCCATACATCGGATGTATGAAGCCGTCTGTGTCGGAAATTTTAAGGAATCAGCAGGAACCGTGACCGGGTCCATCGGACGTAATCCCAATCAGCGCAAACTGATGGCAATCAATGAACGGAATGGAAAGCCTGCAGTCACACATTATCAGGTGATCCGGAATTTTTCCAAATATTCTCATATTTCCTGCATTCTGGAAACCGGGAGAACACATCAGATCCGGGTTCATATGGCCAGCATTCATCATCCGCTGTTAGGAGATATCTCATATGGCGGAAATACGTCGTCCTTTAAACTGGACGGCAAAGATCTGGAGGGACAGACACTGCATGCCAGAGAGCTCGGATTTATTCATCCGATTACCGGAGCCTATCTGGAATTTACATCCGAGCTTCCCGAGTATTTCCAAAAACTTCTGAAAAAACTGGAGAACCGGAATTAGGGATGAGGATCTGTTTCCTCCTGTTTATATGCTTTTTGCGATATATCTTTGCGTTAAAGTTGACTTTTTTCCATAGTTGTATGTCGGGAATCCATAATTCTCTTCGGTACTTTAGGCGGGTGATTTCCTTGCTCTGGGCGATGTAGCAAACCGAGTCTGCGAACGGCATCAGGAATGCATCTGCTTTTGTACAGCGTTAGATTTGATGACAGACTCTTTTCTGCATCTTGTACAAAAAAACCGGAAATTGAGAACACTTTTCTTTGTTCTTATATTAAGATTTTTCTCAGCACGTTGCATTTTTGCTACGCACAGGAGAAAAATGAAAAATGAGAACAAAATCTGCTACGCATACAGTGGAATGGCCATTTTGAGAACATATAAAATGCATCTTATATCTGGAATTTGCCGTGGAAGATGCATTCGCCGGAGTTTCTGAAATAATTCCTTATTTTCTGCTCTTTCGTGAGAAAATATATGTTCCGCCATGCAGCAGTCCCTGTCCTTCCACAGATGTACGGAAGGTCAGGGATGGAGTTTACAAGCTTTTTCTGAAATTACCTTCCGGATTTTTGATGATTTACCTGGAAAATGGAAGGCAGCACATGGAATTTATAAGCTTTTTCAGAATTTACCTTACCCTTTGAGATACAGCATTATCAGGATCCGACTCCGCTTCTAGAGCGGCCACTCTTATACAACCTTCCGCTTCCCGGTTCAATCATCGAAGAATAATGATAGATATTCTTTATTTCAAAACATTTCTATAATATAATATTTCTGTTACCGGTGTTTAGTTTTCAATGCAAATTAAAGTGCTTGCCGAAGAAGCTGCGGCAGAACAAACACGGTACTTCATGGTCTGTCACCTGTCCTTCTGATTTTAGTTATGACGAAGAAATTTGACGTTGGATCAGGCCATAGAATTACTGGAAACCGTTGAGATTTATTGATTTTTGTAACATATTGTTAATAATTCAAATATTACTTTTACAGACTGATATAAATCACCGAAAATGAAGGAGATATGATTGACATCCAGACAGCTGTTGAGTCAAACCCGTAGAGCAATTGACGATTTCGGGATGATTAATGATGGAGATATGATTGCGATAGGCGTTTCAGGAGGAAAGGATTCCCTCTCTCTTCTCTATGCGATGAAGCAATTGTCCCGATTCTATCCACACCCTTTTCAGATTCATGCTGTGACGGTGGATCTGGGGTTTGGTAATCTTGATCTGGAACAAATCGCTGCCTATTGTGAAGACCTCGAAGTTCCTTATCATATTGCAGAAACGCAGATTGCGGAGATCGTATTTAATCAGCGTCAGGAATCCAATCCCTGCTCTCTCTGCGCGAAAATGCGCAAAGGCGCGTTTAATCAGTTTGTGAAAGAACTCGGATGTAATAAAACGGCCTTCGGACATCATAAAGACGACCTTGTGCAGACAATGCTGATGTCGCTGATCTTCGAAGGCCGGTTTCATACATTTGAACCTGTAACCGTGCTGGACCGCAGCGGCCTGACTTTGATCCGGCCATTCATTTATATTAACGAAGCGGATATTAAAGGATTTATCAACAAATATCAGATAACTCCATTAAAGAATCCCTGTCCTGCCGACGGAAATACCAGCCGGCAGCAGATCGCGGAATTGTTGTCTTCTCTGAACCGGACTTATCCCGGTGTAAAAGACCGTATGTTTACTGCGATCATGAATCAGCTGATTCCTCATTAATCAAACGGAGATACTATGCCGAACAAAAGTTATCACGATCAGTTCTCAAAAGAAACCAACCTGAAGATCCGGGAACTGGGAAAATCCCTTCCCGCTTTCTGCAGGTACTTTTTCCGGGGGATCGAACCAACGACCCAGGCAAGGACACGTCTTGCTTATGCTTATGACCTCATCGTATTCTTCAATTATCTGAAATCGGAAACAACGCTTTGTGAAGAGAAGGAAATTCCGGATCTTACGATCCAGGTTCTTGACAAAGTAACACCCGGAATTATCCAGGATTACCTGGAATATCTGAAGCTTTATAATAACAAAGATTCCGAAGAACGAACCAACAGCGAGCGGGGACTGAACCGCAAACTGGCCAGCATTCGTTCCTTCTATCGTTATTTCTATGAAATGGAAATGATCAGCACCAATCCCGCATCGATCGTAAGGATGCCAAAGACCCATGAGAAAGACATTGTACGTCTGGAGGGATCGGAGATTTCCGATCTTCTCGAAGCGGTGGATTCCGGAGCAAATATGACGAAACAGCAGCGGGCATACCACGAAAAAACCCGGATCCGGGATCTGGCAGTCATTACTCTGCTTCTTGGCACCGGAATCCGTGTTTCCGAATGTGTCGGTCTGGATCTCCAGGATGTGGATTTTAAAAATCACGGGATCCGGATCACGCGAAAAGGCGGAAATCAGGTAATTGTATATTTCGGCGACGAAGTGGAAGATGCCCTTTACAACTATCTCAGAGAGCGGATGTCCGTGATTCCTCAGCCCGGACATGAGGATGCTTTTTTCCTGTCGATGCAGAAGAAGCGCCTTTCGGTCCATTCCGTGGAAAACCTGGTCAAAAAATACGCCTCTCAAGTAACGCAGCTGAAAAAGATCACACCGCATAAATTGCGCAGCACCTACGGAACGCAGCTCTACCGGGAAACCGGAGATATCTATCTGGTCGCAGATGTTCTCGGACATTCGGATGTGAATACCACGAAGAAGCATTATGCTGCCCTGGAAGATGAAAGGCGCCGCAGTGCCAGAAATGTCGTCTCCTTAAGAAAAAAGGATTCGGATGAGTCAGATTAAAATACCAGCTGAATCAGAACCATATAGACAACTGTACCAATCACCACACTGAAAATGGTATTTCGCTTCCACAGATAGGTCCCGACTACAACTGCCAGCGCAGCCAGTTCCGGAATGGCATGAGGCGCATGGATCACAGAAACGTCTTTCAGGCAGTACACAATCAGCAGTCCCATCGCGGTATAAGGAACTACCTTCCCCAGATACAGAATATAATCCGGTACTTTCTTACCCCGGCCGAAAACAAGAACCGGAAGCAGCCGGGTGGCCAGCGTCACAACCCCGATAATCAGAATAATCAGAAATGCATGTTCAGGATTAGTCATTGTCATCGTTGATTTGGCTCCTCTCCTCTATTGTTCTGCGCATAATGGTCAGCACAGCAATAATAATCACCATTGCCGGAATCAGAAACAGGTCACGGCCAAACAGAAGTCTGCAGGCCAGTGTTGCCAGAAGACCCAGGATCGCCGGAATATGGCATTTGGAATCGATCCACTGCTGAAGAAAAACAGTGGCAAATAATGCTGTCATGGCAAAGTCGATCCCTTCGGAATTGAAATTCAGAACCGAGCCCAGACATCCTCCCAGAACCGAGCCCAGAATCCAGGAGAGCTGGTCAAATAACGTCACCAGAAACCGGTAGCTGCTGGTATTGACGCCCTTTGGCCCGTCATCCTTACTGAGCATGGCGTAGGTCTCATCACAGAGCGCATAATACAGATACCATTTCCGTTTATTCTCGTTCCGGTAACGTCCGATCATGGAAATACTGAAAAAGATATGTCTTGCGGAAACCATTAGTGCGGTCACCGCGGCCATAATCAAAGATCCGCCGGTCAGCATCGTGACACTGACAAACTGCGCGGTTCCGCTGAAGATCATAATACCGGAAAGCAAAGACCATATCGGTCCATATCCGTGTTCCTGCATTAAGATCCCGTATCCGGTCCCTAATACAATAAATGTCACGATGATCGGGAGTGAAGTCCGAAGCGCTGCTGTCACATCCTGTTTTGTAATCTTCATACTTCTTTTTTTCATGGCTTGTATTATATATCCTGAAAGTGGGAAGGTAAAGTTTAAAAATAAAATATGTCGGAAGCAGGAACTGCCGCACCTTTCATGATGCGGCAGCCCCTGTTTCAGAGATATAAGATATAAAAAAGATGATTATGGGTAAATTGGTATATCAGCCTACGTAATACGGAACCAGCAAATACTCGTCCGCATTGATCAGATCCGAATCCAGATGATTGATGAACATAACTTCATCAATGTATTCCTGAATCGTGCTGTAATGGCCGTCTGCATAGGTAACTGCGATCCCCCACAGGGTATCACCGGGATTGATATTAATGGATGTGTAACGCTTGTGAGCCTGATCTGATTCATCTGCTCTGGCTGAATTCTGAGAAGAAGAAACGATGACAAATACAGCTGCGATCAATAAAGCGATGATCATAACCCGGGCTAATCTTTTTCTGCTTTTCATCTTGAAACCTTCTTTCATATATAGTGGGATGCTGACTCTATAGTTAATAAAAACAATTAAAATTAAGTAACCGAACATCTGTTTGCATGAATCTTAGCACCCGAACATCTGTTTGTCAATAAAAACGGCGAACAAATGTTTGATTTTTATTACACATTATGATAGGATAATGAAGTAATACTATATACATAAGAAAATTGATCCGATGGGAGAATCATTATGGCAGAAAGAAGTATGACAGATAAAAGTGCAGCTGAGAAAAGCTCTTTATCCGAGAAGCAGACTGCGATCCTGGAATTTATAAAGAAGGAAACCCTTTCCAGAGGATATCCGCCTGCAGTCCGGGAGATCTGCACTGCAGTGGGACTCAACAGCCCTGCGTCTGTACATTCCCATCTGAATGCGCTGGAGGCTAAGGGATACATCCGCAGAGATCCTTCCAAGCCCCGGGCGATCGAGATCATTGATGAAGACTTTGCCCTGACCCGGAGGGAATATGCCCAGATACCCATGGTCGGCTATGTGGCAGCCGGCGAACCGCTGCTTGCCGAAGAACACATCCGGGATTACTTCCCGATCCCTGCGGATATGCTTCCGAACAGTCAGGTCTTTATGCTGAAGGTCCGCGGCGACAGTATGACCGGCGCCGGTATCCTGGACGGAGACCAGGTGATCGTGCGGCAGACCAGCACTGCTTCCAACGGAGATATGGTCGTTGCGCTGATTGAGGATGGCGCGACTGTAAAGACATTCTATAAAGAAAAGGATCATATCCGTCTCCAGCCGGAGAATCCGGATTATGATCCCATTATTCTGAGTGATGTGACAATCCTTGGTGAAGTGATCGGTGTATTCCGTCTCTTCTGAGCAAAATCAGTTACAGATCTGAAACTTCAACCGTTTCGCCGTCTGCCCAGATCCGCTCCAGGTCATAGAACAGACGCTCTTCCTGGTTGAAGATATGAATGATGATATCCCGGTAATCCATCAGGATCCAGTTGGAAGTGCTGTAGCCTTCCACACTTTTCGGTGCGATCCCTGCTTTGCCGAGTTTTTCTTCGATATTGTCAGCGATCGTCTGGATCTGGCGGAGATTGGATCCGCCGGCAATGATGAAATAATCCGCCAGGACACTGATCTTGCTGATGTCGATCACCTTGATGTCGATCCCCTTCTTCTCTTCAATACACTCACAGGCTGTTTTTGCAAGTTCTTTGCTGGTCATTCAACGCCCTCTCTTTCTTCGATCAGTTTCTTGTAAAAATCTCTTGTTTTCTCCGTCAGCGGGTCAATATCCGCCCCCTGCTTCTTCAGATATTCCAATGTCCGGTCCGCGATCATGTAAACCGCTTTATCAAGATCCGTAAACGCCGTTTCCCGGATGTTTTCGATCTTCATGATGATCCCTTCCCGGTTTGGCTCGATAAAATCAGCCACATAGATGATCTTCTGCATGACCGACATATCCGGTGCTCCGGTGGTATGGGTCCGGATCGCATCATGGATCTCCCGGTCGAAAATCCCGTATTCTTCCTGGGCTACAGCCGGTCCTACCAGAGCATGAATCAGCTTCGGATGCTGCAGGTAATAATCGGAAAGGTAGATCATTCCATCCTCGGCAGCCCGCAGCTGCTGGGGCAGGGACATACATTTGGCACAATCATGCATATATCCGGCGATCATGACCCGGTCGATTTCGTATTTGTACCACCGCATTGCCAGAGCCGCCGCCGTATAGGCAACTCCGCGGGTATGAAGAAATCTCTTCTCATCCAGATTGGCATTCAGCTGCCCTTCCAGCATCCCCACCAGTTCGAATTTCATATCAGTTCTCCTTATGTTTCTTAGGGTTATATTTATAGAGGGTGATCTTCTTCCCCATGACCTGGATCACCTGACTGCCGGTACGTTCCGCAACGATCTGCGCGATCTCTCCCGGATCATCCATGCAGTTCTTCAGGACTCCAACCTTGATCAGTTCTCTGGCTTCCAGAGCTTCGGCAATCGCCGCGGTGACCTCCGGAGTCAGTGATTCCTTTCCGACGTGTACCACCGGATCCAGATGATGGGCCTGACTTCTTAATAATGCTCGTTCTTTTCCTGTCATTTTCTCTGTCGCTTTCCTGATTGATCCTGACATTCCGATTTCCGGAACCTCATCAGTCATCAAAATATTCAAATTCGTGGCCGTAGACCCGGACCGTATCGCCCTCGCGGATCCCCAGCGTTTTCAGCTGATCCAGGATTCCCTGCTCCCGCATAAAATTCTGGAAGAATAAAAATCCTTTTTCGGACTCCAGATTGGTATATCCCAGCATCCGCTCGATCCTGGGACCTTCCACGCTGTAAAGAGTCTCCCCTTCTTTCTTTACTTCAAAGGCCAGAATCTCCTCTTCAAAGTAATCCTCCACCTGGATCTCGCTTTCAAAGACGGAAGTATCATCCGGAAGCTCCTGAAGAAGCTGCTTCACATAATAAAGAAGCGGGCGGATCCCTTCTTTGGTCGCTGCGGAGACAGGGAAAATACGGATATCCGGATCGGGGCAGCTTCGGCGGATCTTTTCAATGATCTGCTCCCTTTCCTGCGGATCCGGAATCAGGTCCATCTTGTTCACCGCGATCACCTGGGCCTTCCGGCTGAGAATCTCATTGTAACCTTCCAGTTCCCGGTTGATGGCGGCAAGATCTTCCGAAGGATCCCTTCCCTCTGTACCGGCTCCGTCCACCAGATGGATCAGGATCCGGCATCTCTCGATGTGCTTCAGAAAGTCGTGGCCCAGTCCCAGACCTTCAGAAGCACCTTCAATCAGTCCGGGAATATCCGCGATAACAAATCCTCCGTCCTCCAGATCCACCACGCCCAGATTGGGGCTGAGGGTCGTAAAATGATAATTGGCGATCTTGGGTCTTGCATTGGATACAACGGAAAGGAACGTGGATTTTCCCACATTCGGAAATCCCACCAGTCCCACATCGGCGATGCTCTTAAGCTCCAGGATCACTTCCATTTCCTGGGCCTTTCCGCCGGGCTGGGCATAGCGGGGCGCCTGCATCACCGCCGTGGCATAATGCATGTTGCCGTTGCCGCCTCTTCCGCCCTTCAGCATGACATAGGGCTCTTCGGAATTTCCCATATCATGAATTATCTTGCCGGTCTCTGCGTGACGGATCACCGTCCCCTTCGGAACATGGATCACGAGATCTTCCCCGTTCTTTCCATGCATGCGCCGTTTGCCGCCCTCTTCTCCGGAACCGGCAGCGTACTTTCGCCTGTGCTTGAAATCGATAAGAGTATTGATATTCTCATCCGTGACGAAGATCACATCTCCGCCCTTTCCGCCGTCTCCGCCGTCAGGGCCTCCGTCGGGAACATATTTTTCACGGCGGAAACTGACATGTCCGTCCCCGCCCTTTCCGGACTTAATAATAATTCTCGCTGTATCAATAAACATAGATTGATCGTCCTGTTAAATAAAAGGCTTCAAACCGGAAGATTTGAAGCCCTCGTGATCCTGATTATTCCTCTACAGGAAGAACAGATACCTGCTTTTTGTCTCTGCCTAACCGATGGAAGCTTACCTTGCCGTCAGCCAGTGCATACAGGGTATCATCCTTGCCGCGTCCAACATTCACGCCCGGATGAATATGTGTGCCCCTCTGTCTGTAAAGAATATTGCCGGCCTTCACAAACTGTCCGTCTGCTCTCTTTGCGCCTAAACGCTTCGCCTCGGAATCTCTGCCGTTTCGTGTGGAACCAACGCCCTTTTTATGTGCCATTTATCTCACTCCTTCTTATAAAGATATGCTCTTGATCTCAACTTCTGTGTAACACTGTCTGTGACCGTTCTTCTTGTGATACCCCTTCTTGGGTTTGTACTTGTAAACGATCACTTTCTTCGCCTTGTCCTGTGCGGTCACTTCACCAACGACTTTGGCACCTTCCACAACAGGATTGCCGACCTTTGCGGTATCGCCGCCGACCAGAAGAACCTGATCAAATTCCACCTGTGAGCCTACTTCAGCATCGAGCTTCTCTACTCTGACCTTGTCACCTTCACTCACCTTGTACTGCTTGCCACCAGTTGCAATAATTGCGTACATAATGTACCTCCTGAAAAATACTCGCCAACTACGGTGCCGGAAGTTGTCCCGGACTTAAAAAACCTCATTGTGCGGCCAACTAATATAAATTACCACACAATGAGGCGTTCTGTCAACAATTATCCCAACGAAAACCTTCGTCAGAACAGCGGATAAATCGTCTCGTTGAACCAGTTATATCCCAGCATGTTCAGGGAATCCGGAAGCACGCCCAGGTTCACCAGCAGACCGATCAGGAACCAGATCAGCAGAAGAACCAGAATAATGTTGATCACAAGGCAGATATAGAAGCCTGCACCGTGTCCGCGCTTTTCTTCGTAGTCATCATAATCGTCTTCGTAATCCTGATATCTGTCGTTATACCGTCCCTGGTCGTATCTGTCATAATCGTCATAATACTCATCGCGGGATCTTCTGGCCTGGGACTGCTGCCGGCGGTCATATTCCGGACGGTTGCCCTTGGACTGGGCGCTGCGGCGCTTCTGGGCCGGAGCTTCTTCGTAGTCGTCCTCATAGCTGTCGGAATACTGTTCCTGTCTGCGGGCAGCCTTCGGGGCAGATTCCCGGGATTTTCTGACGGGAGCCTCTTCTTCGGCATCTTCATCATAGGGTGATTTAATATTCTGTACGGATGGCATTGCAATCTTGCAGGCTTCGTCATAAGCCAGCTTCAAAGCTTCGGAATGGATGTTCGCAGGGACACTTCCTCCCTGGATCTGCTGAACCAGTTTGGAAAGGGTGCTCTTGGTTGCCTGCATAGCCGTATCATGATTGTTGGTGATCCCTTTGGCAAAATCATAAATATCCTGGGCATTTTCCTGATAAAGCTGCTTAATGGCATCGCTGCTTCCTGATTTGATATCATCTACTAAGCTCATAGTCTCTCCTACCTTATATCAAAATATTATTCCATACATTTAACACCGGAATCCTATAGTACTGAACAATTTTAACAAAATAAATCAGTTATTGCAACATACTAATGTCGATTAGTTCGTATATCGGCTTACGAATTTTCTTCCTGGTGATCTCCACAAGATTCAGTTTCGTCATTTCTACTATATTAGTCTTAACCGGATCAAATTGCAATTGACTTTTTAAATAATCCATCAGCATGGTTTTATAGGCCTCGGATTTCATATTGATAAAATCAATGATGATGATCCCGGACAGATTCCGCAGAAGGATCTGCCGGGCGATCTCTGCAGCCGCCTCCAGATTGACCTTCAGATATTCATCCTCCGCTTTTTTCTCGGAAATATATTTCCCGGTATTCACGTCGATGGACACCAGGGCTTCCGTCGGTTCGATAATGATATATCCCCCGGATTTGAGCCAGACTTTTTTCTGAAGGGCCTCCGTGATCTGCCGGTCAATATTGAACATGGTATGCAAAGAAACCGTCCGGTGATCATAGAATTTCAGTTTCTCCAGATCATCCGGCTGGTATTTCTCCAGATATCCCCGGAGACTTTCATAAATCTCCGGATCATCCGTCAGGATCTCCCCCAGGATTGTTTCATATCCGTCCCGGATATTCACCATGTAGGAGGGAGGCGCCTGATAGATCTGGGACAAGCAGTTGTTATAGAGTCCGCAGTCCTTTAGCATCAGCCACAGGTCATAATAGAAATCCATTTCCTCATAGATCTGGGATGGGTCGGCAAACATGGCGTTAGTCCGGATAATAAATCCCGCTTCCTCATAACCGAAGCCTTCAAAATCCTTCTGGATCTGTTTTTTCTTCTCGGGATCCCGGAATTTATTGGAGAAATGCAGTCCTTTCTGAGCCAGAGTAAGCACCACATATTTGCCGGTCAGATTGATATCGGAGGTCAGTACCGGATCCTTGGATTTCAGAGCATCCTTGGAAACCTGAACGATCATCTGATCCCCTTTACGCATCGGTCCCGGTTTTCTGCCGGGATTGGTAAATACCGGAGTGCTTCCCTCTTCCAGAGGATAATATCCCATCATGCCGGGGGCATACTCAATAAAGGCGGCATTGATATTCTTTACGATATTATCCACTCTGCCGATGTAAATATTGCCGATGGCGCTTTCTCCTTTTCCTCCGTCCAGATTGATCTGGGTCGCGATCCCTCTGGAATTCAGAAGCAGGGAAAAGGTGATCTGATTCTTTTTTGTTATTACTAATTTGCCTTTTTTGGTTTCACTCATGGGTCTTTGTCTGATATTCGATCAGGGGAATCATTCCTTCCGCATACAGATCGCACCTTGTCACTTCCATCTCCGTCGCTTCGGCGGACAGGCCGGATTGTCTCAGAAGATCCGCCGCGATCAGTTCGGGTTTGATACTGTTCTCTCCGCCGCTTCCCAGGGTCATGGAAAGGATCCTTCCGTTCATCTCCATTTTCCGGATCAGCTGCTTCACATCCACTTCCCGGATCCCGGTTTTGGTCTTTTTCTGAAGCAGGATCTGCTCCGGCTCCAGATATCTGACCGGGTCCAGGCTTATCGGCGTTTTAAACTCGATCTCGTAGGAAGCGAAACGGACGCTTGCCATAGCATTTCCGGCCTGTTCCTCCAGGATCCGGACATCCAGAATCTCAAATCCGTCTCCGCTCACCCGGTTGAGGCTTTCCCGGATCCCGGACGGATCCTGTCCATCTTCCACCTCGGCGTCCAGATATTCTCCCCGGCTTAATACGCCGACTCCCAGCGGCAGGGCGAACTGGAGCTTCTGATGCGGATTAAATCCTTCCGAATAGATCATCCGTATCTGTGCCCGGTTGAAGCATCTCTGAAATGTCCGCATAATATCCAGATGTCCCAGATATTTCACGAATCCGTTTCTGGTAAATTTGATCCTTACTCGCATGGGCAGTATTCACCTCCCTTATAAGCTGCGGCGCCGCATCCGCAGCAGGCCGCCTTGCAGTTGGGAGTTATTTTCTCCTCCAGAGCCCGTTTATATTCCCGGACCATAAAGGATTTGGAAGGTCCCGCATCGATAAAATCCCAGGGAAGGATCTCATCCAGGGATCGTCTGCGGTACAGATAAAAGGACAGAGACAGGCCGCTTGCTTCCAGCGCGCGGATCCACCGGTCGTAATCAAAGTATTCTGTCCAGGCGTCAAATACGCCTCCGTCCTCATAGACCTTTTCGATCACCCGGCTGATTCTCCGGTCTCCCCGGGCCAGAAGTCCTTCGATGATCGTTGTCTTCGCATCATGCCAGTTATACTTGATGCTCTTTTTATTCAGTTCTGTCCGGATGGTCTCATTCAGAAGATAAGCTTTCTCCAGATACTGTTCCGGTGGGAGCATGGGTTCCCACTGGAACGGGGTAAATGGCTTCGGCACAAAAAAGGACGTGCTGACCGTAATCTGGATCTTTCCCTTACGCTGCTCTTTGGGAACCGTGTCATAGTATAATTCCGCGATCCGTTCCGCCAGGGAGGAGATTCCTTTGATATCCTCTTCCCGTTCCGTCGGAAGTCCCAGCATAAAATAAAGCTTTACCTTGTTCCATCCGCAGGAAAAGGCATTTGCGGCTCCGGTAAAAATATTTTCTTCCGTAATTCCCTTATTGATCACATCCCGCATTCTCTGGGTGCCCGCTTCCGGCGCAAAGGTCAGGGAACTCTTGCGGATGTCCTGCACTTTATTCATCACATCGATCGGAAATTCATCGATCCGCAGGGACGGCAGGGAAATGTTGACCTTCCGGTCCTCATAGGTCTCGATCAGAAAATCCAGTAGCTCCAGCAGCTGCGGGTAGTCCGAAGAGCTCAGGGAAGAAAGGGAGATTTCCTCATATCCGGTATTTTCAATCATATACTGCGCGTGCTGTTTCAAAAACTCCAGAGAACGGGTCCGGAAGGGCCGGTAGATCATTCCCGCCTGGCAGAACCGGCATCCCCGGATGCATCCCCGCTGGATCTCCAGGGTCACCCGGTCCTGGGTAGCCTGCACATAAGGAATCACCGGAGCATCCGGAAAGCTGACCAGATCCAGATTCTCACAGGCCTGTTTGGAAACTCTTGCAGGAACCCCTTCCGGGACGGGTTCAAAAGCAGAAATCGTACCGTCCGGAGCATATTCCGTCCGGTACAGGGAAGGGACGTAGATTCCCCGGATCCCGGAAGCAGCCTCCAGAAATTCCCTGCGGCTTTTTCCTTTCTCTCTGAAGTCCTTGTACAGATCGATCAGGTCAAAATATACTGTTTCCCCCTCCCCGATATAGAAGAGATCGAAAAACTCAGCGATTGGTTCCGGATTGTAGGCGCAGGGACCTCCGCCGATCACAATAGGATCCTGATCAGACCGTTCACAACTGCGGAACGGAATCCCGGAAAGGTCCAGAATCTGCAGAATATTGGTATAGCACATTTCGTACTGCAGCGTGATCCCGAGAAAGTCAAATGCCTTTACCGGATCCTGGGATTCCAGGGCATACAGCAAGATCTCTTCTTCCTTCATGATCCGGTGCAGATCCATCCAGGGAGAATACACCCGCTCACACCAGACATCCTCCCGCTCATTCAGCATGGAATACAGGATCTGAATCCCCAGATGGGACATCCCGATCTCATACACATCCGGAAAGCACATGGCGAACCGGACGGAGATCTGATCCTTGTCTTTCATCACAGAATTGATCTCCCCTCCGGTATACCGGGCGGGCTTTTCGATCTTCATTAATATTCGGTCTGGCAGAGCTAACTTTCGTTTCATAAATCTGATATCCTGTTAATCCAGCCGGTCCTCTTCCTTCAGATCCCGGTTCAGGCCCTCCAGATAATGGACCTGAACCCCGAATTTGGGACCGACAAAATAGTTTTCGTTTAATTCTTCCATCTTGACGCTTTTGGGGCCTTCCGCCTGCGCCCGTTCATAGAACCTTTTCAGTTCCTGGAACCGCATGTAATAGATCCGATCCGATTTTGTGAAATAAATCAAAAGAAAGGCAATTCCCCGCTGTTCTTCGAATTCTTTCATAAAATTGAACTGGTGCTCGTGCACATTGGACAGAGCGAAGGAAGCGGATTTGCATTCCTTGGCATCGAAACAGACCGGGAACCCCTGGATCGCTCCGATATAATCCACAGTACTGCGCTGTTCAAAATACGCCAGCGTAATATGCCGGTTATCATCGATCTCCACCGGCGTGATGGGCGTCGGGATCTTCTGGACAAGGCCCAGCCGCAGTTCCCGGTATTTTTCGTTGGTCAGATTGATCAGACGTTCAAACTGTGATCCTCTGAGTCCTCTGGATCCCCAGGTAGACATAATCCTTCTCCTTTCATAATCACGCGAAAATCCTCCGGAAGCGGCGCTGTAAAGATCCTTCCGTTCAGATATGCCAGCACCCCCTGCATCTTTTCAAACCGGAGCTGGTACGCATGGAGGAGCTGCCGCCGGATGCGGTATTTCCTCCAATATGCCTGATTTCCGGAAGGATCCTGATATTTGGGGTCTCCGATGACCGGATGTCCCAGAAACGCCAGATGAGCCCGGATCTGATGAGATTTCCCCGTGATCAGATCCACCTTGAGGCAGGTCAGGGAACCGCTTTGATCCAGCACCTGATAATCCGTCCGGATATAGGCGGCACCCGGCTGCTTTGTCCGGAAAACCCGGGACTGATTGCCGGAAGAGTCCTTACAGATATAAGCTTCTTCGCTCCGGTCCGTCATAAGAGATCCGTCCACGACGCACAGATAGTACTTGCTCAGATCCCGCTCCCGGATCGCCCGGTTCAGCTCCCGCACCGCCGCAGGGTTTTTGCCTGCCGCCATCAGTCCGGAGGTGTTCCGGTCCAGACGATTGGAAATGCCGGGAGTAAAGAGATCCGTAATTCCCAGATAAGAGATCAGCCCGTCATTCACGCACCGGTCCTTCGGAGAAGATTTCTGGGACAGCAATCCCGCCGGTTTGTTCAGAAGAATCAGATTCTCATCTTCATAAAGGATCAGGGAGGTAAACCAGGAAAGATCCTCCGTCGCCGAGGGGGATCCGTCCGGATCTTTCTGTCTGGCAGGATCGGGGTGCTTTCCGGAACGGAAGGTCTGAATGGTCTCCTCCGACAGATACAGCTTGACCACATCTCCTTCTGACAGGATCTCGGAGCCCGCCGCTTTCTTATCATTCAGAACGATATTCTTTTTGCGCAGCATCTTGTAGACAAATCCGGCAGAACTCTGGTCCAGATACCGGAATATCAGTTTGTCCAGTCTGCCGCCGGCCGTCTGTTCGGTGATCCGGATCTCTCTCATGGGGCTGCCTTCCGGTCCGACGGCCCGATCCCAAATCGGTTCAGATGCTCTTCGATCTGCCTTCTGGCAGAATCCAGGTCTGCGGAATTGTCGATCACAAAATCCGCCGCCTGCTCCATGACGTGATCCGGCAGCTGATTCTTCATGATATCGGCGATCTTTTCTCTGGTATAGCCCCTGGAATCGATCAGCCGCTGCACCCGGATCTCCGGATCCGTATGGACCACCCAGAGCTCATCAACCAGATCCTGATAGCCCACCTGGATCAGGATCGCAGTCTCGATCACGATCAACCGGACAGCTTCTTTCTGATACTGCTTAAGAAGTGCTTCGATCCGTTTGCGGACCAGAGGATGATTGATATTGTTCAGCGCATTCAGTTTTTCCGGATCCTGAAATACGATCCGTGCCAGCTCGGCCCGGTCAATGGGGCTTTGCGGGCCTCCTGTGAGAATGCCGTCTCCGAAATACCGGACCACTTCCAGGTAGGATTCTTCCCCGGGCATCATCAGGTCCCGGGACACCTCATCCGCCATAATAACGACTGCATCAAATTCTTTGTTCAGAATCTGCAGGATCGAAGATTTTCCGGTTCCGACCCCGCCTGTCACTCCGATGATCATACTACTTCCTCATCTTAATGGGCTTCATACCAGTCCCGGCCCTCTTCCACATCCACTTCCAGAGTCACCTCCAGATGAGCAGCGTTTTTCATTTCCCGGGAAAGGATCTCTCTGACCGCTTCCTTTTCTTCCAGTAAAGTCTCCACCAGCAGCTCGTCGTGGATCTGCAGCACGATCCGGGACCGGAGTCCTTGTTGTTTCAGAGCTTTCTCCACATTGATCATGGCGATCTTCATGATGTCCGCTGCGCTTCCCTGCAGCGGGGAATTCATCGCCGCCCGCTCTCCGAAGGAGCGCTGCATGAAATTACCGGAAGACAGTTCCGGGATCGGACGTCTTCTCCCGAACATGGAGGTCACATACCCGTTCAGCTTGGCCCTTCGCACCGTCTCGTCCAGAAAGGTCTTGATCCCCGGATAGGTCTCAAAATACTGTTTGATGTATTCAGATGCCTGCTTCCGGGAAATGCTCAGATCCTGGCTCAGACCGAAGGAGCTGATGCCGTATACGATTCCAAAATTCACCGCTTTGGCATTCCGGCGCTGCTCTTTGGTTACTTCCTCATAGGGGATATGAAACACCTTGGAGGCCGTGATCCGGTGGATATCCGCTTCTGTATTATAGGCTTCGATCAGGTTCTTATCGCCGGACATATGGGCCAGAAGTCGTAATTCGATCTGGGAGTAATCCGCATCCAGGAAGATGCATCCTTCCTTCGCCGTAAAGGCTCTCCGGATCTCCTGTCCCAGCTCGGTTCGGATCGGAATATTCTGCAGGTTCGGTTCGGTGGAGCTGATTCTTCCGGTGGCAGTGATGGTCTGGTTAAAGGTGCCGTGGATCCGTCCGTCCTCCGAAATAAAATTCGCCAGTCCGTCCGCATATGTGGACCTTAATTTGGTCACCTGACGGTACTGCAGGATCTTATCCACGACCGGGTATTCCGGAGCCAGCTTTTCCAGCACCTCCGCCGATGTGGAATATCCCTTTTTGGTCTTTTTGGAGGCTGGAAGACCGAGCTTTTCGAACAGGACCGTTCCCAGCTGGATCGGAGAATTGAGATTGAACTGTTCCCCGGCTTCCCGGAAGATCTCTTCCTTCAGCTCCTCTTCCGTTTTGGCAAGGACCTGGGAAAACTCCTTCAGCCGTTCCCGGTTAACCTGAACCCCTTCCCGCTCCATATGATACAGCGCGTACACCAATGGCATTTCCACATTCAGGAACAGATCCCACATTTCTTCGTCTTCCAGCTTCTGCTGCAGGATCCGGAAAGAGGCTGCAGCACACTGCGCACTGTACGCCGCCAGCATAAATGCCTTCTGCCGTGTATCCTCTTCCGAAAGGGCTTCTGATTCCGGACGCTTTCCGATCAGTTCCTGCCGGGATGGCACAACCTGTCCCAGATAATCCTTGGACACCAGGTCATAGGAGTAAGAAGACTGCAGAGGATTCAGAAGATAGGCCATGATCTCCGTATCATACAAAGATTCTGCGGCAAAGTCCCCGGCATTAAGTGTATGAAGCATCTGCTTCAGGGAAAAGACCGCAATGTCTCTGCCGGATCCAAGAAATTTCAGGATCCTGCTGCGGAAAAAATCGATCTGTTCTCCGGAGCAGGTATATAACGCCACTTTGTCCTGATTACAAATCCCCAGCAGCGTACCGGTATCATTCAGATAGAGTCCGGAAAGCTCTTCTGAGATCTGTTCCGGATCAAAATCTTCTGCGCTGCGCACCTCATAGGAAACGGAGGCGGATGCGGGAACTTCCGACAGATCAAAGCGGTTTAACAGGCGGTTTAATTCCAGCTTCTTGAACAGCTCAAAGGATTCGCTGTTGTAGAACACCGACTCCGACGGCACCTCCATTTCTTCGATCTCAAGGGTCACCGGCGTATGGACATTGATGGTCGCCAGGACCTTGCTCATCCGCCCCTGTTCTGCAAAGGCCTGCAGATTCTCAGAGGCTTTCTTCGGTTTGATCTCGGAGGCATGGGAAATGGCTTCCTCCAGGGAATGATACTGGGTGATGATGGCGGTTGCCGTCTTCTCTCCGATCCCCGGGATCCCGGGAATATTATCCGAGGTATCCCCCATCAGTGCCTTTAATTCGATAAATTCCTCAGGAGTCACCTGGTACCGGTCCAGAACATCCTGATCGTAATACTCCTCATATTCGGTCACGCCGGATTTGGTTTTCGGAAGACAGATCATGACCTTTTTCGTCGCAAGCTGAAGAAGATCCCGGTCTCCGGACAGAATCACCGTATCAAGGCCCTTTTCTTCCGCGATCCGGGCATAGGTTCCCAGGATATCATCCGCCTCATATCCGGCCAGTTCAAAAGTCCGGATCTTCATGGCTTTCAGAACCTCTTTCAGAACCGGAACCTGTTCCAGCAATTCGGATGGCATGGGCTTACGGGTCCCCTTATAATCCGGAAACATGTCATGCCGGAAGGTTTTCTGCTTTACATCAAAAGCAACCAGGATATGATCCGGCTGCTGTTTGGCATAAATGCTGAAGAAAATATTGAGAAATCCGTAGATTGCATTGGTATGAAGTCCCTCGGAATTGGTCAGATCCCGGATTCCGTAAAAGGCGCGGCTCACAATGCTGTAGCCGTCAACCAGAAGCAGTTTGTCACTCATAATTCAAATCCTTCCTGCATTAAAACCAGAAGATCGGCATGCAGCGGAACAGCATGGAAAGAAGAAAGATCATCAGGATCACCACGCCAAAAAGCCGCATGGAGGAAAATCCCCGGTAACTGCCGGCAGTCCCGGTATCGGACCGGCTGTACTGACTATACAGGGTCTGATAGACCCGGTTCTGGGGCTGTGCCTGAGCGGCTCTCTGAATCATACTCAGCGCCTGCTGGTCATCCCCGATCCCTTTGTACGCCAGCGCGCACAGATAGTACCACCGGGCGTTGCGGTAACTGCTGGTCATTCCAGTCAGGATCCGGATGGCCTCCTGATACCGTCCCGCATTGATCGCGTTGATCGCCCGCACCATCTCTACCGGATCATTGGGCTGGGCGTGGGGTCTGGTGTCATACTGCCGGGCACTTCCGAAGCCCCCGAACAGATCCTCGAAATTGAATCCGCCGAAACCGGTATATCCGCCGCCGTAGCCTCTGTAGCTGCCGTAGCCGGAATCCTCATAATCGGTCTGACTGCCGTAGCCGTAAGTATTTTGACCCTGGTAACGGCCCTGACCGTAGGCATTTCCGTAGTAGCTCTGCTGCTGCCGGTAGGAGCTTTGCTGCTGCTCCTGCGCACGTTTTCTTTCGTACTTTTCCGGGTTTTTCAGCATGTCATAGGCCTCATTGACCTCGTTCATCTTTTTGGCCGCAGTGGGATCATTGGGATGAAGGTCCGGATGATATTCCTTTGCCTTTTTGCGATATGCTTTTTTGATTTCATCCTCCGTCGCATTCCGGTCGACGCCGAGGACTTTGTAAGGATCGATCATGGATTCTTATACCTCAGGTGTGTTTCTCAAAGGAATTTCTGCATTTCGGGCATGTGATCATAATATGCTTTCCCTTCGGCGGCTTTGCCAGCCGGATCATGGTTCTGCAGTTCGGACACTTGACATAGATATGGGTGTTCCGGTCCCGCCACATTCCTTTCAGAAGGCGGAATTTTCCGGTGACCGTATTCTTAATCTTCAGATATGCGTCCCGTTCCTTTTGTCTGCCTGCATGATTTTTCGAAAAGGTCCGGAACAGATCCCAGATCAGGATCGCAAGAGCAATATAACTGAAAAAGCCCAGCGGCCGGAACAGGGAAAGAATAAGGAACACAAAGGCTGCTCCGATCAATACCCGTGTCAGTTCATCCCTGCCGTATCTTCCCTGCATGAATGTCTGCATTTTGTATGACAGATCTTCCAGCCATCGTCTCATAACTTTTCCACGTCCTTTCTGTGACTTCAGTAATTTCTGGAAAATTATTATAACAAAAAGAATCCCATTCGTACACAGGATTCTCTGTGAATTTTCTATGAATCCCCGTCTGCTGCGCCTTTCAGCAGACAAAATGATCCTTAACAAACGCCAGGGTTTCTTCGGAGCGTTTCCGCAGGAGTCCTCCCTCCACCAGTTCCTTTGCATGATCTCCCAGCATCTGCAGATCCATTTCGGTAAATTCCGTCTTGAATCCGGATTCGATATATCCATGGGGCATCAGCTCCGCAAAAAACTCGCTGACAGGAACGCCTGCCGCTCTCAGATTACTGCAGTATACAATCGCTTCCGGACGCAGATTGTCCTCTTCACAATAGGAAACCACCGCATTGGGAAGACCCTTCATAAGGTCTGCACCGGCAAAAACAGGGGAAAGCAGCGGATCCTTTGCTTTGTCTTCCGAAAAATGCAGATAGTTCATGATATGGGGGAGGATCCCGGAAAAGCTCCCCTCGCCTTTCAGGTCCGGATCCGTAGCCCCGTCCAAAAAGGGATACATCAGGATCTGATTGTCCAGCTGAATGGTTCCCTCCCGGTTTGCCAGAAGACAGACCGCTGCCGCCAGATTGCCGCCGGCGGAAGATCCCATGACCGAGATATGCTGCGGATCAAAGCCAAATTCATCGGCATGCGCTTTCAGATACAGGAGGCTGTCATAGGAATCATATAAAGCGTCGTAATCCTTCACCTCCGGACTCATGCGGTAATCCACGGAAGCCACGTTCACATCCAGACAGCCGGTGACCTGAACCCAGAGATCATCATCCAGGGCACAGCCTCCGAACAAAAACCCGCCTCCGTGCAGCCCCACAATCAGGGGAGCCTTCACAGAAGCTGCCGGATAATAAACTATATCGATATCCCGGCCTTCCAGAGGAAGGGTATACCGGGTACCGGATACCGGAACGATCTGATTGGCTTTTCTTGTTGCAGCCGCGTTTTCCAGAATCTCCGGCAGCAGTTTGTTGATCACAGCGGTTCTTTCTTCTTTTTTCATCCTGAATTCCTTTCCATACCAGTGTATGGCTGATCACTGTTTCCATATTCCCGACACGAAGACCAGAAGAGCCTGCCAGGTATAGATGGAATACAGATTTCCCCGTTCGTCCCGTCCCCGGCGCAGACACTCCATCGCCTCTTCCCGGTTCAGCAGACAGAACCCGTCGAACACCTCGGTCTCTTCGGTATGCTGATCGGAAAGTACCGACAGATCCGGATCATGAATCACAAACAGGGCCACTGCATTGGATTCATCGGTCATTCCCGGAGAGGAAAACAAACCCGGATTCAGAAGACGATATTCATCCCGATCCGAAAACCGGATCCCCGTCTCTTCAAAGAGTTCCCGGACTGCGGTCCGGAATATGGCGTCTTCCTGCTCCTTCTCCTCCTTCTCGATCAGTCCCGCCGGAGGACTTAACAGAAAATGTCCCGCCGGATACCGGTATTCATAAAAAAGAAGCAGCCGGTCCTCATCCTGGGTCCGCAGGATCACATTGAGGGTCACCGCGTCCGGCAGCATCCTCCGGAACTCCTCATCCGGCAGAAGGGCTGTCAGCTCACCGAGTTTCTTTCTGGAGGCATCATAATAATGTCTTCCCTCCGCATACTGCAGATCATAGACATTCAGGAAACGGGTCTCCAGAAGTGTCTCAACCCTGGATTTCGTGATCACGGGAGTCTGTTTCATGGTTTTCTTCTCCGTCCTCCTCCGGATTCATGTTTATCCGGACTTTTATTTTACGTATTCTGAATACCCCTGTCAATTTTATTTCCTGATATTTTCATCACAATTATTGAACAACGAAATCAAACTTTTTATACTGTATTCAGCTTGTTATTTAAATATCAATCAAGAGGGATACTGTTATGAAAGTTGTACTTGATCATCTTACCAAGAAATTCGTAAGCCGCGGGAAAGACAAAAGAGATATCATTGCCGTCAACGATTTTAATTTTGAGATCCCGGACGGCAAACTGATCGGTCTTTTAGGTCCTTCCGGTTGCGGAAAATCCACGGCTCTGAACCTGATCTCCGGGCTGGAGGTCCCGACCCACGGAAGGATCTGGTTCGGCGATACGGATGTCACGGATCTGCAGCCGGAAAACCGGGGAGTCGGCCTGGTATTTCAGAATTACGCGCTCTATCCCCATCTGACCGTATTGCAGAATATTTTATTCCCCCTGCAGAATCTGAAGGGAAAGGACAAATTAAGCAAAGAGGTCATGAAGGAAAAGGCCCTGGAGGCAGCCCGTCTGGTACAGATCGATCAGCTGCTGGACAGAAAGCCCGGAGAATTGTCCGGCGGACAGCAGCAGCGTGTGGCTATTGCGAGGGCTCTTGTAAAGACTCCGAGTGTCCTTCTTCTGGATGAACCCCTGTCCAATCTGGACGCACGGCTCCGTCTGCAGACCCGGGAGGAGATCAAACGGATCCAGCAGGAAACCGGCGTAACCACGATCTTTGTGACCCATGATCAGGAAGAAGCCATGTCCATTTCGGATCTGATCATCGTCATGAAGCTGGGAGTGATTCATCAGATCGGAAAGCCCCAGGAGGTTTATGACGATCCGACAAATCTTTTTGTGGCCGAATTTCTGGGAACCCCTCCAATCAATGTTTTCGCCGGCCGCGTAAGTCAGGAGACGCTTTACATCGGAGAGGAAGCAGTCCTTCCGGTTCCCGGAATTTCAGATCAGGAGGTCTGGGCCGGGATCCGTCCCGAAGGATTTCTTCTGGATGATCAGGGGCCCTTTACTTGTCAGCTGCTGCGGGTTGAGGTCATGGGACGGGATATTTCCGTAGTTTCCACCCATTCCAATTCCAAAACAGATAAGGCGATCCGCTCCATCATCAGCACCGACAATACCGTGGATAAATCATCGAAGACCGTCCGGTTCTCCCTGAAGCCCCACAAAGTCCTGATCTTTAATAAAGAAACAGAAGAACGGCTGTATTTCGGCCAGACAGCTGCAAAGACGGAGGGATAATATGAAAAGCAATAATATGAAAGCCTGGCTGTATCTGATCCCTGCCATTTTATTCCTCGGTATTTTCATGGTCTATCCTCTGGTGGATGTGTTTATCTATTCCTTTGAAGAGGGGTATAATTTCGCGTCCCAGTCCTTTACGGGAACCGGCCTTTTCAATTACTCCTATGTACTGCATGATCCGTATTTCCTGCAGGCCCTGAAAAACACTTTGATCCTTGTGGTGATCACCGTACCGGTCTCCACCGGCCTGGCGCTTCTGATCTCCCTGGGGCTCAGCTCCATCAAACCCCTGAAGCATGTATTTCAGACAGTGTATTTCCTTCCTTATGTAACCAATACTCTTGCTGTCGGACTGGTCTTCATGATCCTGTTCAAGAAGACCGCTTACACAGACGGTCTGATCAATATGCTGATCCAGTGGTTCGGGGGCAGTTCCGTCGATTTTATTGACGGCCCTTACTGGGCAAAGATGTTTGTCCTTTGTTTCTATACGATCTGGATTGTCATGCCCTTCAAGATCCTGATTCTGACCAGCGCTCTGGCAAGTGTCAAGCAGGATTATTACAATGCGGCAAAGATTGACGGCACCTCAGCGCTGCGTACCTTCGGAAGGATCACTCTTCCCATGATCTCGCCGATGATCTTCTATCTGATCATCACCGGATTTATCGGCGCTTTCAAGGCCTATCAGGATGCGGTCGCCCTGTTCGGAACGGATCTGAACAGCGCGGGAATGAATACAATTGTGGGATATGTGTATGACATGCTCTACGGAGACAGCGGCGGTTACCCGTCCTATGCCTCCGCGGCTGCGATCATCCTCTTTGTGATCGTACTTACGATCACCACCATCAACCTGATGATCCGCAGAAAGAACGTCCAGTATTGAGAAAGGAGAACGGCACGATGAATCAGAATTCTGAATTTTCCACTGCTCAGAAAAAAACAAAAACGCGCAAAACCGTACTTCGGGTCGTGACCTTTGTCATGCTGGCTGTATGGGGGATCGTGGTGCTCTTTCCGTTTTATTGGATGATCCTGACCTCCATCAAAAGCTACGGTTCCTATAATGCGGAACATATCCCGGCATTTATTGCGACCAATCCGACGCTGCAGAATTATCTGGACGCCTTTACCAGTGTTCCGCTGGCCAGATATTTTCTGAATACCACGATCTTTACCCTGATCACCACCGCCGCCATGCTTCTGGTGATCATCTTTGCGGCCTATGCCTTCGCAAGATTGCAGTTTAAAGGAAAAAATCTGGTTTTTACGATCTTCCTGTCCCTGATGATGATTCCGAATGAGCTGGTTATTATTACCAATTTCGTGACCATTTCTAATCTGGGGCTGCGCAACACCTTCACAGGTCTTATCCTTCCTTCGATCACCTCGGTCTTCTACATTTATCTGCTGAAGGAGAACTTCGAGCTGATCCCGGACGAACTGTACAAAGCCGCCAAGGTCGACGGAACTTCGGATCTGAAATATCTGTTTAAGGTCATGGTTCCGATCTGCCGGCCCACCATAGTGACAGTCGTGATCCTGAAGATCATTGAGTGCTGGAATTCCTACGTATGGCCAAGACTGATCACCGATGACCAGAATTATTATCTGGTCTCCAACGGAATCCAGGAAATCCGGGAAAATGGATTCGGCCGGGAAAATATCCCTGCCATGATGGCGGCTGTGGTGGTAATTTCGGTGCCTTTGATTGTATTGTATCTCATCTTCCATAAGCAGATCATGGAAGGAGTTTCCAGAGGAGGTACAAAGGGATGAAACATATGTTCCGAAAAACGCTCCTTATTCTGCTCTGTACTCTTCTGACCGCAGCAGCGCTTTTTCTGACCGGCTGTCACGGCAGAGGATTTACTGCAGAATTTCTCATTCCGCAGGAATTTGACACGACCAGAAATTACAATATTACTTTCTGGGCCAAAAATGATACGAATAAAGCTCAGACTAACGTTTACGAGAAGGCAATCCGTGATTTCGAGGAACTGTACCCGAATATTTCAGTGAATCTCCGCCTCTATACGGATTACGGGAAGATCTATAATGATGTGATCACCAATATTTCCACCAACTCGACGCCTAATGTCTGTATTACATATCCGGATCATATTGCCACGTATATTACCGGTTCCAATACGGTAGTTCCTCTGGACGATCTTCTGAACGACAGCAATTATGGTCTGGGCGGCAGCAAACTGTTATTCGACGGGCCGACCTCCTCCCAGATGATCGGAAAATTCCTGGAGGAATGCCGGTTTCACGGCCACTACTACGCAATTCCTTACATGCGTTCCACAGAGGCCTGCTATGTCAATAAAACCCTGGTAGAACAGATGGGTTATACTCTGCCCGAGGTTCTGACCTGGGATTTTATCTGGGAGGTTTCTGACGCGGCAGCGGAAAAGAATGCGGACGGAACCTACAAGGTCAACGGGCAGAATGTCATGATTCCGTTTATCTACAAATCTACAGATAATATGATGATTTCCATGCTGAAGCAGCTGGACGCCGGATATTCCACTGATAACGGCGAGATCCTGATCTTTAATGATTCCACCAGACAGATCCTGAATACGGTGGCGGATCATGTCAGAAAGGGATCCTTCTCCACCTTCAAGATTTCCAGTTATCCGGGCAATTTCCTGAATGCGGGTCAGTGTATCTTCGCGATCGATTCCACAGCAGGAGCCACCTGGCTGGGGTCTGATGCTCCGCTGTCCGATATCAGCGAGGATGCGTTTGTGGATTTTGAGACAGAAGTCATGATGATCCCCCAGTTTGATCCCGGGCATCCGCAGATGATCTCCCAGGGACCTTCTATCTGCGTCTTTAATAAATCGGATCCCCAGGAGGTGCTTGCTTCCTGGCTCTTCGCCCAGTTTCTGCTGACCAATGAGGTCCAGATCGGCTATGCCAAAACGGAAGGCTATGTTCCGGTGACATCCAAAGCCAGAGAATCAGAGGAGTATGTGGATTACCTTTCCCGCAGAGGGGAAGACGCCTCCACCTACTACTCCGTGAAAATCGACGCAACACAGCTTCTGCTCGACCATACGGATGATACCTTTGTCACGCCTGTCTTTAACGGCAGTACTTCCCTTCGCAATGCCGCCGGGGAACTGATCGAGGATGTGGCCAAATCCGTCCGGCGCAAAAAGACCGTGGATGACGCCTATATCGATAACTTGTTTGACAGCGTCACATCGTTGTACCGACTGGATCAGATCCGGACCGACTCTGACGATTCTGCGGTGGATGAAAAGGATCTGGGGGCTCTTCCCTCCGGATCTGTCTGGCTGATCTGTGTAATTCTTTTCGCCTGGGTCATAATCGGAGCTGCTGCCCTGATCATGAAAGCCCGCGCAAGAAAGAAACAGGGCTGAGTATAAAATCACGGCTATTTCAGCTATGCGTGTGGTTTTATTATGTCCTCCGGAGTACTGTTGTTTCAACGGCTTAAGAGGATTTTAAGGGCCGCCTTTCAGGATTTCATTCCTCCTGTATGGCGGCTCTTCCCCTCGAAACAATGGTTTATGTAATACAGGCAATGGACTGTGATCGCCATGGCTATTCAGAAGGTAAATTAAGAAAAACCTTATAAACTCCATACCCTACCTTCTGTTTTCCGGGCAAATTATCGAAAATCCGGAAGGTAATTCAAGAAAAAGCCTGTAAACCCCATACCCGACCTTCCGCCCTCCGCTGGAGGCTCGGAATTGATGAATGTTCAATGTGTTTTCTCACATAAGGGTCGAAAATCAGGAATTATTTCAGGAAACTCCGACAACTGCATCTTCCACAGTAAATTCCGGATTTGAAATCCCCGAAATCATAGGTGTTTACCGCTGATTATAGGGCTTTAATAAAACCCTCTGAAACCGTTGAAAACAAAGGATTTTTCACAATCTGCTCACCGAATCCATTTATTAATTGTTACACCGTTTCTACAACGCCCTCGCTGCTCATAAGGGCAAAAGCAAGGGCAAGAAAATCCCATAACAGGATATAACAAGGTGTGGCAATCGGGAGCCTGTGACATATGTGCGAATAAAGCAACAGCACGAATTATCGGGCGGCTGGAAGTATTGTAGTGCTTTCAGCCGCTGTATTTGTATCTATATCATTCAATCTTGAGCATACGATATCCAATACCCACATGTGTCTGAATAAATTGCGGAGAGTCAGCGGTTGGTTCAAGTTTTTTGCGTAGCGTGACCATAAATACCCGTAAAGAGGCAATATCATTATCCCAGCTTCGTCCCCATATGCTTTGGGTGATATACGTATGCGTTAGTACTTTTCCGGTGTTTTTAGCCAGAAGGCAGAGAAGCTTGAATTCAATAGGCGTCAGCTTCAGTTCTTCGCCGTTCAAGAATGCGCAACCTGCGGGATAATCTATTTTCAGGATACCATTCGTATAGACAGAACTGTCATTATTGCTGTCGGTCTTCATCATGGAAAGGCGTCGGATTGTAACACGAAGACGGGCGAGCAGTTCTTCTACAGAGAAAGGCTTTGTCAAATAATCGTCAGCGCCTGCATCCAGAGCGGTAATTTTATCATCATCTTCACTTCTGGCGCTGATGACGATAATCGGCATATTTGACCAACTTCTGATCTGCCTGATAACCTCGATACCATCCATATCTGGAAGGCCCAGATCCAGAAACACGACATCGGGATTATGGGATGATGCCATCATGATAGCATCCCGGCCTGTTGGTGCTGTCAAGTATTTATAGTCGTGAGTTTTTAGTGTTGTACTCATCAGGTTGCGGACCGGTGCGTCATCCTCAACAACAAGAATCACAGGTTTATTCATCGATTGTCACCTCCTCTGCCGGCAGAGAAAAAGTAAAGCAGCAGCCGGTTGGATGATTGTCTGCCAGGGTTATAGTCCCTTCGTGAGCTTCTACAATGGATTTGCACAACGCAAGCCCAAGGCCGACTCCTCTTCTGCCGTCCGATACATTGGTTTGCCCTGTATAGAACATCTCGAAGATATGCGGCTTTATACTGTCTGAAATGCCGGGACCATTGTCCTTAACATGTACAAGGATGGTGTTTTCAGCCTTCTCACTGATGATTATGATTTCAGAGCCGGTTTGGGTGTTTTTTATGGCGTTATTGAGCAGATTGATCAATACCTGTGTGATAAGTCTTGCGTCCATTCTGGCAATCAGGACATCGCTGCTTTGCTGAACGATGATATGATGTTGGGAGGCGTTTTTGTCAATATGCCGCAATGCCTCTTCAATAACATCATTTACAACTTCCATAGACAGATGAAGATCCATTTGACCATTTTCAATACGTGAAATGGAAAGCAGGTTCTCAACAAGATCGATCAGCCACTCCGAATCATCATAGATGTCAGAGAATATCTGCTTTAATGTCTCTGTATCCATCTGATCATAATGTGTCAGAAGGTTGGTTGCGTTCCCCGATATAGATGTAAGCGGAGTCCGGATATCATGAGAAATCGAGCGAAGCAGATTTGACCGGAGCTGCTCATTCCGCATGGCTATTGCCGCCTGCTCCTTCTCTGTAGCGTTTCGAAGGCCTTCCAGGGCCATAGCACATTCGCCGATGATCGAGGAAAAAACACTGTACTCAAACGCTTCAAGACTGTCGCCATTTAAGTAAATAGCAATGACGCCGTAACAATACCCGTTTATACAGATGGGATGATACAGCGATTTTGCCTTGCCGAACATCTCGGTATGAGCGCCAGCAGCAGCCTGATTGAGAAAGACCCATTGAGCAATCTCGGCTTCGTTTTCGTTCTGCCCAGATGACTTGAAATAATATGGAGAGGCATTGAGCGCCACAGTGCTATCAAGCTCTTCGTTATCAGAGCATGGGAATACCATCACGTCACGGTCCAGCAGCGTTTTCACCTGCTGTGCGGTGATACGGATCACTTCTTCTGCGGATTCCGCCTTCTGCAGCAATTGATTCGTATCAAAGAGGACCTTCGCTCGAAATGCCTCGCGGGAGGATTGCCTAGCGTTTCCTTTCAGCTTATTTGCCAACGTACCGGTAATAAGAGAGGCGATCAACATGATCGCAAACGTCACAACATACTCGGGCTCATACGTATGGAAACTAAGCTTTGGTTCAATGAAGAACCAGTTGAACAACAGTACACTTGCCAGAGAACTCACGGCACTATAGAGCGGGCTGACAGTCACAGCAGAAATAATTAATACACCAAGAATGAAAACCGTAATGATATTTGCTTCTGAAAACCCGAACAGTGTGAAAAGAAGGCCTACTCCGGTGGAGGCAATAAGCAGCATAAGTGTGATGAGGGAATCCTTCCATGTTGGGCGGATCTGTTTTGTAAGGTTAAGTTTTTGAGTTTGCCGCTTTATATCCGCTGAAGAATCCGGTATGATATAGACATCCACGTCGGGCGCATTCAGAATGATCTGTTCTGTCAGGGAAGCCTTGCTCCAGAAGTGCGGCCTCTTTGCACCGCTCCGTCCTACCACAATTTTAGTGGCTCCAGAAATGTGGGCGTATTCGGCTATTTGAACAGGAACATCATTGCCCACAACTGTAACAATGGTAGCGCCGTTTTGCTCAGCAAGCTTTATGTTGTTTTGAAGGCGCAGCTTGTCTGATTCAGGAAGAGAATCATAATTGGAGGGCTTCACATAGATGGCTGTAAGCGCGGCATGGAAGGCCTCTGCCATCTTTGCGGCTGCATCTATGACCTTCTGATTTGAAGGAGAGGAGGACAGACATACAAGGATGCGTTCAACGCTCTCTATATCTTTTTCCATCCTTTCACCCCCCTTCACTTCCTTAAATTTAGATTTTACCACAAGCAGCAGCATTTTTCCACTTTTGCAAAATATATTCAGCTTGCATGATAATCGTATTTAACCTCGCAGCCGGATTCTTCAAGGTACTCGATCATGCACGGATCAACTGTCTTGCAGATGATGATTTCAAAATCATCTGCATTTGAAAGCGAATTCAGCACTGTATTGACCTCTTTTGAAATTATGTCTTTGTTTTTTCCTTTGGTCTCAGAAATATATATCTTCCTGCATGGGACCTGAGGTTCCTGATACCATTGATAATTTTCATCCATAAATTTTCCAAAGCGGTCTACTACAAAATATCCGAAAGCAAAAAAAACAACCATCATTACTGCGAGCAGAATGTCTTCCATGTGAATTCACCTCTTCCGCGGGATAAAGAAGAACTATATTTTAAAGCACTTTTGCATAGATTTTCGCTCCCCCAATACGAGCATCGTCTTGTTCTCATTAAGAATAGTTTCTGGTGTTACACTTAGATTCATTTTCCCGTTATTCTTTATAGCCATGATATTGATTCCATAGCGTTTCCTGATGTCGATTTGCCCGATTGTTTTTCCAACCCAGTCCTTTGGAACAACAACTTCGTAGATCGCATGGTCATCATCAAGACTGATATAATCAAGAATATGATTGGATGCATAACGGATCGCTGCCCACTCCGCGACTTGCTTCTCAGGATTGATTACCTCATCAGCTCCATTTCTCAGTAAGAATTTTGCCTGAACCTCTCTGTCCGCGCGGGATACAACAAGTCTTCCGCCCAATTCCTTCAGGAGAGATGTGGTTTCCAATGAACTCTGAAAGTCACTTCCTATTGTCACGATACAGACATCGAAATTGTTGATTCCGAGAGAACGCAGGAAAGCCTCATTTGTACTGTCCCCGATCTGCGCATCTGTGACCAAAGGAAGGATCGCGTTAATTCGCGCCTCGTCCCGATCCACAGCCAAGACCTGATGCCCGAGATCGTGCAGCTGCTTTGCAATCATGGTTCCGAAATTGTTGATGCCAATAAGCAGTATGGATTTCATATCCGTGCCTCCTCGTCTTCATCCGACGATTATCTTCTCTACAGGCCTTTGAGAGACATCGGTGCTTTTGCTGTTAATGGCAGCATAAATCAATGTCAGGCCACCCACTCGTCCTAAGAACATTAAAAGAATAAGTATAATGTGTGAAACAAGGCTGAGCGAAGGGGTAATCCCCAACGACAAACCGACCGTTCCGATAGCAGAAACTGTCTCAAAAATGCAGGCCCCGATAGGAAGTCCATCCGCCATGCTGATCACGGCAGCACCGATCA
>JAFUBX010000103.1 GCA_017459985.1 Parasporobacterium sp.
CATACGGTTCGTGTCGGAGGGGGGAGTGAGTGTACAGGTAGATCCAAAAGGGACTGGCCAGTACGTCAGCTTCCGTTCTCTGTCAGGAGGCGAAAGAGCAGCTGTGGCATTTCTGCTGATGCTGATGTTCGCCACCATAAGCGGAACCGGGATCCTCATCCTGGATGAGCTGAGTATCATGGACGAGAGCGTCCTCGATGCGCTGCTCACGATCCTGACGGAGCATGAAGGCGAGTATGACATGGCAATACTTGCGTGTGTGAATCATGCAGACACGATGGAGCTGCTGGGAAAGCACGGGCTCCAGATAACGAAGATCTAAGTCGTAAAGAAAAGGATCCGCATTGCGGGTCCTTTTCTAATCAGGAGAGGAGAGTCTTCCTTCGTGCTCCATGATCAGGAGCCAAACCATCAATTGTGCCATTTAACTCTGCCCATCTTGCTGTAAGAAGCCGGACATACAAGATGGGGTCTAAACCGTATATTCCAAGCGAATAACCATCATTCATTTCCACCAGCAATGTTCTTCCATCATCTGTAACGCCAAAATCCAGTGCAACCGGCCGGCATTTCTGGATAAGCTGAAAGCCAGTCAGGAGGAGATGAAGAGTATCCTGGGAAAAGACTATCATAAATATGATCTGGTCATGGCGACAGAATATGGGTTTCCGATTGGTGAGGCTGCGATCCGTAAGCGTTTCAAGAAGCTGATTAAGGAGCATAACCTGCCGGAGGTCGTATTTCACAGTCTGCGTCATACCAGTGTTACGTATAAACTGAAGCTGAACGGCGGTGACATCAAAGCGGTGCAGGGCGATTCCGGACATGCACAGGTGAACATGGTGACGGACGTTTACAGTCATATCCTGGATGAGGATCGGAAAAGAAATGCAGAGCTGTTCTAAGAAGCATTTTGCGGGAAGAAGAATCTGAACCCGCAGATGATAGACGCGGGACCTGAGAAAATGATCACAGTGCCGGATGGGGTGGATGCGGAGACGCTGATGAAGGTGCTGGGGAATCCGGAGATGGTGGCGTTGCTCACCTCTTTAGCGAAGACAATTGGAAAATAATAATCAGTTTGTCAACATGGAATATATAAAGAAAAAAGCGGGACAGGATCCTTTGGCAGGAAGGATCCCGGCCCTGTGCCGTCAGTTTGCCCATCTGGTAGCGGAGAGCGGATTTGACGGCATATTCATGACAGACGGGGTGCTCGTGTAAAGAATACTATCAGAAAAGAAGCTGATAGAAATCGTGAAAACAGTGCTGCCATACTTTCCACAGATGGCCGCCTCTGTAAATATGCCGTTCGCACCTGATCCCATATTCTGCCAACAGATCGTCGTCGCTCAGGAAGTTCGGCATATAGGGATCCTGATCACCGATGCCGCGGAAATATACTTTGAAACGGCCCTTGTATGCAGCAAGCTTTTGCGGCGTGAGATGTTTTGAATACCCGGCAAGAGGATCCTGAACGAAACCGCTGAAAAGACCGGCATACCGGAATAATTCGGGATAGTTCAGCGTAATGATCGATGTCTGGATGCTGCCCATGGACAGTCCGGCGATCGCTCGGTGGTTCGCGTTTGCGTACACCCGGAAACGATTTTCAATATAAGGGATGATTTCCTCCAACAGCATGCGGGGGAAGCCTTCCGAATAGGCGAGACGGGTGCCTCCCTCCTCTTCGAAGGTTATCATGCCGCAGCACATGACAATGATGGATGCAGCAGCCTTTCCGGAGGCAATCAGATTATCCGCGATGAAATTTACGCGTCCCTGGGTGATCCATCCGGTCTCGTTCTCGCCATGTCCGTGCTGGAGGTAGAGGACGGGATATTTCCGGTCGGAGTGATGGTAATCGGGCGGAAGATACACATAGATCCGCTCCATTTTCCCGGACACCCGGCTTTCAAAATATTCTGCCGCTACGCTTCCGTGCGGGCATGACGTCGGGAAGATGACAGAATCCTCTTCCGGGACCTCAATCAGATTCATCGGCATGTTGGCGCTGTAAGCAATGGGCAGTGCCGGAGACAGGACCTCATTTCCATCTACAGAGACCACTGTACCGAGCAGGCCGGTTCCGGTACGGCAGCTCCCGGTCCAAAGGCCGTCATGGCCAGTGAGCGTCAGTTCCAATTCTTTATCGCCATATATTTTCAGATGAACAGAGTGTGCATTTGGGTAGTGCAGACAGAATTCAACCGTGCCGTCAGGCAGGATCTTGTATGCCTGAGGAGCCCGCAGGTCGTCCGGCATAAATGTCATGGGGCCGGACAGAGCACCTCTGGGGATCATATCCGGTTTGCGGAAGGAAAGAGCATCAGCGTACAGGTAATCATAGTTCATATCCATGGAATCAATTCTCCTTTTGCCTGTTGGGACTGTATATGATCAGGATAACGGTTCAAGCAGTTTTGAGAGCGGTACAGCCGCTGCCATTTCCCTGCCGCCGGCTTCATTCGGATGAAGGTCATCCAGATGGAAGCCGTCCTTCAGGGAGCCGGACGGCGATGCGGCGACAGCTTCAAAGTCGATCACCCCGTCGGAAAGCTCCTGTGTGCGGATCCATCCATTAATTTCTTTTCGAAGCCTTTCCGAATCTTCAAACCAGGTCTCTCCTGCAAACACATTCTCGGGCATGATCGTCCCGATCAGGATCCGGGCCCCGTGCCGGTGCGCACAGCCGATCACTTCGGCATAATGTCCGCAGAATTCTTCCGCAGACGGGACTTGATCGGGCCTGCCATACTGGAAGGGATGTGTGATATCATTGATACCCTCCAGCATCAGGATGGTATCCGGCTGCATCGTTCCAAAAAGGTCCTGCTTAAACCGCCGGTATCCGGCGTTTCCGAAAACGCTGCTGTGAATGCCCAGATCCGGGGAACTGGAAGCATCATGGCAGAGGCGGTTGCCGCCGATCCCGGCATTGACAGTGACGGCTTTTCCTTTGTGTTCTGCGAGGATCCGTTCCAGCAATGCGTCGCTGTAATAGGACATGTGCGTGATGGAATCACCGAACATGGCGATGGTCCGCACGGATTCATCGGTGAGAAGATCGATCTGGCTAAGGCCTGCCGCGACGGTTGGTTTATGCACATCCTGCCGCAGCCAGGGGAAGAGATCGGTGCCATTGACCGGGTTCCCGCCTTTGCCGAGAAAGGCGGTTTTCCACGACCGGGCAGCCCAGGTCTGGCACAGGCCCTGAATGCCGGAAGCTTCCCGGAAGTGTATCCGGACCTGCAGCCTTTCTCCCGCCCTGACGGCAAGAGAAACGGAATCTGTATAAACGGTCTCACCGGGCTTAAGGGTGATTTCTTCCGAACCGTTCAGGGTGAGCGATGCGGTCTCCGAACCGGTCGAAACAGTGATACTGCCAATCGCCATGCGTCCCTGATTAAAACGATTGTCGAGCAGGAGCCTTATCTGTGAGCCGTCTGCAGGCATTGCGGCGTCAAAGACCTGCGTTATCTCTTTCAGATCGCCGAGGGATTCCCCGAACTGAATCGTCTGGTATCTCCAAATACTTTTAAAGATCATGCTTTGCTTTTCCTTTCCAGCAGTTCTTTCTGAATGGCGGGATATTGTTTGTCCAAGGTGTAGAAGAGCATCAGGATGATGCCGATGACGCCGCATATTACGGGGATCAGCGTATACCCTAGGGAAATAATCTGCACAGTCTGTGCCGATTGCGCTGCCGCCGCGGGGTCATAGCCGCTTATGTTGATGATCCAGCCGATCAGAACGACGGAGAAGCCGTTCGCGATCTTGGTCGCAAAGGTTGTACCGGCGCTTCCGACGCCGACCGGGCGCACGCCGAATTTCCAGTCGGAGTAATCAATGGTGTCAGCTACCATTCCGTAAAGTCCTGCCGCGGCGAAACCCGCGCCGAAGCCCTTGATCCCGGAGGCGATGGTGATCATGGTGATATTGGTGCCGGAAAGCAGGTGAAAGAGACCGCCGGCGACCATGCAGGAGATGCCGATCAACATGGTGTTTCTTTTTCCGAATTTCTTCAGCAGGACGAAGGCCCCGCAGAGCGAGATCACCTGGGTGAGGGAGATCGCGTTGGCAAGCTGCGCGTAGTAAGCGGTGTCACCGAGCACGGCTTTTGCATAATACATGCCCATGCCGCCGAGGATTGCCGTAGCGAACAGGCAGACAAAGATAAAAACGATCGCGATGACCCAGTAGCGGTTTTTCAGAAGGCTTCCGAGCTCATCTTTCACAGACAGCTTTTCGGCTGTTCCCGAGGCCGCCTCGTCGTTTCCGCAGCGCTCTTTTGTAAAGGCAAAACAGATCAGATGAAGGAGCGCTCCGGCGATGGCATAGATCAGGATGGCGATCTGCCAGGCCCGCTGGCCGCCGCCGAGTGCCTTGGTGACCGCGTCGACAGTACTCTGGACAAGCATGGTTCCGATCACGGCGCCGGCCATGACGAAGACGCCCAGGATCCCTCGCTCATAGGGATTGTTGGTCATGTTGCTGGTCATGGAGTTGTAGGGGACATAGAGCGCAGTCAGGCAGATGGCGTTGCAGAGATTGTAGGTGATGAAGACATAAATGTACTGGACCATCGCGGAAGCTCCGCCGGGGACACAGACCAGCAGAATGCCGCTGATGGCATAGGGGATGCAGGTACGCAGCACCCAGATGCGGCCCTTTCCGTGTTTGGAGTGCGTCCGGTCCACGATCATGCCCATCACAATGTCCGTCACGCCGTCCAGGATGCGGGAGATGAGAAGGATCATACCAATGACCTTGGGATCCAGGAACATCACATCGGTATAAAAGAACATGATGAAGGACGCGATGATCGTATTGACAAAGGCGGTGCCGATGTTTCCCATCATATAGGCGGAACGTTCTACGACACCAAGGGAGGCATCCGGGGCGTTGGAATTGGTCATCAGCTTCATGATTATTTTTCTCCTTCCTTAAAAACGTCATTTAAAAAGGCTGTTACAGCACTTCTGTATAATTCACGGTCATTTATGCTGAATGCATGGTCATAATCTCCGAAGATCTGCATGCGGGAGAGCGGATTTTTCGATGCGGCAATGATCTCCGATGCGGCGCTTACCGGAACGGTCCGGTCGCCTTCACTGTGGATCACAAGGAGCGGTGTGTCTGATTTCGCGACGGAGTCGACCGGCCTTGTCTCTGAGAGGGAGATTCCATATGTCGCGGCCCTTTTTTCCACGGCAGCCTGGAAATAAGGATTGTACATGCCCATGGAAACCTCAAAAAAGGTTTTATAGATCAGATCCCACCGGGACGGACCGCAGTCCTCGATGGCTGCGTCGATCATGCTGGTTTTCGAGATCGCATTCATCACGGTCATGGCTCCCATGGAGACGCCGAGAGTGATGATTCGAACGTCTTTCCCGCACTTTTTCTTTGCCCACTTGGCAAGGGCGACCAGATCGGTGGCTTCCTTCACGCCGAAGGTGCCGTTTTTGGCCTTGCTTTCTCCAAAGTGGCGCTGGTCGAACATGATCAGGCTGTATCCGAGAGCCCGGAGAATTTCTGCCTGAGGAATCAGGACGTATCGGTTCTGTCCGTAGCCGTGGGCCAGGATCGCTACGCCTTTGGCATCGGGGATGGGATAGTAATCCGCCGGGATGCGGATGCCGTCATTTTTCAGATGGATCTCTTCTTTTGCCCAGCTCTCGAAGCCCTCCCGGTCGAAGCCGGTATCCTTCATGGTTCGGTCCATGACCGTCTTTTTGGAGGGACGGACAGGCCCGGAAGGCTTAAAGATCAGTTCTGCCATCAGATTTGCGGTCAGCTTCAGTACAAATGCGGGTGTCTTCATTTTGCGGCCTCCTTCTTGATCTTCTCCGGTGAGAATTGAATTTTGATACTGCCTTTCTGCACGATGCCGGATTTCCATTCTTCTTCCGTAAGGGCTGCGGTCTCCAGCTTCGTTGACAGGTCTTCATAGTATGTCAGCTTTTCAAGCGGCGCAGGGCTGGTCTGGTGGCTCGGATAGTTCCGGGTTACTGCACCTGTTCTAACCAGATCCCGTATGGTCCGGATCGTTTTGTGGAATTCGGCGGCACTGGTTCCTTCCGGGAAGTGAAGGAGCATGCCCTCATCCCCGCAGGTGTCACCGGAGAAGAGCCAGCCGTTTTTCTCGTCCAGGAGGGAGATGGAGCCCTGGGTGTGGCCGGGCGTCTCAATGATCCGGACGATGCGGTCTCCCAGGTCAAAATACCCGCTTTCCGGAAGCGGAAGGGTATCCGGTACCTGATGTGCCAGCAACTTCTTTAGGGTGGGCCGAAGCACCAGGAGGGCGGTATTTCCCTTGATTCCTCCTCCGGCGATTTGGACCAGGAGCTCCTCCAGTGGCTTCTGCCGGGTGTGGATCTGATAGAGATCATTGTCTTTGCTGCTCATATAAGCCTTCCCGAAACGATAGTTTCCGGTGACATGATCAAAATGTCCGTGCGTGTTTACAACGATGAGGGGAAGATCTGTGATCTCTTGTACGGCACCGGCGATGTCCGTGAACCCGTAGGCTGTGTCGATCAGCATTGCGGTTCTGCTGCCGGTCAGGAGGTAGCAGTAAACATTTTCGCCGAGAAACTTCTCGGTGAACTGCCACGTGTTTTCATTGATTTTCGTAATGTGTGCTTTTTCCATTTCTTGACATGACCTCTGATTTTTGCTATTTTGAATACGGACAGGACGTTTGTTCTGTCTGTAATTATAAAGAGATTTTATCGAAGGTCAATAGGCCGGGCTTCCGGCTGGACAAAAGGGGGAAAAGTGTTCTATGGGTCATACGCAGACACAGCTGGATGCGCTGAAAAGAAGCAATGCGGAAAGCAACGCCGTTACAAGGGAGGCGGTGCAGGATGCGCTTTTTATTCTGATGGAGAAAAAAGATTACGAGGAGATCCGGATCACAGAGCTGATCCAGAAGGCGGGAATTGCCCGGTCTGCTTTTTACCGGAATTACAAGACAAAGGATGATGTGCTGCTGGATTATATCGGGGATATTCATCAGCTGCTGATGCAGAATGTAAGCCGTGATGTCAGAAAAAATTGGCTGCATTATATTCGGAGCATCCGGGAAAACAGGGAAAAGTTTGAGCTGCTGATCAAAACGCATCGGGAATGGTTTGTGCTGGATTCGCTGAATGAACTGGCTGATTATTCTTCGGGGACGGATTTTACGACCGTTCTGCCGCACGGGTATATCTACAATATCGTGATGTACTGGGTAAAATGCGGGATGCCGGGAACGGACGAGGAGGCTGTGGAGCGGATCATGCAGGCATGCCGCGAGAACGGAGAGGTCATGATCAGCGGAGTGATCCCAGAGAAGAGTCTGGAGACAACGAAGGCGAAGAAAATCCATCGAAAAGGGCTCGAGATCGCCAGGGAACAATGATAAAGATATTTTGTATCACCTGATTCCCGTTGTCTGGAAAAGGGCGTTCACCATGAAAAACGGGAATAAATTATTAAAAAATGAGAACAAATTTGACATAATGCGGATGTGGACAAAAACTGACAGGGTGAGGTGAGGATTCATGAAATATATTACTTCTGTACAGGCGGCAGAATTAATGAATGTAAGCAAACGGTACATTAACGCAGCCTGCGCCCGTGGTGAGATCAGAGGCGCTTATAAAGAAGGATATCGTTGGTTAATTCCAGAAGAATCCATCCTTTCAAAAAAGGCAATCAAAAAAGCGCGACGTGTCTTCAATACAACCGGGATCTGTGATCCTGCGCAGCACTACATGGTCAGTCTCGGACAGCGGATGCTGCAGGTAAAGACACTTGTTGATGAGGGAAAGTTCTTTACAATCAACCGTGCCCGCCAGTATGGGAAGACAACTACTCTGCATGCGCTCTCCGATTATCTGAGCCAGGATTACTTTGTGGTCAGTATGGATTTTCAAATGCAGATGAGCGATGCGAAATTCAGGAATGAAAATGTATTTGCTATTGCATTTGCCAGAGCGTTTGTTTCCTCCTCGCGAGTCAACCTGATCAGTACTGAGCCTGAATATGATAGTGCACTGAAAGCATTTGCCTCCGCGAGCCAGATGGATCCCCAGCACTTTGAACTGGTTGGGCTGTTTCAGGAGATCAGCATGCTATGCGGTGCGCTGCCATGAAAAGTAGTCCTGATGATCGATGAAATTGACAGCGCGACCAATAACCAGGTATTTATCGATTTTCTGGCAAAGCTTCGCGGTTATTATAATAACCGGAACAAATATGCAACGTTCCAATCCGTCATAGTAATCTTAAGATTATTACGTTATCTGGAATCTATCTGCTGATTATAATAGGAGAGATTTGTGTTTTTAGCAGAATCGTAGGGTTTGGCTTGAATGAATGGAGCGTATTGTTAAACAAGGCAATAGAGCTGATAAAACAGCTTGTAATCATTGGAATAGAAGGAATTAAGCAACTAGTTATATGGGTAAAACAAATTTTTAAATGATTATGGAAATGATTGACGGCTAGTGGGATCGAATTGCCCGGACGCTCCGTGCCGTCCCGGCTACAAGTCTTTAATGCCGCGAAATATTCATTCAGGAACCGGACAAGTTACAGTGCGTTACACTCTTTAGTGTTAATGTTTAGCAACGGCTCGCATATGCGAGCCGTTATTCCTTATCCGAATAACTAAAACTCTTCATAAGGCTTCAAGGATAGTGATTATGTATTAGATTGATTATATATGCATATGCATATATAATATAGCTAAAGGAGCTAACTATATGCAGTTATCAGAACTCGGGATCCCCAAAAGAAGCATCACGGCGATGCAGAAAAAACATATACATACTGTCGAAGACTTGCTGCGGTGGTTTCCCAGGAAATACCGTGACTACCGGGAGGTCAGGGATATACTGGACTGCCCGGACGGTGAATATGCGGCTGTGTCCGGAAGACTTATGAAAGTGCAGGTCAGACAGGGAGCTAAAGGGGCATATTTAAGGCTCAGCTTCCTTTCCAATAAGTCAAAGTATGAAGACGGCACGGATGTCTGGTTTCGGGCTGATTTTTTTGTGAGCCGTTACGCACGCTATCTGGAGAAAAAATACTCGGAAGAGTACCTGAAGAAGGATGTGGTCGTCACCGGTAAGATCTGCAAGGACCCTCAGTATGGGATCTCAGTCTCCGACGCAGCAGTAGAGCCCCCGGTGTTGTTTAAAAACGAGATCGTGAGGATCTACCCAAAGATCGGTGGTTTTAAGGATGAGGATTTCCGTTCATGGCTGGAGCAGCTCCTTCAGCTTCAGGGAGAGGTGCTGGAGGAGGCTGTCAGGAAAGAATGCGGGCTGATGCCGTTCAGAGACGCCCTGTACAGGATGCATCATCCCACTAGACCGGAAGATATTGAAGCTGCTGGCCGGCAGTTTGTATTCTACGATCTCCTTTGGTTTGCCATACAGCTGAAGGAGATGGAAGGCAGGCTCCCTGAAGATTCTGATATCAGGTTTACAGAGCGGTCGCTGATGGACCGG
>JAFUBX010000104.1 GCA_017459985.1 Parasporobacterium sp.
AGCGAGATGCAGGATACGTTTTACAACTGCCTGGACTTCTGCGAAGTGTTCGGCCGTACGCCTTACTTCTACCTGACCGGAGGAGATCCGATCCTGCATCCGGATTTCTGGAGACTTCTGGATCTGTTCCGCGAGCATGGCGTGAAGTTTACGATCATGGGAAATCCGTTCCACTTAAACGATCAGGTATGCCGCGAACTGAAATGGTACGGATGCGAAAAGTACCAGCTTTCTCTGGACGGCCTCCGAAAGACCCATGACTGGTTCAGAAAGCCCGGATCCTTTGACTGCACGCTGGAGAAGATCGGCTGCATCAACCGAGCCGGCATCCGAAGTGTGATCATGACCACGGTTTCAAAGCAGAACCGCATGGAGGTGCCCGGGATCATTGATGAGGTCGTAAAAGCGGGGGCTAATATCTTTGCCTTCTCCCGCTATGTTCCCAGCGGCGGAGAGCTGGATACCTCCATGACTGCATTGGAATACCGGCAGCTTCTTGAGATGTGCGACAAGAAATTTAAGGAATATGAGGCAGAGGGCTGCCAGACTTATTTCAACAAGAAGGATCATCTCTGGACGCTGTATGAATACGAGACCGGAGCTTTTAAGATTCCGGAGAATGCGAAGGAAGGAATGATCTACAGCGGCTGCAACTGCGGCAACTGCCACATTACCATCCTTCCGACTGGTGAGATCTATGCCTGCCGCCGCGTTGCGGAAAGCAAGGTCGGAAATGTATTCGAGGACCGGATCGCCGATGTGTGGCTGACTGGGATGGAACAATACCGGGAATATCAGAACTTCAGCAAATGCTCGCGCTGTAAGCTGCTGGCCTGGTGCCGGGGATGCCCTGCGGTAGCCCGCGGAACAAACGGAGACTTCTACGCGGATGACCCGCAGTGCTGGGCGAGCGAGGAAAACAGTTTACTGAGACCGAGGGAAGAGGGGAAAGACAGATGACCAGGATCGATATCAAAAAAGAGAATTTCACAGCAGTACATACAGAAGCAAATTATGAAGAAGGCGGGACCGTTGAAGTTATTAAAACTGACAAGCAGCTCCCGGATGAAAACACATATTTGAAAGTAAGCGGAATTGAATTCCATAACGGTGTGATCGAAGTGGATGTATGCGGCAGGCTTCTTCCGGACGCGCCGGATTATGCCAGAGGGTTTATCGGAATTGTGTTCCGCGCCAATGAAAACGACAGCGAATTTGAATCATTCTATATCAGGCCTACGAACGGAAAAGGCTGCACGGATCCTGTCCGGAAGGTTCACGGGTGTCAGTATTTCTCATATCCCGGTTATACATTCTCATATTTCCGGGAATTCGGAATCACCGACTACGAGAATAAGGTAGATACAATTGCATTGAATGAATGGAGCCATATCCGGGCAGAAATCAAAGATGATAAAGGCGTATTCTTTGTCGACGGTGTAAAAGTGCTCGAAGTTAATGGCTTCAAGCACGGGCCTTACAGTAAGGGATCGGTTGGGCTTTATGTGGATATCGGAACAGACGGATACTTCCGCAATCTGCAGATCGAATGTAATGATTAATTGCGAGGTACTGCGATGAATATGATGAAAGCTGTATTGTTGGATAAAATCACTGATGGAAAAAATATCACTCTCGCTGAATGCCCGGTTCCGGAGGTAAAACCCGGCTGGGTACTGATCAAAGTTAAGGCCTTCGGTCTGAATCATTCGGAGCAGATCCTCCGTCACAGTGAGATCAATGCACCTTATATTCAGAAACCTGTTATCCCCGGGATCGAATGCGCCGGCGAGGTAGTGGATCCCTCGGATACGGATCTGAAGACAGGCCAGAAGGTCATCGCCCTTATGGGTGGTATGGGCCGGTCTTTTAACGGCAGCTATTCGGAATATGCGCTGCTTCCAAGACGGATCGTGTTCGCAGTTGACAGTGATCTTCCCTGGAAAGCGCTCGGTGCTGTTCCGGAAACATACTTTACGGCCTGGGGATCCTTGTTCGAATGCCTGCACCTTACAAAAGAGGATACGCTGCTGATCCGCGGGGCAACCTGTGCGCTTGGCTATGCGGCCATGCAGATCGCGAAAGCACTCGGCTGCAGGGTAATTGCCACGACACATAAAAAAAGTAAACTGCCGCTGATTGCCGATGCGGATGAAGCCGTCATCGATGACGGCAGGCTGACCGGGAAGATCCATGGCGTGACAAAAGCGCTTGATCTTATCGGGCCTCGCAATCTGAAGGACACGTTGACTTCAGTTGAGAAGGGCGGCATCGTCTGCCAGACAGGGATCCTTGGCGGCGTGTATGCGTTGAATGGTTTTGATCCCATCAAGGATATCCCGAACGGCGTATATCTGACCGGTTTCTTCTCCAATTATCCGACCCAGCAGGTTATAGACGAGATCTTCTCTTTTCTGAATGAGAAAAAGCTGGTTCCGGTCAGTGGAAAGGTCTTTGATTTTGAGAATATACAGGAAGCATTGACTGCCCAGGACGAGGGAACCGTCAATGGAAAAATCGTTGTAAAAGTATGAGGCAGCACTATGGGAGCAGAACAGAAAACACATTTCCAG
>JAFUBX010000105.1 GCA_017459985.1 Parasporobacterium sp.
GGACCTTCTGGAATGCGCCGGGATCGGTGCCATGCTTGATGCCAAAATGGAAAAAATACAGGAAAAGACACTGGCCGGTGCTGCCCCAATCCAAACAGGCACCGCACCACCCTCTGTTTCCACTTCAAAATCAGAACAATAAGAGGCGCATCCATGTCAAATATTACAAAACGAGCACTGGAAGATTCCTTAAAACACCTTCTCCTGAAGAAGCCGGTCAATAAAATCACCATCAATGATATTACGGAAGATTGCGGTGTCAACCGTGCCACTTTTTACTATCATTTTCAGGATATTTACGCCCTGATCGAATGGTCCTGTGAAGAAGATTCCAGAAAAGCCTTATCTGATAATACCACATATGATACATGGCAGCAGGGGTTTCTGAACATCCTTCATGCGGTTGAGGATAACAAACCGTTTATTATCAATGTATACCGCCATGTCAGCCAGGAACAGATCCTTCAGTATCTTTACCGGGTGGTCTATGGTCTCCTGATTGCGGTCGTCGAGGAATGTGCCCAGGGAATGACTGTCCGGGATGAAGACAAAAAATTTATTGCTGATTTTTACAAGCATGCCTTTGTTGGGCTGACGCTGGAATGGATCAAAAGTGATATGAAACCATCTCCTGAAAGTATTGTATCCCGCCTGAGCGACCTGATCGATGGCGATATTCCCCGCATGCTGGCAAAATACAGATTAGATACACCTCTAAACAGGCTCTGATTTCAATCATTTCGCCGTTTTGTCGAAAACCCCGCCAATTGTAAGCAGATGTTGTTGTTTCCGATATTCCTGAAAGTTCGTCGATTGTAAACGAAAAGATTACCTTCTAAACTGTAACCGTACCGGCAGACAGTACAAAAAATGACTAAGAAGGAGGTTCTCTTATGTATTATTCAAGCGGTAACTATGAGGCGTTTGCCCGCCCGAAAAAGCCGGAGGGAATTGACCATAAATCCGCCTACTTCATCGGAACCGGACTTGCGGCACTCTCTGCAGGATGTTTTCTCGTGCGTGATGCACAGATGCCTGGTAAAAACATTCATTTCTTTGAACGCGATCCGATCGCTGGCGGTGCCTGTGACGGATGGAACTATCCGGAAATCGGTTATGTCATGCGCGGCGGCCGTGAAATGGATAACCATTTTGAGGTAATGTGGGATCTGTTTCGTTCCATTCCATCCATTGAGACGGAAGGAGTCAGTGTTCTCGACGAGTATTACTGGCTGAACAAGGAAGACCCCAATTATTCCCTCTGCCGGGTAACAGAAAAACAGGGACAGAATGCGCACACAGACGGTAAGTTTCGCCTGAGTGATAAAGCGGCACTGCAGCTTACCCGGCTGATCTTCACGCCTGATGAGATGCTGGAGGAGAAGCGCATCACGGATGTATTGGATGAAGAAGTCCTGGACAGCAATTTCTGGACTTACTGGCGTACAATGTTTGCCTTCTACAACTGCAACAGTGCCCTTGAAATGAAGCGGTACATGCAGCGTTTCATTCACCACATTGACGGTCTGCCC
>JAFUBX010000106.1 GCA_017459985.1 Parasporobacterium sp.
CCGGATGGAAGGGAGCACATACATGTACCACGTCGAATGCATTGACATACATAAAGCGGAAGGGATGTACCTGTACATTGACAGGGCCTGTCTGTGCGCCAATAACATGTACAATGCTGCGAACTTCCATATCCGCAACCTCATGACCGGCCTGAAGAAAGATCTTTCCCTCCGTACGGAGAATGAGAAGTCAGTCATACGGACCTTTGCATCTTCCATCCCTGCGGTCAACTTCTCCCTCAGGGTGAAGCACTTTGTCAAGATTTTCAGGATCTTCCTGGACAGGAGCCTTTCCACAGCCGCACGCAGGCCCAGGCTTTCGAGGGTAAAATACCTTCAGTTTTCCATGCCGACAGCGGAAAAGTGGTTCGCTTCTTATGAACTCCTTGATGCCGTGTTCCGGCATACGGAGAATACGGATTACCGGTCCTTCCATTCCCATGTCATCCAGAACGCCATAAGTGACTGCTGTGAGGCGTGGGAAGGATACTTCGAGAGCCGGAAAACGTATGCCGTGTCTTCAGGCCACACAGGAAGGCCGAGGATCCCGGGATACAGGAAGTCCGGGGGAAGGAGCACCGCTGTCTTTTCAAACCTGGCCTGCAGCATTAAACACGGGAGGCTGCTTTTCCCATACGCCATGATCGAGGCAGGGAAGAAAAGGATACGTCCCAGCCTTGATGTATCGGGGCTCCCGCATGCTTCAAAGGCAGGACGGGGGACAGAAGAGAAACTCATCGAGGTGAGGGCAGTCCCGTACTTTGGTGCATACCAGATCCAGATCGTCACGGATGACGGCATCCGGGAAGATGACCTGATTCCGAAGGAAGGAGATATCATCGGTACTGACGGGGAGCTGGCCGGGGTCATGATGCTGGACCCGGGTCTTAACAACTTCGCAGCCATGGCAGACAACAAGGGTAACATACCCATTGTTGTCAAGGGCGGAGCGATAAAGGCCTGCAACCAGTGGTTCAACAAGAGGATGGCGTTCCTGCGGTCCGAACAGATGAAGGGACATGACCCGAAGATATACCATCCGCCGGTGACAAGGCAGATGGAGCGGATCTCCAGGAAGCGTGACGCATTCCTGCGGGATACATTCTACAAGTATGCCCACTATATCTGCCGGACGATGGAGGAGAGGAACCTTTCCTACCTGATCATCGGTTACAACAAGGGCCAGAAGCAGGGGATAAACCTGAAGAAAAAGACAAACCAGTCCTTCGTGCAGATCCCATTCGCGAGGTTCCGCCGGATCCTGCAGACAGTCTGTGCGCGGTACGGGATCCGGGTCATCCTTCAGGAAGAGAGCTATACCTCCAAAGCCTGCTTCGGGAACAGGGACTATATCCCGACATATGGAACAGGGGACGCGGGAAACATATCCTTCACCGGAAAGAGGGTAAAGAGGGGCCTGTACCTTCAGGACGACGGGAAGGTCATCAACGCTGATATCAACGGAGCAGCCAATACCGGAAGAAAGTATGTGAAACGGATCTTCCCGGAAGGAATGGACTGCAGAGATCTGTATGGAACAGTGAAGGCTGTGACCTCTAAGGATATCCTGCGTGCCAGCCAACACAGCAACAAAAGTAA
>JAFUBX010000107.1 GCA_017459985.1 Parasporobacterium sp.
AGATACCTGAGCCTTGATTACATCGACTTTTGCCATCTGCCTCGCCTCCTTTGCCTCACCTTACATCACGCGATTCAAAATCAGCAAGGATGTCAGACGGTACTTTATAATCTTTCTGCAATTTCTTTTTGATCCGGGAATACTCACTCTCGGTGATCAGCTTTGCAGAGAGCAGCGTATGCAGATAAGCCAGCTGCATGGAATATCGAATCAGCTTATCGTTCTTCTCCATCTGAGCATTCCCTCCTTTCCTTCGTCATCATGTTTACGGAGCCTCGATACAGTCCGGGATATCGAAGCCAAAATGATTCCTCATGGCCTCTTCGATTCCGGAAATATCCCTTGGATCCAGATGACCGATCCGCCGGATGATGCGGTCCTTGTCAATGGTCTGGATCTGCTCTGCCTCCACCATCGACCGGTAACGGATGCAGTCCGAATACCGGAGAATGTAGTGAGACTTCTGGAAAGGTTTCTTGATCGCCGTTGTCATCGGCACCATCGTGACAGTTGGAGAATATACGCAGCCGTCATCGTTCTGGATGATTACGACCGGACGGCGGCCGCCCTGCTCTGAGCCATGAGGAATACCAAGATCCGCAAGAAATACATCGCCCTTGCAGTAGATAAATTCTTTCATTGGCAATTCCTCTCTACAGAAATGTCTGTATATGTATCACCGCCGGTCTTATTACGACCGGCGGCGTAACGTTCATTTCCTTTTCACTTATTTGTCCTCGACACCCCAGTGACCGGGAAGTCATCAGACGGCTGAATGCTTTCAGCTCCATGGGCCTCTCACCCCCGCGGGGATCTCCCGCAGCTGCCCCCATTGCGTGATCCCGGTTCCACCCGGGGCTGTGGCTGGACAGAAGTACCATTGTGCCCGTACGTTTCATCGCCTTGCAGGTAGCGGTCCTGCATATATGAACGGCATAGTTCTCGCTCATCCTTCCGGAATCAATGCGTATGGTTCAACCGGCTGGCTTTTTCACACCCGTACGGGGAAGTATCTGATGAATGATATTCAGTTTTCAAAGATCCACATCACCATAAGAGGAGGAAGCCTCCTCTTATGGCTTCAATTTTAGGGTCAGTGAAAGCTGAATTTTAGCGCCTGAAGCGACCGGTCACCGTCCTTTATAAGACCGGTACGGGTCTTGATTCATATCGGTTTTATTTTAATTATTTTCTGCTATTATTTTTATCTGCCGAATTTAGTTGAAATTATTTTCAGAATAATGTATACTCCGGACAAGGAGGTGATGAATGTGATCGCACTTGAAGTAAATCAGAAATACTACACGACCAGTGAACTGAAGAACATGGGGTATTCCTATTACAAAATTGGCCAGATGGAAGAAAACGGTCAGCTGCACCGCATCAATAGGACCACATATGAAAACCTCTCCTATAAAGGCGATGAGAATGATTTTATCAACGCCGCTGCGTATGTTCCGGACGGTGTGATCTGCCTGATGAGTGCCGCCCGTTATTATGAGCTTACTAATTTCCTTCCCGATGTTATCGATGTTGCGATCGACCGGAAGAAAAAAGTCAGTACTCTTCCTGACTGGCCGGAAATCAAGATATTCTATTTTGATCCTTCCCGTATGGAAACCGGTGTCACAGAGATCATAGAAGGCGGCGATTCATTCCGTATCTTTGACATTGAAAAGACCGTCGTTGATATCATCTACTACCGCAATAAAATCGGCATAGAAGAAACATCAGAGGTACTGCGCAACTACCTGAAAAGGAAGGATCGTCAGATCAACCAGCTCTACACCTATGCCAAAATGCTGCGGTGCGAAGCTATTGTAAGAACTTATCTGGAGGTGCTTGTTTCATGAATGCAGAATCCGTAAAGGCAAGACTGAAGAATTTCGCTGTCAGCTCCGGCTGCACGTTCCAGGATGCTCTCGTCTATTACGGACTTGAGCGGACGATCTACCGGCTCTCGGTATCACCGTATGCCAGCCATTTTGTTCTGAAAGGCGGCATCTTTCTGTATGCCATCTTCGACAGAAAGTATGAGCGGGCCACGACAGATGTTGACCTGCTGGCCAGACGTATCTCAAACAGCGCTGAGGAAATGAAAGATGTCTTCCGCAATATCTTTGCCCAGGACACCGATGACGCTCTTGTTTTCGACCTTGCTTCCATTACAGCGGAAGATATCACTGAATTCAAAGAGTATCATGGATTGCATATCTCAGCGGTCGCATATCTTGACCGGACCAGAATTCCAATCGGGATTGATATCGGATTCGGTGATGTGATTTATCCGGATGCCGTAGAGATGGAATTCCCCGTGATTCTGGATATGGAAGCTCCAAAGGTGAATGCATACTCCTTGGAATCTTCCATTGCCGAGAAACTGGAAGCTATCGTCAAAAACGGTTTCCTGAACAGCCGTTATAAGGACTTCTATGACATTTATGTGCTCTCAGAGAAATATCCTTTCAACTATGAAAAACTTAGCAACGCTGTCATGGAAACATTCACAAACCGGAAAACTCCCATCACAATGGAAACGGCAGCATTCAGCAATGAGTTTCTGGATGATTCGATGCATCAGACCAGATGGAACTCGTTCCTTAAAAAGAAAAAGGCTATGATC
>JAFUBX010000108.1 GCA_017459985.1 Parasporobacterium sp.
CGCTTCTCGGCATCCGCAGTCCTTTTGATGATCCGAAGGGCGGTGAATCATGAGCGCTGATTGTACAATTCAGGATGTATTCAACCGCTTTTATCCTGCGTACACGAAAACCCATGAACTCTCTGCAGCTCAGCGAAAAGCAGCTTATCACATCAGGAACTGCAAAACCGGTGCATTCGGTATCAATGTCAGTGTCTGTGAAGACTGCGGCTGTATTTCGATCCACTATAATTCCTGCCGTGACCGGTGCTGTCCCATGTGCCAGGAGTTTCCAAAGGAAAAGTGGGTGGACGCCCGCCGGGAAGATGTACTGGATGCGCCATACTTCCACGTAGTCTTCACTGTCCCGGAGGAACTGAACCCGGTAATCTATAGCAACCAGAAGCTTCTGTATGATGCCCTTTATCACGCTTCATCTGACACACTGCGGGAACTGGCCTCAGACAGCAAGTATCTTGGTGCGGATATCGGGTACATCTGTATTCTCCATACCTGGGGGAGTGAGATGAACTTCCATCCCCACATCCATGCCGTTGTGCTTGGCGGCGGTCTTGACTCCAAAAACCATTGGAAAGACAACGGAGAAGAGTTCTTTCTTCCTATCAGGGTCATTTCGCGCCTTTTCCGTGGCAAGTATCTTGCGGAGCTGAAACACCTTTGGGAAGATGAAAAACTTGAATTCCACGGCAGCGCGGAGTTCTTTAAAAACCACTATGCGTTCAAAGAACTGCTGGACTCCTGTTACAGCAAAGAATGGATTCCTTACTGCAAGAAACCGTTTGATGGTGCGGAGTCCGTTATCAAATATCTCGGGAAGTATACCCATCGGATCGCAATCAGCAACTACCGTATTAAAAGCATGACGGACAGAACGGTTACCTTTACTGCTAAAGATTACAAAAACCAGGGACAATGGAAAGAGGTCACAATCACCGGCGAAGAATTCATCCGCCGGTTCCTGATGCATGTCCCTCCAAAAAGGTTCGTACGGATCCGTCACTACGGTCTTCTGTCTTCACGGAACAAGAATCGTAAGATCACGCTGTGCCGGAATCTTCTGGGCTGCCAAAAGTATTTGTCCCGGCTGAAGGATCTGGATGCCCCGGCGATCATCCGGCTTCTCTATAACAAGGATGTCTGTAAGTGCTCATCCTGTGGCGGAAAGATCATTCCTGTAGGTGCTGATCCATCTCTGTTCCGGCCAGAGCCGCATCTGCTCTGTTGACACCTTAAAACTGAATAGGGATCCTGTGAAGCCTTACGAAGGCTTATTTCTGATGCAATCATCATGGCTTTCTCATATAAGGCAGTACATTTATCAGAGAATCCATGCTACACTCTGAGCAGAAGAGGTCTGATTGAAAGTCCATATATACAGACAACCCGGACGTGCTTTGTTCAACCAGGAAAAATCGAAATTGATGCAAACGAAAGGGCAGCTATTGGAAAGCGTAATGCTGCTTTTTCGTTTGCACCATCTTCGATTCTTTCCTTAACGATTTGCGGAGTAGTTATGAGCAATATCATAAGGCTGAAAGAAACAGCGCCAAATAACGGATGGATCGTCATGTCCAATCAGGGAATGGATTGTTTTCTTGATCTTTTGATCACGGCAGCAGACGTTTTTGAAAAGACGGAGCATCAGAAGAAACTGATATCATTTCTAAAAGATCAGAAAGGCATATCTTGCATAAGGATGGGTACTATAAACCGGAAGAGATTGTATTGATGCCGATCCCGGGATCCGGAAGTAAAGAGTTCCTGTTTTGCGTAAAGATGTATTGCGAAATGTGATAAAGCAGAAAACACAAAATGTTCACAGACATTATTAG
>JAFUBX010000006.1 GCA_017459985.1 Parasporobacterium sp.
TATGAAATTATTGGAAAATCTTATCCCTGTTTTCGCAAAAATGACAGGGATAGTGAATGCCAATTATTTGCTGGATGGTCCAAATAGCAGGATGGAAGCAAATATGGAGGAAGTCAACGGCGACATGGACTTTACGGCACATTCGACAGCAGGAAGGCACCCCCAAGGTGCAGAAGACCTAAAAAATGCAGCAAAGCGTGAGATTTTCGATAGCGCAACCGAAAATCTCACGCATTTGCGGTAAATTTGCCGAAAAGTTGCAGCATTGCGGCAGGACGTCTGGATCAAGTGGAAAATATCGCCGGCAGCTGAATACCGTCGGTAATTAGTAAAGAGGAAGATGAAAAGAGGCAGGCATAAAGAGGCAGAGAACGATGAAAAGAGGCAGGCGGTGAAACGCCTGCCTCGCAGCAAGTGAAAATTTTGGATGATTCCGGTTACCGGAAATTCTTGGCGCAGAACTTGCTGTTATGCAGAAGTTCATGCTCCTTTCCCTTCAGAAAACCGTCATATAGAGACAGGACCATCGGGTTGTCTCCACATTTCTTGACGGAGGCAACTTTGTCGGAGCGATAGATGCCGTCGGTCCGGTTCTTTACATGCTCCCGTCCGATCTTGATCGGCTGTCCGCCGCCCATGATGCAGCCGCCGGGGCACGCCATTACTTCAATAAAATGATACTGTTTCCGGCCGGCGCGGACGTCCTCAAGCACCTTCCGGGCTCTGGCCAAACCGCTGACGACACAGATGTTCAGATCGGTTCCTTTATAATTCACTGTGAATTCCCGCACCTGGGAACCGCCCCGGACACCGCTGACCGCGATGTTATGCAGGACATCCTTGCTGTGCCCGTCTGTCAGATTCCGCAGAACGGCCTCCGTGACACCGCCGGAAACGCCGAAGATTACGCCGCCGCCGGAGCCGTATCCGAAGGGGATATCCGAAGCTTCCGGATCCAGGCTGTTAAAGTCGATTCCCGCGGTGGTGATCATTTCGATCAGTTCCGTAGAGGTGATGACATAGTCCGTATCCTTCTCCCCCTTGGTATAACTGTTTTCCCGTTCCTTTTCCATCTTCTTGGCAGTACAGGGCATGATGGAGACCATGACGGTCCGCCTTCCATCCGGATTGTTCTTCGGATCCCGGAAATACTCCTTGACAGTGGCGGACTGCATTCCCTGCGGGGATCGGCAGGTAGACACATTGTCAATAAACTCCGGGAACTGCTCACCGACGAACTTGACCCAGGCAGGGCAGCAGGAGGTCAGAAGCGGCAGTCTGCCGCCCTGCTCCAGACGATCCAGGAACTCTTTGGTTTCCTCCACAATGGTAAGGTCCGCTCCGTAGGTGGTATCATAGACCTCATCAAATCCCATCCGGTGAAGGACATTGACGATCTTGCCCATGACGTTTTCTCCTTCCGGAATGCCGAAAGCATCTCCCAGCGCGACACGGACGGCAGGGGCAACCTGAGCCACGACCCGCAGGTCCGGATCTTCCAGGGCATCCCAGACCCAGGAACGATGGTGATGGATGGAGATTGCACCGGTGGGACAGAAGACACGGCACTGTCCGCAGCAGACACAGTCGGTCTCTGCAATGGTCTTTCCGAAGGCGGGCGTTACTCTGGCTTCGGACCCCCTCTTCATGAAGTTGATGGCACCGACCCCCTCCAGTTCCTCACAGACACGGACACAGTTGCCGCACAGGATGCATTTGTTCGGATCCCGGATGATAGACGGTGAGCTGTGATCCTGGGGAAGCCGTTCCCGGTAATCGGAGAACCGGACATTCAGGATACCGTAGCGGCGGGCCATATGCTGCAGCCGGCAGTCGCCGTTCTTGGAACAGGTGTTGCAGTCCTGGCAATGGGCGGAGAGCAGCAGTTCGATGATCAGCTTTCTGTATTTCCGCAGCCGCCGGGTATTGGTAAAGATCACCATGCCGTCCCGGGGCTCTTCGGAACAGGAGGCAAACATCCGGCCCTTTTCGTCCTCGACCGTACACAGACGGCAGTCTCCGACGGTGGAAAGCTCATCAATATAACATAATGTGGGGATATCGATCCCGGCTTTTTTTATAATGGTAAGGAGGTTCTTCTCATTGGTAAATTCAACTTCCATACCGTCAATTGTAATTTTTCCCATTCTGATCCCTCCTTAAGATTCCACGTAAATCGCTTTGAAATTGCAGGAACTCATGCAGGCACCGCACTTGATGCATTTCTCCGTATCGATGTGATGCGGTTCTTTGACGGTTCCGCTGATGGCTCCCACCGGACAGTTGCGGGCGCATTTGGTACAGCCCTTGCACAGGTCCGGATTGATGATATATTTCTGCATGGCGGAACAGACTCCGGCCCGGCATTTGTGTTCGAAAATATGTTCTTCATATTCCTCCCGGAAATACCGCATGGTGCTGAGCACCGGCAGAGGAGCGCTCTTGCCCAGTCCGCACAGAGCCATGTTTTTGATCATGTTGCCGATCTCGTCCAGGGTATACAGATCATCCTCCACACCCTTTCCTGCCACGATCCGCTCCAGGATCTCCAGCATCCGCTTGGTGCCTTCCCGGCAGGGAACACATTTTCCGCAGGATTCTCTCTGGGTGAAGCTCATGAAGAACCGGGCGACCTCCACCATACAGGTGTGATCATCCATGACCACCAGACCGCCGGAACCAATGATGGATCCGAATTTTTTGATGGATTCGAAATCAAGGGGCTCGTCCAGGTGCTCCTCGGTAAGGCATCCTCCGGAAGGACCGCCGGTCTGTACGGCCTTGAAGGAACCGCCATCCTTGATGCCGCCGCCGATGTCAAAGACGATCTCCCGCAGAGTCGTGCCCATGGGAACTTCAATCAGTCCGGTGTTGCAGACATTACCGGTCAGGGCAAAGGCCTTGGTGCCGGGGGAACCTTCCGTTCCCATGCTCTTGTACCAGTCGGCTCCTTTCAGGATGATCATCGGCACATTGGCGTAGGTTTCCACATTGTTCAGAACGGTGGGCTTGCCCCACAATCCCTGTTCCACCGTCCGGGGAGGCTTGACTCTGGGCATGCCCCGGTTTCCTTCGATGGAGCCTGTCAGGGCGCTGCCTTCTCCGCAGACAAAGGCACCGGCGCCACGGTTGATGTGCAGATGAAAACTGAAATCGGTTCCCAGGATATGATCACCCAGCATTCCCAGTTCCTCTGCCTGCCGGATGGCCAGCCTCAGCCGTTCCACGGCAAGGGGGTATTCCGCGCGGACATAGATATATCCTTCCTGCGCGCCGGTTGCAAAAGCAGCGATCATCATTCCTTCGATCATGCGGTGAGGATCGCCTTCCATGATACTCCGGTCCATGAAGGCTCCGGGATCTCCCTCGTCTCCGTTACAGACTACATAGCGGGTTTTCTCCGGCTGCCGGGCCACCTGGCTCCATTTTTTGCCGGTGGGGAATCCTGCGCCGCCCCGGCCCCGGAGTTTGGAATCCGTAATGACCTGGATGATCTCCTCAGGAGTCATTGTGAAGAGCGCCTTTGCAAAACCTTCATAGGCACCGGCGGCAATGGCTGCGGAGATATGTTCCGCATCGATATGGCCGCAGTTTTCCAGAACCACACGGGTCTGCTTGGCATAGAAGGGGATCTCCTCCTGGGCAGGATAGATCCGTCCGTCCTGCTGATACATCAGCCGCTGCACCGGCCGCCCGTTCAGGACGGTTTCCCGGAAGATCTCTTCGCAGTCTTCCAGCTGGACTTTCAGATAAAGATAATGATAAGGCTCAATACGGACCAGCGGTCCCATTTCGCAAAAGCCGTGGCAGCCGCTCTTATGGATGCCCAGATGTGCGATTTCCGGTCCGATCTCCACAGAAGCATCAGTATCCTTCGCAAGTTCCAGAAAACGCTCATACAGCTTTCCGGATCCGCCGGCCAGACAGCCGGTTCCGCCGCAGATCAGGATCCGGCAGGTCTCCTGCTCCAGGGCTTTGAGACAGGCATCGCGATATTCAACAGCCTGTGTTCTGTTTTCCAGTCTCATTGTTCACTGCCTCCTTCCCCGCCAAACGCTTCTGCTTTTAATGTATTCAGCATTTCTTCCGCCTTTTCCGGCGTCATCTTGGAGTAGACCGCGTCATTGACCATGAGGGCCGGCGCCAGTCCGCAGGCGCCAAGGCAGGAAACGGTCTCCACCGTAAACATCAGGTCATCGGTGGTGTGTTTCTCGTCGCTGAGCCCCAGCGCTTTGCACAGATATTCTTTGACGGGCGTGGATTTCCGGACATGACATGCGGTCCCGTCGCATACCTTGATCACATACTTTCCCTTAGGCTCAAAGGAAAAGTTTTCATAAAATGTCGCAACACTGTAGGCTTTGGATTCGGTGATCCCGATCTGCTGCGCCACATAGGTCAGAAGCTCCCCGGGCAGATACCGGTAGGTCTCCTGAATGTCATGCATGATGGGGATCAGAGAAGACGGCTTTTTACCGTAGACAGCGATGATCTCATCTGTCTTATCATAGTAAGATTTGTCTAACATGAATTCACCTGTTCCTTTTCTGTTGTTTGATTTGACCAAATAATATTAACATGTATTTGTGATATTTAACAGATTATTGGTTGTATTTTGATTCATACATGTAGAAATCGTACAGCGTACAGGGGCACAGGCATTTCCATTTGCGGAGAATGCCTTCAGGAAAGCTCTGTAATCGGCAGGATCTGCGCCAGTTCCCGGAAAAACGGGGAAGGAGGGCTCTGCTTTCCGTAAACATGCTGCGTACAGGAAAGATGGAGAAACCGGCGGGCCCGTGTCATGGCCACATACAGAAGGCGGCGTTCTTCCTCCTGCCGGGCCGGGTCTGCGCTGCTTGCCGGAATGACGCCTTTATTCAGATCCGGAAGGAACACCGCCTCAAATTCGAGACCCTTGGAGGCGTGCATGGTAAGAAGCCGGACCTGACCGGAGAGGAGATCCTCCGGTGCGGTCTTCTGTCCGGTTCCGTCCCAGCGGCGGCAGAAGGCTTCTCTGGAGGGAAGGACCCGGGCGGACTTTTTTAATGTTTCCAGAATCCGTTCAAAGGATGCCATATCCAGGCCCTTTTCCCTGGCCCGTTGTTCCAGGAACTGCCGGTAGCCCACCGCATGGAGCAGATATTCGATCCCGGCAAAGGAGGTCATCCGGCTCAGAAACCGCAGCTGTTCCAGGAGCAGACGGACCCGGAAGGACAGATCCGGATCTTCTTTGACAGATTGCTGCAGCGATTCCAGGAAGGCATCGGAAGGAGTGCCGTCCTTTGCGGCCGGGACGGCATAGCGGGGAAGAAACCGGGCGGGCCTGTTCAGGATCCGGAGAAGATCTTCCCGGGAACAGGTTCCGGAAGCCATCCGGAAATAAGCCAGGAGATCCTTCGTAATAAAATGGCCTGACAGAGCATGATCCGGATCGTCGGTACTGCAGGAAATGCCGTTTTCCGACAGCATCCCTGCTGCAGAGACAAGATCCCGGCGGTTCCGGAAGAGTATCGCAATCTCCCGGCCGGGAATGCCAGACTCCAGATACTGCCGGATCAATTCCGCCACAAACCGGTACTGAAGATCCCGGTCCGCATAGGAGGTCAGAAGAACACGGCTGTCCGGATAATCCGTTCCCGCAAGGATGCCCGGGCGGCTGCGGGACGGATCATTGCGAAAAAGCCCCGAGGCTGTTTCCAGGATCCTTGCAGCGCAGCGGTAATTGATGTTCAGGAAGATTCTGGCACAATTCGGGTAATCTGCTTCAAACCGCCGGAAGATATCCGGCGTGCTGCCCCGGAATCCATAGATGCTCTGGTCTTCGTCTCCTACGACACAGAGATTGTTCTCTGGCGCTGCCAGCAGTTTCAGGCTCTCATACTGGATCCGGTTAAGGTCCTGAAATTCGTCCACCAGAAGGTACCGGAAAGAATGCTGCCATCTGCGCAGCACCCAGGGATCGGAACGGAACCGTTCCAGCGCCTGAAGCAGAATATCGTCAAAATCCATCAGCCCCTCCTGCTGCATCCTGCGGGTATATGCCCGGAAGATCTGCCGCAGATCCTCCGGAACGGAGTCTGCGGGAGGCAGCCCGGACTGTTGGACAGGGGTTTCATTCTCCGGACAGTTCTTGAGACGGCTGATCTCATTGCTGATCTGTGCGGTCAGCTCCGTCAGATCATCGGTTTCCATCCCGAGCCGCCGCAGTTCCTGCCGGATCAGTTCCGTCCGTTCCTCTGCGGAAATGATCCGGAGACGATTCAACCCTGCCTCCTTCTGCAGGATCTGCCGGAAGATGCTGTGAAAGGTTCCGAATACCGGATCATCCCCGGATTCTCTGCGAAGCTCCCGGTAACGATCCGCCATTTCCCTGGCAGCGGCTCTTGTAAAGGTCAGGATCAGGATATTTTCAGGGGCACAAAGGCCGGTCCGGATCAGATGGCGGACCCGCTGAACGATCACGGCTGTCTTGCCGGATCCGGGGCCAGCGGAAATAAGAAGCGGTCCGTCTCCGTGACGGATCGCCTGTAACTGAGCATGATTGAAATTCATAGAGTCCTTATCGGGCTGTGAAATGACTGTTCTTTCCTGTGCATTCCTGATTGTAGCGGAATACAGGGCCGTTTGCAAGAGGTTGTCTGCCGGTTGTCTGCCGGATCAAAGGGCCTTTTAAATTCTTCCGGATTAGTGTAAAATATCCCTGCTGTTTTCTACTGAAAGCAAAACAGGGAAATCTTCATGAGAGAAGGGGGAGTTATGATGAATTACGAACAGGCAATGGAGAAACTGAATCAGTACGGTCAGACACAGATCCTCAGATTCTATGAGGAACTGAATGAGGAGCAGAAGGCGTCTCTTCTGGACCAGATCGAGAAGGTGGATTTTAATTCCATCAATCTGGAACCGCTGGATGCAGTAAAGGGCAATATTGAGCCTTTGGGAGCCATGAAACTGGCGGAGATCGCAGCCCGGAAAGAGGAACTGAAAGAAGCGGGACTCAAAAGCATCCGTGACGGCAAGGTGGCAGCGCTTCTTCTGGCCGGCGGCCAGGGGACCCGGCTGGGCCTGGACGGACCGAAGGGAACACTGAATGTGGGACTTACGAAGGAACTGTATATTTTCCAGTGCCTGATCAATAATCTGATGGATGTGGTCAACGAAGCAGGCGTCTGGATCCCGCTGTTTATCATGACTTCCGACAAGAACGATGCCGCCACCAGAGCTTTCCTGAAGGAACATGACTATTTCGGATACAACAGTGACTATATCCGTTTCTTTGTTCAGGAGATGGCACCCGCAACGGATTTCGAAGGCAAGGTCTATCTGGAGGCTAAGGATCATATCGCCTTGTCCCCGAACGGAAACGGCGGATGGTACAAATCCATGCAGACCGCGGGATATGAGGAACTGCTGGATCAGATGGGGATCGAATGGATCAACATCTTTGCCGTTGATAATGTGCTCCAGAGAATTGCGGACCCTGTATTTGTGGGAGCGACCGTGCTGTCCGGCTGCGAAGTCGGCGCAAAGGTCATCAGCAAAGCCGCTCCGGACGAGAAGGTGGGCGTGATGTGCTACCGGAACGGAAGACCCTCCATTGTAGAGTATTATGACCTGAATGAGACCATGATGTATCAGAAGGATGAGAACGGAGATTACGCATATAACAGCGGCGTGATCCTGAATTACCTGTTCCGCACCAGCGCCCTGAAGCGCATCGCGGATATGAATATGCCGCTGCATATCGCGAAGAAGAAGATCCCCTATGTGGATGAGAACGGCGTGTTCATCAAACCGGAAGAGGTCAACGGCAACAAATACGAGAGCCTGGTCCTTGATATGATCGAAATGATGGAAGGATGCCTGGCCTTTGAAGTGGAACGGGCAAAGGAATTCGCCCCGATCAAGAACATGCATGGCGTGGATTCCCTGGACAGCGCAAGAGAAATGCTGCAGGCAAACGGAATCGAACTGTAACAGACAGACAAACAGACGGAGTGGTAAATGGAGAAATATCTGGATATTATTTCAGCTCAGCTGAAAGAGGCATTTGAATCGAAAGGATATGACGGAACGCGGGTCGCGGCTTCGGTTTCCAACCGGCCGGATCTGTGTGAATTTCAGTGCAATTCCGCCATGGCCCTGGCCAAATCCGCCGGGAAAGCGCCGATCATGATCGCGGAAGAGGTGGCGGGACAGCTGAAGGAGAACCCCTGGTTTTCCGAAGTCAGTGCTGTGAAACCCGGATTTATCAATCTGAAGGTTTCCGGGACCCAGCTGGCCGGTTATGTGGACGGGATGAATCATGCAGACAAGTTCGGCCTTGAGAATGCTTCCCCTGCGAAAAAGATCATCATTGATTACGGCGGAGCCAATGTGGCAAAGCCGCTTCATATCGGACATCTGCGATCCGCCATCATCGGCGAGAGCCTGAAACGGATCTGCAGATATCTGGGTCACGAAGCCATCGGGGATGTGCATCTGGGAGACTGGGGACTGCAGATGGGACAGATTATCGCGGAACTGCAGGAACGGCAGCCGGATCTTCCGTATTTCGACCAGGCCTTTGACGGCAGCTATCCGGAGGAACCTCCATTTACCATTTCGGAACTGGAAGAGATCTATCCCTGCGCCTCCGGCAAATGCAAAACCGATCCGGCCTTTGCACAGAAGGCTCATGAAGCGACCCATCGGCTGCAGAACGGCGATCCCGGATACCGGGCCATCTGGAATCATATCCTGAATGTTTCCATTGCCGACCTGAAGAAAAATTATGATGCGCTGGATGTGCATTTTGAACTCTGGAAAAAGGAGAGCGACGCCCAGCCTTATATCCCCGCCATGCTGGAGGATATGAAAGGCCGGGGGATCCTGAAGGAAAGCGAAGGCGCGCTTGTGGTGGAGATCGGACAGGAGGACGATAAGAAGGAACTGCCTCCCTGTATCGTGGTCAAGTCGGACGGGGCAACCCTGTATTCCACCACGGATCTGGCCACCTTAGTGGAACGGATGCAGCTGTTCGGACCGGATAAGGTGATCTATGTGGTGGATAAGAGGCAGGAACTGCATTTTATCCAGGTGTTCCGTACATCCCGAAAGGCCGGGATCGTACCGGATCAGGTGGAACTGGAGTTTCTTGGCTTCGGAACCATGAACGGAAAGGACGGCCAGCCCTACAAGACCCGTTCCGGCGGGGTTATGAGACTGGAAACCCTGATCGGGGAGATCAACGACGCCGTGTTGGAACGGATGAAGGAAAACCGGGAATTCGATCAGGCGGAAGCGCAGAAGACAGCACGGATCATCGGTCTGGCCGCGCTCAAATATGCGGATCTTTCCAATCAGGCAACCAAAGACTATATCTTTGACCTCTCCCGGTTCACTTCCTTTGAGGGAAATACCGGTCCCTATATCCTGTATACCATTGTCCGGATCCGCTCCATTCTGAACCGGTACGGCAAACAGCCCTCCGGGCACATCCGTTTCACCGGCAATGAACCGGAGAAGCAGATCCTGATCGAGCTTTCCCGGTTCAGCGATGTGATCGGATCCGCCTGCAAAGAACTGGCGCCCCATAAGATCTGTTCCTATCTCTACGATCTGGCCAATGCGTTTAATGTGTTTTATCATGAAGTCCGGATCCTGACGGAAGAGGACGAAGAGAAGAAGGACAGCTATCTGAGCCTTCTGGATCTGACCGCCCGGATTCTGGAGCAGTGCATTTCCCTGCTGGGATTCGCCGCCCCGGAAAGGATGTAAGCATGGATCAGAAGTATATCAGGAATTTCTGCATTATCGCCCATATCGACCATGGGAAAAGCACCCTGGCGGATCGGATCATAGAAAACACAGGGGCTCTGACCTCCCGGGAGATGCAGTCCCAGGTCCTGGATAATATGGATCTGGAGAGGGAACGGGGAATCACGATCAAGGCCCAGACCGTCCGGATCGTGTACAATGCGAAGGACGGCAAAGAGTATATCTTCAATCTGATCGATACCCCGGGACACGTGGATTTTAACTATGAGGTGTCCCGCTCCCTGGCAGCCTGCGACGGCGCGGTCCTGGTGGTGGACGCCGCCCAGGGGATCGAAGCCCAGACCCTGGCCAATGTCTATATGGCCATCGACAATGATCTGGAAGTCGTTCCCGTGATCAACAAGATCGACCTGCCCAGTGCCGAGCCGGAACGGGTGATCGAGGAGATCGAGGATGTGATCGGGCTGGAAGCCCAGGACGCGCCGCTGATCTCCGCCAAGAACGGGATCAACATCGAGGAAGTGCTGGAGGCCATCGTCCGGAAGATTCCGGCTCCCGACGGGGATCCCGAAGCTCCGTTAAAGGCCCTGATCTTTGACTCCGTCTACGATTCCTATAAAGGAGTCATTGTATTTATCCGGGTCAGGGACGGCCGGATCCGGGCCGGATCCCAGGTCCTGATGATGGCAACCAAAGCCGTCTATAATGTGGTGGAGGTCGGCTATTTCGGCGCTGGCAAGTTCATTCCCTGTGAGGAGCTGCAGGCCGGCATGGTGGGGTATTTTACCGCCTCCATCAAAAATGTGCGGGATACCATGGTGGGAGATACGGTGACCGAAAAGGACCGTCCCTGTGAGCAGCCCCTGCCGGGATACAAGAAGGTCCAGTCCATGGTCTACTGCGGGATGTATCCGGCGGACGGAGCCCATTATGAAGACCTCCGGGACGCCCTGGAAAAGCTGCGTCTGAATGACGCCTCCCTGAATTACGAACCGGAGACCTCCGTGGCCCTGGGATTCGGATTCCGCTGCGGATTTCTGGGACTACTGCACCTGGAGATCATCGAGGAACGGCTGGAGCGGGAGTATGATCTGGATCTGGTGACCACAGCACCTTCCGTTATTTATAAGGTTCATAAGACCGACGGAACCGTGATCGATCTGACAAACCCCACCAATATGCCGGATCCCTCCGAGATTGAATTTATGGAAGAACCTATGGTGGCGGCGGAAATCATGGTGACCTCGGAGTTTATCGGACCCATCATGGAGCTGTGCCAGGAACGAAGAGGGATCTACAAGGAGATTGAATACATCGAAGCTACCAGAGCGATTCTGAGGTATGATCTTCCGCTGAATGAGATCATCTATGATTTCTTTGACGCGCTGAAATCCCGCTCCCGGGGATACGCCTCCCTGGATTATGAGCTGAAGGGGTATGAGGTGTCCAAACTGGTGAAGCTGGATATCCTGATCAACCGGGAGGAAGTGGATGCCCTGTCCTTTATCGTACATGCGGATACGGCTTATGAAAGAGGCCGTAAAATGTGTGAGAAGCTGAAGGAGGAGATCCCGCGGCATTTGTTCGAAATCCCCATCCAGGCGGCAATCGGAAGCAAGATCATTGCCCGGGAGACCGTTAAGGCCATGCGCAAGGATGTGCTGGCAAAATGCTACGGCGGGGATATCACCCGGAAGAAGAAGCTCCTGGAGAAACAAAAAGAAGGAAAGAAGCGGATGCGCCAGATCGGCAATGTGGAGATTCCGCAGAAGGCGTTCATGAGCGTGCTGAAGCTGGATGATAAATAGATGAAGGAACTGGAACTGTATGTGCATATTCCTTTCTGCAGAAAGAAATGCAATTACTGCGACTTCGTTTCATTTGCGGACTGCCTGCATCTGACGGACCGGTATGTCAGCGCTCTTTGCAGGGAGATCACGCAGGCAGCAGCGTATTATAAGGACAGAGAGATCGTTTCTGTATATATTGGCGGAGGAACTCCGTCAATATTAAATTGCGGTCAGATGGAGAAGATCCTGGACTGCCTGAACACTTCCTTCCGGCTGAAGGGAAGCCGGGAAAAGCGCCGGGGACTGTTTCTTCAGAAAAAGATCCGTCCTTCCCTGGAATTTTCCATCGAAGTTAATCCGGAATCCGCAGACCGGGAAAAGCTGAAACTGTACCGGAGCCATGGAATCAACCGGCTCAGCATCGGTCTGCAGTCCACGGATGACAAGGATCTGAAGATGCTGGGGAGAGTGCATTCCCTGCAGGATTTCACCAAGGTGTTTGAAGAGGCGCGGGAGGCTGGATTTGATAATATCAACATCGATCTGATGCAGGCGATCCCGGGGCAGACCCTGCCGGCCTGGAGAAAAGTCCTTGCTCTTGCAGGAAGCTTCCGGCCGGAACATATCAGCGCCTATTCCCTGATGATCGAGGAGGGGACCGCTTTCCATACCCTGAAGAAAGAGGGAAAACTCCAGCTTCCCGACGAGGACACGGAGCGGGAGATTTACTATGATACCCGGGATTTTCTGGAGAAGACCGGATATCACCGGTACGAGATCTCCAATTACGCGCTGCCGGGATTTGAATGTGCCCATAACTGCGGGTACTGGAAACGGACGGATTACCTGGGACTGGGCCTTCATGCCTCCTCCATGGTCAGCAATACAAGATGGAAAAATACGGCGGATCTGATGGCTTATCTGGAAGCCATGGAGAATTTTTCCGGGATCTCTGAAACGGAAAAGCCTTTCCGGATTCCCGGGGTAAGTGAACCTCCGGAGGTGCTTTCCCGGCAGGAGCAGATGGAGGAATTTATGTTCCTGGGACTTCGGATGACGGAGGGGGTCAGCAAAAAGGGGTTCTTTGGGGAATTCGGGCAGGATCTGGAATATACCTATGCGGACGTGCTGCCAAGGCTTCGTTCCATGGAGCTGATTGCGTCGGAGGGGGATCGGATCTTTCTGACGGACCGGGGACTGGATGTCAGCAATCCTGTGCTGGCGGAATTTGTGAAAGTTTCCTGAACTCATACCGGTTGTGAGGGGAACGTGGTACAATAGAAAAAAAGAATAAAGGCGGAATCATTTGATCAGATTAATTGCGTCAGATGTGGACGGCACCCTGGTCCCCGAGGGGACCTCACAGGTGGATCCGCAGCTGTTTCATCTCATATTACAGTTAAAGGAACGGGGCATACGGTTTGTGGCTGCCAGCGGCAGACAGTATGCCAGCATCGTGAAGGCTTTCGACCCGGTGAAGGACGAGATTTTCTTTATCGCGGACAACGGCTCCTTTGTGGTGGAAAAGGGACAGTTTCTGGTGACCAACACCTTTCCCGAGGATGTCTGGAAGGCCATTATCCGGCATGTTCACACGGTTCCCGGGCCCAGATCATGGTCTCCAGCGTGGAAGGATCCTATACCGACTGCCGGGAGGAGAGATTTCTCCGGATGAATTCAGAAGGATACGGACTCCGGCTGATCTACCGGGAGGATCTTTCGAAACTTCACCTGCATGTCAGCAAGGTGGGAGTTTACTGTACCCTTCATAATCCCAGGGAAGAGGCGGAGAAGGGCCGGGAACTGTTTTCGGACGCAGCCAATATCGTCGTCTCCGGAGACTGCTGGATGGACTATGTGCCGCCGGATTCCGACAAGGGAAAGGCCCTCAAGGGACTTCAGGATTATCTGGGGATTTCCCGGGAGGAGACCATTGCCTTCGGGGATCAGATCAATGATATCGGGCTGCTGCGCGCAGCCGGTGACAGTTACGCCGTGAAAGGCGCCCAGCCGGAACTGAAGGCGGTAGCAGGGCATGTCATGACGGAAGGCCCGGAAGAAAACGGCGTGCTGCATGTGATGGAGTCCCTTCTGCAGCTGCAGAAGCAGGACAAGGATCAGGAAAAATAAGAATCAGAAATTATGAATAAACTGACGGTATGCCTCATGAATGACTCCTTCCCGCCCATCGTGGACGGAGTCGCAAATGCGGTGGTGAATTATGCAAAATATATCGAACGGGACTGGGGCCATGCCATTGTGGCTACCCCGGCGTATCCCGGCGCGGATGACAGCATCTATTCCTTTCCAGTGATCCGCTATCCCAGCATCGATGTCCGGAATATCTCCACGGGGTACATGTTCGGCATTCCTTTCTCCCCGGAACTGTCCTCCCGGCTGGGCAGGCAGAAGGTGGATATTCTGCATTCCCACTGTCCCATGACGTCAGCGCTTCTGGGACGGGCGCTGCATAAGAGGATCGACGCCCCGCTCATCATGACCTATCATACCAAGTATGACATCGACATCGCCAATGTGCTGAAGAACAAGGCGCTGCAGCAAAGCAGCATCAAGTCCATCGTGACGAATATCAGCTGTTATGACGAGGTCTGGGTCGTCAGCGAAGGAGCAGGGGAGAACCTGAGATCCCTGGGATTTCAGGGGGATTATGTTGTGATGCCCAACGGGGTGGATCTTCCCAGAGAGGAAGCAAAGCAGAGCGATATGCTCCGGGATACGGCCGGGTATGATCTTCCGGATGGAGTGCCGGTGTTCCTGTTTGTAGGAAGGCTGATGTGGTACAAAGGGATCCGCATCATCCTGGATGCGGCCCGCAGACTTCTGGAGGATGGACTGGATTTCCGCATGATTTTCATCGGAGATGGCGGGGACGGAGAACAGATCCGTCATTACTGCAAACGCTCCGGCCTCTCCGGAAAGGTGTTTTTTACCGGAGTCATTTCCGACCGGGAGGTGATCCGGTCCTTCTACACCCGGGCGGATCTGTTCCTGTTTCCTTCGACCTTTGATTCCAACGGGCTGGTGGTCCGGGAGGCGGCCGCCTGCAATCTGGGTTCCGTGCTGATCCGGGGAAGCTGCGCGGCGGAAGGAGTCCGGGACGGGCACAATGCCCTCCTGATCGAGGAAAACGCCGCATCCATGTATCAGCTTCTGAAGGAAGTCATGAAGCAGCCGGAATCGATGCGCCGGATCGGGCTTCATGCCGGGGAGGAACTGTATCTTTCCTGGGAGAACGCAGTCGTGAAGGCAGTGGAACGGTACAACATTGTCCTGGAGCTTCATAAAAGCGGAGCCTTCCGGGAACATGACCGGTTCAGCGACAATCTTCTGGCGACCCAGGGAGATATGATGTATACCTTCGGAAAGATCGGACAGGTCCTGAACCAGGGAAAAACAAATCCTCCGCTGATCATCGGAATGAAGAGCGAAGACCGGAAGAAGTATGCGAACCTGAAAAACAGCCAGACGGTCCGGAAGAACCTGAAGAAAAGATAAACCTATTGACGAGATAGGATTTAAGAGTTATCTTAATTACCGGAGGGTTCCGGAATCCGGAAGGAGGAGTAAAGGAACCGAAGACATTGGAAGAAAGGTAACAAGATTATGATTTACGCAGATAATGCGGCAACAACAAAAATGAGCAGAACTGCCATCGATGCGATGCTTCCGTATATGGAAGAGATCTGGGGAAATCCCTCCAGTCTGTATGAGGTGGGACAGAGGGCCCAGGAGGCTCTGTGGTCGGCCAGGGAGCGGATTGCGGCAGCCATAGGGGCCACTCCTAAAGAAATCTATTTTACCTCCGGCGGCAGTGAAGCGGACAATCAGGCAATCATCTCCGCAGCCCGGTGGGGAGAGCGGAAAGGGAAGAAACATATCATTTCCACCGCATTTGAACATCACGCGGTATTGCATACACTGGACAAGCTGGCAAGGGAAGGATTTGAGATCGAACTTCTGGATGTCCATGCAAACGGACTGATCACCCGGGACCAGGTGGCGGACGCGATCCGGGAAGACACCTGTCTGGTAACGATCATGTTCGCCAATAATGAAATCGGGACAGTTCAGCCGATCGCACAGATCGGCAGTCTCTGCAAAGAGAAGGGGGTTGTCTTCCATACGGATGCCGTACAGGCAGCCGGACATCTTCCCATAAATGTGCAGGAGATGAATATTGATCTGCTGTCTATGTCAGCCCACAAGTTCCACGGCCCCAAGGGAACCGGCGTATTATATGCCCGCAAAGGGATTCCGCTGGTGAACGTGATTGAAGGCGGCGCCCAGGAACGGGGAAAACGGGGCGGAACCGAAAATGTGCCCGGGATCATGGGAATGGCGGCGGCCCTGGAAGAGGAATGCGCCGGGATGGAACAAAACACCGCGAAACTCCTGAAGCTTCGGGACAGACTGATCGACGGGCTGTCCAAAATCCCCCACAGCGCTCTGAACGGCGACCGGGAGAGCAGGCTCCCCGGCAATGTCAGCTTCTGCTTTGAAGGCGTGGAGGGAGAAAGTCTGCTGCTCCTTCTGGATGATAAGGGCATCTGCGCTTCCTCCGGATCGGCCTGCACCTCCGGATCCCTGGATCCCAGCCATGTGCTGCTGGCGATCGGAAGGCCTCATGAAGTGGCCCACGGATCCCTCCGGCTGACGCTGAGCAGTGAAAATACCGAAGAGGACGTGGACGCGATCCTGAAAGCCGTTCCCGAGGTGGTGGAATATCTGAGAAATATGTCTCCGCTGTGGAAGGACAAGGTCAGCGGGAAGAAATCATTTGTTATTTGAAAGAAGAGGTTTTGCTATGGCTTTATACAGTGAAAAGGTGATGGATCATTTCCGGAATCCCAGAAATGTCGGCGTGATTGAAAACGCGGACGGGATCGGAGAGGTCGGCAACGCCAAATGCGGGGATATCATGAAGATCTATCTGAAGATCGATGATGATATCGTAACGGACGTGAAGTTTGAGACCTTCGGATGCGGGTCTGCAATTGCTTCCAGCTCCATGGCGACGGAACTGATCAAAGGGCAGCCGTTGTCGGAGGTGCTGAAGCTGACCAACAAGGCAGTGACGGAAGCCCTGGACGGACTGCCGGCCCATAAGCTGCATTGTTCCGTGCTGGCGGAGGAAGCGATCCAGAGCGCAGTAAAGGACTATTACGATAAGAACGGGATCGCTTATGATCCTGCGCAGTTCCCGTCCCTGGATCATGATCATGACCATGAGGAAGAGTAAGGCTCTGATTGCCATGAGCGGAGGAGTGGACTCCTCCGTGGCGGCATATCTGATGCAGCAGATAGGGTATGACTGCATCGGCGCCACCATGAAACTGCTTACGAATCCGTCCTGTGAAGGCAGCAGCCGGACCTGCTGCTCCCTGGATGATGTTGAGGATGCCCGGAGTGTTGCCTACAGACTGGGCATCCCTTATTATGTCTTTAATTTTTCGGAGGATTTCAAAGAACAGGTGATCGACCGGTTTGTCCGGGAATATGAAGCCGGCCTTACGCCGAATCCCTGTATCGAGTGCAACCGGCATCTGAAATTCGAGCGGCTGTACCTGCGGGCGAAGGAACTTTCCTGTGACACAATCGTAACGGGACATTATGCCAGGATCATCCGGCGGGATGACCGGTATGTTTTGCAGAAGGGGATCGATGAGAAAAAGGATCAGAGCTATGTCCTGTATTCCATGACCCAGGAGGAACTGGCTCATACCTGCTTTCCCCTGGGAGAGATGACCAAGGAGCAGATCCGGAAGATCGCCCAGGAGATGCAGTTTTCCAATGCGGCCAAGCCGGACAGCCAGGATATCTGCTTTGTGCCGGACGGGGATTACGTAAGATTTATGGAGCAGTATACCGGAAAAGTCTATCCGGAGGGGGATTTTCTGGATCCCGATGGAGCGGTTTTGGGCCGGCATCAGGGGGCTGTGCGGTACACCATCGGACAGCGCAAAGGCCTGGGGATCGCCTTCGGAAAACCACTCTATGTACAGAAGAAGGATATGGAGGCGAACACCGTAACCCTGGCGGAAAATGGGCAGCTCTTCTCCGATACCCTGATTGCGGGGGAGATGAACTGGATTGCCGTTGCAGGACTTTCGGATCCTGTCCGGTGCTCTGCGAAGATCCGTTATAAACATAAGGAACAGCCTGCAGTCGTTTATCCGCTGGACGGCGGCCTTGTCAAGGTCGTTTTCGATGAGCCGCAGCGGGCGATTACACCGGGCCAGGCCGTTGTCCTTTATGACGGGGACGACGTGCTTGGCGGCGGGAAGATTCTGGAGGCATAAGGCCGGCAGGATGGATCCCAAAGGCGGGAGCCGGATGCCGCAATACTCGATTTTGAAAAAAATCTGACAACTACAGAAAAAAGAAGAGCTGCCGTAACAGGCAGCTCTTAGTTCTATATAACGGATCCGGATGGAGTATTGGAATAGAGGAGTAGAAAGGCATTGCTTGTCTGACGTCGTATCATATCATAGCCTTATTATTTATCATGCAGACAGCACCATTTCTTTCCGGATCTTTATACAGCGTAATAATATTTTTGATTCAGCCGCCGTTATTTCGCGGCTTCGAATGCCTGGGACAGATCCTCGATAATATCATCGATGTGTTCTGTTCCGATGGAAAGCCGGATCGTGGACTGGGTGATTCCCTGATCCGCCAGTTCCGCCTCCGATAACTGGGAATGGGTCGTGGTTGCCGGATGGATCACCAGGGATTTCACGTCCGCCACGTTTGCCAGCAGGGAGAAGATCTTCAGGCTGTCAATGAATTTAAATGCCTCTTCTTTCCCTCCCTTGATCTCAAAGGTAAAGATGCTTGCGCCGCCATTCGGGAAATACTTCTCATAAAGCGCATGATCCGGGTGATCCGGCAGGGAAGGATGATTGATATGGGCGACCTGCGGGTGGGCAGATAAGAACTCCACCACTTTCTTCGTATTTTCTGCGTGTCTGTCCAGACGAAGAGACAAGGTCTCGGTTCCCTGCAGCAGAAGGAATGCGGCAAAGGGAGAAATGGTGGCGCCTTCATCTCTCAGCAGGATCGCGCGGATATAGGTGACAAATGCGGCGGGGCCGGCGGCCTGCACAAAGGATACGCCGTGATAGCTCGGATTGGGAGCAGCAATCGGGGCATATTTGCCGCTGGCAGCCCAGTCGAATTTTCCGCTGTCTACGATGATGCCGCCCAGGGTGGTGCCGTGGCCGCCGATGAATTTGGTGGCGGAATGAACGACAATGTCAGCGCCGTATTCGATCGGACGGATCAGGTACGGTGTGCCGAAGGTGTTGTCAATCACAAGGGGCAGACCATGCCGATGGGCAATTTCCGCGATTGCTTCGATGTCGGGAATGTCACTGTTCGGATTGCCCAGGGTCTCGATATAGATGGCTTTGGTATTCTCCCGGATCGCCTGTTCCACTTCGTTTGTATCATGAACATTTACAAAGGTGGTCTCGATCCCGTAGAGCGGCAGGGTATGGGCCAGCAGATTGTAGGATCCTCCGTAGATGGTCTTCTGGGATACGATGTGTTCTCCCTTCTGGGCCAGGGCCTGGATGGTGTAGGTGATGGCTGCGGCTCCGGATGCAACCGCAAGGGCTGCGACGCCGCCCTCCAGTGCAGCCAGCCGTTTTTCCAGCGCTTCCTGGGTGGAGTTGGTCAGACGTCCGTAAATATTGCCGGCATCCGTAAGTCCGAACCGTGCGGCGGCATGCTCAGAGTTATGAAAAACATAAGATGTGGTCGCGTAGATCGGTACCGCTCTTGCATCAGTCGCCGGATCCGGCTGCTCCTGTCCTGCATGTATCTGAAGTGTTTCAAATCTGTATTGGCTCATTTTGTATCCTCTTTCCTTTATGAAATATTGCGGTTTTACAACCTATCATTTAGATATGTTATACAACGAAAACAGTGATCTGTCTAATACGAAGCTGCGATAATCAGATATAAGAATTTCCTATAACCATTCTCACCGGATATCGGCAGTCTCCAGATAGTTTTTCAGTTCCGTTATGAATGTTTCCGCGATTTTGCTGAGTTTGATGTCTCTGCGGATAATATAGATGAGATCCACCTTCAGGTCCTGCTCTTCGTGATCCCGGTAGGGAATTGCCGCATAGTCGCCGCCGTTCAGTTCTTCACAGATGTATCCGCAGCACAGGGTATAGCCGTTGATGCCGACCATCAGATTCAGCATGGTTGCCCGGTCATTGGCCTTGATCACCTTGGGATAATCGTTGGTGCTGAGGGCTTCTTCAGCATAATAGAAGGAACTGTCGGGACCCTGTTCAAAGGACAGGCAGGGATAAGGCTCCAGGTCCTGATGGGAAATGGACTTTTTCCCGGCAAGAGGATGGCCGTTCCACAGATAGACATAGATGCCGCAGGTCGTCAGAATGTGGTATTCCAGCCGTTTGTTGCTGAAGATCTTCTTCATGGCATTCTGGTTGAAATCACTCAGATACAAGATCCCGACTTCACTGCGGGAGGCGAAGACATCTTCGATTACATCAATCGTGCGGGATTCCCGGACGGCAAATTCGAATTCGGTGGAATTATACTGATTGATGGTATTGATAAATGCCTTGACTACAAAGGAGTAATGCTGGGTGGAAACGCCGAAATGTTTCTTGATGTTTCCGTTCTGGCCGAAACGCTCCGCCATGACTTCATACTGACTGTGCAGCTGCCGGGCGTAGATCATGAACTCCATGCCGTCGTTGGTCAGGGTAATCCCCCGGGCAGTCCGGTTAAAGAGCGTGATTCCCAGCTCCTGTTCCAGATCCTTCATGGATTCTGACAGGGAAGGCTGGGAAATGTACAGGGACTCGGCCGCTTTATTAAATGAACCGGTATCCGCAATGGCAATGGCGTATCTGATCTGCTGTAATGTCATGATGTCTCCTCTTTGTCTGAAGGCCTTTATGGAAAGGCCGGCGTTCTCTTTTCAGAAAATAGTAATCGGCCAGCTCTTTTCTGTCAACAAAAATCATGGTAATTAAATGTAAACTGTTTAATGTGTGAAAAGTTGACAATTCGCTGCAGCTGTGTTTTAATGATGCCCGGTATCAGGAAATGGGAAGAGTCCGTACAGGATGACCGGGATGAGGAATCTCCGGTGTCAGAAAGGGGACAGGCATGAATACGAAGGACCGGCTGATCGGACTGCTGGAAGAACACGATGGAGAATTCCTCTCCGGAAACGAGATCGCCGCCGAGGCGGGGATCACCAGGGCCGGGATCTGGAAATGCATCAAGCAGCTGGAAGAAGAGGGATATCAGATCGAGGCAGTGCGAAACCGGGGTTACCGGCTGGGACCAGCCAATGATGCGGTCAGCAAACTTCCGGTTCTGAAATATCTGGAAGCATATCAGCAAAAGAGCGGCGAGACGCTGCCCTTCACCGGGGATCGGCTGGAGGTGCAGAAAAGTGTGACTTCTACCAATGATGTTCTGAAGGAACGCGCCTCACATTTGCCCGGATGGTATACGGTGATTGCGGGAAATCAGACCCGGGGAAAGGGCAGAAGGACCCGGAGTTTCTTCTCCCCGCCGGAAACCGGTGTCTATCTCAGCGTGCTGATCAAGCTGCCGCTTCCGGCGGAAACAGCAACCAGGATCACTACGGCTGCAGCGGTGGCCGCCTGCCGGGCCATCGAGGAGACCACACAGGCCATCCCCCAGATCAAATGGGTCAATGATGTTTTTGTAAAGGGAAAGAAAGTCTGCGGGATCCTGACGGAAGCGTCCATCAGTATGGAGTCGGGCGGCCTTGAATGGGCAATCATGGGGATCGGGTTCAATGTCTATGAGCCGGAGGGCGGATTCCCAGAGGAGCTCGCCGGGATCGCAGGGGCGATCAGTGAAGTCCGGGTCCGGGATCTTCGAAGCCGCATCGCAGCAGCATTCCTGATTCATTTTTATCAGCTATGCCTGGATCTGACCGGAGCGTCTGTCGCAGCAGAGTACAGAAAACGCAGCTTCTTGCCGGGAAAGAGGATCAATGTGATCAAAGGAGAGCAGGAACGGCCTGCCACAGCGGAGGAAATCGACGATGAGTGCCATCTGGTGGTGCGCTATGATGACGGTACCCGGGAGGTGCTTTCCTCCGGAGAGGTCAGCATCCGGATGGACGGAACAAAATCGTTGTAAAGAAATAAAGAAAGAATTGTGTAAAGGAAGAATTGGAAATGAACCGGAAATCAAAAGCACTGGATCTTACTTATATGGCCCTGGGGGCGGTCCTGATCGCGGTCTGCTCCTGGATCAGCATACCCGCCAGCGTCCCGTTTACGCTGCAGACCTTTGCCGTGTTCCTGGTGCTGGGGCTGTTGGGCGGTAAGAGGGGAACGGTCTCGATCCTGGTTTATCTTCTGCTGGGGGCCATCGGGATCCCGGTGTTTTCCGGATTCACAGGGGGATTCTCCAGACTGATCGGAATGACCGGAGGATATCTGATCAGTTATATCTTTATCGGTCTGATTTATTGGGGCGCGGGGAAGCTCTTTGGCACGAAGCTGCCTGTGCGGATCATTTCCATGCTGGTGGGCAATCTGGTCTGCTATGCCTTCGGGACCGCCTGGTTCATGGTGGTTTATGCCGGACAGACCGGCCCGATCGGACTGGGAACGGCTCTGGGAATGTGCGTGATCCCCTTTATCCTGCCGGATCTTCTCAAGATTGCTCTGGCGATCTTCCTCGCAGGCCGGCTGAGAAAACCGCTGCATCTGTGAGATACTTTTTGGATTTTCTGAAAAAATCCCTTGTAAAAGGAATGACCATATGTTAAAGTGTTTCTTGCTGTGAAACAGGTGTTCCTCTGTTACGTGGACGATCAGGAGTGTCCGTAAGGTATTAAGAACATCGAATTTTAATAAGGAGGTCACGGGCATGAATGAGATTATCAAGAAGATCGAGGCAGGTCAGCTGAAAGAGAAGGTTGACGACTTCAGAGTAGGTGATACCGTCAGAGTATCAGCCAAGATCAAAGAAGGCAACAGAGAAAGAATCCAGGTTTTTGAAGGCGTTGTTCTGAAGCGCCAGGGCGGAAGTTCCCGCGAAACCTTTACGGTCAGAAAGACATCCAACGGTGTTGGTGTCGAGAAGACATGGCCGCTCCATTCTCCGACGGTTGAGTCCGTCCAGGTGGTAAGAAGAGGTAAAGTCCGCAGGGCGAAACTGAACTACCTGAGAGACAGAGTCGGTAAGAGAGCTAAAGTCAAAGAAGTTGTCAGATAATTCCAATGGGGACGGCGTAAAGCCGTCCCCGTTTTGGCAAATGGATTCTTTTTTGCATCTGATTTACAGATGAAGCTTCTCCGCAAAGTCAGACATGATGTCCGGAATCTGAATCTGCTGCGGACATACAGCGGCGCAGCTTCCGCATCCGATGCAGGCCGAAGGCTTTTTCTCGTCCGGCAGCGCCATCAGCGCCATCGGCGCCAGGAATCCTCCTCCTGTATACAGATGCTCATTATATAAGGAAATCAGATAGGGGATATCCAGCTCCATCGGACAGTGGGTCGTGCAGTAACGGCATGCGGTACAGGGTACAGTCCCTTTCTTCATCATGTGGTCTGCGATGTCCAGAAGAGTGTTCATTTCTTCTTCATTCAGGGGTTTTGCCTCTTCAAAGGTCCGGATATTCGCCTCCATCTGATCCATGGCGGACATCCCGGACAGGATCATTGTCACCTCCGGCAGGGACTGAAGGAAGCGGAACGCCCATGCGGGAACCTTCTCTCCGGGCCGCAGCGCCTTCAGCCTTGCTTCATTTTCCTCAGACAAGGATACCAAAGATCCGCCCCGCAGCGGTTCCATGACCCAGACAGGGATCTGATACTCCTTCAGTGCTTCCACCTTTGCTTTTGCATCCTGGAAATTCCAGTCCAGATAATTGATCTGCAGCTGGCAGAACTCCATATCTTTTCCGTAAGCTTCCAGAAAGCGCTGCAGCACATCCAGATGTCCATGGCAGGAGAATCCCAGATGCCGGATCCGCCCGTTTCGCTTCTGCTCCATCAGGTACTCGTAGATGCCGTTGGCCGGATCCAGATAGGCGTCAATATTCATCTCGCATACGTTATGGAACAGATAAAAATCGAAGTATTCCACCCGGCATTTCTGCAGCTGCTTTTCAAAAATCTCCCGGACTTTCGTGATATTGGAAAGATCATATCCCGGGAATTTGTCCGCCAGGAAGAAGCTTTCCCGCGGGTACTCCGAAAGGATCCGGCCGATGACCGTTTCCGAATTGCCTGCATGATATCCCCAGGCGGTATCAAAATAATTCACGCCATGATCGAAGGCGTACTGTACCATCTTCTTTGTTGTATCCGCATCCACATCCGGATCGCCCCCGGCTCCGCAGGGCAGCCGCATGCAGCCAAATCCCAGCGCGGATAACTGTTCATTCTGAAATTCTTTGTAGATCATAGTCTCCCTCCTTTTCTTGCCTCTTTATTATAGCGCATTATGCCCTATTTTGAAAATCCCGCGTTCTGCTTTTTCGGGAATGCCAGGGAATCGTCATGGAATTCGGAAGGTTTCCGGCAGAAAATGCTTTATTTTCCACACCCTACCTTCCGTCTTTTCGGGATTTACCGGGAAATTCGGAAGGTTGCCGGCGAAAAATGCTTTATTTTCCACACCTGACCTTCCGAACTTCAGTGGATCATAGCGGATCAATTGAAATAGAAGGCAATGGTTTCCTGGATTTGCGATTTGGTCAGGCTGAATGTGTCTGATGCATATGTGCAGATCAGGTTTCTTCCCGGAAAATATCCGTGATCGAAATATACATACATCTTGTTCGCATTCTTGTGACGGTAATAATCCAGTTCTGCCATGCCGAAGTGTTCCCAGAGAAAAATTTCTCCGGTCATGGGATGCATAATCGTAAAATCCGGATAAATGTAGCTTTTCCCACCGTCAAAGGAAATACCGCATTCATATCGGTACGGAATGCCGGCAAGATACAGGGCATTTGCAATATCCCGTTCCGCCGCAGATTTTACCAGATCTCCTTTTAACGTTTTGTAGAGAGTTCCTTTGAACGGAATGTCCGATTTTCTATAATCTGCTGCGGCCCAATGCCTTATTTGATCTTCTGTGGAACCTGCTGATCCGCTTTGCCCGAGATCCTGCGGATCGGGAAAATCGAAAAGCAGCCGTTTGATTTCCGGGTTTTCCTGCAGGAACCGTTCATTTTCGGGATCGTATGAATTACGCAGATATGCATGGACCGCCTCCAGTTCGGTTTCCTCCTCTTTCAGGCGGTGCTGCAGAAACTTCTTTTCTGCGAGCGCCCTTGCAAATTTCCGGTCTGCTTTCCTTATCGTGAAACATTTCCCACGGCTGTAATAAAACCATCGGATCTGTTTGCCGCACCCGGATGTGAAAAATGTCCCTTCCGGCATCTCCAGAAGCCGATTCTTTGTTTCCCGGATCACTTCCTCTAATCGCTTTTCTTCCTGCTGCATAAATTCTCTCATCTGATTCCTCCTTTTGTAGTCCAAAGACCTGTATGACAAAAAAATGAGACTTCGGAAAGTCTCATTTTAAATGCATATTTTTAAAAATTGCCGGTATTTACCCGGAGCCTGCTTTTTCATATCCTTACTCTAATGTAATACAGAGCAGCCTGTCAAGCGATTTCAGCTTGTAAAGAGCTGCGTGCAGATGCTATAATCCAAAAACAGGATAAGATTCCTGGAAACAGAATGGAGGTGTATCGATATGCGTAAAATATCATTTCTGATTGCGGCGCTTTGTATCGCTGCAATGATGCTGGCGCTGACCGCCTGCGGAAACAGCAAGCCGGCGCAGGAAACTACGACCGCGGCTGAAACCACGGTGGCAGCTGAGACTACGGCGGAGGAAACTACGGCAGAGGAAACAACGGTCGAGGAAACCACGGCAGAAGAGACCGAAGCAGAGGAGACTACCGAGGAAGAAACAGAAGCTGAGACAGAAGGCAATGCGGCTGAGGGAGGCCTGACTCCTTCGATCGTGATTGAGTTCGGGGATGCGGAAGCAATCAGTGATCTTGCCAAGAAGGCACAGAACTTCGAGGTGGAAGAAGGTACCGTCGCCCAGATCAGCGGAGTCCTCTCCACGGATCTTTCGAATCCCAGCGTTCAGGAAGAAGACGGGGAAGGAAAATACGTCGGCCTTACCATGTTCGTCGACGGCGACTGGGAAAAGCTTCCGAACAAAACGGAGATCGATGTGACCGGAACCTTTGTGAAGGGGCAGTATTACATGGAATTCCATGTTGATCCGGAAAACATCAAAGAAAGATAAGCGGCAGCGCGTGTAAAGCAGGGACCGCGATGGTCCATTGCAACGAAGAGAAGCATGAAATCAGAAAAAGCAGAGCTTTATGAAAGTTCTGCTTTTTCTCTGTGCGCCCGGCGGCGCACGTTTCACCAGATGAAATTGGATTTTGCGGCTTCTCCGTTATCCACGAGAATGTCCTGCGCCGTCATGGAACGGTTTTCCACCGTCAGGAAATAAGCCCATTGTGCCACCTCTTCCAAAGTCATCCATTTTGACAGCAGGGTCTCTTTCAATACCGCCTCCCACAGCTCCGGGTCCTTCAGGATATGGTCATTCAGCTGATCGATCACTCCGCCGGGAGAGAGGCTGTTGGACACCGCGCCGTATCTGGCGATCCGAAGCGCGGTGTTTTTCATGTATGCCACGACACCGCCTTTGCTGGCGGCATATTCCGGAAATTCGGAACCGGTGGATGCGCTGGCGGAGGCCAGAAACAGGATACTGCGGATTCCGGGCCGGATTCCGTATTTTTCGGTAACCCGGATGGTTCCCTTGAGATTGATATCAATATCCTCTCCGGAATTCTGCACTCCTGCATTGTTGATGAGAATCTGTATCCCATTCAGATCCGGAAGTTCATCCCGCAGAATATCCAGACGGAGGTGCTGATATTTCTCAGAATAGATTTCAGATTTCTCCCGGTCGATGCCGATCACATCATGCCCCTTTTGAAGGAATTTTTCCGCAATGACCCTTCCGATGCCGCGGCTGGTTCCGGTGATCAGTACTTTCATCTATGAGACTCCATTCAGCAGAAAATAGGCTTCCCCGACATGTTCCTTTTTCCATCTGCGGCTCTGTGCAAATCCCAGCGGCGAAAAGAGAACTTCGCACAACAGCTCCGCCGCCATGCCGGTAATCGCGCAGGTCACACACTGCAGCAGGGTCCATCCGAAGAATACGTGGCTTACAAGCAGAGCGAAGATCAGATTGTCCGCGAACTGGGAAACCGCCGTAGAGACATAGGAACGGCAGGCATAGGCTGCAAATCCGTCCGGACGCTTCCGGAACATTTTTCCGATCAGAAAATTCAGAAAATTGTTGATAACCGATGCGGCCACAAAGGCGATGGTGCTGCCCAGCAGCACGTACCAGGTCCCGCCGATCGTATGATCCAGCGCCTTACAAATGACAGATTCGCTGCCCTCCACATAGGCTTCTCCCCACATTCCGGAGATCAGACTGGCCAGGAAAAAGATCAGACAGGTCAGAAGATTCACCAATACTGCCGTCAGGGACAGCTGGGTCGCGGCTTTGGGACCGAAATGCCTGGTCGCGATATCCATACACAAAAAAGAGACCCAGGAAACGATGATTCCGCAGTCCAGCGCCAGCCACTCCCAGGGGAGGTTGATGCTCTTGTTCGCCAGCAGATTCATGACGATCACAGAGACGACAAAAAATGTCAGAAACAGCGACGGGACACTTCGCAGCAGAGTTTTCCATTCCAGGATCTCTCGTTGGATTCTTGATTTCATATTCATTTACTCCTTGTTTTTTATAAAAGATGGTTAGGCAAGAAAAACATCTTTTGCGCCGGGCGCAAGCAATATACTAGCAGAGATGAATTCATTTGACCAGCACTTTTCGGCAAAATCGGTAAAACAGTCACGGCTGAAAAATTGATAATGAAAACTTTGGTCAACTATGCTAATATCTTTTAGTTATGAATAATATCCAATGGTATCCCGGTCATATGACCAAAGCAAAAAGACAGATGCAGGAAGATATGAAGCTCATTGATCTTGTCATTGAGCTGGTTGATGCACGGATTCCTGTTTCCAGCCGCAATCCTGATATCGATGAGATCGCCGGCAGCAAATCCCGCCTGATTCTGCTCAACAAAGCCGATCTGGCGGATGAGGAAAAGACGGCGGAGTGGGCGGCATATTTCGGGGAGAAGAATCAGAACTGCTGTGTGGTCAATTCCCTGAAACAGTCGGATATGAAGACCATCAGTGAATATGCCAGGGCAGCATGTGCGGAGAAGATCGAACGGGACCGGAAGCGGGGGATCCGGCAAAGGCCTGTCCGGGCCATGGTGACCGGAATTCCGAATGTGGGAAAGAGTACCTTCATCAATACATTTGCGAAGAAAGCAGCTGCCAAGACTGGGAACAAGCCGGGTGTGACCCGGGGAAAACAATGGATCCGGCTCAGCAGTTCCCTGGAGCTTCTGGATACTCCCGGGATCCTGTGGCCAAAATTCGAAGATCAGTCCGTAGGGTTGAAGCTCGCTCTGGTGGGGGCCATCAAAGACGAGATCATGAATACCGAGGAGCTGGCACTGGAACTGATTGCAATCCTGAGAACCCGGTATCCGGGCTGTCTGCAGGACTCCTACGGGATTGCATTGGAAGAGGAGGAAACACCGCTGCAGGTTCTGGAGAAGATCGCCCGAGCCAGAGGATGTCTGAAAAAAGGCGGGGAGATTGATTATCTGCGCTCGGCGGGTCTTATGCTGGAAAATTTCCGGAACGGAAAGATCGGCAGATTTACCCTGGAAGACCCGCGGTAACAGGGAAGATCCGGGCGGCAGCAGAAGAATACATCCGGGAATATGGAGGAAAGACAATGGGATTTTTTTCAAAACTGTTTAAAAAAGGAACGCCGATTGATGATGATTTTTACGAGGAGATGGAAGAACAGCTGATCCTCGGAGATATGGGAGTACAGGCCAGTATGGAACTCACAGAGGCGCTGGAGGTCAATGTCCGGTTCCATGAGATCAAAAATCAGGAGGAGGCCAGGGAGTTTCTGATCAACCGGGTCGAGGACATGATGAAAGTCCCGGAGGACGCCTATGATTTTGAGGAGCAGACCTGTGTGATCATGGTGATCGGCGTAAACGGCGTCGGCAAGACCACCAGCATCGGCAAACTGGCGGATGCCTACAAAAACCGGGGAAAGAATGTGATCCTTGTGGGAGCAGATACCTTCCGGGCGGCTGCCATGGACCAGCTGAAGATCTGGGCGGAGCGGACCGGCTGCTATATGGTCTCAGGCAATGAAGGACAGGATCCCGGTTCGGTGATCTATGACGGAGCGGCGGCAGCCAGAGCCCGGGGCGGCGAGATCATGATCTGCGACACGGCGGGAAGACTCCATAACAAAAAGAATCTGATGAATGAGCTGGCCAAGATCGATAAGATCCTTTCCTCGGAGTTTCCGGATGCGATCCGGGAAAATCTGATCGTTCTGGACGCCGCCACAGGTCAGAACGCCCTGCAGCAGGCAAAGGAATTCAAAAGCATTATGAAAGTGGACGGAATCATCCTGACCAAGATGGACGGCACCGCGAAGGGCGGGATCGCCGTTGCCATTTCCAAAGAACTGGGAGTTCCGGTCAAATTCATCGGAGTCGGCGAGGGGATCCACGATCTGAAGCGGTTCGATGCCGCAGAGTATGCAAAATCTTTGTTTAACTGATGCGCGCTGCAGCGTACAAAAAGAAAAGCCATAACAGGAGAGTCTATGAAATTTAATCATTATGAAACCATACTGGAAAAGGATTCCGCAGATCTGAACAGCCATGTTCTGCTTCTTAAGCATGAGAAGACCGGCGCCAGAGTCTTTCTCCTTTCCAATGATGATAATAACAAAGTGTTCTATATCGGATTCCGCACCACGCCGCCGGACGATACCGGAGTCGCCCATATTATGGAGCATTCCGTACTGTGCGGATCCGAGAAATATCCCTTGAAGGATCCGTTTGTGGAGCTGGTCAAAGGGTCCATGAATACCTTTTTGAATGCAATGACCTATCCGGATAAAACTGTTTATCCGGTGGCTTCTACCAACGCGAAGGATTTCAACAATCTGATGAGCGTCTATATGGACGCCGTATTCCGCCCGAATATCTACCGGCATCCGGAGATCATGAAGCAGGAAGGCTGGAATTACAGCATTGAGGATCCTTCGGAGCCGATCCGGTATAACGGGGTGGTTTATAATGAAATGAAAGGAGCCTTCTCCTCGCCGGAGGGAGTCCTGGACCGGGAAACCCTGCATGCCCTGTTCCCGGATACCGCCTACGGAAAGGAAAGCGGAGGAGATCCGAAATACATCCCGGATCTTCGCTATGAGGATTTTCTGGAATTCCACAGAACCTATTACCATCCGTCAAACAGCTTTATCTATCTGTACGGGGATATGGATCCGGCGGAGCGGCTGGAATGGATGGACCGGGAATATCTGTCCCATTATGATCCGATCACCGTGGACTCGGAAGTCGGACTGCAGAAGGAGTTTTCGGAAATGAAGGTGGTCTGCAGGGACTATGCCGTTTCCGAGGAGGAAAGTGAAGAGCAGAATACCTACCTCAGCTATAACATCCACTGCGGGACCAATCTGGATCCTTATAAATACTACGCCCTGCAGATGATCCAGTATGCCCTGGTGGATACCCAGGGCGCGCCGATCCGGCAGAGACTTCTGGATGAGGGGATCGGAAAGGATATTATCTCAGGGCTGGAGACAGGCATTTTGCAGGAATATTTTTCCATCACTGCCAAGAATGCGGAGAAGGAGCAGGCTGAGAGGTTCCTTCAGATCATCAATGAAGAATTCCGCAAAGCGGCGCAGGGAGGGCTCAGCCACCGCTCCCTGCTGGCCAGTCTGAACAGCCTGGAATTCAAGTATAAAGAGGCAGATTTCGGAGGATTCCCGAAGGGCCTTGTATACGGGCTCAGCGCTCTGGACAGCTGGCTCTATGACGAGAAGGAACCGCTGATGCATATTGAATGCTCTGAGACCTTCCGCTTTCTCCGGGACAATCTGGAAACCGGATATTTTGAGAACATGGTGGGAGAGCTTCTGGCGGACAGCCAAAACAGCGCTCTTGTGATTCTGACCCCCAAAAAGGGACTGGCGGCGGAAAACGACCGGCAGGTGCAGGAAAAACTGGATGCCTACAAAGCGTCCCTGAGCGAAGATGAGATCCGGAAACTCGTGGAGGAAACCAAAGCGCTGGCGGCCTGGCAGGAACAGGAGGATACTCCGGAACAGAAGATGTGCATTCCTCTTCTTTCCCGGGAGGATCTGGACCGGAAAGCGCCGGGTTTTTCCAATCTTGAGATGGATGAGGAAGGGACAAAGCTGATTTTCCACGAGTATGTCACCAACGGGATCGCCTATGTCAGTTTCTTCTTCGATGCCAATCAGATCCCCGTGGAAAAACTGCCGTATCTCAGCCTTCTGAAATCCGTGATCAGCTTCGTCGATACGGACCGCTATACCTATTCCGAACTGAATGACGAGATCAATATTGCGGCGGGAGGCCTGGGCGCTGACACAGGCGTGTATCCGGAGCGTTATGACGACACCCGGTATTCCCTTCTGACCGATGTGACCTTCCGGGCGCTGCACTGCAACCTTCCGGCGGTCATGGATCTGGTGAAGGAGATCCTGTTCCATGCCCATTACCGGGATAAGAAGCGCCTCTATGAGATCGTCGCGGAACTGAAGAGCAAACTGCAGATGGCCCTGAACACCTCGGGGCATGTGGCGGCATCCCTCCGTGCAGCGTCCTATTATTCGGAGGTTTCTGCGGTCCGGGAGCAGATTAACGGACTTGATTTCTACCGGTTTGTGGAAGAGCTGGAACAGAATTTCGACCAAAGGTTCGAAACCCTGGCGGATGAGATCCTGCAGATCACGCAGCAGATTTTTGCCCCGGGTAATTTCGTAATCAGCTATACCGGCGACCGGGAGGGTCTTGCGCTGTTCCGGAAGGAGCTGCAGGGATTCCAGAAAGAGCTGGAGTCCTATCATCAGCAAAGCGCCTTCGCGGCAAAAACGGCGGATCCGCGTCCGATCCGGGAACGCAGATACGAACGGTTCGATCGTCCGCTGGAGAAGAAGAACGAAGGCTTCAAGACATCCTCGTCTGTTCAGTATGTGGCAAGGAGCGGTCGCTACAGTGAGAAAGGGAAGGAATATTCCGGCAGCATCAAGGTGTTCCTGACCATCATGCGGTTTGATTATCTGTGGTTCCGTATCCGTGTCCAGGGAGGAGCCTACGGCTGCATGAGCAGTGCAGGTACGGATGGCAGCTGTTCCTTCGTATCCTATCGGGATCCCAATCTGAAACGGACCAATGAAGTCTATGACCAGATTCCGGAGTATCTGGAGAACTTTGACGCGGAGGAGCGGGAAATGACAAAGTATGTCATCGGCACCATGAGTTCCATCGATACGCCGCTGACGGCGCCCATGAAGGGCACACGGGACATGAATGCCTACCTGACCGGGATCCGGCAGGAGGATGTGCAGAAGGCCCGGGAAGAGATCATCGATACCACGGCGGAAGAGATCCGCGGTCTCGCTCCGCTGCTGCGCAAGGCCCTTGCCATGGAGAATCTCTGCGTGATCGGCGCGGAGGGCAAGGTCGAGGAAGACAGGGAACTGTTTGATCATGTGGAGAATCTGTTCGCGTGAATCAGAACGGAAAGAGTTGTTTATGGAAAAGCAGTCATTCAGGTCCGGATATATCGCCATCATCGGAAGGCCCAATGTGGGCAAATCCACGATGATGAACTATATCATCGGACAGAAAATCGCAATTACATCCAATAAGCCCCAGACGACCCGGAACCGGATCCAGACGATCTATACCGAGGAGAGGGGGCAGATGATCTTCCTGGATACCCCGGGGATCAATAAAGCCCGGAACAAACTGGGAGATTATATGCTGAATGCCGCGGTCAGCACGATCCGGGACGCGGACGTGATTCTGTGGATCGTGGAACCCTCCGAATATATCGGGGCCAATGAGCAGATGATCATGGAGGAACTGAGGAAAACGGACCTCCCGGTGGTCCTTGCGATCAACAAGACCGACAGCGTTGATACAGAAACGGTTCTGGGCAGCATTTCCCTGTATAAGGATGCGTTCGCCTTCCGGGATATTGTGCCGGTGTCCGCCCGGACCGGGGACAATATGAAAGAGCTGATGAAGGTGCTGTTTGCCGCGCTTCCGGAGGGGCCGATGTACTACGATGAGGATACGCTGACGGATCAGCCGGTGCGGCAGATCGCGGCGGAGATCATCCGGGAGAAGTCCCTGCACTGCCTGAGCAATGAAGTCCCCCACGGGATCGCGGTGGTGATCGACCGGTATCACGAGCGGCCGGACACTTCCGGGATCACGGATATCGAGGCAACCATCATCTGCGAAAAGGATTCCCATAAGGGGATCATCATCGGAAAGGGCGGATCCATGCTGAAAAAGATCGGAACCCTTGCCAGATATGAACTGGAGGAACTTGCAGGGACCCGGGTCAATCTGAAGCTCTGGGTCAAGGTCCGGAAGGACTGGAGAGATTCCGATACCCAGCTGAAGAATTTCGGCTATGATATCAAAGGCGGAAGATAAAGAGCATGAATGAGATCACAGTTACGGGACTGATTCTGAGTGTGATGCCCATCGGAGAATATGACAGAAGAACAGAGATCCTGACGGACAGTCTCGGAAGGATCTCCGCCTTTGCCCGGGGAGCCCGGAAACCGGGATCTTCCCTGGTGTCCGTCACCCGGGTCTTTGCCTTCGGGACCTTCCATCTGTATCAGGGAAAGAGCTCCTACAGCATCAATTCTGCGGAGATTTCTGATTATTTCGATGCCTTTGCCTCGGATCTGGAATGCACCGGCTACGGGTTTTATTTTTTGGAGCTGGCCCGGTACTTTTCCAGGGAAAATGTGGAGGCGTCGGATATGCTGAAGCTTTTATTCTACAGTCTGAAGGCACTGGAGCGGACCGGGATTCCCAAAGGGCTGATCCGCCGGATCTATGAGCTGAAGATGCTGCACCTGAGTGGTCTGTGCCCCTCCGCGGAACGGCTGGCAGCAGCGGATGCGGTGTATGCCTTTGCAAAGGGGATCAGCGGCAGCTGCCTGAAGGCCTTCCGGTATGTGACACAGACCCGGATCGAAAAGCTCTTTACCTTCCGGCTTTCACCGGACGTGCAGTCGGAGTTCGACGGGATCGTGCAGCATCTGCTGAAGCAGAGTGTGGACCGGGAGTTCCGGTCCGAGCAGTTTCTGGAGATTCTATGAGCGGTCCTGATGATACGGCGTACCACCCAGAACGCAGGCTGGATGCTCCCTCCCGGATCGGACAACCGGCCCTGCATGAAAAATAAAACAGAAAAATCTGCTGACAAAAGACGGTCAGATAGTGTATAAATAAAATTTAGTAATATCCGGTATTCAAATACTACAGTTAAAGGAAGAATTGATTATGGAAAAAACAATGGAAAAAATCGTTGCATTATGTAAGAGCCGCGGATTTGTCTATCCCGGTTCCGAGATATATGGGGGGCTGGCCAATACCTGGGATTACGGCAACCTGGGCGTGGAACTGAAGAACAATGTGAAGAAGGCCTGGTGGCAGAAGTTCGTCCAGGAAAGTCCCTACAATGTAGGCATCGACTGCGCCATTCTGATGAATCCCAGGACCTGGGAAGCCTCCGGCCATATCGGCAGCTTTTCCGATCCTTTGATGGACTGCCGGGAATGCCACGAGCGGTTCCGTGCGGATAAGGTGATCGAGGATTATGCCCAGGAAAAGGGCATCGAACTGCAGGGTTCCGTTGACGGCTGGAGTGATGAGGAAATGGAGCAGTTTATCCGGGATCACAAGGTGCCGTGCCCGACCTGCGGGAAAAGCGATTTTACGCCGATCCGGCATTTCAATCTGATGTTCAAGACCTTCCAGGGCGTCACCGAGGATGCCAAGGATGTGGTGTACCTGCGTCCGGAAACCGCACAGGGCATTTTCGTGAATTTCCGGAATGTACAGAGAACCTCCCGGAAGAAGATCCCCTTCGGAATCGCCCAGATCGGCAAATCCTTCCGGAACGAGATTACTCCCGGCAACTTCACCTTCCGTACCAGAGAATTCGAACAGATGGAGCTGGAGTTTTTCTGTGAGCCGGATACGGATCTGGAATGGTTCTCCTACTGGAGAAGCTTCTGCGTGAACTGGCTGAAGAGCCTGAATATCAAGGACGAGGAGATCCGGCTCAGGGATCATGATCCGGAGGAACTGTCCTTCTATTCCAAGGCAACCACAGACATTGAATTCACCTTCCCCTTCGGATGGGGCGAGCTGTGGGGCATTGCAGACCGGACCAACTATGATCTCTCCCAGCACCAGACATTTTCTTCCCAGCCGCTGGATTATTTTGACGACGAGAAGAATATCAAATATATCCCCTACGTCATCGAACCCTCCCTGGGCGCGGACCGTGTTGTTCTGGCATTTCTGTGCAGCGCCTATGATGAGGAGGAGCTGGAAGGCGGCGATATGAGAACCGTGCTGCATTTCCATCCGGCTCTGGCACCGGTGAAGATCGGCGTCCTGCCGCTGTCCAAGAAACTCAGCGAGCCGGCCATGGAGATCTATTCCAGGTTGTCCAGATACTACAACTGCGAGTTTGATGACAGGGGCAATATCGGAAAACGTTACAGAAGACAGGATGAGATCGGAACGCCCTTCTGCGTGACCTACGATTTTGATTCCAATGAGGATCACTGTGTCACCGTCAGAGACAGGGACAGCATGAACCAGGAGCGGGTGGCCGTCGATCAGCTGGAAGACTATTTCCGCCACAAATTCGAGTTTTAGGAGCGGGATATGTCAGACATGATCGAAACCATTTCCCGGGAATCCATGAAGGGATATACCGAGTTTTCCGGGATTGAACTGACACAGACCAAAGAAGGGTATGCGGAAGGAAAGGTGGAGATTCAGGACCATCACCGCAATCCTTCCGGCGCCGTGCACGGCGGAATCATTTTCTGCCTTGGGGATGTGATCGGCGGGATCGCCTGCCGGACGCTGGGGGCGCTTCCCGTGACGGTCAGCTCCAATATCTCCTATATGCGGCCGATGCTGAAGGACCGGGTGATCTATGCCCGGGCGGAGGTTCTGAAAGCAGGGAAAACCCTGTATAATGTGACGATCCGGATCCTGAATGAGCAGAAGACGGAATCCGCAGTGCTGCAGGCGATCTACCATGATATGAAAAGCAGAGGGAAATAATGGGCTTTCTCTTTAAGAATAACGACTTCAGGACAGATTATAAGAAACGTCCCTTTGACGGCTACAAATCCGTCGTGGACAAACTGGACGAGGAGACCAAACGGAAACTCGATCATCAGCGTACCATCGGCATGATGGTGATCGTGGCGTTTGTGGTGCTTCTGGTGGTCATTCTTGCAGTGACCGGAATCGGCGTGGATAAGACGAAGTCCGTATCCGGCAATGTCTTTGCCGACAAGGAAACGGTTCTGATCGAATGCTTCGGAGATTCTCTGACAGAAGGGATTCTGGCGGGCGAAGGGACCGCAGCCGCAGAGGTGACCTATCCGGAAGAGCTGAAGGAAATGCTTCCGAGGCTCATACAGGAAGACGACCGGCAGTACCGGTTCCGCACTCTGGAAGTGAAGAATTACGGTCAGGCGGGAAGTGTACTGCAGGAGAACAGCAGCTCCCGGCTGTCCGGCCAGGCGGATATCGTACTGATCCTGTATACCGCCAACAATTTCGTCCAGGGGACTTCTTATGAAAATGTTCTGGAGACCAATATCGGAGCCATCCGGAAACAGGGCGCCCAGGTTTTCCTCCTGAATTATCCCATTGAGGCAGGTTCGGAATGGGAAGCCAAGATCGAGCAGGCCAATCATTATATTGCCTCCGTGGCTGAATCCCAGGAGGTGCCGCTGATCGACCTGGAAACGTATTTTGCCACCCTGACAGAGGAGGAACAGGAGGATCTGTTCGGAGCCGACGGACTCCATCTGACGGCGGAGGGCTATCGGATCATGGGCGATCAGACCGCGGAATTTCTGCATGAATATTACTACGAGATGAACTAGCAAGGCGGCGAAGGAGAGGGTTCATGAGACTTCTATATGCGGAAGATGAAAGACAGATGTCAGAGGCAGTCGTGGATATCCTGACCTTCCACAAATATACCGTGGATGCGGTCTATGACGGGGAAGAGGCCCTTGGATATCTGAAATCGGAACATTACGACGGGGTGATCCTGGATGTGATGATGCCGAAAATGAGCGGCATTGATGTCCTGAAAAAAATGCGGGCCATGGGGATCCATACGCCGGTCCTGATGCTGACCGCCAAGAGCGAGATCGAAGACAAGATCGCCGGGCTGGACGCCGGGGCGGACGATTATCTGGCGAAGCCCTTTGCCATGGGGGAATTCCTGGCCAGAGTCCGGGCTCTTCTGCGGCGCCGGGAGGAATTCACGCCGGAGATCATTACCTACGGCAACATCAGTCTGAATACGGCCAATTATGAACTCTGCGGGCCAGAGCAGACCTTTACCCTGTCAAAGATCGAATATCAGCTGATGGAGCTGCTGATGATCAATAAGGGGATCTATCTGTCCACAGATGACCTTCTGACCAAGGTCTGGGGATATGAAACCGATGCGGAGCTCGGGATTGTCTGGGTCTATATCTCCTACCTCCGCAAAAAACTGACGGCCCTGAATGCCGATATCGAGATCAGTGCCAAACGGAATATCGGCTACATGCTGCAGCCGAGGAACAGTAAACGATGATCAGATCACTGCGCAGAAAACTGATTTTGTATATGATGATTGTGGTAGCCATTCTGCTGATATGCCTGATGGCTATTATTAACATCATTAATTACAGTTCTTTTGAAGCTCAGACCGATGCCATCCTGGAGGCTCTGGCAGCAAACCATGTCTGGGCCGCGGAAACAGAAGAATCGCAGGAGGACACGGAGACTTCCCGGATTGCCGGGCAGGGGGATCAGGAAGAACCGGAAGGGGATTCCTCCGGGGAGTCGGAAGGGGATTTTTCGGACAGCCAGTCAAACGAGGGATTTGATATCAACGGCGGGCATCGGTCCATCTTCAGCTTCATGATTCCGGATGTCAGTACCTATGATCTGCAGGATGCAGCTTATTATTATGTGGTGATCGATCCGCAGGGAAGGGTATCGGAAGCGGATGTTTCCCGGGTGTTTGACCCGACCGCTGAAGTCGCCTCCAATATGGCGCTTGCCATGTTCCGGGACGGAAAGCGGACGGGCTGGATCGAATCCAGCAAATACCTCCGGATCAGCGATCAGAATGATACCGTCTATCTGTTCCTTCACCGGGACCGGGATCTGAAGAATCAGCAGAGGGTCATGATCGTATCCGTCATCGTCGGATTTGTATTTTTCCTGATCATCTTTGTGCTGGTCATCCTGCTGTCCGGCAAGATCCTGAGACCCGTCGAGGAGAATATTGAGAAGCAGAAAAGCTTCATTACCAATGCCAGCCATGAGATCAAGACGCCTCTGGCCATCATTCAGGCCAATGCAGAGGCTTTGGAGCTTTATAACGGGGAAAACAAATGGACCGGCAATATCCGGGAGCAGGTGGGACGTCTCAGTGTGATCCTGACCAATATGCTGACCCTGTCCAAAGCAGATGAGGGAACGATGCGCATGGATCTGATGGATATCAATCTGTCGGAGATCGTGGAGGAGATCCTCAATATGTTCCGGGAGTCCGCGGAGAAACGCAGTCTCACCCTCTTCCGGCATGTGGAACCGGATCTGATGATCCTGGCCAACAAACTGCAGGTCTCCCAGCTGGTTTCCATCCTGATCGACAATGCGGTCAAGTATTCCATGGGGGGATCCACGGTGGAGGTGCATGCCTATTCCCGGGATAAAACAGTCTTTCTGGAAACCATCAACCGCTGCGATGTGCTGCCGGAATGCGAGCCGGAGCAGCTGTTCGAGCGGTTCTTCCGGCCGGAGTCCAGCCGCTACAGCGATCAGCCCGGCAACGGGATCGGCCTGTCTGCGGCAAAGGCCATTATAGAATCCTATGGCGGCAGCATCACCTGCAGATTTGAAGGCCGGGATGCGATCCGCTTTACCCTTATTTTCAGAAAATAAAAATACAGAATCGGAGCAGAAACAAATGTACGGACTTGGTACGATAATCAATACGGCAGCAATCATCGTGGGCGGTGTGATCGGCCTGCTGTTCGGGAAGCTGATCCCGAAACGGGTACAGGAATCCCTGGTCGTCTGCAATGGCATCAGTGTGATCATCATCGGGATCTCCGGCGCCATATCCAAAATGCTGACCATCAATGAGGGGGGATTCGATACCCAGAAATCCATGCTCCTGACACTGGCTCTGGTCCTTGGTACAATCCTGGGAAGCGCCCTGAATCTGGAGCGTCTTCTGGAACGGTTCGGAGACTGGCTGAAATCCAAATCGAAAAGCGATTCGGACAACCAGTTTACGGAAGCCTTTATCATCTCTTCCTGCACCGTCTGCATCGGCGCTATGGCGGTGATCGGTGCTCTGAATGATGTGCTGACCGGGGACATCTCCGTGTTGCTTCTCAAATCCATCCTGGACCTGATCACGATCTGCGCCCTGACCTGTGCCATGGGAAAGGGGTGCGTATTCTCTGCGATCTCAGTTCTTTTGTTCCAGGGGGTGATCTCGGTGATCGCCTGGTTCATCAAGCCGATCATGACGGATCTGGCCCTGGCAGACCTGTCCTTCGTCGGATCGGTCCTGATCTTCGTGGTGGGTCTGAATCTTGTCCGGGATAAGAAGATTTCCGTTGTGAACATGCTTCCGTCCATTTTATTCGCAGTGGGATTTTCCTTTATTCCCGCCTTGAATTAGGATTGGAGTTTTCTTTATTTTTGTCTAAAATGAATAGATTTTCCGTCGATTTGGGCTCGTTTTTTTACTTACTTTTTTGTTCGTAAAATGCTAAAATACAGATATCTGAAGGCATCTGAGCCTTGTCAGTATACGGCGGTTCCGCCGTGTCTGCAGCAATGGGTTTACAATTCTGAGAAAGGGTATCTTGTGTTTAAAATTGGCGATTTAATTGTTTATGGAAATGCTGGAGTCTGTCGTGTGGTTGAGATCGGAAAGCCGCCGCTTTCCGGGATCCCGGAGGGACAGGATTATTATACGCTTGCTCCGTATTATTCCGAGAAGAGCGTGATCTTCACCCCATGCAACAATGAGAAGGTGGTTATGCGTCCGATTGTTTCCAAAGCAGAAGCCGATGCCCTGATCAACCGGATCCCGGATATCGGATTCCTGGGCATCACGGATGAGAAGAAGCGGGAAGAATGCTATAAGGAGACCATCCGTTCCTGCGATCCCACCAAGTTCGTCAGCATTATCAAGACGATCCATGCCAGGAAGCAGCAGAGGATCTCGGAGGGGAAGAAGGTCACCGCCAGTGACGAGAAGTACTTCCAGATGGCGGAGGAGAAGCTCTACGGAGAACTGGCCATCGCCCTGGAGATCGATAAAAGCAAAGTCAAAGATTATATTTTCCAATGCGTTACGATGTAACGCATTTTTTATATCCCGGAGAATTGTATCTGTTTCGTACATGGCAAAAACAGCATGGACAAGAGTGTCTTTTTCATATACAATATTCTTGTTGTGAAAAAGTAACAATTTAAGTATTTATGGAGGTTATAAATATGGGAAAAGTTATGGACGGTCTCGATCCGAAAGTCTATTTCACTCTGGAAGAAGAGTTCCAGGGCGAAAAAATTGAAGCCATCTACAGATATGCCCGGAAACCGGTTGCCAACCAGGAAGACCTCGACCTTTCACAGGCCGAAGACCCGATGGCAAGAATGGGACAGGGATTCTGCCCGGCTTTCAATCAGAGAACCTATGAAGCAGCCCCCGGCGTTACCTGTATGCAGGACGTTGAGGTGGTCTTAAGAGACGGCTGCAAGATCTATACAGATCTTTTCCTGCCCACCAGTATTGCGCAGAAGGATCAGGTGCCTACCCACGAGAAGATCCCCTGCATCGTTTCCTGGAGCTGGTTCGGCAAACGCCCCGGCGATGGTATGAGTGAGTGGCAGATCATGGGCGTTCCGCCCCACACCGTATCCAAGCTGGCCAAGTTCGAGTCCTCTGACCCGGCATTCTGGTGCTATCAGGGTTATGCGGTTGCCAACGTTGACGTGCGTGGCGCCGGACATTCTGAGGGGAACGTTCATATGTTTACCCATCAGGACAGAGAGGATGGCTATGATTTCGTAGAGTGGCTGGCTCAGCAGGAGTGGTGCAACGGCAAGATCGGTATGACCGGCAACTCCGGCGTGGCTATGCATCAGTGGGGCATCGCTGCAGAGTGCCCGCCGCATCTGGCATGCATCGCACCCTGGGAGAGCACTACGGATCTGTATTCCGATTCCCTGTATGAAGGCGGTATCCCGGCTCTTTCCTTCAACGAGTTCATCGCTGCACAGGTAACCGGTACCGGCGGTGTGGATGATCAGGTTGCCATGGCCCGTGTCTATCCGTTCCGGAACGGCTACTGGAATGACAAAATGGCTGATTTCTCCAAGGTCAGGATTCCTGTTTATCAGACAGCCGGATGGTCACACTTCCATCTGCCGGGATCTTCCAGAGCTTATATCAGATGCAAATCCAAACTGAAATGGTTCAGGGCCCACAGAGATTTCGAGTGGCCGGATACCTACGATCCGAGAAACCTGCAGGATCTGAAGCTGTTCTATGACCGTTATCTGAAGGATATCCACAATGGCTGGGAGATGACTCCGAAGGTAAGAATCGACGTTATGGATGTCATGGAGCATGACTACCAGGAGAGACGTCCGGAGAATGAATGGCCGCTGAAGAGAACCGAGTGGAGAAAGTACTACCTGGATGCTTCCAAGATGACCATGCAGGATACGCCGGTGGAGATTGAGTCCTCCGTTTCCTACAATGGCGAGACCGCGGAAGATGGCTACATCGACAGAGTCGAATTCGATATGGAATTCAAAGAGGATACCGAGCTGACTGGCTATATGTGGCTGAGACTGTGGGTTTCCTGTGACGGATATGATGATATGGATATGTTCATCAATATCCAGAAGGCTGACAGCAAGGGCAACTGGCTGCCCTGGACCACACTGAATGAGCCCCATCCGGGCCAGTGGGGCAAGATGAGAGTCAGCCGCCGTGCTCTGTGGCCGGAAGAGATGAAGAAGTACAAACTGAAAGGCAAAGAGTACTGGCCGGTACAGGCAAATATCAGCGAAGAGAAGCTGAAAGAGGGCGAGATCGTTCCGGTGGACATCGCCATTGTTCCGTCCTCCAGATTCTGGCACAAAGGACAGAAGCTTCGTATCCAGATCGCAGGCAACTACATCCGCGAGGGCTGGTTCGAGCCGCTGAGCTGGGACGTTGACAACCATGGAAAGCATATCATCCACACAGGCGGACAGTATGATTCCTGGCTGCAGGTTCCGTATATCCCGCCGAAATTCGAAACCGACGGACACGTTTACAGATAAGATCTGCAACGGATTTCATTTACAGGCTGCCGCAACCGACTGCGGCAGCCTGTTTGCGTCCGGAGAACGAATTTCCGAAAAGGACCTTCGCAGCGCCTTCTATGGAAGCCTGCTTTTTTAGGATTCGGATGCCTGCGTTTGGGACTTGACGGACGCTTTGCGATTTGTTAATATATGCAAGTTGTGAGCCTCAGCTTAAATGACGGACACTCCGACCGCGTTTCAGCTGCAGGGGATATTTATACAAGGAGGATTATTTATTATGATTACACCGGAAATCAAAGCCCAGCTGATCAAAGAGTATGGCAAGAATGAAGCAGACACAGGCAGTGTGGATGTACAGGTTGCGATCCTGACATTCCGGATCAAGGAACTGACCGAGCATCTGAAGACCCATCCGAAGGATCATCATTCCAGAAGAGGTCTGCTGAAGATGGTTGGTAAGAGAAGAGGTCTTCTTGATTACCTCAAGTCCAGAGATATCGAAGCATATCGTCAGCTGATTGAGAAATTAGGAATCAGAAAATAATTAATAAGAATAGACTTTAGGGAATTTTCCTTAAAGTCTGTTTGTTTATATGGCACTCGCCAAGAAGAAGAAGGAGAGAAAAATGAGCAAAGAATTCAAAACCTATGAAATGGAACTGGCCGGCAGACCGCTGAAGGTTGAGATCGGCCGTGTCGCCGCCCAGGCAAACGGAGCTGTTCTGATTCACTATGGAGATACGGTAGTGCTTTCCACCGCCACCGCTTCCGAGAAGCCCCGTGACGGGATCGATTTCTTCCCGTTAAGTGTTGATTTTGAAGAGAAGATGTATGCCGTCGGCAAGATTCCGGGAGGATTCACCAGACGGGAGGGACGTCCCTCTGAGAACGCGGTCCTCACCAGCCGTGTGATCGACCGGCCGATGCGCCCGCTGTTCCCGAAGGATTACAGAAATGATGTGGTTCTGAACAACCTGGTCATGAGTGTGGATCCGGACTGTTCCCCGGAACTGACCGGTATGCTGGGTTCCGCCCTGGCCACCTGCATTTCGGATATCCCCTTTGACGGACCGGTGGCAATGACCCAGATGGGTCTTGTAAACGGAGAACTGGTTTACAATCCCACCGAGGAGCAGAAGCTGGCTACGGAACTGACCCTGACCGTCGCTTCCACTCCGGAAAAGGTGATCATGATCGAAGCCGGCGCAAAGGAAGTGCCGGAGGACCGGATGATCGAAGCGATCTTCAAAGCCCATGACATGAACTGCAAGGTCAATCAGTTCTTCGCGCAGATCATTGCGGAAGTCGGAAAGGAAAAGCATGAGTACGAGCGTCATGTGATCCCGGATGAGGTCATGGATGCCATCGTCGCCCTGGTTCCCCAGGAAGAGATGGAGAAGGCTGTCTTCGCCGATGAAAAGCAGGTGAGGGATGCCAATATTTCCCAGATCAAGGATATGCTGAATGGGAAATTCGCGGAAGAGCATGAAGACTATATTCCGTTTGTCGATGAGGCTGTGTACGCATATCAGAAAAAGACCGTGCGGAAGATGATCCTGAAGGATCACAAACGTCCCGACGGCCGTGCGATCGACCAGATCCGTCCGCTCTCCGCAGAGATCGATGTGCTGCCGAGAGCCCATGGTTCCGGTATGTTCACCAGAGGACAGACCCAGATCATGACCGCCACCACCTTAGGACCTCTGTCCGAGGCCCAGAAGATCGACGGACTGGATCTGAACGTCACCTCCAAGAGATATATGCATCAGTACAATTTCCCGGGATATTCCGTCGGTGAAGCCAAACCGAACCGCTCTCCGGGACGGCGTGAGATCGGACACGGAGCACTGGCTGAGAGGGCACTGCTTCCGGTGATCCCTTCCGAGTCCGAGTTCCCGTATGCGCTGCGTCTGGTGTCCGAGACCTTTGAGTCCAACGGATCCACCAGCCAGGCTTCTGTCTGCGCTTCCACCCTGTCCCTGATGGCAGCCGGCGTTCCGATCAAGAGACCTGTTGCCGGTATCTCCTGCGGTCTGGTGACCGGCGAGACCGATGATGATTATCTGGTACTGACGGACATCCAGGGCCTGGAGGATTTCTTCGGGGATATGGATTTCAAGGTGGCAGGAACCGATGTGGGAATTACCGCCATCCAGATGGATATCAAGATCCATGGCCTGACCAGACAGATCGTGGAGGAAGCCATTGCCAGAGCAAAGCAGGCCAGAACCTATATTCTGCATGAGGTCATGCTGCCGGTGATCGCTGAGCCCCGGAAGGAACTCAGCAAATACGCGCCGAAGATCATCAGCATTCAGATCGATCCGGACAAGATCGGTGATGTGGTCGGCAAGCAGGGCAAGGTCATCAATGAGATCATTGCCAGAACCGGCGTGAAGATCGATATCGATGATTCCGGTATGGTCTCCATCTGCGGTGTGGATCCGCAGATGCTGGAGGAAGCACGGGGCATGATCGAAACCATCGTTTCCGAGTTCGAAGAGGGCAGGATCTACGAGGGCAAGGTCGTATCCATTAAGGAATTCGGCGCGTTCCTCGAGTTCGCTCCGGGCAAGGAAGGAATGGTTCACATCTCCAAGATTGCCAAAGAGCGGATCAAATGCGTCGAGGATGTTCTGACCCTGGGAGATGTCGTGAAGGCAAAATGCATGGGTCTTGACAAGATGGGCAGAGTCTCCTTCAGTATCAAGGACGCCATGGAGTCCAAGGGCGGAAAGGACAGCCAGGGCAAGGAAGGCCGCGGAAAAGAAAACCGCCGGAAATCTTCCGAAGACAAACAGAATTCCGAAGAAAATTAATTCATCAATAAATGACCCCCCGGTATTTCCTTAGCGGGCAAATACCGGAGGGTTTTTAATATCCGCTGTTTCATATTATCAGCGAAACCTCTCAGACCTGAAACGGGCTGCAAACCATTATAAAACCATCATTTGCATCTTGTATGAGAAAAATGAACTTTGAGAACATTTTAAGCAGATGCATCTCAAATCCGGGTTTTCTCGTACAAGAACACTTTTTTGCATAGGAAGCAGGTATGGTGATGGGGACCCGGACTTCGGTGCGATGGGATACAGGATGTGTGATGGATGTATCAAAGAAGCATGCTGTATCAAAGAATCAGTCATTGGCTTTCATGGCTTCCACCATATCCGTGCGGTTGATGGAACGCTTCATGATCAGATCCACGATCAGTGTGAAAACAATGGAGATGGCAAGGGCGATCACGAAACTTAAGGGGCGGATTTCCCGGCCGAACATGATGTGGTTGACTTCCACAGTCCGCACGACATAACTGTGCAGCCAGATTCCGACCAGGAGTCCCACGAGAGCTCCGAGAAAACTCAGAATATTGGTCTCCCGGAAAATATAATTCTGGGTTTCTGTTTTGTAGAATCCCAGGACCCGCAGGGTAGCCAGTTCTTTTCTACGCTCGCAGATATTGACATTGATCAGATTATAGAGGACGACGATGCAGAGCAGCCCGGCGGCGAGGATCAGGACATAGATCACGCCGTTGATGCTCTCAATACTGTCGGAGAAGGAATCCTTCAGGCTGTCCACGGAACGCCCGAACAGCACATGGGAGCTGGTCAGGATCTCGGCAGTGACATCCCGGATGGCACCAGCAGTTTCCGCCGTCGCGGGACCTTCCACTGCTGTGGGATCTTTCACTGCCTCGAGACCTTCCGCTGCCATGGGACCTTCCACTCCCGCAGTATTCTCCTTTGCTGCGACTGCGCCTTCAGTCTCTCCGTCGGCCTGGATACACAGAAGACAGGTATAGTCAGGGATTTTGTGAAAAAGGGCTTGATAGGTGTCCGCAGTCATGTATGCAAAGGAGGAAACGTAATTTTCCGTAATAGCCGTGACCTGCGCGGAACTCTGATGCCCCTGGGAGTCCTCCAGTGTTACCAGATCTCCCGGGCGGATATGCATTTCTTCACACAGTTTCTCCGTCAGGATCACGCCGTCCGGAGACAATTCCAGAGGCGTTTGTCCGACTCGTTCCCGCAGAGAAATGAAATCCGGGAAGAGCGTTTCCTCTTCCGGAACGCAGAGGGTCAGCTCCTGATAGGTTCCGCCTGTATAGAGTTTGCCGGTTTCCTGGGATGTGGACAGAACGGAGTGGATCAGGCTCTGATCATTTAACAGGGCAGTCAGATCCGGATCCTCAATATCCGAAAGAGGATGATCCAGCACAAACATCTGGTTATACCGGTAGATTTCCCCGAACTGTTTATCAACAATATCATTGACGGAGTCCTTGACCCCGAATCCGGTCAGAAGCAAAGCGGAGCAGCCCGCCACCCCGATAATGGTCATGATAAAACGCTTTTTGTAGCGGAACAGATTCCGGCAGGTGACTTTATAGGTAAAGGACAGCCGTTTCCAGATGAATCCGATGTGCTCCAGCCAGATCCGTTTGCCGGCGGCGGGGGCTTTCGGGAGCATAAGGACAGCCGGAACCGAACGAAATTCATTCCAGCAGGACAGGAGGGCAGCGATCAGGATGCTCAGAATCGTGACGGGAGCGACCCAGGCCGCAATATTCCAGCGGAAGGGCGTTTCCATGGAGGGCAGCATATACATCATGCTGTAGGCTCCGTTGATCGCCGCCGGAAAAATTCGGAAGCCGATTCCGAATCCGAGAATACAGCCCAGGACAGAGGCGGTAAAACTGAACAGCAGATATTCGAACAGGATTTGCCCGTTGGAATAGCCAAGGGCTTTCAGTGTCCCGATCTGCAGGCGGTTTTCTTCGATCAGCCGGCTCATGGTGGTCAGCGCGACTAACAGCGCGACGATGAAGAAGAATACGGGAAAGATCTTTGCCAGCGCGGAGACCTTGCCTACATTATTGGAATAACTTTCAAATCCGGCCAGATCCTTCCGGGTCCGGTAGATCCAGGTCAGATCCTGCAGAGTATCCAGGGTGCGTGTAACTTCCTTCCTGGATTCGGCGAGGAAGTTCTGCAGTCCAGCAGCAGAGTAGGATCCCTCCGACAGAACCGAATCTTCCGGCGAATCCGGATCTTCCGGAGAAACTGAATCTTCCGGCAAAGCCACCGGATCCAGCAGATCTTTGATCCCGGGCAGGAGCAACGCCACCTCCCGGTTCGCGGCGATCCGGTCCTTCCGATCTTTCGCAAGAAGTTCCTGCGTTTCGGAAATGCTGCGAACCCGTTCAGAAAGACGGTCCAGTTCTTCCAGCCGGGTCGTGAGTTCTTCTTCCAGATCACCGGATCTGTCCGTCGCAAGACGGCGGCCTAATGGCTTCAGCTCTTCCATCAGGGTATTGATCGCTGCTTCATAGGAATCGCTGAAAGAGTTGTACTGGTCTGCGCCTTCCGCTGTCAGGAACAGATCTGTATAAAAATCGCAGGTAAACAGATCCAGCGGGGCATAAACATTCAGGTTGATGGTACCGGATCCGATATTTGTGCTGTCGCCTTCGATGGAAATGCACAGGGGACTCTGGCAGATTCCCACGATCGTCAGGTCAGTGGAAGAAAGATATCCCTTCAGCATTTCGTATTCGGTATTTCCTTCTGCAAGAGAGAGTACATCCCCGGGATGAACCTCCTCCTCGGAATATTTTCCGAATACGGATTCCACAACACATTCACCGGGCGCTTCCGGCAGACGGCCCTCCAGCAGGCGGAACGAGTTGATCCCGGTCTGTCCGGAAGTATTCAGGATTCCGTAGACCCGGGAGGTAAAGTCGGAGTTTTCCCCATCGCTCAGGATCATGTCAAATACCCGGGCCGGCTGTATTCCGGCGACGGAGTCCATTTCGGAAACCTGCTGCAGATCCTCCGTGGTAAAACCGGCGGCCGATTTCAGATCCAGATCATACAGGTGATAATCACGGATGTACTGGTCCGCGGCATCATACATATCCGGGGATGCGGCTGCAAGCCCCGCCATAAAACCAGCACCAAGGGCGACGATAAACAGGATCGAGAGGAACCGGTTCAGACTCCCCCGGATATTGCGGATGATATTTTTCCATCGGGTTTTTGTGTTATAAAACATGGACTTCCTTTACCATTCGATCGTATCGATCGGTACGGGATCGGGGTTGATCTCCACGGATACCACCTTCCCGCTGCGTACTCGGATCACCCGGTCCGCGATTCGGGTCAGGGCGCTGTTGTGGGTGATGATGATAATCGTCTTTCCCGTGTCCCTGCAGATATTCTGCAGCAGTTTTAATACGGACTTGCCGGTCTTATAGTCCAGGGCACCGGTGGGCTCGTCGCAGAGGATCAGTTTGGGATTTTTGGCGATTGCCCGGGCAATGGAAACCCGCTGCTGCTCCCCGCCGGAAAGCTGCGCCGGGAAATTATCCATACGGTTTTCCAGACCCACTTCCTTCAGTACCGCAGCGGAGTCCAGACTGTTCCGGCAGATCTCCGAGGCCAGCTCCACATTTTCCAGCGCCGTCAGGTTCTGCACCAGATTGTAGAACTGAAAGACAAATCCCACGTCATTTCTGCGGTATTGCGTCATCTGGCGGGAGTTCAGACCGGTGATATCCCTGCCGTCCAGCGTGACCCGGCCGGAGGATGCGGTGTCCATGCCGCCCAGAATATTCAGCAGCGTCGTTTTGCCGGCTCCGGAATCTCCGACAATGATGCACAGCTCCCCCTTCTCGATGGAGAAGCTGATGCCGTCCAGCGCATGGATCCTGGTCTCGCCGGTCCGGTATATTTTATAAACTTGTTCAAATTCGATATATGCCATAAGTGTCTCTTTCTGCGTCTGCCGCTGTAACCACGAAAAGCCGTAGCTTTTCGCCAGCTCCTGCCGCAATGCTGCATTTTTTCGTCAGGCCTGCCGAAAATCTCACGCATTGCTGCAATATTTCGGCAATTTGTCAAAAACTGCACGCAATGCTGCATTTTTTTGGCAGAAACCGGGCTTTTGAAGGTTGTTTGCCGAAAAACTCACGCAATGCTGCATTTTTTCGTCAGCCCTTGTCAAAAAATGTCGAGCATTGCGGTACCAGGGCGTTTCTGCCGGAGGAATGATTATCTGCCCGCCTGCTTCAGAAGCAATCCGAGATAGATATTCGGAAAATGCTGCCGGAGAAGTGCAGCTCCCTGTTCATAATGGTTCTCCGACAGCTCATTCCAAATCTCTGCCAGAGGGTAGAGATCGCTGTTTTCGGAGAGTATCCCCGAATCGATCAGCGTTCCGGAATCCGGCTGATCCGGAAAATCGTTCAGATTCACCGGATCCAGAAGGGTTTCAAAATCGAAAGTCCCCGGATCCCCGGATAAGCTGTTTTCGGAGCGGTCCTCCATGGAAAGACCGGTCAGCAGATCACACAGAAGCAGCATCATTTCAAAGGAAGTTACTCCGTTGGAATCAGTACCGGAGGAAGTCAGGGAATGGCGGTCTTCATAGTAGGAGGTGACGGACGGGGAAATGGAGCAGATGGTATCCGTGTAATTTTGCACCAGGGAGGCCAGCTCAGGATCCTCCAACGGGAGGATTATATCGATTCCAATCCGCCCGAATCCCCAGCCGGATGCCGGCAGTTCCGGAATCAGATCGCAGGGATTGATATGGTTGAAAATATTCGGACATTCCGGGAACGGATTCTCCGGGACAGCCCCGCCCTCCGGCTGCCGGATCGTCGCCGGAGTTGCAAAGGTATAGGTATAAACAGACTGGGGTCCGAGATATTCGTTGACCAGCATACCGAGAAGATTGGCGCAGGCCGCTCCCCGGCTGTATCCGCAGATCAGGACTGCCTGGGAAGAATCCGGATCGAGATACTCTTTTAATGTAAGAAAAACATCCTCTGCGCAGAACAGGAAGTTTTCCGCGAACAGGGAATCTTCCCGGCGGTAGGGACAAAAATCAAAATTGGAATACCATTCGCCACCCTGAGTTCCGCGGACTGAGACCAGCAGGACATCCTGCACAATGGAACCCTTCCGGAGGGCGGTTCCGCGGCCGATGGTGAAGGCACAGTTATGCGCCGGATCTGACGAATCCTTTTCATAATGGACCTGATCCAGGATTTCATATCCGAAGGCATCGAAGATCCGGGCTGTTTTCTCCTTCGTGTGGCCGGAACAAAGAAACAGCATCTGAATGGCAAGCAGATCGGACCGCTCCTCCGAAGATCCGGGCAGCATCAGCGGGATCTCCAGAAAATCGGAAAGATCCGATGCGGAAGCTGCATCGGATACGAAGACCGAAGAGAAGGAGATCGACAGGATGGCAAGCAGCAGTACGCAGGTTTTTACGAATTTTTTGTTCATAACTTGATAGTATAGCGGTTTTTGGAAAAATAGCAATGGCGTAGTGACAGTTCCGGAACCGCATGATTTTTGACAATACATAGGGAGTATTGTATAATTCTTCAATCTGTATGCAGACGGCGCAGATGTTTTTTGAAAAATGCAGCCGGCATTTGGAGGTATGGATGAGAAGAAGTTATGAATACCAGTACGAAGACCGTTCTGGTAATATAAAGACCCGCAGGATCAAGGAAAAAAGCGTGGGCGGAGGCGTCCTGAAATGGTTCCTTCTGTTCCTGCTTTCTGTATTCTGTATTATCATGTCAGTGATTGCGGGAGCAGCTGTCGGACTGATCCGTTCGACTCCGGCCATCTCCATTGAGGATGTGAAGCCAAGCGAATATCCTTCCCATATCTATGACAGAAACGGCAACGAAATGATCGAGCTGACGACCACCGGCTCGAACCGGAAAGAGGCCGCTTACGAAGAGATTCCCGCGATGCTGAGGGACGCATACATTGCCATCGAGGACGAGCGGTTCTATGAGCATAACGGCGTGGACCTGAAGGGTATTTTCCGTGCCGTTATGGTGGACATCGCAGAGGGCAGAAGCGAAGGCGCCAGTACGATCACCCAGCAGCTGGTGAAGAACAATGTCATAGAGACCGGCGGTTATGAACGAAGCATGGGTTCTCTGCTCAGAAGAAAGGTGCAGGAGTGTTTTATGGCCCTGAACCTGGAAAAACAGATGAGCAAGAGCGAGATCCTGACCAACTATCTGAATACCATCTATCTGGGAAGCAACTGCAACGGAGTCAAGGCAGCTGCGGAGTACTATTTCGGAAAGAAAGATCTGTATGATCTGACTCTGGCCGAATGCGCCTCCCTGGCAGCCATCACCAACAATCCCTCTGCCAATAATCCCGCCCGCCATCCCGAGACCAACCGCAAGAGAAGAGACACGGTGCTGGATTATATGGAGCGGCTGGGGTATATTTCCTCCGCCCAGTGCGAAGAGGCCAAGAAGGATGATATCTACAGCCGGATCGTCGCCAACAGCTCCGAAGAAGCCAGTATCTATACCTATTTTGAAGATGCCCTGATCTCCAGTGTGATGGAAGATCTGCAGTCGGTGGGATATACCTATACCCAGGCCTATAACCTGCTGTTCTCCGGCGGAATCTCCATCTATTCCACTCAGGACACCCGGGCCCAGGCAATCATCGAAGAGGAGATCAATAATCCGGCCCATTATCCCATGGAGACCACCTATTCCATCAGCTGGGATCTTTCCATCCAGAAAAGCGACGGAACCATGGAATACTACTATGCCGGCGACATTACAAGGTATCACCGGAATGAACTGGGAGATTCCAACTACCGGCTGGATTTTGCCACGAAGGAAGAGGCCGATGCGGAGGTGGAGGCCTACAAGGCTGTGATCCTGGAGGAAGGGGACCGAATCACCTATGAAGATATCACCTACACTCTGCAGCCCCAGATCTCCTTTGTTCTGATGGATTACCGGACCGGACAGGTGCTGGCCGCCATCGGCGGAAGGGGCGACAAGCAGCAGAGTCTTTCCCTGAACCGGGCAACGGATCAGCTGCGGCAGCCAGGATCCACCTTCAAGATACTGGCGGCCTTTGCGCCGGCTATGAACAGCGCCGGATACACCCTGGCAACGGTGCACGACGATTCCCCGTTTGAATACGAAGGCACCATCAACCGGGAGGTGGAGAACTGGTGGGGACAGGAGTACCGGGGCCTCAGCAACATCCGGGACGCCATCCGGGATTCCATGAACATCATTGCCGTCAAGACCTTTTACGATATCGGCGGGGATCTGGGAATCCAGTATCTGAAGGAATTCGGATTTGAACACATCGACGAGGTCTCCGATAAAGAACTGCCGACAGCCCTCGGCGGCATCACCAACGGCGTGACCAACCTGGAGCTGTGCGCTGCCTATTCGGCCATTGCCAACCAGGGAACCTATATTGAACCGATCATGTATACGAAGATCGTATCCCGGAACGGAACGGTGCTTCTGGAAGCGGATCAGACGACCCGGCAGGTGGTCCGTCCCACCGTGGCGGCGCTGCTGACGGATGCCCTGCAGGATGTTGTGGAAGAGGGAACCGGCGTGAAATGCAAGCTGGCCAATGCTCCCCTTGCGGGCAAGACCGGAACCACATCCAACGACTATGACCTGTGGTTTACCGGATATGTTCCGGCGGGGATCTGCGGAACGATCTGGGCCGGATATGACGAGAATATCAAGATCGAGCAGGAGGAATTCCATAAGGATCTCTACGCGGCCATTATGAACCGCATCGTGAACGAGCAGGGATATACAGGAGGCCAGTTCCTGTGGCCGGACGGCATCGTACAGGCAACTATCTGCCATAAGTCCGGAGAACTGCCGGAACAGTGGCTGTGCGAATACGATCCGACGGGGAAGGGAACCTATACGGAATATTTTGAAGAGGGTACGGTCCCGACGGAATACTGCGATGTCCATATCGGCGCCTATGTCTGCTCCGAGACCGGTCTTCTGGCAAATGAGTTCTGCCCCGGATATTACCAGGTCTGCATTATTCGTCCTGATGATATCAAGGGCGGACCGGCCAGAGGTTATACCTGGGATTCCAATTACGCATATCCCGGCGCATACTGTTATTATCATTCCGCCGCGACGCTGGCTCCGGCGACGGAGGAGCAGCAAGGCGATGAGGAAGGCCCGCCGGCCGAAGAAGACTTCTATTATGAAGAAGAATATGTCGAGTATTAATGCCTAAAAAAATTCTCGTAGTATGCCGGCATTTCTGGCCGGAAAAAACCAGAATCAACGAACTGTGCAACCACCTTGTTTCCTACGGATTCAAGGTGGATGTGCTGTGCGGGCAGCCCTGCAACGAAGCCGGAGAATTCCAGAGGGGATACAATTCCTTCAAGGTGCGCCGGGAAACAAAGAACAAGATTAATATCTACCGGACCTTTGATGTGAAACAGGGGAACGGATCCAACCTCCGGATCTTTCTAAACTATGTGACCTTCCCGCTGATGGCCCGGATGCAGAGCAACCATCTTCTGCAGGGGAAGTATGATGCGGTCCTGATCTATCAGCTGTCTCCCGTGATGATGTGCGGACCGGGGATCCGGATCGCCGAAAAACTGCAGATCCCCGTCTATATCTATGTGGCGGATCTCTGGCCCCAGGGGCTGTATTCCGTGATCGATGTCCAGAGCAGTCTGTTCCGCAGACTTTTATACCGGATCTCCATGTCCTATTACCGGAAAGCTGACCGGCTGATCGTGCCTTCCGAGTTGATGCGGGGGTATTTTGCCTCCCGGCTGGGGATGACGGACGAACAGCTGCCGGTGGTAACCCAGGTCCCGGACAGCGCTTATGAACAGAAGATCCGGGATGACAGTCTGCTGGAGAAGCTGGCAGGCAGCTTTACCCTGCTGGTGCCGGGGGATTTCGACGGGCAGCTGCATGTCGACGGAGTGATCCGGACGGCTCAGAAGATCCGCTCGTCTGAGGCCGGAAATATCCGGTTTGTGGTGACGGGAACCGGAGAGAAGATCGGGGAACTTCAGAAGCAGGTGATGAAAAACGGACTGGAGGATCTGTTCTTCTTTGAGGGCAGGATCACGTCCATGGAGACCGGCAAATATCTTTACGCGGCGGACATTATTACGGCGATTGTCAAACCGGAGAAAACCAGCGCCTATCAGCTGCCCCACCAGATGATCAATTATCTGGCGGCCGGAAAACCTGTGGTGGCTTCCATCGGCGGCCTGGTGAAGGACCTGATCCGCAGGGCCGGATGCGGAGAGGCCGTGGAGCCGGATGATCTCAGCGGGATCTACAGCAGCATCATGAAGATCTACCGTATGAGCGGACAGGAACGGCAGCGCCTGGGACAGCAGGGAGCAGCCTGGCAGAAGGAACATTTTAATCCGGATGAGAATGCGGAAAAGATCGCATGGATCCTGGCAGGGGAGGACGCAAATGTGCCCTCCGCCGAAGTATCCAGTATCAGACAGCTGCGGGATCTGTAAAAACGCAGCTGTTTTTAAGTTTCAAAAAATCGCCATATTCACATCACAAAATGATCACAAATTCTGAATATCATCAGGTCATAAAAACAAACGAACCAATCGCTTGATGATAAAAGGAGATTTGCGATGAACAGAAAAACAAGATCGAACAAGAAACTGATGGTTTCCCTCACCGCCACAGTTGTGGCATTGCTGGTTGCCGCAATCGCAGTGATCAGCACCAGTGCCGGAAGCAGCGGACTGCAGGCTGATACCGCAGTGCTGACCCTGGCATCGGAAAGCAGTTTATCTACGGACTCCGCTCCGGCAGCGGGAGGATTTGTCATTACCGACGTTTCGGATGTTGTACAGGAAGTCCTTCCTTCCGTCGTCTCAATCACATCCAGATCCCTGGTCAATTATTACGGCGGATTCGATAATTTCGGAAACGGAAATATCAATGATTTCTTCGAGTATTTCTTCGGCGACAGCTTCGGCGGCCGCAGCAACGGCAACAGGAATTACTATTATGAAGTTCCGGAAGAAAATTATGAAGAGACCGTACCGGAGGAAGAGCAGGAAGAAGTGGACAGCGGTATGGGATCCGGAACGATCATTTCCCAAAATGATTCCGAGCTTTTAATTCTGACCAGCTATCATGTGGTCAAAGGAAGCTCTTCCCTGTACGTGACATTTGTGGATGACACCAATGTGGATGGTTATGTAAAGGCAGCCGATGCGGCAGGGGATATCGCGGTCGTGGCAGTACCGCTGGAGGATATTCCTCAGGAGACCCTGGATCAGATCAGTATCGCAACCATCTGTACGGAAGATCCGGAAGTCGGTGACGGCGTAATCGTGATCGGCAATGCTCTGGGATACGGCACCAGCGTGACCACCGGTATCGTCAGCGCCATGAACAGAGAGATCACCGTAGAAGACATGGATCTGAATGTCATTCAGACCGATGCAGCCATTAACTTCGGCAATTCCGGCGGCTGCATGCTGAACGCCAAGGGCGAAGTGATCGGCATCAACGAAGCCAAGGCAACCATCAGCTATGTGGAGGGCATGTGCTATGCGATCCCGGTTGCCAGCAACCTGGAGCTCATCGAGACCCTGCTGAATTCCAATGAAGTAATCAATGAGAACAATTCCAACGGAACCAATGCAGGAAATGGAGCTTTCCTGGGAATCCGGGGAAGAGATGTGACCGACGAGCTTTCCGCTGAATTTGAAATGCCTGTGGGCGTCTATGTTTCCAGCACAGTCGCCGGCAGCGGAGCGGAAGAAGGCGGAATCCAGAATGGAGATATCATTGTCGGAGTCGACGGCAAAGACCTGACCACAATGGCCGAACTTCAGTCTGTACTGGCATCCCATACAGCCGGAGATGAGGTGCAGATCAGCGTCATGAGACTGACCGAGGGAACCTATGAGCAGATCGATCTGACCGTGACCCTGACCGATTGGATCAGCTGAGAATGCTCTGAGAGCTGGGAGGCGTGTCTGCGCATTCGGACAGCGGATCCAAAGAATTGAATGATAGTTATGACAAAATCATTCACATAGTGTATAATCTGTTTTACAAGAGGGTGGAAGCATCCTCTTGTAAAACTGTATTATTCGGATAATACAGAGCATTTATCAGGTATTACCAGATCAGAAAGAGAATCGAATGACAACAAACAATTCAAACAATGACAGAGAATGTGTCTGCAGTGTATGCCATCGTACAGAAAGCAAAGCGGGAAAGATGCTGACCCTTCCCGGGGGCATCTCCATCTGCGTGGACTGCCTGCAGAAAACCATCAGCAATGTGGATCTTTCGGGCCTGGATCCCTCCAGCCTGGGAGGCTTCAGTCCCTTTATGGGATTTCCGGGCATGGGAATGGGATTTCCCTTCGCAGGGGATCCGGTAAACGGACAGGAAGAGCCGGAGGATGAGGAAGAACCGGAAGAGGAAGAAGTACCGGAGATGATCATTGATCAGGAGGAAGGACCGGACGGGGACGCTGCCGGGGAAGAGGATGCGGCGGACAACGAGGAGGCTCCGGAAGGACAGGTAGCTTCCGATCAGACCGGGGATGACAGTCCGAAGGAGAAAAAGGCTCTGTCAGAAAGCGCGAAAAGGGTGACCGGATTCAAACCGGATCCGAAGGCCCATGAAGAAGCCCTGAAACGATCCCAGGAGAGACGGGAGCAGATGAAGACCAAAAAGAGGACTCCGAGCATCAGTTTCATCAATCTCTCGGATCTGCAGAACGGATTCGGCCGGAGGCAGCAGGTGAAGCGCAAGGATCCTTCGGAGCGGAAAGGGCCGCTGATCGATCCGGCCAAGATCCTTCCGCCCCACAAGCTGAAGGCCAGACTGGATGAATATATCGTCGGACAGGAGAAGGCCAAAAAGGCGATCAGCGTCGCAGTATATAATCATTACAAACGGATCATTGCCGGAGACCGGTTCAAGGATGACGATGTGGAGATCGAGAAATCCAACATGCTCCTGATCGGACCCACCGGCTGCGGAAAAACTTACATTGTCAAGACCCTGGCAAAGCTTCTGGATGTGCCGCTGGCCATCACGGATGCCACCTCCCTGACGGAAGCCGGTTATATCGGCGATGATATCGAGTCGGTACTGTCAAAGCTTCTGCAGGCGGCGGACAATGACCTGGACCGGGCGGAGATAGGGATCGTTTTCATCGATGAGATCGATAAGATCGCCAAGAAAAACAGCAACCGGGGCCGGGACGTCAGCGGAGAATCTGTGCAGCAGGGACTCTTAAAGCTTCTGGAGGGATCGGAAGTGGAGGTCCCTGTCGGAGCAGCTTCCAAGAACGCCATGGTGCCGCTGACCACCGTCAATACCCGGAATATCCTGTTTATCTGCGGCGGTGCCTTCCCGGATCTGGAAGAGATCATCAAGGAGCGGGTGAAGCAGAAGACCTCCATGGGATTCGGCGCGGCTCTGAAGGATACCGTGGATAATGATGAAAACATCATGGATAAAGTCACCACCGAAGACCTCCGGAAATTCGGCATGATCCCCGAATTTTTAGGACGGCTGCCCATTGTTTGCACGCTGCAGAAACTGTCCGGAGAAATGCTGGTGCAGGTGCTGAAGGAGCCCAAGAATGCGATCCTGAAGCAATACCAGAAGCTCCTGGAGATGGATGAGGTGCAGCTGGAATTCGAGGATGAAGCCCTGCTGGCCCTGACGAAGAGGGCGGAGGAGCGCGGCACAGGCGCCCGCGGACTCCGGTCGATCCTGGAAGAGATCATGCTGGATATCATGTATGAAATCCCGAAGGATGACAGCATCGGCAAGGTGACGATCACCCGGGATTACATCGAGAACAACGGAGCGCCGATCATTACGATCCGCAGCAACGAAAAGCAGAAGCTCCTGCCGCCGCCGGGTCCCGCACAGCAGATGGCGGAGTGATCCGGCAGGAAGGATGCAGCCGGGAACGAAGAAGTGTGCCGGAGGGGCTCCGGCGGGATCACCCGCCGGGTCTGTTTCGGCGGGATCTGAGATTTCCGGTTGACAAACAGCAAAAGCGCGAGTAGAATATCTAGCGTTGACTTGTGCATTTAGCTCAGCTGGATAGAGCGTCTGGCTACGGACCAGAAGGTCGGGGGTTCGAATCCTCTAATGCACGCACCGAACTGCTGCAGCATGCTGCAGCAGTTTTTCTGTAAAGAATCACTTAAAATCCATGCACGGTTAGTGTATAATCTCTGCAATATGACTTACGAACTGATCGCACCCTGCCATTTTGGCCTGGAGTCGGTGCTGAAAAAGGAAATCACGGATCTGGGATATGAGATCCTGCTGGTGGAAGACGGCAGGGTGACGTTCTGCTGTGACGAAGAAGGGATCGCCAGGAGCAACATGTTCCTGCGGACCTGTGAGCGGGTCTATATTAAGGCCGGTCAGTTTCATGCGGAGACCTTTGACGATCTGTTCGAGGGGATCCGGGCCATCGACTGGAAGGAACTGATCCCGAAGGACGGCAGATTCTGGGTGAAGAAGGCCCGGTCCGTCAAGTCCAGACTGTTCAGTCCCTCGGATATCCAGAGTATTGTTAAGAAAGCCATCGTGGAGAAGCTGAAGGAGACCTACCGGACAGACTGGTTTGAAGAGTCCGGCGATGATTATCCGCTGTGGGTATTCATCCACAAGGATGAGGTGCTGGTGGGGATCGATACCACCGGGGAGTCCCTGCACAAAAGAGGGTACCGTGAGGTCGCTTCGGAGGCGCCGATCTCGGAGACCCTGGCGTCGGCTCTGATCCTTCTGACCCCCTGGAACAGGAACCGCATTCTGGTGGATCCCTTCTGCGGAAGCGGGACTATCTGCATCGAAGCGGCGATGATGGCTGCCCATATGGCTCCGGGAATCAACCGGGAGTTTCTGTGCCAGGACTGGGAGCATCTGATTCCGAAGAAAATCTGGTATCATGTGATCGAAGAGGCCAATGATCTGGTGGATCTGTCCGTGGAGACGGATATCCAGGGCTACGACATTGACCCGAAGGTGGTGCGGATCGCCCGGGAGAATGCGCAGAAAGCCGGCGTCGGAGACCTGATCCATTTTCAGCAGAGGGAGGTCCGTCAGCTGAGTCACCCGAAGAAATACGGATTTCTGATCACCAATCCCCCTTACGGGGAGCGGCTGGAGGATCAGGAAACCCTTCCCGGGATCTACCGGGATTTCGGGGAACGGTTCCGCGCGCTGGATTCCTGGTCCGCCTTTTTCATCACTTCCTATGAAGACGCACAGCGGTATTTCGGGGGCAAAGCCTCCAAAAACCGGAAAATATATAATGGTATGATCAAAACGTATTTTTATTCCTACTTAGGACCGAAACCAAAGAAATGAAGAAACTGACACCTTTTCTGTTTTGTCTGCTTGTCATACTGGTAGGAGCCATGTTCGCGTTCAATTTCCTCGGCATCACCGAGCCGGTGCTGTATTATGCCGGGATTGAGAATCAGGCTGTATTCTCTGGGATCCCGGTTGTCACCGCCGAGGATTTTGACAGCATTGAGCTTCCGGACTATTACAACTGTCTGGATGTGGGCAGGATCAACAAGACCCGGGACCAGGGAGAACTGGGTGCCTGCTGGGCCTTCGCTGCCAATGCGGCGCTGGAGAGCCGGCTGCTTCCTGCGGAGCAGTGGGATTTTTCCGAAGACCACATGATCCTGAACAACGGCTTTTACAACAACGAGTCCGAGGGCGGGGATTTCTACATGGCAGTGGCCTATTTAAGCGCCTGGAAGGGACCGGTCACGGAGGAGGAGGATCCGTATAATGACGGAAAGACCAATCCGGATGCCGAGGTGGTCAAACACATCCAGGAGGTGCAGTTCCTGGAGGATGGGGATTTTGAATCCATCAAGAAGATGGTGTATATCTACGGGGCGGTGGAAAGCTCCATCCATATTTCCATCGACTCGGAGCAGTATATTGATGAGACCTATTACAACCGGTACAATTATTCCTACTGCTATCCGGAAGAGGGAGAAGCCAATCACGAGGTGGTGATCATCGGCTGGGATGATACTTATCCGGCTTCCGCTTTTAATGTGGGAGCGCAGCAGGACGGCGCGTTCATCTGCCTGAACAGCTGGGGATCGGAGTTCGGGGACAATGGAGTTTTCTATGTGTCCTATGACGACTGCTGCATCGGGCAGTCCGCGGTAGTGTATTCCCGGGTGGACGATGTCATGAATTACGATCATATTTATCAGAATGATGAACATGGCTGGGTCGGCCGGATGGGCTTTGAGGAATCCTCCGCTTATTTCGCCAACGTCTATATGGCCTCCGGCAATGAGAGCCTGAAGGCGGTGGGATTCTATGCCACGGGGCCGGAAACTTCCTACAAGGTTTATGTGTGCAGGCATGTTCTGTCCCCAACCAATCTTCTGTCCGACCGGGTGATCAAAGCCCAGGGGGAACTGAGCTATGCAGGCTATTATACCATTGATCTGGATGAGGAGATCCCGCTGAACCAGGGAGAACGGTTTGCGGTGATCGTGCAGATCGACACTCCGGGCAGCCTGCATCCGGTGGCCATCGAAATGGACGCCGGGGAGGGAAGGACCGGAACCATTGATCTGGTGGGAAAGGAAAGCTTCATCAGCGAGAATGGAAGGGCCTGGGAAAATACCCAGAAGGAATCGGGATGCAATATCTGCCTGAAGGCATTTACATCCAATTAGGAGGATATATGAAGATCATCATGGCGACATCCAACATGGACAAGGTCCGGGAGATCCGGCAGATGCTGGAGGGAACGGATCTTGAGATCCTGTCTTTAAAGGAAGCGGGGATCCGGGTCGGGATCGAAGAGACGGGCACGTCCTTTGATGAAAATGCCGCGATCAAGGCGGAAGCGGTGCGGGATGCCACCGGTCAGCTGGCCATCGCGGATGATTCCGGCCTGGTGATCGATTATCTGGACGGGGCTCCCGGGATCTATTCCTCCCGTTATATGGGCGAGGACACATCCTATACCGTGAAAAACCAGGCGATTCTGGATCAGCTGAAGGAGGCTGCTCCGGAACAGAGAAGCGCCCGGTTCGTCTGCTCCATGGCGATCGCGTGGCCTGACGGGCATACGGATCTGTACCAGGGGTTCATGGAAGGAAGGATCGCGTATGAGATTGCCGGAGAGGGCGGTTTCGGCTACGATCCCATCTTCTATCTTCCGGAATACGGATGTACTTCCGCTCAGCTTTCCCCTCAGGAGAAAAACGCCATCAGCCATCGGGGAAAGGCACTCCGGCAGGTGGTGGAGGTGCTGAAGCAGCACCGGGAATAAAGGGCTGCCGGTCCGGAAAACTGCCGGTCTGCAGGCAGAAAAGAAATGAAAAATTATGTTGACATACAACACCTTTTAATATATAATTCCTCTTGCGTCGACGGTGAAACGGGGTGTAGCTCAGTTTGGCTAGAGCGCTTGATTTGGGATCAAGAGGCCGCAGGTTCAAGTCCTGTCACCCCGATCTAGAATCAAACGATATCGGCGCGGTAGTCTGATCATGCGGGTGTAGTTCAATGGTAGAACACCAGCCTTCCAAGCTGGACACGTGGGTTCGATTCCCATCACCCGCTTTTGATTTGCCAAAGTTTGGCGGATTATTATGAGTGTCTGTAGCTCAGCTGGATAGAGCAACGGCCTTCTAAGCCGTGGGTCGGGGGTTCGAATCCCTTCAGGCACGTTGGGCGGGCAGGAAGTTACAGGCACGCTGGACGATATGGTGGGTGTGGCGCAGTTGGCTAGCGCGCCAGATTGTGGCTCTGGAGGCCGTGGGTTCGAGTCCCATCTCCCACCTTCCTTTTTTAGGGCTATCGCCAAGCGGTAAGGCACAGGACTTTGACTCCTGCATTCGCTGGTTCGAATCCAGCTAGCCCTGTTTGATGGGCCATTAGCTCAGGTGGTAGAGCACTTGACTTTTAATCAAGTTGTCCGGGGTTCGAGTCCCCGATGGCTCATAGGTTGGAAGATAGCGGAAAACCTTGATTTTAAAGGGTTTTCTGCTATTTTTTTACTTTGAATGTAGCGTGTCATTTTGACACATTTAAACCCATTTTTTCACATCTTTCCGTCCATTTTCCGTCCATTAAAGTACAATTAATTGGACACCATATTTCCGTTACCCTTTGAAATGTGTCCAATTATATGGACACATTATTTTAATTCTGCATTTTATTGCCTTTTTCATTGTGCTTTCCTGATGCTTTTATGTATTTAGATGCTCATTTTCATTAATTCGGCTAGTGGTTCACGGGAATTATCGAGGTGGGTATATACTTTCATGACCATCTGAGGTGAATTTCCCATAAGTTCTGCGGTCTTAATGATGGACACTTTTTTATAATAGCACTCACAGCAAAAGTTATGCCGGAAGGTATACGGCCGGAGATTGTTCGTCATGTCTATAAATTCATCCCCACCTAATTGTACGTTGATTTTCTCTTTTATCCGGTTCCACAAATTGACTTTCTGACTCTTAGACAGCAGACTTCCACCCTGATGCATCAGATATAGGCTATTTTCGCTCTTAATTTCTCGGATGAAGGATTTTATATCCGGCTCAAAAAACGTGGCTATAGGGATTCTACGCACCTTATACGTCTTTGTGGTTTTTATGTATGGTCTATTGTTTTGATATCCAACTGCTCTGCGGATGGATAATTCATGGTTCTGTAAATCAAAATCCTGTGGCATTAACGCTAACATTTCCTGTGGACGCAGCCCGAAGTAAAATAATAAGAGTACAAACATCCGTTCCTGTGTGGTAAACGGAGCAGACTTAATGGCTTCTTTTTCTTTATCCGTCAATGCACGTTCTTCTTTTTTCTCTGATTTCGGGAGTTGCAGATCGTCTGCCGGGTTTCTGCGGATAATTCCGTCTTTTACGGCACGTTTAAAAATCTGCTTAAGGGTAAGCGCAAGCTGCCTGCATGAGGAAGGACTGCCCAAATGTTCATTTATGATTAGTTGGAGATCCAGTGGGCGGATATCCTTAACCTTGACAAATGTCAAGGTTTTGCATTTGTTCAAGGCTACTTTGTACATTTCCTTTGTAGCGGACTCTCTCATTTCTTTGTATGCTTTCAGCCAGTCTTGCGAGTACTTCCCAAAGGTAACGTCAGATGGGCGATCAACTTCCATGCGTTCCTTCTGTATTTCAAGGATTTTATGCTCTATTTCTTTTTCGTCTTTTCCTTCCACCCGTTTACGGATTTCTTTCCCTGTGATGGGATCTATGCCTAAATATATGCGTTTTTTCATCGTTTTACATATCCCCTTATTTTTGGTATAATACAGTTGTTCTCATGAAATCTCCTAAATATAAAGTCATTTTGTCATTGTTTTATTACACCCTCATTCTTTTTTTTAAAAAGGACTGCCGTTATGACAGTCCTTTTTATTTCCCTATTCCGAACATATCAAGCTGTTCTATCAGTTCATTGATTCTTTCACTTTGTTCCGAAACCTGTTCACGGGATTTTTCAGCTTCTTCCCTTGCCTTAACTGCGTCCTGATATATTTGGTTGTTCTGTAATTGTCTTTCAGATTCATCCATGCGACTCTTAACGAATATCACAACTGCGACAATCAGGATCAGGATAATTATAATCCCCATAACGACAGGCATTGAGTTTTTCTTTTTCATATTTTCCTCTCTTTCATTTTCCTAGTCCAATGTGGTAAGCACCTATAAATAGCATGATAAATCCGATGATACACAGAAGAATCGCTAATATCTTTCCATTAGTTGACGATCTTCTGAGGACTCTGCCACAATGCGGACAAGACTTTGCTTTCACGCTGATGATATTTCGGCAGTCTGGACATCTGCATAAATTAGTCTTCTTTTTCATCTTCCCTCCTATTGAGATATTCTATAACTTGTTTCTTTTCTTCCTTTGTAAGCGACAGGAACAGTTTTATCAGTTCTTCCATAATAACCCCTCCTTCTGTCCCTATTATACTGAAAGAAGGTGTCCGTTTTTCTGTACTATTTCCGCTTACTGATAATGTAGTTCATATAATCTTTGATTTCTGAGAATTCATCAGGAGACAGTTTTTTGATTTGGTTCACGAAATCATTATATATTTCTTCTTCGTCATCCCATCCCATAATATAATCCGTTGTTGTTTCAAGAGCATCGGCAAGTAGCCTGATTTTTGTTTGCTTTAAATCCCTTTCCCCTGATTCTATTTTACTGATTGCCGTCTTGCTCGAATAACCTACTTTCTTCGCTAATTCATCCTGAGTCATCCCTAATTCTATTCTTTTTGCTCTTATTCTATCTCCGATATTCATTATTTTTTCCTCCTTGATGCGAGGATGATAACACAAAATCCCCTAAGTGTAAACTTTTATGATAAAATTTGAAAATAGCTGTTGACATATTGGGGACATAGCAGTATCATATGGATGGTTGACAAAACGGGGACTCTGGAAGGAGGTGATTTCTTGAATGTAAATGTCGAACTGTTAGACAAAGCAATAGAAGATTCCGGTCTTACAGTTTTGATCATTGCCCTTCTGACTCAGGGAGTCATAGAGGGAATCCATGAGACAAGGGAGTATTTGGCACAACAGGCAATTGCACACGATGAAAATACAAGAAACGCTGAAGGACGTGCGGGCGAAACGTGACGCAAAGATCCGGGAGGGCATCGAGTCCAGGAAGGAACAACGAGCGAAACGTGCAGAGAGCCGGGAACGGAAGTATCTGCTGGATCTCATGAACCGGCTGGATAAGCTGTCTAAGAAGAGCCACGCAGATCAGAAGGCCGAGATCCAGAACCTGATTGGAGAGTTCGACCTGACCTGCCAGCGGCTACGAGCAGAACGGCAGACCCGCCGGGGCAAACGTGATCCGATCCTTCAACCAGTATGCACAGACCAACGAAAATACAAGCTCCGCAGATTATGTGGAGGAAATGAGCGCGGTCTATAACGCCGCCGCACAGAATACCGAGATCCCACCGACCAGGCACCTGACACCGCCTATGATCCAGGCGGCTGTTAATGCTGCCCAGATGGACCGGATCACGCTGCAGAATGAAGAGTATACCGAAGCCGGCGTGAAGGAAGAGGAAGGACTGGATGTCGCAGAGTACGAACCGATTGAGAAGTCCGACTATAAGATCGGCAAGGACTATGAACAGGTGCTGGATTATGTAGACGAGCTGGCCAATGACAATGCAGATTTCGCAGAGGTCATGAGCGACAACTACCTTGACGACATGGATGTTACCGCTTATCTTGAAGGTGCAAGGGCGATCCTGGAGCAGGCGCAGCAGGGCAAGTCCCTGGATGAAGTGACACTGCCGGAAAAGTCTGTCCCGTATATCAGCCCGGATCTGAAGGCAGCACTCTACAACAAAGTGAATGCAGCCTCCAATACAGCAGTCGATACAGAGAATGCGGCTGTCACTGAGGCCGCTAATACACCGATCACACAGGAGGGAAATGGAAATGTCAGAACAGCAGAACCAGAACGAAACGTACCTGTATATGGAAGCAGCGAACGGATTGACCGTCCGGGTGCCGCAGTCCAGAGCAGCGGAATGGAAGAAGGGACAGGACGAACTGAGATCCCAGGGCGTAACATCGAAGGAAGGCGAGGAACTGAAAGCAATGTTCCAGCAGAAAATGCAGGAGCTGCCGCCGGAAGAACGGGAAGCGTTAATGCAGGAAATCTCTTCCATACTACAGGAAGAGTAGAATCTGCCAAATCTTTAGGCATTAAAGGCGGGGCTGCTTCCTCCACCGTGCAGATCGTCGAGCTGGAAGACACCGAGGGAAACAGGGAACTCCAGAATATCGCGAAGGATTACGACGTGGAGGTCGTTCCGTTTGCCGGAGGGGATCTGACATTTGAGGATGGCACTTCCGCCAGAGGCGTATACGAGAACGGGAAAGTCTATGTGCGGATGGACGATGCACAGTTTACGCCTGCCCAGATCGCCCGCCATGAGGCCGGTCATCATCTCCTGAGAACCAACAAAAACAATAAAATCGATAGAGTCTTTGCAGCAATCGGGAAGAAATTCGGTACCAATTTTGTTACGGAACATCTGATCCCGGCTTATAAGGCTGCCTTGAGACGTGCGAACTATGGGGATCTCCAGATCCGTGAAGAGATAGTCTGCGACCTGTTTGGTGGTATGAACATGCAGGAAGAATCCCTGCGTAACCTCCCGGCCATTTCCGATCAGTACGACACCTTTATGGAAGAAGGCAGGAAGGCAGCACAGGAAGTATTGGAGAGTAGGGAGGAAAACCAGAATACTGAATCGGAAACTGTGGGAAATAATGCACCCAAGCTTTTGCTTGGAGTGACACAAACTGATGTTAACAACGATGTTAACAACGATGTTAACAACTACGTTGATAATGCCTATGCTGGTGATAATACTCTAGATTATAAGAAATATGCTATTCCGAGTCTCCGCTTAATTAAAGATGTAGAAAATGATATTCCGGATATCAGCGAATATACGCATGCTCTAAGAGAAAATGATATAAGACATATTAGAAATTCGCATGGTGAAACAACAAAAGAAAAGTATCCTGTAACTCCGGCTGACATTAAAAACATACCTTATATTGTTGAAAATTATAATAAAGTTTTTGTTTATAAAAGGTCTGACGGAAAAACAGGAATCTTATATGTTACAAAAACAGATTCTGGAATAACATATTATTTAGAAGCTGTAACGGAGCAATATGGAAATCAAAAGCTTCTCGTGAATAAGCAGATGATAAAAACTGGGGAAGGTGATATCCCCAAGATGTTTGAAAAAGTAATCAAAGAAAAACAGAGTGTTGCTGAATTTCTCAATGACCTAAATGCCCCCGAGGTATACGTCCAAGACGTGCGTCAGAACCGCTCTGTTTCTGATTCACTTATACCACAGGGTGAAACATCTGACAACCCGAAACGCTCATTGTCTTTGAAAAGTACAATCGTTGATTCCGATGGCAATCAGCTGACCGCTGCACAGGAAGACTTCTTCAAAGACAGCAAGGTGCGTGATGAAAACGGAAACCTTATAGTCGTATATCACGGCAGCCCGTCCACAGATATCACGGTATTTGACCGCTCCAGATCCGGGGCTCATACCAGTGCCTACAATGATCAGATGATCTGGTTCACAAACAATCAGGAATTTGCCAATGATTTCAGCTATGAATTCAACGAGGGAAGTTCTGCTTATACCTATACCCGCGGAAACAAAGGAAAAGTGTATCCGGGGTATCTGAACATTACAAAGCCGTTCGATCTGGCAAACCCGGATGCTGCCGTCAGGGAGTATCTGTATTCGAACGAGGCAGCGACAAAAGAGACTATTGACAGGCTCTTAGAGATCGGAAACCATCAGCTTCTGAAACAGTACATTGATTATAGTGACCTTCAGAAGATGGGCTATGATGGAATCATTGCCAAAACGGATCTTAAATCAGATACCATCGAATATGGTGTATTCGATTCCAACCAGTTCAAGAACGTAGATAATCAGACTCCGACAGATAGTCCCGACATCCGCTACAGCCAGTCCCCGGATAGCCAGTCTTCCATTGCCACCCGGACACAGGAAGAGGCCGGTGCGGATCTGCGTAAACGTGTGGAGAACCTGCAGCGGGATCTTCAGGATCAGACAAAGCGGGCAGAGTACTTCAAGGGCCTGACAAGACTTTCTGCCTATACTAAAGGCAGCGCGGCATGGAAGAACCTGAAGCCGCTGATCAGCGAGCATACCGCACGGAAGATCCTCCGGGCCGTGCAGGACTTCTACGGCTCTGAGGTGGATGTCTCCGGACATATCAAAGAGATCCAGCGGCTGGTCACGATGCTGGTAACCAGGACGGACGCAAATACCTTTGATGATGTAAACCGGTTCCTGCTTCCGATCGCAAAGGACATTGTCTCCAATACGCAGATGCTGATCGATGATGACGGCTCCAAGATCCTGCAGGACATCCGGAAGACTACAATCAAGGTCAGCCCGCGGGTGCAGGCGGATATTACGGATTTCAATGACTGGCGCAAGGAGCACATGGGTAAGATGCGGATCTCCTACAACACCGGCAAGGATATTACGGAATACTATCAGGAGCTGGCGGATGAGTACGGGCAGGATCTCTTCCCGCTGACGGACGCACCAGCAGCGGATCAGCTGCTGTTCCTTGCAGATTTCGTGGACAATTACCAGCCATTCACGCAGAACCCCTACAGCTACGATATGGCTGCCCTGGTACAGGACGCTGCCTTCAGTCTGTATGACGAGATGCTGAACGCTGACCTGTTCAAACCGACCTTTGCTGACCGGCAGGCCGCAAGGTATGAGCAGCTGCGGTGGTAGATTGCTGGAATATTATGCAGTACTCCGACTTAACCAGATTCTACCGTAATGCTGCATTTTTTCGTCAGGCTTGTCGAAAATCTCACGCATTGCTGCAATATTTCGGCAATTCACCGCAATGCTGCAATTTTTCGGCAGATTTTACCGCAATGCTGCAATTTTTCGGCAAGTCTGCCGAAAATCTCACGCATTGCTGCATTTTTTCGGCAGCCGCTGTCAGAAACGTCGAGCATTGCGGTACCTGCCCGCGATGGCCAGGATCAGGGCAACGGAACGGCAAGCTCGGAGATTGCGATCAGCACAGCTTCGCCGCTGATGGCAATCCTGCCACTGTCCAAAAGTTCGCAATGCAGAAACCCTCCGCGGGCGGATGCCTGATAGGCATCGATGGAAGTTTTTCCGAGCCGGGCCGCCCAGTATGCAGCGATCTGGCAATGGACGGATCCGCAGACCGGATCTTCCTCAATAGCCAGTTTCGGAGCGAAGCTTCGGGAAACGCAGTCCGTCTGATGCCCCGGAGCCGTTGCATTCTGGATCCGGCCGTCGATCTGCAGCAAAAGTGACGGGTCAGGATTCAGACTGCGGATCTGTTCTTCTGTTTCAAACACGCAGACCAGGTCCATTCCCAAAACTGCCTTGACAGGACGGATGCCAAATGCCTGTTCCATTGCATCCGTAACAGGAATCTCCTTTTGTTCGCACACCGGAAAATTCATTTCGTAGAGAGTGCCTTTGCGCCGGACTGTCAGAAGGCCGCTTCGTGTATGAAAACGGACCATTTCACTTACGGGCACAGAGTCACAACCGGACCAAGAGCCACAGCCGGACCCGCTGCCGGTCTCAGAACAATCGTCGGTCTCAGAACAATCGTCGGTTTCCGAATAATTGCCAGTTTCAGAACTATTGCCATCCGCATAATAATTCAGGATCACAAATGCGGAAGCCAGAGTCGCATGCCCGCACAGTTCCACCTCTGTCCCCGGGGTAAACCAGCGCAGATGATATCCTTCGGGTTCTTTGACAATGAACGCGGTTTCTGAGAGATTGTTTTCCGCCGCGAGTTTTCGCATGGATTCTTCGGAGGGCCAGCGGTCCATGACGCAGACTGCGGCAGGATTGCCGGAAAAGGGCGTATTTGTAAAAGCGTCTACCAGGTATTGTTTCATGATCGGCCTCGCTGTTTCTCAGACAGATGATTGTAAATCCGGGAACATTATATCGTTTTTATGGGATTCGCGAAAGTCCTGCAGGAAATTCTGAAGAAAATGCCGCAGAAAAAATCTCAAAAATACTTGACCGGAACCATCGGGAAATTCTATCATCTCAGTGTAATCGTTTTGAAGGGAGGGTGATGGCTTTTGAACACTGCAAAGAAAAAAATCAGAAGAAGTCTGCTGGTTCTGGCCGTCATTCTCGTCTTAATCTGTACCGGCTGCGACGTTCCCTGGAGTTCCCGTACACCGGAACCGGAGAATCCGAAGATCTCACTGGAACGAACCGATGAGGAAAAGCAGAATTCCGGAGAGGAGCCGATAACAGCGCCGGAGGAGACCATCGATGCCCCGCAGGAGGACGATCGACAGGAAGACGCCTCGCAGGATATAACCCAGGCCCCGACAGAATACTGGAACCTCAAGGCAAAGGTGGCAAGAGGCGGAGAGCTGGGAACCGAGTATCCCGTTCTGTCCTATTATGGCTACCGGGATGATTTCAATGGACAGATCTCTTCCTATCACCGGGGAATTGATTTTGATATGCCGGTGGGAACGGAGCTGCTGGCGCCGGACAACTGTGAAGTCGTTTATACCGGATTTCAGCAGCAGCGGGGTTATTGGATCGTCATGTACTGGGGCGACGGGTATTATATCGTATATCAGCATCTGTCCCAGATCCTAGTGAAGCCCGGGATGTATCTGACTAAGGGGACTCCGGTGGCATTTTCCGGCGATACCGGTGCAAGCCTGATGCCCCATCTGCATCTGGAAGTTCTGCAAAGCTACGACGGAACCGAGAGCATTGTGGATTTCAATGCCAATGAGTACCGGATCGACCCCTATTACTTCGTATTCTGACGGAGGAAAAGCGAGATCGTTTCCTCCATCATGGATTCCATCTGCTCCATACAGTGTTCCAGCCGGAACTGCTTTGCATATTCCAGATAGGCGATACGGGCTGCTGCCTTTTCCTGTGGATGTTCGATCCAGTAATCGATCCGGGCAGCCAGGCTGGCAGGATCATTGACGTTGAACAGATTGGTTTTCTCAAGAGCAAAATTCTTCGTCGCGCACCGCGGAGAATCAGCGATCACCGGGACCAGCCCGCAGGAGATCGCTTCCAGACAGGCAATAGCCTCCAGATCCACCTCCGCCGCATGTACATAAAGATCCGCGTAATTTGCAATCCCAGCCAGTTCTTCTCTTGAAAACAGAGCCATTACCGGCGGATTGGTCAGATCGTTCCCCTGCTTCTTCAGCTTGTCATAGAATGGCCCCTGTCCGGCCAGAAACACCTGTATTTCTTTCTCGTGGGCGGAAAGCCGGACCGCTTCCAGCAGGATGTGCTGGGATTTTTCCTCCGCATAGCGTCCGGTATTCAGGATCAGAAACCGGTCCTGATATTCTTCCGGCCGGACCGCAGGCATACTGTGAAACAGCGGGCTGACTCCGTTGGAGATCACAACCCCGCGGGACGAGCCGGTTTTTCCTTCATAAATATCCCGGATGAACCGGGTCGGATAGTGGATACAGTCCACATGGCGGTAAAAGATATCGTGCATCACTTTATAGGTCATGTCGTTGGCAGCAGGCAGATTCATCAGATGCAGGTGGCTAGTGAAATTCTCCGCCTGACAGTGAAATCCGGCCGTTACCGGAAGATGCAGCTTCCGGGCCAGATACAGCGCCGCTGTCCCCAGCAGAAACGGCGTCATGATATGAACAATGTCCGCATGATCCATGGCCTGCTTCATGACCTTCAGGTTCGGAGCCGCTATATCTACGCCGACTTTGGCGACATAATTGCTGATCGGCGGGAGAAGCTTCAGCTCCGGAACCACATAATATCCCGGCGTGTTCTGCCGCGCCTTGTCCGCGCAGAGCACCCGGACTTCATGTCCCCGTGCTTTCATACAGCGGATCAGATTCGCTGCCGCAACCGTAGTCCCGTTATTTTCCTCGCCCAATACATCGCATACAATGGTAATGATCATATTCTGTTTGTCCCTGTTCTCCGTATCTTTGCTTTCGGCTTTTATGCTGTTTTCTCTTCTGCTTTCCGGCGTTTCGGTTCCATGTCCCGCCTTGCCCGCCGGTTCCGCATCCACAGTATAGCATAAATGCCGCCGGATGGAATGGGGGAGTCTGTGCTCTGGGACAGTGGGGACTGTGGCTGGTATGCCGGGTGATAGATTGGGCTCCGACGCCTGATATCAGTCCTTTGATGCAAGATGATATGTTTCTGACACATGATACCAGGCTTTCAACACATTTTTTACGGTTACGTTTGAGCGCATTCAAACGTAATGCAGACGGACAGATCGCAAGGCAGAGGACCGCCATCGCCGTCCGGGAGCTATGCGGCAGCATATTCATGACCTTCATCTTGTCCGAGTGACGCAATTTTACCACTTGTGATAACTTTCATCTATTCGGATTCTCAAATTTTACGGTTGTGATACATTTGCAGACTCTTTCCCTGAGCTGCCATCACTCAAAAATACAGAATCTGTATAAACAACGGCTTTGACAGAGATCACAGCTGAAGATTCTGCGTCAGGAGATTTTGCCGGGTAGTCACAACCGAAAAATCTGCGAAATCAAAACCAAATGAATAGTCACAATCGAAATATCTGCGCTGAAAAGCCATTGGCAGTGATGATTCGATGGCAGACTAACATCCAACATGCGGAAACATATTCATCGGGTTCAACGGAAAAAATCTTATATAATGAATAATCGAAACCGAAATACGGTCGTAGTTTTCCGTCCTGCCCCGCATGGGGCAGGTGGATTAATATTCCAACAGATTCAGTACGGATAACGAAACTGGGAGAAAAACTCAAATAATATCAGGAATCCCTGTGGATAAAAGGATCGTGGTTCCTATGCATTGGAGGGGGCCTTGTCTGCAGAGAAGCTTTTTCTGCAGATGGGAAAACATATAAATATCTTGTGTTAGGGAAGTGTTATTACTATAAATGAAGCACTTCAGGGAGATTCTAAAGAAGCTGTTCTGGATGGCAGACTATTAATAAAAAAGCTGTATGAGAAAAGCTGGAAAGATGCTAACACTTCGCCACGTTTGTGGCACAGCAACCCTTGGTTGCTGTTGATCATTCCAAAGCATGGTCGAAGGTGGCTGTCAAGGCGCCGAAGGCAGAGAAACGTGCCTTGACAGCTAAGCCGAGGACATGCTAGAAAATAAAAAAGCGATTCAGCAAAAAGATTTGACTTCAAGGAAATTTGCGCGGGTTTCCTATACATCAATTACGAAAAAAGGTGTATACACATTAATTCAGGAAACATAATGGATTTCCTTTAGCCGTTATATACCATTTAGAGAAAAAATATAGGCTTAGGAAGGCAAAAATGATTTTGACTTCCTGGGCACCATAATGAACATTATTCCAGATCAAAGCAAGAGTAATATGAGCATAAGAATTCTTAAAGCCGAATTTGCAGAATGCTATCGGACAGGAAAAATCCTGGCAGGATAAAGAGGCGGAATTGGTCGAGTCGAAAGACTCCTGTAATATATTATGTAACCACAAACCAATCACATTCCCCAGAACGGAGCAACCCATGCCAATCACAATCAACATTTATTACACAGGAACCAATCAAAATGCCCGAAGGTTCGCGCAGGAAATGGAGTCCTCCGGGACAGCGGCAGCGATCCGCGCGGAGGAAGGCAATCTCCGGTACGAGTATTTCTATCTGATGAATGATCCGGAGACAGTGCTGTTGATCGACAGCTGGGCGGATCAGGCTGCCATCGACCGCCATCACGAATCTCCCATGATGGGAAAAATCGCACATCTGCGGGAGCAATATGACCTGCATATGCGGGTGGAGCGGTATCTGTCGGACGACAGTGGTTCTGTGGCCGACGAAGCATTTATCCGGACATAAGGATCGACAAGATCTGTCATGGCTGAGCAACCGATCCCTGCGGGATGATCGGACTGAATCAGAAAAAGCCTATAAGTGCCGGGCTTCAAAGGGTCCCCAACATAGCGTAATTATGAATCAATATCAGGAGAATGTATCATGAACATTCAGATTTTCGGAACCAAAAAATGCAGTGACACGAGAAAGGCGGAACGGTTTTTCAAGGAGCGCGGCATTAAATATCAGTTCATCGACATGAAAGAAAAGGGCATGAGCAAAGGCGAATTTACTTCCGTTGCCCAGGCGAACGGCGGTTTGGAGAACATGCTGGATCCCAACTGCAAGGATCAGGACGCCCTGATGCTGATCAAATATATCGCAGCTGAGAATAAACTGGAAAAAATCCTTGAAAATCCCCAGGTGATAAAAACGCCGGTGGTCCGAAACGGAAAGCAGTCGACGCTTGGCTACCAGCCGGAAGTATGGAAAAAGTGGGATTGAATGAGCATGGCGAAATTCCGCTGAAGACATTAAACAACACTTTTCAGTTGAATTTACCCCCTGATAATTGTATCATATAAACTTGAGCAGGCTGAATGGTCGCGCTGTATATGCAATTGCGTATAGGTGAGGAAAGTCCGGGCTTCAAAGGGCAGGATGCCAGATAACGTCTGGCGGGAGCGATCCCAGGACCAGTGCAACAGAAAGGATACCGCCCGGGAACAAGCGCCCTCTGTGTATTTATCGCTGATTAAATGCACGGAGATGCAAACTCCTTATGGGTAAGGGTGAAATGGCAGTGTAAGAGACTACCGGTCTGGCGGTAACGTCAGATGCAATGTAAACTCCATCCGAAGCAAGACCAAGCAGATGGCGATTTAAAGGCGGCCCGTCCAGCCATCGGGTAGGTTGCGAAGAGCCGGCTGGTGACAGCCGGACAAGATAGATGACCATTTTCAATGACAGAACCCGGCTTACAGGCCTGCTCATTTTTTACATTTGGCTGAATGAAACAGCCATCAATCACCAGCAGCTGTGAAGAATAACAGATGCTGTGGAAAATGCCTGGGGTGTTAATTAAGTAAAGAGCAATACGTTTCTCACCGAAGCGGCATTTCCGAGGTGTTTTGTGAGAAAAGGTAATGAGTTTCTCACGAAAACGGATTTACGGAAAAGTAACAGCATAAAAAAGCCGATTACGAATCGGGCAATTCAGGAGAACAGAGAATGGACAATGAACATACAGCATCTCTTTATGAGCAGTTTCTGGACAGCCGGCTGATCAGAGAGAAACGGGAGATCCTTCAGAAGATTTACCGAGAAGGGGAACTGACTGACAAAATGATCACCGACTTCGCCGTGACCCTGGACATCGTCGTAGGGGAAGGCGATCTGGAAAGCCGCTATTATGATTTTCTGGGATGCCTGGATTCCCTGGCTCGGTTCGAGACCACAGGTCTTCGGTGACAACAGGAGCCGAGCCCCGGGAATCCTCACAAGAATCACCACCGAAATCACCACCAAAATCATTACACGAAATCCCATCAGAAAGGACAGAACATAAATGGAAATCAGATATAAAAGTACGAGAGGCGACGGAACCCTGATCAGTGCCAGCCAGGCTGTGCTGCAGGGACTTGCACCGGATGGCGGACTGTATGTGCCGGATTCGATTCCGGCCCTGGAGACACCGCTGGAAGCGCTGGCAGAAATGGAATATAAGCAGATCGCATTTCTGGTTATGAGCAAATTCCTCTCGGATTATACCGAAGAAGAACTGCGGGAGTGCGTGGAGAAGGCCTACGACAGCAAATTCGACACCGGACTGATCGCGCCGGTGGTGAAAAAAGGGCAGGCCCATTATATGGAACTGTTCCATGGCGCCACCATTGCCTTCAAGGACATGGCTCTGTCGATTTTACCGCATTTGCTGACGACCGCAGCCCGGAAAAATCAGATCACCGATGAGATCGTGATCCTGACCGCCACCTCCGGAGATACCGGCAAGGCAGCCCTGGCCGGATTTGCCGATGTGCCGGGCACCCGGATCATCGTCTTCTATCCCAAGGGCGGAGTCAGCCGGATCCAGGAACTGCAGATGATTACCCAGAAGGGCGACAACACCTTCGTAGCCGGTGTGCACGGCAATTTTGATGACGCCCAGACCGGCGTGAAGAAGATGTTCGGAGATCAGGCCCTTAAGGATGAGCTGGCCGGGAAGGGATTTCGTTTCTCCTCCGCCAACTCCATCAACATCGGACGGCTGGTACCCCAGGTCGCCTACTACGTCTGGGCCTATTCCAGACTGGTGAAGGAAGGCACGATCAAAGCCGGGGAGAAAATCAACTTCGTGGTTCCCACGGGCAACTTCGGCAATATCCTGGCGGGCTATTACGCCAAACTCATGGGCATTCCGGTGAACAAACTGGTGTGCGCCTCCAATGACAACAAGGTCCTGTATGATTTCTTCAAAACCGGCATCTACAACCGCAACCGGGAGTTTATCCTGACCAGCTCCCCCTCCATGGATATCCTGATCTCCAGCAACCTGGAGCGGCTGATCTACAAAGTCTGCGGGCATTCCGCCGAGCAGAACCGGCAGTACATGGCGGATCTGAACCAGAAGGGCGTGTATACCCTGAATATCAATCAGATCGCGGGACTTACGGATTTCGTGCCGGGCTATGCGGATGAAGCTGCCTGCGCCGAAGAGATCCGGACCGTCTATGAAGAGTGCGGATATATCATTGATCCCCATACATCTGTGGCCTCCGCGGTATACCGCAATTACCGGAAGGAGACCGGGGACGAAACCCCGGCCGTGATCGTTTCCACCGCCAGCCCCTATAAATTCTCCCGCTCCGTCATGACCGCCATCGACAGCAAATATTCCGAAATGGAAGATTTTGCTCTGATCAGCGAACTGAACAAGGTGTCCGGCGTTCCGGTACCGGCGGCGATCCGGGAGATCATGGACGCTGCCATCCGCCACGATCACGTCTGCGAGATCGACGGAATGGTGCAGGAAGTCCGGGGATTCCTCGGAGTCTGAGCAGGAAGGCAGTCAGGAAGGTAGTTTGGAATGGATGGAATTATCAATTGGATCGCACAGACATTTGCCGGATGGAATCATGAGCTGCTGGTCTTTATCATCTCTTTGTTTCCCATCCTGGAACTGAGGGGCGGACTGATCGCCGCGGCGCTGCTGCAGGTGCCCTATCTCAAGGCCCTGATCATCTGCATGATCGGAAATATCATTCCGATCCCCTTCATTCTGCTGCTGATCGAGAAGATCTTCAAATGGCTGAAGCGATTTAAAACCGCCGGCCGGTTCGTGAATTTCCTGGAGACCAAGACCCTGAAGAAACGGGACAAGATCGATAAATGGGGATTTCTGGGACTGGTGCTGTTCGTTGGGATTCCGCTTCCGGGAACCGGCGGATGGACCGGCGCACTGCTGGCTTCTTTGCTGCGGATCCCGGTGAAACGATCCGCTCCCGCCATCGGCATCGGCATCTGCCTGGCCGCAGCGATCATGAGCTTCGTCACCTACGGCATTCCCTGGCTGGTAAGTACATTTGGTTGAAGATATGAAAAGTAATTTCTTTGCAATGCTTTCCCGGATGAAATATGTAAACCGCTGGGGACTCATGCGCAACACTCTGCCGGAGTCTCTTTCGGATCATACCATGGACGTGGTGATCATTTCCCATGCCCTGACCGTGATCGGCAATCTGTATTTCGGAAAGCATCTGGATGAGAACCGGGCAGCGCTGCTGGCGGCCTTTCATGACGCGCCGGAGATCCTGACCGGCGATATGCCCACCCCGGTCAAATATTACGACGACCAGGTGAAGGAAGCCTATGCGAAGGTCGAAGAGGCAGCAGTCAGGAAAATGCTGAACTCCCTGCCGGAGGAGCTGCGGCAGCATTATCAGGGACTTCTGCTGGCGGATTCCGAGGAGGATCAGGAGCTCCACCGGTATGTGAAGGCGGCGGACAAGATCTCCGCCCTGATCAAATGCATCGAAGAAGAGCAGATGGGGAACCGGGATTTCGCCACGGCGAAGGAAGCCACATGGAAGATCATTCAGAAGCTGGACATGCCGGAGGTGCAGTTCTTCATGGAAAACTGCATGCCGGGATATTCGATGACACTGGACGAACAGACCCTGAGGTGAACGCGGTCTGCCGGACAGACGGACAAGCACAGAAGTCCATCAACCCATCAACCCATCAACCCATCAGACCATCAGACCATCAGAAGACGGACCTGAGATACAGCAAAGGCGCTCATTCCCTGAGCGCCTTTTGATATTCCGCGTCGATTCGGTCTGCATCCGCGTGGACCACATACAGAAGGTAGTTTCCCTGCAGATCGATCACCCCGTTCTGACAGAGCTCATACTGGGGCGGAGCATAGCCTTCGTAGATCCCGGTCTGGGTCTGAAGCCGTTTCTCCACGGCGGCGACCAGTTCCTCCGCCTGATCCTCATTCTTCAGCTTCACCAGGAGAAGCTCTTCCGCATCCATATTGGAAATAGGGGAGTACAGAACCACCCCTTCATAATCCTGGGCATTCAGTCCATACAGCTTCCGGAAGGTCCGCTCCGGACTCAGCTGGGACTTCTCGTTCTCGAACAGTCCCGTGATCGCAGAGGCCACCTCCCCGACGGGACGGGAACTTCCGCTGCTGCGGGACAGGGATACTATGATCACGACAGCAAGCGCGATCACCATCAGGATGCTCAGTATTCGTAACAGAAAGGCTCGTCTAGTCATCAAACTCCATCGTATCGCTGAGATACGTCTTCAGGATCCGTTCCGCCAGGTGCGGGTAAAAGTCCGCATAGAAATGCGCCCCGTCCTCTCCGAACAGATACGAATATTCCTCCACCAGATCTGAAATGTCGATAGTGCGGTACCCATTCTCCTGGTAGATCCGCTGTTCCTCCGCATTCCATTCAATGGCCGTTTCCACCAATCCCGGGAAATCGTAGTATTCCTCCACCTGGATCCGGGGAATAATGATGGATTGGATATAGATATAGGCATCCGGGAGCATGGCCTGGATATCATCCACATATCCCATCATGGCGTCCGCGTATTCCTCCGGGGAGTAGAACCCCCAGCCGATATCATTGAGGCCGTAGCCCAGTACCACAAGACTGGGATTGACTGCCCGCAGTTCGTCATAATGATTGACGATCTCCCGGACGCTCTGGCCGCCCTCCGCCAGAACCCGGCTTTCATCCATGAATCCGTAAGTGGCATAGGGAACCACGCGGGAATCCCCCATCATAACCGTATTGATCTGATCCAGGGCTGTCCAGACATAATCCGGATCCTCGGCGATCTTCTCATCCACATCCGCCAGAAACAGCTCCTGCCGGACCGCATTGACTTCCTTCTCCACGGAGGTGACATCGACCTGTTCCATTTCCCGGATATAATTCACGCCCTCTGCGGACTGGGGAGAATCCGGCCGGGCGCCGCAGGCGGTCAGAAGAAGCGCCGACACAGCAAGGACTACGGCGGCCGCTGCAGCAAGGAACCGGTATTTAATTGTCGCAGGTCTTTTATGGCTCATGCTCTAAAACTCCCGGGTCAGTACAGATGCCAGGGAGTTATCCTCCACAAAGGTATTGATATTATACAGGATCAGGACATCGGTGATCTCGCTGGTGGTGATCAGATTGTCAATCTCATCGCTGTAATACCGGGGATCCACTATGGTGATGGACCCGAAATAGGGCAGCAGGTACTGCAGCAGACAGTTGGCGTAGGAATCCTTGATCAGCAGCAGGTTTTTCTTGTTCCGGGCTGTCGTCCGGATCTTGATCAGCGGATGGTTGCCGCCCAGGAAGACATCGTATTTGCTGTTAGTCTGAAGGGCGGAGGACTGATAGATCGTGGCGCTCTTCAGGCTCTCCCCGACGTACTCCACCACATACTGTGTATCGGTGTCCGGAATGCAGATATGGATCTGATCCGTGACGGAGGAGGCGCCGGAGGCGGAGGCCAGGGTACCGGAGAAGGTATCCGTCACCAGATATTCCGTATAACTCTGGGCCGGATCCGTGATTCCCAGATCCGGTGCCAGCTGCTCGAAGGCATAGCGGGCTCCGAGACTGGTCCAGTGATGGTCACTCTTATAGTAAATGTATTCGGTATTATGTAATTTCAGCACCGGGGTCAGATCCTCATAGGTCAGAAGATCGTCAACCTGGGCACGGATAGAGGCGGTGATCTGGGTCTGGTCGATGACGGCGGCTCCCGCAGGGACCAGCTGGTTCAGGACACAGACCGCATTGGGAACAATGCTCATAACAAGGTTCAGCTCCGGATGCCGCAGGGCAAATTCCCGGATCGATGAAAGACTGCGGCCAAGCGTCTCCTCCTGCACCTGAGGCGTCGGCTCCAGCAGATATCCATTGCCGCCCAGGAAAATGCCGTTGGACTCTTTCTTCCCCAGAATCCGGTCCGCTTCCAGCTTATAGGAGATCCAGCCGTCTCTCAGGAAGAACTGGTCGGAAATGAAATCCTCCGCCTTCGTCATGAATTTGCCGGAGGTCAGGGAAGGCATCGTCAGTTCCGGAACCTGGGCCAGCACCCGGTTCTCCCGTTCGGAGAAGGGACGGTTGTGGTTCAGGATCAGACAGATATCCGCTGCCAGAATGATCACGGCAAAGATCACCAGGGTGATGATCCGGATGACCCGCATTTTATGCTGTTTTTCCTTTTTCTCGTTGTTCATTGGCCGCCTTTAAAACTTGAAATACAGGAACGGATTGTAAGTGGCATTTACAAGGTATGCCAGCGAAGTGACAAACAACAGGGTATACACGGCAATGGCGAAGATCTGCCCTCCGATCCGGCCCTTCATGGAAATCCATCCGAAAATCCGTTTGACGATCCGGGTGGAGCAAAGCACACAGATGATCAGAAGGATCAGATAGGAGGTCAGATAGTATCCGGTTCCGGGATCCGCAAATCCGTTTCCCAGTCCGCCGAACAGGGACCGGAAATTGTCCAGCAGGGCAGAGGGGGAGGGGGCGGTGAAAATCAGCCAGCCGATCACAAACAGGAACATCGTATACAAATGCCGGAATACCGCCGGGAGCTTTGCAAGTCCCCGTCCCCAGAGGTATTTCTCCAGAATCAGTAAAATGCCGTAATAAAGCCCCCAGAACAGGAAACACCAGTCGGCGCCGTGCCAGAAACCGGTCAGAGCCCAGACCACCATCATATTGCGGATGTGCTTCAGGGGCGGGACCCGGTTGCCGCCCAGGGGAATATAAACATATTCCCGGAACCAGGTGCCCAGGGAAATATGCCATCTCCGCCAGAATTCCGTAACGCTGGTGGAGACGTATGGATAATCGAAGTTTTTGACGAACTGGAAGCCCATCATCTTGCCCAGACCAATGGCCATATCTGAATATCCGGAAAAGTCAAAATAGATCTGGAAGGTATAGGCGATGATCCCGAGCCAGGAGGTGAGGGCCGGCCGGCCGGCGGCAGGAATTGCATAAACCGCGTCAAACAGCATGCCGATATTGTTGGCCAGAAGGACCTTCTTGGACAGTCCCCGGATGAACCAGACGGCACCGTCCGCCGCCTTCTGCAGCGTGATCTTCCGGTGTTTCAGCTGCCGCTGGATATCCTCGTAGCGGACGATCGGCCCGGCGATCAGCTGGGGGAACATGGTGATATAGGCTCCGAAATCGATGAGATTGTACTGCACCTTCACATTTCCCCAGTACACATCAATGACATAGGAAAGGATCTGGAAGGTATAGAAGGAAATGCCGATGGGAAGGGCCAGGTCCCGGATCGGGATATGGGTCCCCAGAAGGGCGTTCAGGTTGGTCAGGAAGAATCCGTAGTATTTGAAAAAACACAGAATCGCGATGTTGACTGCGACGGTAAACACGAAGACATGCCTTCGTGTTCTGCGGGTCCTTTTGGAACGGGCCAGGTCCCCTAACTGGATACCGGCCATATAATTGAACAGGATACTGAAGATCATCAGCAGAACGTAAACAGGCTCGCCCCAGGCATAAAAAATCAGGCTGGCGAGCAGAAGCAGTGCGTTCTTGAATTTGAAGGGCAGAACATAATATAAGAGCAGTGTGACCGGAAGGAATACACACAGGAAAAATGTACTGCTGAAAATCATAAGTCAGTTCCCCGAATGAACAATAGTCAAAATCAGACGTATTATAACATACCCTTAAGAATTTTCCATCAGGAATTATCGGTCGGAATGTATTCCTGCCGGAACATAATTTCTGTAATTATGCGGGAAATGCCGTTGTAATTCCTGCGGGTTAATGGTAAGATAAAGATGCCCGGAGTCGGCTGATATTTTGAACCTACATCGATTAATAGGGATTCCAATATTTTTTAGCCTATGACATGCCTCGCTCGTGTGGACTTCAGAAGTTAAAGTGCGGTAAAACCCACCTGGCATACGCTAGGGATCAAAATTCAGCCTGGATTTTGGGCATTTTTATTTTCTGCAAAATTTTTGCCGGCCCGGTTTATCCCGTACTTTTCCCGTCCGGCGGCCCGGTTTTTCTTGCCAAACTCGATTGACACACCCTTTCAACTGTACTAAAATCTATTTCGTGTGTGCATAGAATGCGCACTGGTTGTGCATTCTGTCAATTATCGGATTATTCTCATATATAAGGGGATTTAAACATGAAGGAAAAATTAGCCAGGATCAGACAGGAAGCAATGGACAGGATCAGCAGTGCGACTTCCGTGGAGGCTCTGAACGATCTCCGGGTATTCTATCTCGGAAAGAAGGGGGAGCTGACGCAGGTGCTGAAGGGCATGAAGGATGTTTCCGCCGAGGAGCGTCCCCAGGTGGGCCAGCTGGTCAATGATGCCAGAAAAGAGATCGAGGGACGCCTCGAATCCATGAGAACGGAATTTGAAAACAAACTCCTGGAAGCCAGACTGAAATCAGAAGTGATCGACGTGACCCTTCCCGGTCAGAAACGGAAGATCGGACACAGCCATCCCAACAACCTGATCTTACGGCAGGTGGAGGACATTTTCATCGGCATGGGATATGAAGTGGTCTCGGGCCCTGAGATCGAGTACGACTATTACAATTTTGAAGCTTTGAATATTCCTGCCAACCATCCGGCCAAGGATGAACAGGATACCTTCTATATTAATAATGATATTTTACTGAGGACCCAGACCTCCTCGGTGCAGATCCATGAGATGGAGCGGGGCAAGCTGCCGATCCGGATGATCGCGCCGGGCCGGGTATTCCGGGCCGATGAAGTGGATGCCACCCATTCCCCCTCCTTCCATCAGATCGAGGGTCTGGTGATCGACAAGGGCATCACCTTCGCGGATCTGAAGGGCACGCTGGATGAATTTGCCAAACGGTTTTTCGGACCGGAGACGAAGACCAAATTCCGGCCCCATCACTTCCCGTTCACGGAGCCTTCCGCAGAGGTGGACGTCAGCTGCTTCAAATGCGGCGGAAAGGGCTGCCGTTTCTGCAAAAGGGAAGGATGGATCGAGATCCTGGGCTGCGGCATGGTGCATCCCCATGTGCTGGAGATGGTCGGGATCGATCCGGAGGTGTATTCCGGATTTGCCTTCGGCCTGGGCCTGGAGCGTCTGACCCTGCTGAAATGCGAGATCGACGACATGCGTCTTCTGTATGAAAACGACATGAGATTTTTGAAACAGTTCTGAGAAAGGAGAGATAAATATGAATGCATCATTATCATGGATCAAATCCTATGTGCCGGAACTTGACTGCTCCTATCAGGAGTTCAGAGATGCCATGACTCTCTCCGGAACGAAAGTGGAAGGATATAAGGTGTTCGACGAGGATCTGGAGAAGATCGTGATCGGTCAGGTCCTGTCTGTGGAGAAGCACCCCGACGCCGACAAGCTGGTGGTCTGCCAGGTGAATGTGGGATCGGAAACGATCCAGATCGTGACCGGCGCCCCGAATGTGGTCGAGGGTATGAAGGTCCCGGTTGTGCTGGATGGCGGCCGGGTCGCCGGCGGCCATGACGGCAGTGTGACCCCCGGAGGGATCCGGATCAAGAAGGGCAAGCTCCGGGGCGTGGAATCCTTCGGCATGATGTGCTCCATTGAAGAGCTGGGATCCACCCGGGAGATGTATCCGGACGCGCCGGAGAACGGGCTGTACCAGCTGCCGGAGGATGCGCCGGTGGGAGAGAATGCGGCGGAATACCTGGGCCTTCACGATGCCAATTATGAATTTGAGATCACTTCCAATCGGGTGGACTGCTACAGCGTTCTGGGCATTGCCCGGGAAGCGGCAGCTACCTTCCGGAAGCCCTTCGTGTATGAAGAGCCGAAGATCAGCAGGACCACGGAGGATATTAAGGATTATCTGGAAGTTGAGGTCCGGGATCAGGATCTTTGCCCGAGATATACCGCCATGGTGGTGAAGAATATCCGTCTGGCACCTTCACCGAGATGGCTGCGGCAGCGCCTGGCCAGCAACGGGATCCGCCCGATCAACAACGTGGTCGACATCACCAACTATGTCATGGAAGAATATGGCCAGCCGATGCACGCCTTTGATTACGATACCATCCGGGGCCACAAGATCATTGTGCAGAGAGCCCATGACGGCGAGAAGTTCGTGACTCTGGACGGGCAGGAACGGAACCTGGATAAGGATATCCTGATGATCTGCGATGCGGAACGTCCCATTGGCCTGGCGGGCATCATGGGCGGCGAGGACTCCAAGATCACCGACGATGTTAAGACCCTGGTATTTGAGAGCGCCTGCTTCGACGGCACCAACAACCGTCTTTCCGCCAAGCGTCTGGGTCTTCGTACCGATGCTTCCGGCAAATATGAAAAGGGACTGGATCCCAACAACACGGTTCCGGCCATCATCCGGGCCTGCCAGTTGATCGAAGAGCTGGATGCCGGTGATGTGGTGGGCGGCATGATTGATCTGTATCCGGAACCGGTGGAATGCAAAAAGATCCCCTTCGATCCGGACCGGATCAACGCCTATCTGGGAACAGAGATTCCCCGGGAAGAGCAGCTGTCCTATTTCCCGATGCTGGAGATCGAATATAACGAAGATGACAATTCCCTGACCATTCCGACCTTCCGCCAGGATCTTCTGAGGGGAGCGGATATCGCGGAGGAAATCGCCCGTTTCTACGGATATGACAAGATTCCGTCCACCCTTCCATCCATGAACGGAGTCAGCGGACGGCTGAGCTACCAGTTCGAGGTCAATGAAGCCGTGCGGCAGCTGATGCAGACCTGCGGGTATTCCGAGGCGATGACCTATTCCTTCGAAAGCCCGAAGGTATTTGACAAGTGCCGCCTGGAGAAGGACGATCCCCACAGAAATGCCATCGTGATCAGCAATCCGCTGGGCGAAGACTACAGCATCATGCGGACATCCCTGCTGAACGGACTGTTCACGTCTCTGTCCACAAACTATAACAGGAGAAATAAAGAAGCGGCTTTATATGAGCTGTCCAATCTGTATGTTCCGAAGGCTCTTCCGCTGACGGAGCTTCCGGACGAGCGGATGACCCTGTCCTTCGGCTTCTATGGCGAGGGAGATTTCTTCACCCTGAAGGGAGCCCTGGAGGAACTGTTCGACGGTCTGGGACTGAACGGTCACAGAGAATATTCCAACCGGGGAAATCTGCCGTTCCTGCATCCGGGACGCCAGGCAATCCTTTCCTATGAAGGACAGGACGTGGCATTCCTGGGCGAAGTGCATCCGGCCGTGGTGAAGAATTATTCTCTGGCGGCCAGAACCTATGTGGCCCAGGTGGATATCGCCGGGCTTTACGATCTGGTTTCCTTCAGCAGAAAATATACGGGAATCCCGAAATATCCGGCGGTTTCCAGAGATCTGAGCCTTGTCATGGACAAAGAGATCCCGGCGGGCGAGGTTGAGAAGATCATTGAGCAGTGCGGCAGGGGACTGCTGGAGCATTATGAACTCTTTGATCTTTACGAGGGAGAGCAGTTAGGCGAAGGGAAGAAGTCCCTGGCCTACACGATCCGCTTCCGGGCAAAGGACCGGACGCTGGAGGAGAAGGACATCGCTCCTTTAATGGACCACATCATCAGCAGACTCGGAGAGATCCATGTGACTCTGAGAAGCTGACGTTTTATGCCGGACCGGCTTTGATTGAGAAAAGGCTGGAAAGAAGATGGCCGGTACAAAGAACATTTTAATAGACAGCAGTACTTTAAAATGTTAAAATAATTCAGCTAAACTGATTCTGAAAAGAGGACGGGTTATGAGAAGAACAAAACATGTCATTATTTTTATCATTGCGATCATCGTGATCATCGCATGCTGTCTGGTCGCAGGGATCGGATTCGGCGGCGGCCATATCGGCGCAGCCCGGAACATTACCCTGGGTCTGGATCTGCGGGGCGGTGTCAGCGTGACTTATCAGACGGTGGAGGACAATCCCTCCGCAACAGATATGGCGGACACCATCTATAAACTGCAGATGCGTGTGCAGCAGTACAGCACGGACGCAACGGTTTATCAGGAAGGAACCAACCGGATCACGGTCGAGATCCCCGGTGTCTATGATACACAGACGGTCATCGAAGAACTGGGACGTCCCGGTTCCCTGCAGTTTGTAACGTATGATCAGACGACAGAATCAGGAGCTGTGGATTATGACAATCCGACGGTCTGGGTGGCAGGTACCGACATTGCCAATGCCCAGGCAGGCAGCCAGAGCGACCAGCGGACCGGCAGCAGCGAATTCGTCGTTCAGCTGCAGCTGACCCCGGAGGGTGCTGAGAAGTTCGCGGACGCAACAGCTCAGTATCTGAATCAGATCATTTACATTGTATACGACGGCGAGGTCGTCAGCAGCCCGAGAGTCCAGTCCGTGATCTCCGACGGCAACTGTATCATCGAAGGAATGGAGTCCTACGAAGCCGCAGCCACGCTGGCTTCCACCATCCGTATCGGTTCTCTGAACCTGGAGCTGGAAGAGGTTTCCTCCAAAGTCGTTTCCGCCAAGCTGGGTGATAATGCCATCAGTACTTCTCTGATCGCAGGCCTGATCGGAATCCTTCTGATCATGATCTTCATGATCATCTATTTCCGGGTTCCGGGACTGGCAGCCGCCCTGGCCATGGTGTTCTATACAGCAGCCATCCTGCTGCTGCTGAATGCATTTAATCTGACGCTGACCATCTCCGGTATCGCCGGTATCATACTGACTATCGGTATGGCGGTGGACGGCAACGTCATTATCAACGCTCGTATCAAGGAAGAGCTGAATGCCGGTTATTCCGTGGAGCAGTCCATCAAGAACGGATTTAAGAAATCCACTTCCGCAATTCTGGACGGCAATATCACCACCCTGATCGTCGCCATCGTGCTGATGATCTTCGGTTCCGGTACCGTGAACGGCTTCGGTATGACCCTGGCCATCGGTATCGTGCTCAGCGTAATCACCTCCCTGCTGGTTACCAGGATCCTGATGTTCAGCATGCTGTACATGGGACTGAGCAATCCTTCCATGTATGCTACTGCTTTGAAGGAGAAGAAGACTCCCTTCGACTTTGTCGGCAAGAGAGTGATCACCTTCTGTATCGCTGCTGTCTGCATCGTCGCCGGCATCATTGCCATGATCGCCAACGGCGCATCCGGCAACAGAGCCCTCAACATGAGCATCGAGTTCGTCGGCGGTGTCAGCACCACGGTGGATTTTCCGGAGGATGTCTCCATTGATACCTTTAATAATGAAATCAAACCGGCCATTGCGGAAGTGATCGGAAGCAATGACATTGAAGGACAGAAGGTCACCGGCTCCACCCAGTACGTCATCAAGACCCAGGATCTGGATGTGGATACCCGGGAACAGATGCAGACTCTTCTGGAGGAAACCTACGGAGCAGATCCGGAGAGCTTTGAGACGACGTATATCAGCTCCACCGTCAGCACCGAGCTGTTGAGGGATGCCTATGTATCTCTGATTATCGCTGCCGTGCTGATGCTGCTGTACATCTGGATCCGGTTCCGGAAGTTCAAATTCGCAATTTCTTCCGTAATCTGTCTGCTTCATGATGTGCTGATCGTCATTGCCTTCTTCGCAATCTTCCGGATGTCTGTCGGCAACTCCTTTATCGCCTGCATCCTGACCATCGTTGGTTACTCCATCAACGCGACCATCGTTATCTTCGACCGGATCAGGGAAAATCTTGCAGACACCACGATCAATCATGATCTGAAATATGTGATCAACCGCAGTATCTCCCAGTCCATGTCCCGGAGTATCCTGACATCGGCCACCACCTTTGTGACGGTATTATTCCTGTACATCCTGGGTGTGGAATCCATGAAGGCCTTTGCTCTTCCGCTGGCAGTCGGTATCATCGCCGGTGCATTCTCCTCCGTCCTTATTGCAGGATCCCTGTTCTATATTCTGCATAAGAAAGAGGAAAGAGTCAGCCTGACGAAGATCCCTAAGGCAGCTGCCCAGGTCGCTGACGGGGCCGCCGCCGCTGCAGCCACTGCTGTAGAAACCGTGGAAACGGCAAAGAAGAAAATCACAGCTAATCCGAACCATAAGAAGAAAAAACGGAAACAGTAATTGATCCGGAAATCGATGGCTGTCTGTGTGAGGAACGCACAGGCAGCCATTTGTCGTGTCAGGGAATTTTTTCCGGAAAGGCGAAATAGCCGGGGCTATTTCGCCGGAACGGAGAAAACGGCAAAGCGATTTTCGGGCAGGTGCATAAACAGAAAATTAACAGATTGAGATTTTCAGATATAAGGAGTTTAAACATGATTGTACCTATTTTGTTGTTTGTTGTGGGGCTGGTCTGTCTGATCAAGGGCGGGGACTGGTTTGTGGACGGAGCAGTAAGCCTGGCCCATCGGCTGAACCTGCCGGAGATTCTGATCGGAGCAACGGTGGTTTCCATTGGAACCACTCTGCCGGAGGTCATGGTTTCGGCAACATCGGCAGCCACCGGCCACGGGGAACTGGCCTACGGCAACGCCATCGGTTCCATTATCTGCAATACGGCCCTGATCGCGGCATTGACCATGGCCATTCGCCCGGCAAAGATTGACCGGAAGAACCTGGTAGTGCCTTCTATCGGCTTTTTCCTCGCCGCTGCGATTTACTGTGTGATCTCCTATGTGACCAAGACTTTTACCCGGATGACGGGGATCATTTTGCTATTCATGTTCGTGATCTATATGATCATCAGCGTAAGGCAGAGCCTCAGCAGCCGCAGAATCAGCGGACTGAATGGATCCTTCGCCGCTTCGGCCGCCGGAAGTGATGTACCTTCGGCTGCCGGGAGCGATGTGACTTCGACCGTCGGAAGTGATGTACCTTCGGCTGCCGGGACGGATACATCTGGTACTGTCTCCGGAGAGATGCCGACCTGGAAAATGATTCTGTTCCTGGTGCTGGGAGCAGCCCTGATTGCGGTCGGCGCCCGGTTGCTGGTGGATAACGGCACGAAGATTGCGGAAGGCCTCGGAGTCCCCGAATCTGTGATCGCCCTGACCTTTGTTGCTCTGGGAACTTCCCTGCCGGAACTGGTGACCGCCATTACCTCTCTGGCCAAGGGACATGGCGCCTTATCCGTCGGCAATATCATTGGAGCCAATCTGTTTAATCTGGTTCTGGTAAGCGGAATCTCTATTACCATTCAACCCTTTGACCTGCCTTCCTCCAAGCTGCTTTTCGGATACAATGCTTCGTTGATCCTGGATATTCCGCTGATGGTGCTTGTGATGCTGATCCTGGTTCTCCCGGCGCTGATAAAAGGAAAACTTTATCGGTGGCAGGGCATCGTGCTGCTCATTCTGTATGCTGGATTCTGCGCGACCCAAGTGCTGTAAGTGTATCTGTAACAATGATTCCGGAAAGTTACCGCAATGCTCGACATTTCTGACAGGGGCTGCCGAAAAAATGCAGCAATGCGTGAGATTTTCGGCAGGCACCTTCGAAAGGCCATGATTTTGCCGAAAAAATGCAGCAATGCGTGAGATTTTTGACAGAAATCGTCCTCTGAGAGCCTCCTTGACGAAAAAATGCAGCAATGCGTGAGATTTTCGGCAAGGCTTGACGAAAAATTGCAGCATTGCGGAAATCTGCCCGGCTGAGACTTTACGGCATGCAGTCTACCGCCAATATGGAACCAGACACGACAGAAAGAACGGGGGTTGCCAAAAAAGGCAATCCCCGTTAAACTGTTTCATATGGAAGAGTGGAAAGTGTATGCGAAAAAGGCGGATTTTTCCGCGGTCTCAAGGCAGTTCCGGATCTCCCCACTGCTGGCCAGAATCCTGCGAAATAAGGATCTGATCGAAGAGGAGGAAATCCGCAGATATCTCTATGGAAATCTGCAGGACCTGTATGATCCCTTCCTTATGAAGGGGATGCATGAGGGAACGGAACTGACTGCACGGACAATACAGAGCGGAGGGAAGATCCGGATCATTGGCGATTATGATACGGATGGAGTCTGTTCGGCCTACATTCTGCAGACCTATCTGAGTGCTGCCGGGGCGGACGTGGATGTGCGTCTGCCGGACCGGATCGCCGAAGGATACGGGATGAGTCCCAAAATGGCGGAGGAGGCGGAAGCAGACGGAATCTCTTTGATCATCACCTGTGACAACGGGATCTCTGCTTTCGAAGCGGTGGCCTACGCCGAAATCCACCATATCCCCGTGATCGTCACGGATCATCATGAACCTTCCGGTTCTCTGCCGGAAGCAAGTATTATCATTGACCCCAAGCAGGAAGGCTGTACCTATCCCTTCCGGGAACTGTGCGGCGCCGGCGTTGCCTATAAATTCGTGCAGGCGCTGGACCGGACGTTGCAGGACCCGGGCAGTGCAGTGCAGCCGCAGCCTTCGATACAGCCACAGGCACAGCCTGAATCGCAGCCGCAGATGGATGCGCTTCTGGATGCGCTTTTGCAGTATGTCGGGATCGCGACCATCGCGGACGTTGTACCTCTGATGGACGAGAACCGGATTTTCGCGGCGGAAGGACTAAAGCGGCTCCGCAGCAATCCGAACAAGGGGCTGGCCCGCCTGTCCGAGGTCCGGGGGCTCGAATTGTCCCGGGTTACTTCTGAGATGGTGGGGTATATCATTTCCCCCTGTATCAATTCCGCCGGAAGACTGGAAACCGCCGATCTGGCATATCAACTCCTGAAGGAAGAGGAGGACGATAAGATCCTGGAACTGGCGGTACGGCTGTCACAGCTCAATGACCGGAGAAAGGAACTGACAGCGAAGCAGGAGATGGAGGCCATTTCCAAGCTGAAATCCCGGGAGATCGACGGAGTGCTGAACGAGCAGATCCTGGTGGTGTATCTTCCACAGGCCCATGAAAGCGTCGCCGGCATCATTGCAGGGCGGCTGAAGGAAGAGTATCACCGCCCGGCCATCGTCGTGACAGATTCCCTGAACGGGCTGAAGGGGTCTGGGAGATCGACGGATTCCTATAATATGATCCGCGGTTTGCGGGAAAAAGAAGAACTGTTTCTCCATTGCGGCGGCCATGCGAAGGCCTGTGGATTCACACTGCGTTCATCAGGGGACGGAAATGAGACCGTGAAACGGTTGTCTCTGGAACTGAATCAGATGCTTCCGCCGGGGCAGGTATGCAGCGACAGAGTCGTATGGATCGATATCCCGCTGCCGTTCCGTTATATTAAAGAAGAATTTGTAAAGGAACTGGAGATGCTGGAGCCCTTCGGCTGCGGGAACGAAAAACCGGTATTTGCCCAGAAGGACGTGACAGTCAGGGAGGCGGTGATTCTCGGCCGGAACCGCAATCTTCTGAAGATGATGCTGGAAGACAGCGCCGGCGATCAGATCCCGGGGATCTTTCTGGGAAGCGAGCAGAAAGTGCAGGCGGAATACGAAAAAGTCAATACTGCCTCGAAGATCTCCATTCTGTATTATCCGGAGATCAATGAGTTTCGGGGGATCCGCACGCCCCAGGTGAGAATCCGGGAAATAAAAATTTGAATTAATTATCCGGTAATGGTATAATTTATTAGTTTGAGTGCTGAAACATGAATGACTCTTCCATTGTGCTAATTGCCGTTGGAAATACAGATAGAATTGTGCATATTTTGTGATAAATTTGACTTTCGGTTTTCAGAAGCATACAATGCACGGGTAAAAACCGGAATCAGGTCAGGAATTATTTATGCGTACAGGATCAGGAAAACGATCAGGATATAACAGAACCACAGGGAGCAGGACCGGCCGTCTTTATTCCAGACGGACGGCCAAGAAGATCAACAAGATTTTCCTGGATGAAGAATCAAAGGTCATCCGGACAGAATCCTATTACGGCAATCCTGCGGGCAGGTCCCGCAACTATGAATCCGCCACTTACGATGATTATTACGACAATCTTCCCGCTAAGAAAAACAAAAAAGGAAAGATGGGCGTGGCAGCAACGATCGTGGCAGCGTCCCTGATCGTGGTGATCCTCGCCCTTGTACTGGTGGGACTGGCGCTCTTAAAGCCCCAGTCGGAAGCCCGGATCGATCTGGCCGCCGTGAATTTCTCGACCCAGACCGCCAGTGCCTTGGAAGGCAGCCCGGGAGACTCGGCAGCCCCCGTGATCTACGGCGTTATGCCCATTGTGGTTTATTCCGGTCACTCCGTTGCCTACAAGGACGGGATCTATCTGAGCGATGACAATGATTCCAACCCGAATCTGGAGATCGATAATTCCCAGGTGGACCTGACGGTCCCCGGAGTCTATCCCGTCACCTATATCGCCCGGGATCGGGACGGCAATGTCACCGAAGAGCTGACGACCGTCACCGTGCTGGAAGGAACCGAGCTGATCAGCGAGGAAGAGATCAATCAGCTGGCGGACCGGGTGCTGGAAGCCATCATTCCGGATGATACCATTTCCGATGAAATGAAGTGCCTGAAGGTCTATGAGTACCTTCATGCCATCGGTTACGTGGACGAGGTCCATTCCCCTGACTGGCTCCAGAATGCCTACTGGATGCTGACAAAGCGGGAGGGAGACTGCTTCTGCTATTATTCTGTTGCGCGGCTTTTGCTTACCAGACTGGGCTATGAAGTCATGGAAGTCAGGAACAACAACAACTATGTGCATTACTGGTGTCTGGTCAGCATCGACAAGGGAGCTACCTGGTGGCATTTCGATGCCTGCTGCTGGAGCTGGGGAGAAGACGGGATCCTGTGCCTTGTAAGCGACCGGTATCTCGCCGAGTTTACCCGGAGACATATGACATCAGACGGCAGACTGATCCATGCCTGGGATATGACTCTTTACCCGTCCACGCCCGCCGAGGATTTCTGGACAGATGAAGACCGTGCAGTGATCTACGAGGATGGCCTGATCGATGTGGATGTGTCCCATGATCCGAATGATGAAAGATGGGAAAATGACGGCTGGGAGAATTATCAGGTTCCCTATTATCTGCCGGCAGACGAGAACATCTATAACTACAGTGCAGAGAGTACGGCGGCCTACGGCGAACAAGTTCCTGATCCGCAGGCGGATGCATATGATCCCTATAACGGGCAGACCGATCCGGCAGCCGAAGACGGAATCTATTACCAGGACGGGACCTATGATCCTTACGGGACAGATCAGCCGGACGAAACCTATGTTCCGGAGGAAACCTACGCTCCGGAAGATTCCTATTATGAAGAGCCCCTGACGGAAGACGTTTATTATACGGAGGATCCGGCAGCGGACTGGGATGGCGATACGTATTACGAAGATCCGTATGCCGGGGAACCGGCGGTTTCGGACGAGTATACCGAATCTTATATTGAACCCATCACAGACCAGGTATTTGACGACAGCGTCGTGATTGTAGAAGACGGAGCATACTGATCATATTTATGACAGGCGGAAACGATTTGAGCAACAGAGAAAAAGAACAGCTGAACGAAATCTATAAGCAGAGAAAGGAATTCAGAGACAGGAAACGGCGGACCATGAGGTTCACCGGAATATTTGCCTGCACTCTGATTCTTCTTGCCCTCTGTGCGGTTGTGACCGGCGCTCTGTATATTATAAAGAATTCTCCGGACCGGTTCTTTGTGGTCATGAGAGACCGCAAGCCCCCGGTGGCTACGGTCCATAATGCAGTTTCCGCCAACGGAAAGACCTACCAGATCGAGGATTTTGTCGACAATGTGGATGATATTACCGATGTTTCCATGTCCTTCGTGGAAGCCCCGGATTATGATACCGACGGGAATCAGAAGGTGGTGATCCGGTTCACGGATGAAGCCGGGAACTATACCGATCAGGCGCTGAATCTGAATGTCTATCATGATACATCCGCCCCTGTGATCTATGCGGATGACGATGTTTATGTGTTCTGGAACGACGCCATTTCCTACAAGAGCTTCGTGAGCGTTGAAGATGATTATGACGAGGAATGCGAGCTGGAGATCGACAACAGCCAGGTGGACGTTACCAAGGTGGGCGACTATGATGTCATCTATACTGCCCGGGACAGTGTGGGAAATGAGTCCTCCAAAACCGTGCATATCCATGTGCTGGAGCCGGATACGGATGAGTATTATCTCATGAAGGCCAATGAGCTGTGCGATAAGATTCTCGCCCAGATCACCTATGAAGGCATGGATGATCTGCACAAGATCTGGGCTGTGTATTTCTACGTACGTGATATTCCCTACGTATTGACAGATTACACCCGGAATTACATCCGGGAGGGATATAAGATGCTGAATGAATACCGGGGAGACTGCTATGGCAGTTACTCCGCGGTCCGTCTGCTTCTGGACAGGGCAGGGATCACCAATATCCCGATCCAGACCGATGAAACCTACACCCGGCATTTCTGGAATATGGTGACTCTGGACGGCGTTAACTGGTATCATGTGGATGCCACAAACTGGACGGAGTGGGGGTACATCCCCAACATGTGCATGATCAGCGATGTCCGTCTGGACGAGATCTCCGCCCAGCACGGCGGGACCCATTACCATATCAAATCCGACTATCCGGAGACTCCCTACAACAGCATGCCGGTGCCGGAGGATATCTCGGCAGCGTACGGCGTGTATGACTGGAGCTGATGACGGGTAAGACGCCTGATCCGGAAACAAAGGCTTGGTTTCCGTAAAACTCTTGAGAAGGAGAACTGCATGGTTAACGGCAAAAAGGTACTGGGTGTGATCGGAGGCATGGGGCCCATCGCCACTTCCTTTTTTATGGAACTGGTGATCAAAATGACAGATGCGGCCACAGACCAGGATCACCTGGACATGATCATATATAATATTCCATCGATCCCCGACCGGACTTCCTATATCCTGGATCATTCCAAATCGAGTCCGCTCCCCGTGATCCTGGATATTGCGGAGAAACTGGAAGAGCAGGGCGTGGAGTTTCTGGCAATGCCGTGCTGCACGGCCCATTATTTTCAGGAGGAGCTGGAACGGTCGCTGCACAAGCCCTTTGTGAATATCATCAAGGCAACCGTGGGATATTTAAAGGAGCGGGGGATCCGCCGGGTGGGCGTTATGGCCACGGACGGAACCATGAACGCCGGATTGTTCCGGCAGGAGCTGGAGGAGAACGGGATGGAGATCGTCTGCCCCTCCCCGGAGCGGCAGAAGGATGTCATGCACATCATCTATCAGAACGTCAAGGCCAACAAACCCGCGGAGATGGACCGGTTTCACCGGGTCGGAGACGAGCTGAAGGCGGGCGGCGCCCAGGCCATTATCCTGGGCTGCACGGAACTGTCCCTGGTGAAGAGAGACAATGACGTGGGTCCCGGGTTTATCGACGCCATGGAAGTGCTGGCGCAGCAGTCCCTCCTGTCCTGCGGCTCGGTATTAAAGGAAGAGTATAAAGAACTGATTTCAACCTGATCGAGGAACGATATATGCAGATCACAAATTTACTGGAATATCTGGAACAGACCGTAACGGAGGTGCCGGACAAGGCCGCCTTCTGCGGTGAGGAGAGTACCCTGACCTTCCGGCAGGTCTCCTGCCACAGCCGCCGCATCGGTTCCTTTCTTGCAAACAAAGGATTTTATAAGAAACCGGTGGTCGTCTTTATGAAGAAGACCCCGCAGGCGCTGGCTGCCTATTTCGGCGTGATCTATGCCGGATGTTTTTATGTGGCCCTGGATGAGGAAATGCCCCGCCACCGCATTGAACTGATCATACAGACCGTGGAGGCGGAGGCGGTGATCTGTGATGAGACCACCGCACCGATGATCCGGGATTACGGATATGAAGGAGATGTCTGGCTGTATCAGGAGGCGATTGCGGAGGAAGAAGATGCAGCGTGTCTTGCGAAGATCCGGGATCAGCAGACGGATACGGATCCTGTATATGCCGTGTTCACCTCCGGCTCCACCGGAGTGCCCAAAGGCGTGCTGGCCTGCCACCGTTCTGTCATCGATTATATCGAGAATCTGTCGGAGGTGCTGGGATTTGACCGGGATACGGTGTTCGGCAATCAGGCGCCGTTTTATTTCGACGCGGCTTTAAAGGAGGTCATTCCCACCCTGAAGTTCGGCGCCACCACCTGGATCATTCCGAAGTCCCTGTTCATGTTCCCCATCAAGCTGGTGGAGTTTCTGAATGAGCACCGGATCAACACCATCTGCTGGGCAGCTTCGGCGCTGACCATCGTATCCTCCTTCAAGACCTTTGATAAGGTGAAGCCGGAATATGTCAAGCGGGTCGTTTTCGTCGGGGAGGTCTTCCCGATCAAGCAGCTGAATGCCTGGAAGGAAGCGCTTCCGGATGCTTTGTATGTCAATCTGTACGGCCCCACGGAAACCACGGGAGTCTGCTGCTATTACAAGGTGGACCGGGAGTTTGCATTGGATGAGACGCTGCCGGTGGGACGTCCCTTCCACAATACCTCCATTCTGCTTCTGAAGGAGGACAACACGCCGGCTGAAACGGGTGAGGTCGGAGAGATCTGCGTCAGGGGCACCTGCCTGACTCTGGGGTATTACAACAATCCGGAGAAAACCAGGGAGAGCTTTGTGCAGAACCCGCTGAATCCGATGTACCCCGAGACGATCTACCGGACCGGCGATCTCGGGAAGTACAATGACCGGGGGGAACTGTGTTACGTTTCCCGCAAGGATTACCAGATTAAGCATATGGGACACAGGATCGAGCTGGGCGAGATAGAGGTTGTCGTAAATATGCATAAAGGGATCCGGACAAATTGCTGTTTATTTGATGACATTAAGAAGAAAATCGTGTTATACTATGTCGGCGATGCAACCAGAGCGGAAGTGGCGGAATTTACCAAGGAGAAGCTTCCCCGGTATATGTTCCCGAATGTGATCACACAGCTGGAGAGCATGCCCTATACCGCGAACGGCAAGATCGACAGAGTCAGTCTGAAAAATATGTATAATGAGGGAAAATAAATGGAACAATTATTAGAGATTCTTGAAGGATTACATCCGGAAGTAGATTTTGAACTTGCCGACGATCTGATCGATGCAAAGATCTTTGACTCCTTTGATATTGTGACTCTCGTTGCGGAGATCAATGCGGAATTTGATGTTGCCATCCCGGCAGAAGAACTGATCCCTGAGAACTTCAATTCCGCAGAAGCGATCTGGGAGCTGATCCAGAGACTGGACGAAGAGTAAAGAATGTCGTTTACCTCGATAAATTTTCTGGTATTTTTTGGAATACTGATCATCCTGTACTATGCACTGCCGAAAAAGATACAGTGGATAGTACTTCTTGTTGCCAGCTATGCGTTCTATCTGTTCGCGGGACTGAAATATCTGGGCTTTATTTTATTTACCACGATCACGACCTATCTGGTCACCCGCTATATGGACGGACGGATCAAGGCCCAGAATGAGTACCTGAAGGAACACAAAGCCGAACTGTCGAAGGAGGACAAGAAGGCTTACAAGAAGCAGGTCAAGTCCCGGAACCGGCTCTGGTTCATCCTGACCATTGTCGTCAACTTCGGGATCCTGTTTTTCTGCAAAGCCTGCCTGGTGGATCCTCTGCATTCCATGACAGATTCCGGGGTCATCAGCTTCCTTTCGGTGGGGCTCCCCTTCGGCATTTCCTTCTACATGTTCCAGTCCATGGGATATGTGATCGATGTGTACCGGGGAAAGGCGGAGGCGGAGAACAACTTCTTCAAGGTTGCCCTGTTCGTGTCCTTCTTCCCGCAGCTGGTGCAGGGCCCGATCAGCAAATGGGAGCAGCTGAAGGAATCCTTGTTTGCTCCCCATCCCTTTGACCGCCGCCAGGTGGCCTTCGGTCTGCAGCGGATGCTGTGGGGATTTTTCAAGAAGCTGGTGATCGCCGACCGGATTGCGGTTGCCATCGGGACCCTGAAGGGGACAGAGTATACCGGTGTTTCCTTTTTCCTGCTGACAGTCTTTTATGCAGTTCAGATCTACGGGGATTTCACCGGCGGAATCGACATTGCCATCGGCGTAGGCGAGACCCTGGGCGTCATTATGCCGGAGAACTTCATCCGGCCGTATTTCTCCAAGAATATCGCGGAGTACTGGCGCAGATGGCACATTTCCCTGAATGAGTGGATGAAGAGCTATATCTTCTATCCGATCACGGTGTCCGGGCCGATGCTGAAGCTTGCCCTGAAGACCCGTAAAAGCCTGGGCAAATTCGGGATGCGGATCCCGGTCTATATCGGCTCTTTGCTGACCTGGCTGGGAACCGGCGTATGGCATGGATTCAATCTGCATTTCATCGTATGGGGACTCATGAACTGCTTCGTGATCGTGATCTCCGAGGAGCTGAATCCGCTGTACGAGAAGTTCCATCAGAAATATTCCTGGTCCAACACAAGAGGATATAATGTATTCCAGATCCTCCGGATGTTTGTGCTGATGAATCTGATCCGTGCTTCGGACCTGTTCAATGATGTGGGGGATTATTTCCGGCGCATGGGATCTCTGGCCTGGCAGTTCAATTTCCATGTCCTGTGGGACGGAACGCTGATGAACCTGGGACTGAACGCCGTGGATTATGTGATCCTGATTGCAGGGATTGTCCTTATGTTCCTGGTAAGCTTCTTCAGCCGGGACGATGTCAGCTTCCGGGTGAAGCTTCAGAAGATCCCGTGGATGGTGCGGTATCTGCTGATTTTCCTTCTGCTTCTGGCGGTGATCCTGTTCGGAAGCTACGGAATCGGATACGATGCAAGCAATTTTATTTATAACCAGTTCTGATGATAAATCGTAAGAAGCGCAGGGGCTTTTCCTCCGGGAGGCCGCAGGGTTCTTCTTTAGTAAGAATATGAAAAAGAAACTGATCGGAATCATTCTCATAACGGTGATTGTGGCTGCAGGGCTTCTCTGGCTGGTGCAGGGGCTTCTGATGCCCAAATTTATGTCGGAAATCCCGGAAGGCGCCATGATTCAGGAGTACTATGAGAATGCTGGCGGAAACGATGTGATCTTCATCAGCGACTGCGAGGTCTATGAGAATTTCTCTCCGATCACACTGTGGGAAGATTACGGTATCACCTCTTATATCCGGGGATCTGCTCAGCAGCTGATCTGGCAGTCCTATTATCTGATGGAAGAGACATTCCGGTACGAGACCCCGAAGATCATGGTCTTCAATGTGCTGGAAATGAAATACGATACCCCCCAGAGCACCGGGGCTTCCTCCCAGAGAGAGGCATACAACCGGATGACGCTGGACGGGATGAAATGGTCCTCTTCCAAGGTCAGTTCCATCTACGCATCCATGACCCAGGAAGAAAGGGAAAAGGACGGGATCTGGTCCTATCTGTTCCCCATCCTGAGATATCATGACCGCTGGTCCGAGATCTCCGGTGAAGATTTCCGGTATCTGTTCCAACGGGATAAGGTGACGGACAACGGTTATCTGATGCAGGTGAAGGTCAATCCGGTGGGAGATGATTATCCGGTGATCCCTCTGGTGAACTATCAGTTCGGGGAGAATTCCTATTATTATCTGGATAAGATGGTGGAACTCTGCAAAGAGCACGGCACGCAGCTGGTGCTGATCAAGGCGCCGACCCTGTCTCCGATCTGGTATGATGAATGGGATCAGCAGATGGTGGATTACGCGAAGGAGCATGATCTGCTGTACATCAATTTCCTGGACCGGATCGATGAGATCGGGATCGACTGGAATACGGACACCTATGATCAGGGCCTGCACCTGAATGTTTATGGAGCAGAGAAGCTCTCCCGGTATTTCGGACGGATCCTTTCAGAGGAACTTGGGGTGGAGGACCATCGGACCGACGCCCGGGTCGTTCCCCGCTGGACCCAGAAATGTGAAACTTATATGAACCGGAAAGAAACTCTTGAAAAAGAGCTGCAAGCCGTTGTAGAATAATGCTTGCGTCCCGGCGGGAAAGGGCATGCGGCGGCCTGTGGCGGAACACTGACAGGGTTGTCTGTAGCAGATATCGCTGCCTGCGGCGGAACGCATCGATAGAGATTGAATTTCAAAGGAGATTTTTATTATGAAGAAAATAATTTGCTTAATGATCGCAGTGGTCATGGCTGCAGGGGTACTGACGGCCTGCGGATCCGGAAACTCCGGCAATACAGCGGCAACAACCGCAGATCAGCAGACTACGGCAGCAGCCAATGCCGATGCCGCAAAAGCGGATGAAACCGGCGCACTGGCCGCAGATGCTCAGACAGAAGCACCGGCAGCAGACAGATATACATTCGTTTACAAGGGAACCAATATCGCCCTGAAGGCTGAAGCCGCCGCAATCTGTGAAGCGCTGGGCGATGCAAAGAGCTATACGGAAGAGACCAGCTGCGCATTTGACGGTCTGGACAAGAATTACACCTATACCAGCTTTATTATGACCACTTATCCGGACGGCGACAGGGACAGAGTCAATTCCATCACCCTGCTGGATGATACGGTGAGCACATTCGACGGTATTTCTATCGGCGATTCCAAGGACAAAGTGGAAGAAGTCTACGGAGCTGACAGCTTCAATGGCGTCAATGCTTACATCATGACGGATGGAGATGCACAGCTTACCGTGATCATCGATGGAGACAAGGTCTCTTCGATCCAGTATACCGCAGTCTTCGAATAAAATTCCCGGAAGTTCAGGATCATCCGGAGCCGCAAGTGTATTTCATGAAGTTCCGGACCATTACAGAGATCATACAGAAGGCCGTCACACTGTGGCGGTCTTTTTTTATGTTCTTCGTAGAGTTACCGGCGATCCGGGAACCTGGGTTATCGTATGTCGGAGCCTTCGGTTACCGTATGCCGGAGCCTTCGGTTACCCACGCCAAATCTCCGCAATGTTGGAGCCCGGTTACCGCAATGCTTGACATTTTTGACAGCGGCTGCCGAAAAAATGCAGCAATGCGTGAGATTTTCGGCAGAGCCTGTTCATTAATCCTGATTTTGCCGAAAAAATGCAGCATTGCGTGAGATTTTCGGCAAAATCAGCCTCCGGACGGTTCGCTTGCCGAAAAAATGCAGCAATGCGTGAGATTTTCGACAAGAGGTGACGAAAAAATGCAGCATTGCGGAAAAATGAAAAGATGACCTGGTTTACAGGCCATCCATAATGTTGGGATCAATTTTGAATCCGTCGAAGTCGTCCAAAGGCCGTCGCCCGTTCGGAAAGGCAGCGAGACCATCCGAAGCGAGGGCCTCCTTTGCGGATAATGTGTGGTCGGATCTGTTTCTGGAGTCTCCGGCTCCGAAAACGTTGGGGATCTTCGGAGAGTCTGCCGCAGAGCGCTGGAATGCTTCGGAAGAAAGGTTCGATAATACAGTGTCTAAGGCCGGATTCGCAGAGACGGCCTGTGATACTTCGGCTGCAGGCTCCGGCGCAGAGTCCGAAGCAGGCTCCGGCGCAGAGTCCGAAGCAGGCTCAAGTTCCGGTTTAAGCCCCGGTTCATGGGCCGGCATGACAATGGTTCCGGATTCTTCCGGTTCCTCCGGAACGGAAGGTTCCGGCATCCGGGTCAGGGGATCCGCAGGCGTAGGGATCGTATGGAAGAGAGAACCGGCTGAAGGAACGGGATCCTCAGTGACGATGGTTTCGTTCAGCATCTGCTCAATCTCTTCAAAATCAATCATCTCAACCTTCGGACGGGTCGAGGCTGCATCCTCTCCCTCCTGGGAAGAGTGGGCACTGATCAGTTCGTCCAGGCTGATCTTGTCATCTTTGATCAGAGGCCGATCCACCTCAGGATCGACAAAATCCTCCAGAATAATATGTTTGGAACGATGGGCAGGGATCTGGATCTCCTGTCCCTTCATTTCTGCGATGAGATGGATCTGCTTCAGAGCCTCTTCGAAGACCTCCGGGCTGCCCGCATCCTGAAAAAGTTCATGGCGCTGTCCGGGGAAAAGGATCTGATCCACATCCTCATAGCCATTCTCTATAAACAGCCGGAGGACATTTTCCGCATCATTCTTTCCGGAAATGCAGGAATCGGATTCTCCCCAAAACAGCCGGACGGGAAGTTCCGGATTCTTGCGGATCCAGCTGCCGCTGGTATAGGTCCGGTCCATCAGATCCAGGATCGTTTTATATCCGTTCAGAGTATAAATATATCCGCATTTCGGATTGTTCTCGTATTTTTCAACCTTGTCGGAATCCTCCGAGAGCCATGCGAACTGGGAACCCTCTTTGCTGAAGGCATGATAATAATTGCCCATGATCAGAGAATGGATCAGGGAAGAGCGGTGGTATTCCCCCTTCATAAGGGTGAACAGAAGCACCAGCAGACTCCCCGCAATCCGGGAACGCCGGTCTGCAGGCATGCCGGAAAGCAGCAGTCCGTCGATGAAGTTGTCATATTTCTTCGCATAAATACAGGCGAGCAGAGCCCCGATGCCGTGGCCGAAGAGAATATAAGGCTTTTTCGGAAACGTGGTCCGGGCATAAGCTGTGATATCATGAATCTCTCCGATCAGGCGGGAGATGGCATTGTCTCCGAAGTATCCAAGTTCCACATCTCTGGCAATATGATTGCCGTGTCCGCGGAGGTCACTGGTGATCACCGCATAGCCGTTGGCATTCAGAAACTGGGCAAAGTGACGGTAGCGCCCCTGATATTCCGCCATACCGTGAATCACCTGGATCACCCCATTGATGTGATCCGTGTCCGGCATATATAAAATTGTATTTTTAGACAGATCTGACATGATGATATCCTTTATATAGTAGGACTTGGAATAATGGAACGCAGGATTCTCCGGTATCCGGCTGTTTCAGAAACCAGGAACCCCGAAGTCCGAAATTCCGGAACCCCGAAATCCGAAAACCCGGCACCCGGGTTCCCCGCATTCTCTGAACATTCAAAGCGGCATCAGCGGATGTTGTCCAGGAGGCTCTGGGGGATCATGAGGTTGCCTCGGCCGGTGCCGATGTCGACGCCGGGCTTTAAGACGCCGTGAAAATCTGAGCCGCCGGTGATGAACATCCCCAGCTCCTTCGCAAGGGAACGGAACCGCTGTTCGTCCTCTGCCGTATTGGAGGAGTAGATCGCCTCGATGCCCCGGACGCCGAAGGATTTCATAAGCGTGAAGAACTTCAGATATCCTTCCTCCGTCAGATGCAGCAGCACCGGATGGGCAACCACAGGAACGCCGCCGGAGGCCAGGATCAGCCGGACCGCGGCTTCGGTGCTCAGTTTCCGCATGGGAATGTAGCAGGGACGGCCCTTGATCAGATATTTCTCAAATGCGTCCCTGAGATCGGATGCGTACCCGCCTGCCACCAGATAGGCGGCAAAATGTCTCCGTGTGATCATCCTGCAGCCCGCGGTACTGCGGAAGTCCTCATAATTGATGTCCACCCCGTAGGACCTTAGCTGCGCGCAGATCTTGATATTGCGGTCATCCCGGATCTGGCTGATCTGCCGGTTCATCTCCAGAAGACGCGGATTCTCATAATCGATGTAATACCCCAGAATATGAATCTCCTGCCGTCCGAAAGAGGAAGTGATCTCGATGCCGGGAATGACCTCCAGAGGATAATTGCGGGCAGCGCTGATGGCCGGGGCAATTCCGGCAACACTGTCGTGATCGGTCAGGGCAAAGGCGGACAGCCCCTTCTCCAGAGCCAGCTGTACCAGCTCGGCAGGAGAGCAGGATCCGTCCGACAGATTGGAATGTACATGCAGATCGATGAAACCCATGGTCAGTCCTCGTCAGAAACAGAAACTGTATAAACAGAACGCTTTCTGGCGGAAATATCGGATGCCAGATATTCATCGTAGGTGGTGATCTTGTCGATCAGTTTGCCGTCCACGATCTCCATGATGCGGTTGGCAGTTGTCTGCACAAACTGATGATCCCTGCAGGCGAACAGCTCCACACCGGGGAATTTTATCAAACCGTTGTTGAGGGCTGTGATGGATTCCATATCCAGATGGTTGGTGGGCTCGTCGAAGATCAGAACATTCGCGCCGGAGATCATCATCTTGGACAGAAGGCACCGTACCTTCTCGCCTCCGGAAAGGACCCGGAGCTTCTTGACGCCGTCATCGCCGGCAAACAGCATCCGGCCCAGGAATCCGCGGACATAGGTGGCGTCCTTGATCTGGGAATATCCGGTCAGCCAGTCGGCGATCGTCAGGTCAGAGTCAAACTCCTGGGAATAATCCCTGGGGAAATACGCCCGGGACGTGGTGACGCCCCATTTGAAGGTGCCGGAGTCCGGCTTCATCTCATCCATCAGGATCTGGAATAATGTGGTCTTGGCCAGTTCGTTGGAACCGACAAAGGCAACCTTGTCGTCATGTCCCAGAGTAAAGGTGATGTTGTCCAGAACCTTGACCCCGTCGATGGTCTTGGATAGGCCCTCCACCTGCAGGACCTCATTGCCGATGGTGCGATCCGGGCGGAAATCGATGAAGGGGTATTTGCGGCTGGAAGGACGGATCTCATCCAGCTCGATCTTCTCCAGGGCACGCTTCCTTGAAGTGGCCTGCTTGGCCTTGGATGCATTGGCGGAGAACTTCTGGATGAATTCCTGCAGTTCTTTGATCTTTTCTTCTTTCTTCTTGTTGGCCTCCTTCATCTGTTTGATGATCAGGGCAGAGGACTCCACCCAGAAATCATAGTTTCCGGCATAAAGCTGGATCTTGGCGTAGTCGATATCCGCGATCTGGGTGCAGACCTTATTGAGAAAATAACGGTCGTGGGAAACCACGATCACCGTATTGTCGAAATTAATGAGGAATTCCTCCAGCCAGGCGATGGCATCCATGTCCAGGTGGTTGGTGGGCTCATCCAGAAGCAGAATATCCGGATTGCCGAACAGAGCTCTGGCAAGCAGTACCTTGACCTTCAGCGGACCGGGAAGGTCCTTCATCAGAACCTCATGATTCTCCGTTTCCACGCCCAAGCCGTTCAGTAATGTGGCGGCGCTGCTTTCCGCCTCCCAGCCGTCCATCTCGGCAAATTCCGTTTCCAGTTCACTGGCCCGGATGCCGTCTTCCTCGGTGAAATCCTCCTTGGAATAGATGGCGTCCTTTTCCTTCATGATCTCGTACAGACGGGCGTTGCCCTGAATGACGGTCTCCATGGCGGTGAGGTCGTCGTATTTGAAATGATCCTGCTCCAGGAAGGACAGACGCTGCCCTTTAGTAATGGTCACATCGCCCTTGGAGGGCTCGATCTGGCCGGTGAGGATCTTCAGAAATGTGGATTTGCCGGCGCCGTTGGCTCCGATGAGGCCATAGCATTCGCCTTCCACAAACTTGATATTAACATCTTCGAATAAGGCTTTTTTACCAAACCGAAGGGTGACATTATTTACACTGATCATATAATTCTCCTGATATGGGGGAGGGCCTTAAAAGCAGGCCTCCGGATGCATTGATCCCGGGGATCCCCGGGTGCGTTCAAAACAGCGAATTAATACTATCATTTTAAGTGTAGATAGTCAAAAAATAATTTGTAAAAAAGACTGTTAAATATTCTACAAAAAGCATTTGACTTGATCAGTGAAAGAATTATAATAGCAGTATGAAAAATCAAATTTCCAAAGCAGTTATATCCAGATTGCCAAGATATTACAGATATCTGCGGGAATTAATCGACCAGGGAGTGGAAAGGATCTCCTCTGAAGAACTTAGCCGGCTTATGAAGGCTACTGCATCACAGATCAGGCAGGACCTGAATCATTTTGGCGGATTTGGACAGCAGGGCTATGGCTACAACGTCAAAAGCCTCTATAAGGAGATCGGCAACATCCTGGGGGTCGAGCAGGCCCACAACATCATCGTTCTGGGCGCCGGCAACCTGGGGAGAGCGCTTGTGAAGTACAATGGGTTCTCCCAGCACGGATTCAATTTCTGCAGTCTGTTCGACGTGGATGAGGCACTGTGCGGAAAGAGTGTGAACGGCATCGGGATCCGGCCGATCAATGAGGTGGATGATTACGTGCGCAGCCATGAGATCGACATTGCCGCGCTGACGATCCCCATGGACAAGGCCAGAGAGATGTCGACTCTCCTGTATGATGCAGGGATCCGGTATTTCTGGAATTTTACCAACATCGATCTGCAGCTGCCGGATGATGCCATCGTAAAGGACGTGCATCTTTTGGACTCCCTTTTGGAGCTGTCCTACAGAATATGCAATGCAAAGTAAGAACAAAATGACCGATAACAGATATTACAGATTATGGGCGGATGTGGATCTTGGAGCCATCCGCTCTAATATTATCAAAATACAGAACAATCTCCCGGACCAGGTCATGACCTGCGCCGTGATCAAGGCGGACGGTTACGGCCACGGCGCCGCGCCTGTCGCCAGGGCAGTGGAGGACCTGGTGAATTATTATGCGGTGGCCACCATTGACGAAGGGCTGGATCTCAGGGCACATGAGGTGATCAAGCCGGTGCTGGTCCTGGGATATGTGCATCCCTCCATGACAGCCCAGGCTATTCAGAACGGTATCCGCATGACCGTGTATGATCCGGAGACCGCACAGCAGATCTCCCGGGAAGCCCTGAAGGCGGGGCAGGGGCAGAAAGCCCCGGTTCATATCAAGGTGGATACCGGAATGAGCCGGATCGGATTCTTTGTTAATGAAGAAGCCGCCGATACCGTGAAGAAGATCGCGGATCTTCCCGGTATTGAGATCGAAGGGATCTTCACGCATTTTGCCAATGCGGATGACGAGACCCCGGACAATGCCCTTGGCCAGCTGGAGCTTTTTCAGCAGTTTTTGTCCATGCTGAAGGAACGGGGAATCGAGATTCCCGTGCAGCACTGCGCCAACAGCGCGGCGGCCACACAGATCCCGGCAGCAGCCCTGAACATGGTGCGGTTGGGGATTTCCATGTACGGCCTGTATCCCTCCCGGTTTGTCCATCAGATCCCGCTGGATCCGGCCCTGTCCCTGAAAAGTCATGTCATCATGGTCAAGAAGATCCCGGAGGGAACCCCGGTGGGATACGGAAGCACCTGGCACGCGCCGGGAGAGAGGATCCTTGCCACCATCCCCGCGGGTTATGCGGACGGATACAGCCGGAGCCTTTCAAACAAAGGATATGTGCTGATCGGCGGAAGCTGCTACCCGGTGGTGGGGCGGATCTGTATGGACCAGCTGATGGTGGATGTGACGGAGCCCTCCGAAGGACCCGGCAGCCCGGTGCGTCAGGGCGATGAGGTCGTTCTGGTGGGGCGTCAGGGAGACCTTGAGATCACCGCGGAGGAGATCTCGGAGCTTTCCGGTTCCTTCAACTATGAATTTGTCTGCGGCATCTCCAAACGGGTCCCGAGGATCTATCACTGATCTTTTCGTTGCGAAATACCCCGGAGTCTGATATGATACAAAGGGTCTGCATATCATGCAGACTACTAATGCTGAAAAAGGAGAAAATTTTTTCATATGGAAGATGGCAGTCGAGCGGGATTTTTTTCGAGACTGTTTAAGTCAAAGAAGGGCACCCAGGTAGAGGAAGAAATTGTATCCATGCTGGAAGAAAGCCAGGATCAGGGCCTGATCAAGGAAAGTGAAGCGGAGATGATCAGCAACATCTTTGATCTGGATGAGACCTCCGCATCGGAGATCATGACCCACAGAAAGAATATCCGGGCGGTGGAAAGCACCTGGACATTGCAGGAAGCCATGGATTTCATTACCAGGGAGCAGTACTCGAGATTCCCGGTATGTCATGAAAACATTGATAATATCACAGGTATTCTGCATATCAAGGACGCGATCGTATATTACATGGATCCGTCGAACCGGGACAGACAGATCAAGGATATCGAAGGGCTTATGCAGAAGGCCCACTTCATCCCGGAGACCTCCAAGATCGATACCGTATTCAGGAACATGCAGTCCAGCAAGACCCATATGGAGATCGTGGTGGATGAATACGGACAGACCTCCGGCCTGATCGCCATGGAGGATATCCTGGAGGAGATCGTCGGCAATATCTTTGATGAGCATGATGAAGTAGAGTACAACATTACAAAGATCTCGGATCAGGTCTATCAGGTGCGGGGCCTGACTCCGCTTTCGGAGATTGAGGAAGAACTGGGAATTTCCTATGAGGATGAGGAAAATGACACCCTGAACGGATTTCTGGTCTCCCGGCTGGACCGGATCCCGGAGAATGATGAAGGGACCGAAGTGGTCAGCGGCAATATCAGATACAAGATCCTTTCTGTCAAAGACAAGACCATCGATCTGGTCAGGATCGAGATCCCGGAGCAGAAGGAAAATAATAATGAGTGAAAGAGGTAACTATGTCAGGACATTCTAAATTCGCCAACATTAAACACAAAAAAGAGAAAAATGATGCGGCAAAGGGCAAGATGTTTACCATCATCGGCAAGGAGATCGCCATTGCTGTCAAGGAGGGGGGACCGGATCCGTCCAACAACTCCAAGCTTCGGGATGTGATCGCCAAGGCCAAGGCCAACAATATGCCGAATGACACCATTGAGCGGGGCATCAAGAAGGCGGCCGGAGCGGAAGGCGCGGTCAATTACGAGCAGATCACCTACGAAGGATACGGCCCCAGCGGCATCGCGATCATCGTGGAGACACTGACGGATAACAAGAACCGTACTGCAGCCAATGTCAAGCATGCATTCTCCAAGGGCGGCGGCAATGTCGGAACCCCCGGCTGTGTGTCCTATATGTTTGATAAGAAGGGCGAGATCGTCATCGACAAGGAAGAGACGGAGATCGATCCGGATGAGCTGATGATGATGGCTCTGGATGCGGGAGCGGAAGACTTCGAGGACGAAGAGGATGCCTATACCGTCTATACGGCGCCGGATGATTTCAGTACCGTCCGGGAAGCCCTGGAACAGGCCGGGATCCCGATGGCATCCGCGAATGTTTCCATGATTCCGCAGAATTACATTGCTCTGACTGATGAGGATGCGGTCAAGGATCTGAACCGGATCCTGGATATGCTGGACGACGATGATGACGTGCAGGAAGTGTATCACAACTGGGACGAGTAAAAAAGAGACGGAATGAGTGCAGCGGGTTCGGTGTCTGTGGATATCGGACCCGTGTGTTGTCCATAGAAGATTTCACGCAGTTTTGAAAGAGAGTTCATGCAGGTCATCACGAAGATCCTTGCGGATTCTATCGCAGAAGAACTGAATATCGAGCCGGGATCAAAGCTTCTCCGGGTCAACGGGGAGGAGATCGGGGACATCTTTGATTATGAATTCCTGATCGCCGACGACTATGTGGAACTGGAGATCGAGCGGCCGGACGGCGAGGTGGATCTGTATCCCATCGAGAAGGATGAGGATGAGGAGATGGGGCTGGTCTTCGAAAACAGCCTGATGGACCAGTACCGCAGATGTTCCAACAACTGCATTTTCTGCTTTATCGACCAGATGCCGCCGGGGATGCGGGAAACGCTGTATTTCAAGGATGATGATTCCCGGCTGTCCTTCCTGCAGGGTAATTACATCACCCTGACCAATATGAAGGACCGGGACATCGACCGGATCATCCGGTATCATATGTCGCCGATCAATATTTCCGTCCATACCACCAATCCGGAGCTGAGACAGCGGATGCTGCACAATCGGTTTGCCGGCGAGGTGCTGAAGTATCTGGACCGTCTGTATGAAGCGGAGATCCGGATGAACGGCCAGATCGTCCTTTGCAAAGGGGTCAATGACGGGGAGGAACTGGAAAGGACCATCAGGGATCTGGGACGGTACGCCCCGGTGATGGAGAGCGTATCCATCGTTCCGGTGGGACTTACCAGGTACCGGGAGGGACTGTATCCCCTGGAACCGCTGGAGCGGGAGGACGCGGTCCGGGTCATTGATCTGGTGGAGCGGTTTCAGAAGGAATTCTACGGAACCTGCGGGCTTCATGTGATCCATGCCAGTGATGAGCTGTATCTGCTGGCCGGAAGAGAACTTCCGGAGGCGGAACGCTATGACGGATACCTGCAGCTGGAGAACGGGGTTGGCATGCTGCGGCTCCTCCGGGAGGAGTTCCGGGAGGCTCTGGCGGCCAGGACCTTTGGCGGGGCCGGGGCAGGGCAGGAACTGCGGACGGATCCGCGGAGGAAGTCTCATACGGACCGGACTGCGGATTCACAGCCGGCCGGAAAGGATAACGCTCGCAGGCTGAGCATCGCAACGGGGATGCTGGCCCATGAGACGATCCGGGATCTTCTGCTTCAGGGACAGACATCCTTCCGCGCAGCGGGCAGGGAACATGAGTGGCCCGGGGTACAGATTTTCCCGATCCGCAATGATTTTTTCGGGGAGCGGATCACCGTCTCCGGACTGATCTGCGGGTGCGATCTGATCCGGCAGCTGAAGGGCAAGGATCTGGGAGAGGAGCTTTTGCTCCCCATTAACATGATGCGGGCGGGAGAGCAGTATTTCCTGGATGATATCACCGTGTCCATGCTGGAGCAGGAGCTTCAGATCAAAGTAACCATCGTTCCTTCCGACGGGGAGTCGCTGCTGAGGGCGATCCTGGGGGAGAAACTGATCACAGGAGGAAGACAAATCTATGAGCAAGCCGATCGTGGCCATCGTGGGAAGGCCTAATGTCGGAAAATCCACATTATTCAATACACTGGCGGGAGCCAATATTTCTATCATCAAGGATACCCCCGGAGTGACCCGGGACCGGATCTATGCCGAGGCAAACTGGCTGGACAAGGAGTTTACCCTGATCGATACCGGCGGCATTGAACCGGATTCTTCGGATGTGATCCTGTCCCAGATGCGGGACCAGGCCCAGATCGCCATCGAGACGGCGGACGTGATCATTTTTATGACCGACGTGAGGCAGGGACTTGTGGACGCGGACGATAAGGTGGCGGATCTTTTGCGGCGCAGCCACAAGAAGATCGTGCTCTGCGTCAACAAGGTGGACAATTTCCTGAAGCAGCAGGCGGATGTCTACGAATTCTACAGTCTGGGACTGGGAGATCCGGTTCCGATCTCCGCCGCCAGCAAACAGGGGCTGGGAGACCTTCTGGATGAGGTGACCGGTCATTTTGAACATTCGGAGGGAGACGAGGAAGAGGATTTAAGGCCCAAGGTGGCGGTGATCGGCAAGCCCAATGCGGGCAAGTCTTCCATCGTCAACGCTCTGGCCGGAGCACAGAGGGTGATCGTATCCGATGTTCCCGGAACGACCCGGGACGCCATCGATACCGTGATCCGTCATGATGAGAAGGAATATATATTTATCGATACAGCGGGACTGCGCCGCAAATCGAAGATCAAAGAGGAGCTGGAACGCTACAGCATTATCCGGGCCGTTTCGGCGGTGGAACGCTGCGACGTGGTGCTGATGGTAATCGATGCGGTGGAAGGGGTCACCGAGCAGGACGCCAAGATCGCAGGGATTGCCCATGAGCGGGGAAAGGGCGTGATCATCATCGTCAACAAATGGGATGCCATCCAGAAGGATGACAAGACCATTTACCGGTATACCGAGAAGGTGCGGCAGATCCTGTCCTTCATGTCCTATGCCCGTCTGCTGTTTGTGTCTGCGAAGACCGGACAGAGGCTGGACAAGATCTTTGATCTGATCGATGTGATCGTGGAGAACCAGACCCGCCGGATCCAGACCGGGGTTCTCAATGAGATCATCACCGAAGCGCTGGCCATGACACCGCCGCCCTCCGATAAGGGCAAGCGGCTGAAGCTGTTCTACGCGACCCAGGTGGGGGTCCGCCCGCCGGCCTTTGTGTTTTTTGTCAATGATAAGGAATTGATGCATTTCTCCTATCTGAGATATCTGGAGAACCGGATCCGGGAGGCCTTCGGATTCGAGGGGACTGCACTCAAGTTTTATGTCAGGGAGCGTGGGGAAAAATGACGGAAAGAATCATTTGTCTTGTTTGCCTGGTAATCGGTTATGGGTTCGGACTGCTGCAGATCGCCCATATTTACTCCAAATCCAAAAATGTCAATATCCGGGAGAAGGGCAGCGGCAACGCCGGCACCACCAATATGTTCCGGGTCATGGGAATCAAGGCCGGAATCATTACCCTCCTGGGGGACTGTGCCAAGCTGGTGGCCGCGGTGCTGGTGACGAAGCTGATTTTTCTGACCTGGCTTCATTATGACATTGATCCGACGGCGCTGGCCCTTTATACGGGGTTCGGCTGTGTGCTGGGCCATGATTTCCCGTTCTATTTCCATTTTAAGGGCGGAAAGGGCATGGCTACGACGGCGGCGCTTCTGTGCTGTTTCGGAAACTGGCAGATGATCGTGGTTGGGGTCGCCATCTTCTTCGGGATCGTGATCGCGACCCAGTATGTGTCACTGGGATCCATGACGACGGTCTGCGCGGAATTTATACTGTTTGTGATCCTGACCCAGGGCGGATGGTTCCGTCTGAACAGGGCCTGGATGCCGGACAGTTACATTCTGTTCTTCCTGATCGCCGCTCTTTTGGTCTTCCAGCACCGGAAGAATATCAAACGGCTGAAGGAACACCGGGAGACGAAGTTCTATTTCCGGACTGCCCAGCAGATCCAGGAAGCGGAAGAGAAGCACCGGGAGACCCAGGTAACCGCCAAGCTGGAGCATGTGCAGCAGAAAGCGGAGAAGAAGGTGGACCGGCTGCAAAACCGGGCGGAGAAGAAGGTGGCAGCTGCCCAGAGCAAGGCGGAGCTGGTGCAGAACAAAGCGGATTACAAGAACCGGAAGGTACAGCTCAAAGCAGAGATCAAGCAGGAGAAAAACCGCAACTGGGCCGGCAAGATCGCCGAACACGCCCCGAAATCACTGAAACAAAATGACAGCGAGAACGAATAACGAAAGATTGAAAAGCGATAACGGCGCAGCGAAGGACAGCTTGGCCGGAAACGGCGCAGCGGGCAGTGTCCCGGCGGGGAACGGCGCGGCGTTTTATATTGACGACATTACCTGGAATGATCTGTCCATGGAGCATGTTTACGGGAAGATCAATACAGCCCGGTCGTCGGTGGGAGAGGAGTATCTGAAACGGGTGCTCCGGACCTCGCTGTGCGATCCGGAGAAACTAAAGCAGCGGTCCCTGAGGGCGGAACAGGTCTCTGCGGATCCAGCGGAGAAGAAACAGCTTCAGAAAATCTTCCGGGATCTGGGAAAGACGAAGAAACTTTCTTTGTATGATTATATTTTCCGGTTCCATGAGATCAAACCCTCCGGCAATGCGGTTCATATCCTGCTGTCGCTGCTGCTTATCGCGGCGATCATCCTGATCTTTGTCCGGCCGGTCATCGGGATCATTGCGCTGGTGCTCCTGTTTGTGATCAATATTTCCACGTATTTCCGATACAAAGCCTCCATCGAAGGCTATTTCATGTGCTTCAAGTACATTGTGAAAATGCTGCAGGCCGCCGCGAGGATCTGCCGGATCCCCGGAATGCGGACGGGGGCATTTGCTCCCCTGACACAGGAACTGGAGGCGGATACACAGGAGCTGGCGGGACTGAAGCGGGGATCCTGGCTGCTGACCAACAGTGTGTCGGGATCTTTGGTGGATGTGATCATGGATTATGTGCGGATGCTGTTTCATGTGGACATCATGCGGTTTAACAGTATGCGGAAACTGGCTGTCCAGAAGGAAGAGACCATCGACCATCTGTTCTGCACCCTGGGGGAGATCGAAACGGATCTGTGCATCAGCGACTTCCGGGAAAGCCTGCCCGCCTGGTGCCGGCCGGAGTTTGCCGGAAACCTTAGGCTGGAGATCGCGGGCATGTATCACCCGCTGACCCCCACCATTGTAAAAAATGATCTGAAGACCTGCCGGTCCATTCTTCTGACCGGCTCCAATGCCTCCGGCAAATCCACGTTCCTGAAGCAGGTGGCCATCAACCAGATCCTGGCCCAGAGTCTGGATACCTGTCTGGCGGACCGGTTTGTGACCGGATTTTATAAGGTTATGTCTTCCATGGCGCTGACAGACAATATTCTGGGAAATGAGAGCTATTTTATTGTAGAGATCAAATCCCTGAAACGGATTCTGGATGAGATCCGGGACGGGCAGGGAGAACTTCCTGTGATGTGCTTTATCGATGAGGTGCTGCGGGGAACCAACACGAAGGAACGGATCGCCGCTTCCAGCCAGATCCTGAAAAGTATGGCGGGAAGAAATGTCCTGTGCTTTGCGGCCACCCATGACATTGAGCTGACGCAGCTGCTCGGGGAGGACATGGAAAACTACCATTTCGAGGAATTTGTGGAGGGTAATGACGTGATTTTTGACTATCTGTTAAAGCCCGGTCCTGCCAGAACCCGCAATGCCATCCGGCTGATGCAGGCTTATGGATTTGACCCCTCAATCACGGATGCGGCGGAGCGCCTGGCGGATCAAATTTAAAATAAAAAGTTCTTTACATCCGATATCCGGACGTTGTAGAATACTTCCTTGGAAAAAACGGAAGCATAACAGAAGGGAGTATATTCTATGAATCTGATCTATGATGTGAAAGACAGGCCTTCCTTTGGGAAAGTCATTGTTTTTGCCATTCAGCAGCTTTTGGCGATTCTGGCAGCCACAATTGCTGTTCCTTCCATTATTGGCAATGGCATGAGCCAGAGCGCTGCATTATTCGGAGCCGGCGTCGGAACAATTATATATTTACTTTTTACAAAGTTCAGAAGCCCGGTTTTCCTGGGCTCTTCCTTTGCCTTCATCGGATCGATGTTTGCCGCATTTGCGGGAGCGACCAGCATGGAAATGGGATATCTGGGACTGATCATCGGTGCCGCATTTGCAGCGCTTGTCTATGTGATCATCGCTCTCATCGTGAAGGTGGCCGGCGTCAGATGGGTCAATTATCTCATGCCTCCGGTCGTCATCGGACCTACGGTTGCCATCATCGGACTGTCCCTGGCCGGCAATGCCGTGTCAGACGCCATGGGCGGGGTCTTTGATGCCGATGCGGGCGCCTACGTGATGGATTCTCATGCCTGGGCATGCCTGATCTGTGCATTTATCACGCTTCTGGTTGTGTGCCTGTGCTCCGTATTCGGAAAGAAGATGATGCGGCTGATCCCGTTTATTATCGGTATTTGCGCCGGATACATCGTGGCTGTTATTTTCACTCTAATCGGAAATGCTTCCGGCAACGCCGCTCTTCAGCTGGTGGATTTCTCCAGGTTTTCTTCCATGCAGTGGGTTCCGGATTTTACCTTCCTGACTGCATTTAAAGGCTTCGGAAGCCTGACGGGAACTTACATCCTGACGCTTGCGGTGGCTTATGTGCCGGTGGCCTTCGTGGTATTTGCAGAGCATATTGCGGATCATAAGAATCTCTCCAGCATTATCGGGAAGGAACTTCTGGAGGATCCGGGTCTTCACAGAACCCTGTTGGGCGATGGTGTAGGTTCCTTTATCGGTTCCATTTTCGGCGGCTGCCCGAACACCACTTACGGCGAATCCGTCGGCTGCGTGGCCATCACCGGCAATGCTTCCATCGTGACGATCCTTGCCACTGCGGTCATTGCCATCATTGCATCCTTCATCGGGCCCTTCGTGACTTTCCTTTCCACGATCCCCGGATGCGTCATGGGCGGCGTCTGCATTACACTGTACGGATTTATTGCAGTCTCCGGCCTGAAGATGCTTCAGCCGGTGGATCTCAATGATAACCGGAATCTGTTCACAGCCTCCGTGATCCTGATCTGCGGAATCGGCGGCATGGTGCTTAAGATCGGGGAAGTGACTCTGACAGAGATCGCAGTTGCCCTGATTCTCGGCATCATTGTGAACCTGATCCTCAGAAAGAGGGAGAAATAATCCCTTCTGGATGTGGATGGAGGTCCTTCGGCTTGCGGATGATCTGCTGTAACTTCGCGGAAGGTCGGCGGAAGGTTTGATAGGAGAAAACTTTAATTCTCCATATCTGACCTTCCGTTTTTTTATGGATTTCCGTGAGATTTTGCAATGCTTGCAGTTTTTTGACTGCGGCTGCCGAAAAGTTGCAGCAATGCGTGAGATTTTCGGTAGACGCTCTTTACAGCCCTGGATTTTGCCGAAAAATTGGGATCTTCTGTACCCTGGGTGGGTGTTTCCCTGCTTTTGGAGGTGCAGTAAAGTCCATGCCGCTGTTGACTTCCTCCATACTTGCTTCCATCCTGCCATTTGGGCCATCCAGGAAATAATCGTCATTTACTATCCCTGTCATTTTTGCGAAAACAGGGATAGGATTTCCCAATAATTTCATATATAGTCCAGTTCAGGCTCTCTCAGGACCTTCATTTTGGACCATATTCTGAAAAATCGTCACTTTCTATCCCTGTTTTCAAAATCGAAACAGGGATATGATTTTCCAATAATTTCATATCTGGTCCAATCCGGGGCCTCTTCTACCTCTCAATTCGGACTGTATATGAAAAAATGCCAATTACTATCCCTGTTTTCCGGATCAGCGCAGGGATAGTAATTGGCAATTATTTCGCTGATCACCCAAAGGCCTTCGGACTACGCATATTCCTGTATGTCTATTTTCTGAAAAAAAGCATCTGCATGCTCTTAAATCCGGAATTCGCTGTGGCAGATACTTCTGCCTGTAATGTATCCGTAATCTTTTATTTTTCTCGATTTTAGAATACATAAATCTGCTCCTGTATCCGCAATCGTATAAAATCCTTAAAAAGAGAATACATCGTTCTCATTCTGTGACTCGTAATCAGGCACTTTGACTCAAGGTGCACTTCCGTGGACGGTGGAAGGCCTGGTATGGAGTTTACAGGCTTTTTTCAAATTTACCTTCCGGATTTTCGATGATTTGCCCGGAAAACGGAAGGTAGCATATGGAATTTATAAGCTTTTTCAGAATTTACCTTCCGAATGAAATTCCTCGGCGTCGCCAGACAACGGCTGCCGAAAAAATGCAGCATTGCGGAAATGCGGCACTTGCAAGGTGAAAACCATGTCCATAGGAAGGGGAGACACGCGTAAGAAGAGGCGGTGATCGTCAGGAACGCACAGAGTCCTTCAGGCGGCGGGCGGAGAGTTTCATCTCTTCGGCATTCTGGAGGGTGCTTTCGGTGATCTCGCTTCCGCTCAGAAGGCGGGCAAGTTCTATGATGGAATCCGGCCGGTTCAGTTTGCGGATGCCGGAAATGGTGCTGCCGTCCCGGACGGACTTTTCGATCGAGAAATGGGTGTCTGCCATGGCAGCGATCTGGGGAAGATGGGTGATGCAGATCAGCTGATGTTCCCGGCTCAGGGTTCCGAGCTTTTCCGCCACCTTCTGGGCAGTACGGCCGCTGATCCCGGTATCAATCTCATCGAAGATCATGGTGCCGATCTGATCGGAGCTGGCAGTGGAGGACTTGATGGCCAGCATGATCCGGGACAGTTCGCCGCCGGAGGCCACCTTGATTAACGGTCTTACAGGCTCGCCGGGGTTGGTGGAGATCAGAAACTCTACCCGGTCAAAGCCGTGTTCATAGATCTTATCCGCCTTTTCAAAATGGATCTGAAAACTGACATCCAGAAAATTCAGATCCTGCAGATTCCGGATGATCTGCTGCTCCAGAGAAGAGGCAGCTTTTTTACGTTCATCAGAGAGCTGAGAAGCAAACTGGTTCACACGGGATCTGACGGATTCCATCTGCTTTATGAGATCCGCTTTGTGGGCAGAGTAGTCCTGCAGTTCCCGAAGATGCGCTGCCTGTTTCTCATAATAATCCTGGATCTGGGAAAGATCCTGACCGTATTTGCTTTTCAGACGGTTGATCTCATTCAGCCGCTGATGGACCGCCTGATAGCGTTCCTCGTTAAATGCGTTGCTGTCAATATAATGGGACAGTTCGTGTCCGAAATCTCTGGAAATGGAATCGAGATCCATCAGATAATCCGAAAATACTTTCAGGTCCGGATCCAGAGCGGTCAGGGAAGACAGCTCCTTCATTCCGTCGGAGATCCGGTTTGCGGCGCAGTCCGCCGCATCAAACAGACTGCTTTTCAGCTTCATGAGCCCCTGCGTCACCCGCTCAGCACCGGACAGCTTTTTGTATTCCGCTTCCAGCAGGGTATCCTCCCCGGGCTTCAAGGCGGCTTCCTCGATCTCCTTCAGCTCATACTCCAGAAATGCCATTTCCTTCTTCAGTTCTTCCGGGTCCTGATTGAAACTCTGGTAGGTTTTCCGGAGAGACTTGTATTCCTGATAACAGGAGTGAAAGGCGTCTTTCAGCGGAAGGATCGTCCCCCGGCCGAATTCATCCACGATCTCCAGATGTCTGGCGGGATTTAACAGGGACTGGTGATCATGCTGTCCGTGGATATCCACCATCAGGGAGGTTAGAGTCCGCAGGGTGGTCAGCGTCACAGAGGTTCCGTTGATCCGGGTCGTGCTGCCGTCCGGGGTCAGTTTCCGGGAGATCAGGATGGTACCGTCCTCCGCCGGGATCTCATTGGAAGCCAGAAGAGAAAGGACCCGTTCATCCCGGGAGGTAAATAAAAGCTCCACCAGACCGAAGTCGGCCCCGCTGCGGATAAAGGACTTGCTGGCCTTGTCTCCCAGAGCAATATTAATAGAGCCGATAATAATCGACTTACCGGCTCCCGTTTCTCCTGTCAGGATATTCAGTCCAGGATCAAAATCAATATCCGCTTCCCTGATCAGCGCCAGGTCTTTCAGGTGCACATTTTTCAGCATGTCCGGAAATCCCTCATTTCATCTTCTTCATCAGCTGACGGATCCTCGCTATCAGGGCGGCGGCATCCGCCTCCGAACGGCAGGCGCACATGATGGTGTCATCTCCGGCAATGGATCCGACGATCTCTTCCAGGTGCAGTTCATCCAAAGCAGCCGCAGCCGCCATGGCCATGCCGGAAAATGTCCGGATTACAGCCAGGTTTGCTGCCTGATCCATCCCCGTCAGGCTGTCGGCAAAGATCCGCAGATATTTGTCTTCTCCGCCGGACATATCCGCAGGAGAATATCTCTGGCCTTTGCTTCCGGGGACCTTCCTGAGATTCAGGGCCTTGATATCCCGGGACACCGTTGCCTGCGTTGTCTTATAGCCCAGTTCGTTCAGACGTAAGGTCAGCTCTTCCTGCGTGCTGATCTCGTAGGTGGATATTAATTCCAGGATCTTCTCCTGTCGTGATGATTTCATAAGGACCCCTCTCAACTGTCATCGAAACAATCTGCCTGCCGGAACATCTATGGCCTGCCGGTGCAGGAGCAGATCACCCGTGATTATATGCTAAAATACAGGGAAAAGCAATAAAGAGCCTTGAAAACAGCCCTCCTTCCATGTATTCTATTACAGCGATCAAAGAAACGGAGAGAGCCATGGCGTTTGACGGAAGCTGCGTTTACGCAGTGGTGCAGGAACTGAAGAGGGAAATACAGGACGGGAGGATCGTGAAGATCGCCCAGACGGAGAAGGACGAGCTGCTGCTGACCATTAAGAAAGAGGGGAATCAGCGGCGGCTTCTGATCAGTGTCAATCCCTCCCTGCCGCTGATCTATCTGACGGAAGAGACGAAGAATGCGCCGCTGAAGGCGCCTGCTTTTTGTATGCTCCTCAGAAAACATCTGACAAACGGGCATATTCTGCAGGTCTCCCAGCCCTCCATGGAGCGGATCGTGGAATTTGAGATCGAGCATTTCAATGAGATGGGAGATCTGTGCCGGAAGATCCTGACAGTGGAACTGATGGGGAAATATAGCAACATCATTCTCCGGGAGGAAGAGAAGATCCTGGATTCCATCCGGCATGTGTCGGCGCTGATGAGCTCTGTGCGGGAGGTACTTCCCGGAAGGACCTATTTTATTCCCTTCAGCGAAGAAAATCTGAATCCCTTCACCGCAGACCGGACACTGCTGTTCCGGCAGATGCAGCGGGAGGGGAGCCTTGCGTCGGCCAAAGCCCTCTATACCGCAGTGGCGGGCTTCAGCCCCCAGATCGCCCAGGAGATCTTCTTCCGGGCAGAGGTGGATTCCGACCGTCCGGTCTCCAGCATCACAGAGGAGGAAAAAGACCGGATTTTCCGGGCATTCTGCGAGGTGATGGAGGAGATCCGCGATGCGGGAACCAAAGACCCGGCGGAATCCGGGGACATCGGCTGCGGGAAGGAGACCCGGGAGATCCGCGATGCGGGCGGACCGGATGTTTCCGGAGGTCCCAATATCATCTATCAAAATCAGGAACCGGTGCAATATGGAGTCTTTCATTTCCGGATGTATGACGCGCCGGGCTATGAGAGCAGGCCCTGCGGAAGCATTTCAGGGCTTTTGCATGAGTTTTATTCCCGGAAGCAGGCGGTGACTTTGCTGCGTCAGAAGACTGCGGGGCTGCGCCAGAGTCTTCACAGCCTCCTGAACAAGAATTACAAAAAATACGATCTGCAGCAGCGGCAGATCCGGGACACGGAGAAGAAAGAGAAATACCGGGTCTACGGGGAACTGCTGACGGCCTACGGATACAATGCAGCGCCGGGAGAGACGGTGTTCGAAACCACGGATTTCTACACGGGAAAGGAGCTGAAGATCCCGCTGGATCCCACCCTTTCCGCCGTTGAGAACGGGAAGAACTATTTCAAAAAATACGCCAAACTGAAGCGGACCGAGGACGCTCTCCGGGAGATCATCGTAAGGACGAAGGAAGACATCGATTATCTGGAATCTGTGGAAATGTCGCTGGATCTGGCCCGGAATCTTGAGGATATCGCGGAGATCCGGCAGGAGCTCCAGGAATTTGCCCGTTCGGGACATGAAGGAAAAGAATCCGCTGCCGGCGGATCCAGAGGGGCAGGCTCCGGTTCCAGAGGGGCAGGCTCCGGATCCAGAGGGGCAGGCTCCGGAAGGACGGAGAAAAACCGCAGACAGAAGGACAGCAAAGGGTCCCGCAGGTCCCAGCCCCTGCATTATCTCAGCAGCGACGGATTTCATATCTATGTGGGGAAAAATAATTACCAGAATGATTCCCTGACCTTCAAACTGGCCACGGGGAATGACTGGTGGTTCCATGCCAAGGATATCCCGGGAAGCCATGTGATCGTGAAGACCGAGGGGCAGGAGCTGCCGGACCGGACCTATGAGGAGGCCGCCTCCCTGGCTGCCCATTACAGCGCCTCCGCGGGAAGCGACAAGGTGGAAGTGCAGTATACGCAGAAAAAGAACCTGAAAAAGGCCGCCTCCGGAAAGCCGGGGCTGGTGGTATTCCATACCTATTATTCCATGGCCGCGGCCACGGACATCAGCCATCTGCAGGAAGTGCAGCAGTCATGAGTATTCTGGAAGTGTTTCTGATCGGCGTGGGACTTTCCATGGATGCCCTGGCGGTATCCATGTGCAAAGGGCTGGCCATGGACCGGTTTCAAAAAAGATATGCCTTTACGATCGCCGGATTCTTCGGATTTTTTCAGGCCCTGATGCCGGTCATCGGATGGCTCCTGGGATCTGGATTCCGGGATTACATTGAAGCGGTGGACCACTGGGTCGCCTTCGGACTTTTGCTGCTGATCGGCGGAAAAATGATCCTGGATGCGGTCCGGGAAATGAAGCATCCGCCGGAAGAGGAGGAACCCTTATATAGCTTCCGGCTGGGGGAGATGCTTCTTCTGTCCATAGCCACCAGCATTGATGCCCTGGCGGTGGGAATCTCCTTCGCCATGCTGGGGATGAAGCTGCAGGACAGCGCTTCCGGAACCATGAGCCTGTGGAGCGCGGTGCTGCTGATCGGCGTGACCACCTTCGGAATCTGCTTTGCCGGGGTCTTTACGGGCCACCGCTTCGGCGGGAGATTTCGTTCCCGGGCGGAGATCATCGGCGGGATCGTGCTGATCGCCATCGGAATAAAAATCCTCATCGAACATATTTTCTTCACAAACGGATGATATGATAACCAAATTGTTGAACAAGGAGCCAGAACGCATATGGATAGTCTCAGAATACTTGTGGTAGATGATGAAGCCAGAATGAGGAAGATCGTCCGGGATTTCCTCGTGGCAAAGCAGTATATCGTGATCGAAGCCTCCAACGGAGAAGAGGCCCTCGATATCGTATACAAGAATAAGAATATCGACCTGGTCATCCTGGATGTCATGATGCCCAAAATGGACGGATGGGAGTGCTGCAAGGAGATCCGCAAGTTCTCCAAGGTGCCGATCATTATGCTGACCGCCAAGGGAGAGGAGTCGGATGAGCTGCAGGGATTTGACCTGGGGATCGACGATTACATTTCCAAACCCTTCAGCCCCAAGATCCTGGTGGCCCGGATCGACGCCCTGCTGCACAGGACCTATAAACTGGACGAGGTGGACATCATCAAGGCCGGCAGGCTGGAGATCAACAAGACCTCCCACATCGTGACCGTGGACGGCAAGACCGTGGAGCTCAGCTACAAAGAATTTGAACTGCTGTGCTATTTTGTGGAGAACAAAGGCATCGCCCTTTCCCGGGAGAAGATCCTGAACAGCGTCTGGAACTACGATTATTTCGGAGATGCCCGGACCATCGATACCCATGTCAAGAAGATCCGCAGCAAGCTGGGCGAGTGCGGAGAATATATCAAGACGATCTGGGGCATGGGATATAAGTTCGAGGTCGACGAATGAGATTTTCCATCCGGAAGAAAACCGCCCTGTATATCATCCTTCTGATCATCCTGGCCTTCGGGATCGGGCTTTCTTTCTGCGCGATCTTTGCCAACCGGTATTTTACCGAAGTCACCCGGGAGGAGATGTGCAACGCCTATAATCTGATCCGGCGGCTGTATGTGGAGGATGCCCAGGGAGGCTATTTCGGACGGGTTCCCCAGGAATATAAAAACGAACTGACCCAGATCTGCGAGGAAAACGGATTTTCCATGCTGATCGTAAGCCCCTCCGGGATCCCGGCCTTTACCTACGGGAACTCGGATTTTCTTTACAGCCGGCTGACCAATCTGGTGTTCTCCCGGATCTCGGATATCGTCGCGGTTCTGGAGACCGGCGACGGCTATACCATACAGACGGTCCGGGGAGAGGACGACCTGATCAAATATATTGAGATGTGGGGCTTTCTGTACGACGGCTCCTCCTTTATCTACCGGTCCTCCTACATGAACCTGCAGAACAACATCAATGTATCCATGAGCTTCTATGTGGCGGTCTGCGCCATGATCTTCCTGATCTTCGCCGTGATCATCCTGCTGCTGATCAAGTCCTTCACAGAACCACTGAAACGGCTGGCAGAGGTGACGGTCAAGGTCAATGAGGGAGAATTTGAGACCCGGTATGAGTCCCGGCGAAAGCGCAATGACGAGATCGGTGTGCTGTCGGAGAATGTTTATGAAATGGCTCAGAAGCTGGAAAAGAGCATTTCGGCCCTGAAATCCTCCAACCTGAACCTGCAGAACGAGCTGAAGGCCAAGGAGAAAATGGAGGAGGCCCGCAAGAAATACATGTCGGATGTCTCCCATGAACTGAAGACCCCCATCGCTCTGATCTCCAGCTATGCGGAGGGCCTGAAGGAAGGCATCTTCGACAGCAGTGAGGATCGGGATTATTACTGCGACGTCATCATCGATGAAGCAGAGAAAATGAATCTGATGGTGAAGAAGCTCTCCACCCTGAACCAGCTGGAGCAGGGCAAGAGCGCCGTGACGCTGGAGCGGTTCAACGTGATCGAAGTGATCGATGGATTCCTGAAGAATATGTCCGTGATCATCGAGGAAAAGCAGGCCCATGTTACCTTCAACAATACGGACATCGCCTATGTGTGGTCGGACGAATTCCTCTTCGAGGATGTGCTGGTGAATTATTTCAATAATGCGCTGAATCATATGGATGAGAAGAAGTGCATCAAGATCACGGTGGAAAAGGTGGCGGAGAATATCCGGGTCACGGTGTTCAATACGGGAAGCAATATCCCGGAGGAGGAGCTTCCGAAGCTCTGGGATAAATTCTATAAAGTGGATAAGGCCAGGACCCGGGAGTACGGCGGGTCCGGGCTGGGGCTTTCCATTGTCAAGGCCATCGCCGATTCCCTGAATAAGGAATGCGGCGTGTACAATACACCGGATGGCGTAGCCTTCTACATCGAACTGGAGTCCGCCGGAGAGTTCATTCCGGGCGGAAAGGTTCAGGAACTGACGGATAAATCTGAAAAACACGGGAGAGAACGATGGCACCGATCGCAGGCGACTGGCAGCAGGCCTTAAAGACAGAGTATGCCAAGCCCTATTACAAAAAGCTGTATCAGTTTGTAAATGAAGAATACAGGACCCGGAGGATCTTCCCGCCCGGGAAGGATATTTTTAACGCCTTTCATCTGACGCCTCTTTCCGAAGTGAAGGTGGTGATCCTGGGACAGGACCCCTATCATGGGGACGGGCAGGCCCACGGACTGTGCTTTTCCGTGAATCAGGGGGTGGAGATTCCGCCTTCCCTGGTAAATATTTACAAGGAACTCCATGACGATATCGGGTTTGAGATTCCGTCCCACGGCAACCTGACCCATTGGGCGGAGCAGGGCGTGCTGCTGCTCAATACGGTTCTGACGGTCAGGGCCCACCAGGCCAATTCCCACCGGGGGATGGGCTGGGAGGAGTTCACCGACGCCGCTATCCGGGTGCTGAATGAGCAGGACCACCCCATTGTATTCATGCTGTGGGGGAGGCCGGCCCGGGAGAAGAAAAAGCTCCTCAATAATCCCCGGCATTTGATCCTGGAGGCACCCCATCCCAGTCCCTTATCTGCCTACAACGGATTCTTCGGATGCCGGCATTTTTCCAGATGCAACCAGTTTCTGGAAAGCCACGGCGCCACTCCCGTGGACTGGCAGATTCGGTGACCCCGGTGAAATCCGGCGATTCAGATTGATAAAAGAGGCTGCTGTGACATTCCTGTCACGGCAGCCTCTTGTGTTTCCTTCGCACTTTCCGGATCCCGTTGTTACTTCGATTTCAGATTTTCCTTGGCGGTGGAGAGCATCAGCTTGATGCGGTTCAGCTGGTTGACCTCCGAAGCGCCGGGATCGTAGTCGATGGCCACAATGTTGGCCTCCGGATGGCGGTTCCGGATGGATTTGATGACGCCCTTTCCCATGACATGATTGGGGAGACAGCCGAAGGGCTGTACGCATACGATGTTGGGCACGCCTTCTTCGATCAGCTCCATCATTTCCCCGGTCAGGAACCACCCCTCGCCGCTCTGGTTTCCGTTGGAGACATATTCCTGAGCCATGGAGGCCAGGTGTCCGATCTCGGATGCCGGTGTAAAATGCCGGCTGCTGCGCAGAGCGGCATTGGCTTCCTTGCGCAGATATTCCATGAGGCGGATCCCCAGGGTGGCGATCATGGATTTGCTCCAGCCGGCGGAGTAATTCTCCACTTTGAAATAATTGTTCTGCAGACAGTACAGCAGGAAATCCATCAGATCCGGCATGACGCCTTCCGCGCCTTCCTGCTCCAGAAGTCTTATGATGTCCCGGTTGGCCACCGGAGAGAATTTCACCAGGATCTCTCCCACCACGCCGACCCGGGGCTTACGGACATCCAGCCGTTCCAGTTCGTCGAATTCCTTTACCATTTCCCGGATCAGCCGGTTCGCTGTCCGGCGGTTGAATCCATGCCGGTTCAGCTCTTCCTTGCATTTCCCGGACCATTTTTCATAAAGCTGATCGGCTGCGCCCTTCACCGCCTCATAGGGCCGGGTGGCATAGAGGACCCGCATCAGCACGTCGCCCATGACCAAAGCGTACATTCCCTTGGTAATGATCGGAAGAGACAGTTTGAAACCGGAGTTCTTCTCCAGTCCGAGGCTGAAGGAGATGACCGGGATATGTCCCATCCCCGCGTTTGTGAGGGCCCGCCGGATGAATCCGATATAGTTGGAGGCCCTGCAGCCGCCTCCGGTCTGGGTGATCAGAAGGGCGGTTTTGTCAAGGTCATATTTGCCGGACAGAAGGGCATCCATCATCTGTCCTACCACGATAATGGAGGGATAGCAGGCGTCGTTGTTGACGTATTTGAGGCCGGCGTTGATGGAATGGGTATTGTCATTTTCCAGGATTACGAAATTGTATCCCTCGGAATCAAAGGCTTCCTTGATCAGGTCAAACTGGATCGGAGCCATCTGGGGAGCCAGGATCGTATATCCGGCTTTGCGCATTTCCGGAGTAAACTCCACCCGCCGGAAGGCGGTGGACTGATAGGGTTTCTGGCTGACCGGATCGGTGCGGTCCCGCAGGGCAGCCAGAAGGGAACGGATTCGGATCCGGGCGGCGCCTAAGTTGCTGACCTCATCGATCTTTAATACGGTATAAATGTTGCCGCTGCCGGTCAGGATATCCCGGACGCAGTCGGTGGTGACGGCATCCAGACCGCAGCCGAAGGAAAACAGCTGGATCAGGTTGAGGTTGTCCTGGGATTTCACGAAATTGGCGGCCCGGTAGAGACGGGAATGGTACATCCACTGGTCCATGACCACCAAAGGCCGGTCGACCTGCCCCAGATGGGAAACGGAATCCTCCGTCAGCACAGCCACCCCGTAGGAGGTGATGAGCTCCGGCACGCCGTGGTTGATCTCGGGATCCACATGATAGGGACGGCCCGCCAGCACGATGCCCTGATGGCCGGTGTGGGCCATCCATCGGAGGACTTCCTCTCCCTTGTCTTCGATATCCTTCTTGGCCTGCAGCAGTTCGTTCCATGCCTTTTCGGCGGCATCGGCGATTTCATTTGCCTTCAGACCCATAAATCCGGTGAACTGCCGGACCAGCCCGGTGCGGAAGATTTTCAGGGACTTCATGGAGAAGAAGGGATGCAGGAAGGTGACCTGAAGCCGTTCCAGGTCCTCCACGTTGTTCTTGATATTCTCCGGATAGCTGGCCACCATCGGGCAGTTGAAATGATTGTTGGAATCCGGGGTCTCGTTCCGTTCAAAGGCAATGCTGGGGTAGAAAATAAACCGGATCCCCTGATCGATCAGCCACTGGACATGGCCATGGGCCAGCTTGGCGGGATAACATTCGGATTCGGACGGTATCGACTCGATGCCCAGCTCGTAAATTGCCCGGGAGGACAGAGGAGAGAGCTGAATGGAAAAGCCCAGCTCCCGGAAAAAGACGGCCCAGAACGGGAAATTTTCGTACATATTCAGGACCCTGGGGATGCCCACGACGCCCCGCGGCGCTTTCCCGGGATCCAGCGGCTCGTAGGAGAACATCCGGTCCAGCTTGTATTTGAACAGATTCGGAACAGAGTCGTTCCGGGCTTCCTTGCCCAGACCCTTTTCGCAGCGGTTGCCGGTGATGAATTTCCGGCCGCCGGAGAAATTGTTGATGGTCAGCAGGCAGCTGTTGGTGCAGCCCTTGCAGTGGGCAAGGGTGGTTTTGTATTCCAGCTTCAGGATCTCGTCGATGCTGAGCATGGTGGTCTGCGGCTCCGGCACGTTCTGCGAAGCCGGGGATGTTTGTGCTTCTGCGGCCGGGAATGCCTGCTGCAGACCGGCCAAGTCCGCCTGCACCTGATCCGCCAAGTCCGCCTGCTTCAGGGTATACCGCTCCCGGGCGATCAGGGCCGCGCCAAAGGCTCCCATGATCCCGGCAATGTCCGGCCGTATGACCTGTCTGCCGGTGATGGACTCCAGCGCCCGCAGCACGGAATCATTATAAAACGTGCCGCCCTGCACCACGATCTTGTCCCCCAGGTCATTGGGATCCGTCAGTTTGATGACCTTGTACAGAGCGTTCCGGATTACAGAATAAGACAGTCCCGCGGAGATCTCGGAGAGAAGAGCGCCTTCCTTCTGGGCCTGCTTGACGTTGGAATTCATGAATACGGTGCAGCGGGTTCCCAGATCTGTCGGTTCCGGAGCAAACAAAGCGGCCTTCGCGAAATCCTGCACGGACATGTTCATGGAGGACGCGAAATTCTCGATAAAGGAGCCGCAGCCGGAGGAGCAGGCTTCATTCAGCATGATATCGTCGATGGCGCCTCCCCGGATCCGGATGTATTTCATATCCTGCCCGCCGATATCCAGAATACAGTCCACGTCCGGTTCGAAGAACCGGGCGGCATAGAAATGGGACACGGTCTCCACTTCGCCTTCATCCAGCATCAGGGCGGATTTCAGAAGGGCTTCTCCGTAACCGGTGGAGCAGGACCAGGCGATCCGGCAGCTCTCAGGAAGAACCTTTTTCAGCTCTGCCATAGCGCGGATGGTGGTTTTCAGAGGGGAACCGTGATTGTTGTCATAAAAGGACCAGCGCAGGGTTCCTTCATTATCCACCAGCGCAATCTTGGTGGTGGTGGAACCGGCATCGATCCCCAGGAACAGCGTTCCTTCGTACTCTTCGATCGGGGCTCTGTTCACCCGGGCTTTCGCATGGCGGGCAACAAAGGCCTGATAATCCGCTTCGGTCTCAAATAAAGGCTCCACCCGGGTGATCTCGCTGGCCATATGGATGCCGTGAGCAAGCTTCTCATACAGGCTGTCCAGAGTAATGGGCTCCTGATCCTCTGACTGCATGGCGGAGCCAATGGCCGCGAACAGGTGGGAGTTTTCCGGGTGCAGAGCGGATTCCGGAGTCAGCTTCAGTGTCCGGATAAATGCTTCCCGGAGCTGATCCAGAAAATGCAGCGGCCCTCCCAGGAAGGCAACATTGCCCCGGATGGGTTTGCCGCAGGCCAGACCGGAAATGGTCTGGTTCACCACCGCCTGGAAAATGGAGGCGGCGAGATTCTCTTTGGTAGCTCCTTCATTGATCAGGGGTTGAATGTCGGTTTTTGCGAAAACACCGCAGCGGGCGGCAATGGAGTAGATCTGTTTGTATCCTTTGGCATACTCATTCAGACCGGCGGAATCTGTCTGCAGAAGATCCGCCATCTGGTCGATAAAAGAACCGGTGCCGCCGGCGCAGATTCCGTTCATCCGCTGTTCAATGCCGTTAGTCAGATAGATGATCTTGGCATCCTCCCCGCCCAGCTCAATGGCCACATCCGTCTGGGGAAGGTAATATTTCAGGGCAGAGGACACGGCAATGACTTCCTGAACAAAGGGAACGTCCAGATGTTTTGACAGGGTCAGGCCTCCGGAACCGGTGATGACCGGCTTGACCGGGCAGTCTCCGATGGCGGCTTTGGCCTCTCCGACCAGATCCGCCAGGGTCTCCTGAATATTGGCAAAGTGTCTGCGGTAGTCCGAGAACAGCACTCTGCAGTCCCCGTCGATGATCGCCACCTTGACGGTGGTGGAACCGATATCAACGCCTAATCTGTAAGAATCCGTCATTCTGATACCATCCTGTAGAGATAATTTCCTTGATATTCAAAACTAGATCATTATATACCAACCGGCAGCAAAAATAAACACCCCGGCAGACGGACCCGGAGAAGCGGACTCAGAACACCATTTTGCAGATGCTTCCGCAATGCTGCATTTTTTCGGCAGCCGCTGTCAAAAACGTCGAGCATTGCGGTCAATATCCTGGCAGCCGCTGTCAGTAACGTCGTGCATTACGGTACTCTTTGCCGGAGTTGACAGGTGACTCTTCGGCGGGAACGGAATTTCATGTGGCTAATATCGTCTGTGTGTGATATAATCGCACCATGTTAGATAAATTAGAACGAAAATTTGGCAAATACGCAATCAAGAATCTGATCTATTACATATTGGGGGCTTATGTCGTAGGCTATGTCCTTTATATGGCGAAGATCGAGTGGTATTCGTACATTGTCCTGGATCCTGCACTTGTGATGAAAGGCCAGGTGTGGAGACTGATCACATGGGTCTGTACCGTACCGCAGTCACTGAGCATTCTGCTGATCTTCATGTTCCTGTTTTATTATTATATCGGCAGGACACTGGAACAGTACATGGGATCCTTCAAGTATAACCTGTACATCCTGTCGGGGTGGTTTTTCACGACCCTGGGCGTGATGGCTGCGTACTGGATCTCGGGAGGGTCTTTGATCGTCAGTGCCAGCACCTATTATATCAACCTGACTTCATTCCTGGCGTTTGCGGTGATCTTTCCTGATGCCAAGGTCCTTCTGTTTGCGATCATCCCCATTAAGATGAAGATACTGGCCTGGATCGACGCGGCCTATCTGGGACTGCAGGTGATCAGCGGACTGATTATTGCATTTTCGCCCTCGTCAACGGTGTCCCGGGCACTCCAGATCTATTCGGGACTTCCCGCCAGCAGCAATGATGTGGAATATCTGCGGCAGGGCAGCATTTCCCTGGTGATCACGATCCTGATCTCCGTGCTCAATTTCCTGATTTTCTTCTTTGCGATTGCCCGGAAGAATGCAAGGAACGGAAAACGCAGATCTGAGTTTGCCCGGAAAATGGAAGCGGGAAGGTCTGCCGGCACCGGATTCGGAACGGATCCGGGAACCCGGGGATCCACCGGAAGAAGCTTTTTCGGGGGCGGAGCCGCCGGCACAGGGCAGGGGCAGGAAGGAGCTTTCCGGAATCCGGATACGGCCAGAGCCGCCCGCCCGAAATACAAACCGGGCAGCTCCGCAGAGATCCTGCATCAGTGTTCTGTCTGCGGCAGAACCAATGTCGATTATCCGGATCTGATGTTCCGGTACTGTTCCAAATGCAGCGGAAATCATGAGTATTGCCAGGATCACCTGTTTACCCATGAACATGTGAAGTAAAATAATAAGAAAACGTGAATTATTCAGCACACAGGAGGATTTGCAGTGAAAGAAGCAGTTAGCTGTGGCGGAGTTGTAATATATCGGGGAAAGATATTATTATTGTATAAGAATTATAAAGACCGTTATAAAGGATGGGTGTTCCCGAAAGGGACCGTGGAGAAGGACGAGACTTACGAACAGACAGCACTCCGGGAGGTAAAGGAGGAGACCGGAGCCAGGGGAACCATCATGAAATACCTGGGAAGCAGCGAATACGAGTTTAATACCTCGGATGACGTGGTGAGCAAGAAAGTGCACTGGTATCTGATGATGGGGGACAGCTATTATTCAAAACCACAGAAGGAAGAGTTTTTTACGGACTCGGGATATTACAAGTATCATGAGGCTTATTATCTGCTGAAATATGATAATGAGCGGCATATCCTGGAGAACGCTTATAAAGAATACACGGAATTGAGAAAGAACGGGGAGTGGGTCTGAATGGTTCCTTCCGGAGAAGGAGTGCGGTAGCCGGCGGTTTCTGACGGAGAGCCGGCATCCGGGGAAGGCTGCAGACCAATGAAGAGATGAACCGGCATCCGTGTGAGCCGCAGACCGATGAAGAAATGAAACAAAATTACCAGCAGGAGCTGGATCGGATAATTGAACAGAACCAACTTACAGGCAAGGTCCCATCGCTGTTGTTGCACAGCTGCTGCGGACCTTGCAGCAGTTATGTGGTCACTTATCTGAAAGGGTATTTTGACGTGACGGTCCTTTACTACAATCCGAATATTTATCCGGAGGAGGAATACGATCACCGGTTAGCGGAACAGGCACGGCTCCTTCGTGAACTTGGGGTCCCGCTGCTGACGGTGCCCTACGATCACCGGGAATTTCTGGAAAAGGTCCGGGGATATGAGCAGGAACCGGAGGGCGGGGCAAGATGCAGACTCTGCTTTGAACTGCGGCTGAAGAAGACCTGGGAGATAGCAGCGGCGGAAGGATTTGATTATTACTGCACGACCCTGACTGTCAGTCCCCATAAGAATGCGATGGTGATCAATGAAGTCGGGGAGATCCTGTCCTTCGATCAGGAGGTCCCCGGTGCGGCGTTGTCCGGCGCGGCCTTGCACAGTGAGGCTGCAGCAGGCACAGCGGAATCCTGTGCTGCCGGAACCGGGGCGGCATGGCTTCCTTCTGATTTCAAAAAACGGGAGGGGTATAAAAAATCGATCGAACTGTCGAAACAGTACGGGTTGTACCGGCAGGTATACTGCGGATGCGAGTTCGCCCGGAGCTGAAGAACGGGAAAGCCTTGGCTCTCGGAGTTTCTCATATTTTACCTAAATTTACGAGGCTACGTGAGAAAATGAGAAGGCTTTCTGAAAAATGGCATGAAAATGCGAGGCTACGTGAGAAAAGAAGATGGTTTTCTGAAATAAGCCGGAAAGAAAAGCGGGTTTGTGAGAAACTATCGGAATGGACATAAAGTATGGAAACAGAAAATAGAGTGAATATAGTAGAAAAGGCAACGGCGTCAGTGCTGGACAGCGTGCTGGGGTTTGTGATCTTCCTGGTATCCCTGGCGGCGTTTTATCTGCCCTTCGAGATCCGGATCATTCCGGAGGTGGCGCGGGTGCTGCCAATCGTGCGGTATGTGTGCGCAGGGATCCTGCTCGTTTCATTTTTCTTCCTTTACGGAAGCACGCTGACGGTATTCCGCAGAAACTGGGCACTGTGGGCAGCGGCCGGATTTACCGGGGTGCTGATCTTTTCCACTGTGATGAACGGCGGAGATCTGGAGAGCGCGCTGGGCACTTCCGGGCTGGCGGGGCTGTTCCTGGTCATGGACATCGCCGTGTTCTTCCGGGTAAACCCGAAGAAATATCTCCTGACCGCCTTTTTCTTCCTGCTGGCAATCAATATTGCCAATACCTGCACGGTTTATGAATACTGCATAAAGCGGGGAACCGGCATGTGGGATGTTTACGGGATTTCCACGAACTGGTTCTTTTCCCTGGTGGGAAATTATAACGGCGGGATCGAGTATATCCTTCCGATGGCCATCTGCGGATCGGCTTATGCCCACCGGTACGGGAAATGGCTGGACATTTTCAATTATGCCGGAATGATTATGAGCCTGATCATGGCGATCAAAGTGGATTCCCTGACGCAGGTGGTTGTATTTGCGGCGCTTCTTGTATTTATGGTGATCGGAAATGTCGCCATGTTGTCGGATGGATTTGCGAAGGTTCTGAAAGTGGTGTTTCAGCCGGTGATTTTTGTCGCGGTCGATTTTGCGATCCTGGTCTCGGTGGTGATCATCAACCAGAGCAACTGGGTGGCAAGACTCGGGATCGATCCGGATTTTCACAACCGGCGGCATGTCTGGAATATGTCCATGGAATGGATCGCTCAAAAGCCCATCTGGGGGAGCGGCCAGGAGACCATTACCGTGGAAGCGAGCAAGATCACAGGATATGCCCATTCCCACTGCACCTATCTGGAGGCGGCTTATAAAACCGGATTCGTGGGCTGCGTCTTTTTGCTGCTTTTGCTGGCGGCGGCGGTGGTGGCGATCTACCGGAACCGCCATGGCCGGCTTTCCTATATTCTGACGGGGCAGCTGTTTTTGTTCGGGCTGGCGGCGGTGGCGGAGACCTATCCCATGGTCTATGTGATGCTGTGCCTGGGACTGATCTATTATATTGCGAAGAATACCAACGAGACGAAGGAGGCCGGAAAGCGCATGAGGAAGGTCCGGCCGGATCCTGGTCCTGCATCGGGCAATAGCCGCGCGCCGGGCGGTGGGGTTAAGCCAGGCGAGACAACCGTGTCGGGAAATAGTCCCGTGCCGGGAAATGAGGGTAAGCCGGGAAACATTCCCGCATCGGGAAACATTCCAACGCCGGGAAATAGTCCCGCTCCTGTCCAGTCCGCCCTGGACATCCAGGAAGAACAGCTGGAACAGGTGGGGCAGAAGGTTCAGGAAGTGCAAGAGAACCAGCTGAGCGAGTTTGTATCCGGGGATGATATCGACCAGACCGTCCATATCGACGAGACTGTGCTGATGAAGGGCGGGAGATAATTCGTTTTACTTTTTTACGTTAATAGTGTAAAATTTAGTGTACAAAAATGTATCCAATCCCGGAGCCTACCGGGAGCAAAAATCGAGGAGGTATTTTTATGAAGTTGAGAAAAGTATTTGCAGTTCTTCTTGCTGCAGTCATGGTATTCGCCATCGCAATGACAGCTTCTGCAGAAGAGAAGACATTGAAGGTTGGCGTTGCTGTCAATGCGACCGGCTGGTTTGCGGATTTTGACGCCAACAACTGGGAAGAGCTTGTAATCTACGCCGATATGCTGAATGAAGAGGGCGGCCTTCATGTGGGAGATGACACCTACAAGATCGAGCTGGTTCAGGCAGACGGACAGTCTGATTTCGCCGGCATGCCCACCGCATGTATGGATCTGATTGACAAAGAAGTGGATTTCGTCATTGAGACCAACGACTTCTGGATGGTAGACGGAAACCAGCTGCTGAAGGAAGCGGACATCCTGACCCTTTCCTGCTATCCGGATTTCGCAACCGGATTCTGGACCGACGCGGACGGCAATGTCAATGACTGCCTGCTGAGCTGCGCAAATGGTGCGGCCAACGACATCGTTGCTCTTCTGACCGAACTGGGCGAAATGTATCCGGATGCCCACACCGTGATGTATGTCTGCAACGCTGACGGAACCGAAGGCGTGAAGTATGAATATGTCAAGAAGGTCTGCGAAGAAATGGGATACGAACTGCTGGAGCAGTATGAAGTTTATGATTCCAGCGCACCGGATATGACAGCCATCGCACAGAAGGTTGCTGCCGCTGATCCGGATGCCTACATCGGCCAGGGCGTTATCAGCTGCATCGGCCAGCTGATCGCAGCACTCCAGGATTATGATCCGGACTGCATCTGCCTCGCATCCTGCGGACAGAGCGTTGAGGTGCTGGCAAGCATCATCGGTGACTCCACCAAGTGCAACAAGATCATCTCCACCGGTATCGGATTCGACAAGGAGAAGAATACCGAGCTGATGAATACCATCTATGACAAGCTGATGGACAAATTCGGACCGGAAACCGCCAACTCCTGGGCAGGCAACTTTGTAAACTGCATGAAGGTCTACAAGGAAATCGTCGAAGAGATCGGAACCATTGACAAAGATGCCATCATCGACTACTGGAAAAATGCCGAGACCCTGTCTACCGTATATTCTGACGAAGCACATCTGGGCGGCAAGGAATCCTTCGGCCTGGATTTCAACCGTATGATCGTCAACCCGACACCGATCTCCACACTGGACGGCGGCGTAGGAACCTTCCTTGGCTGGTATCAGTTTGACGTTCAGTAAGGGACAGAAGCGCAAACTGTGTGAAGGCCATAGAATGAGCTGACAGTGAAGCACGGGGTCTTATCTCTGGCGGATAAGACCCCTTTTTCAATAAAAAATAGGAGATTCTTATGTTTACGGGAACCATCTGGCTGGGAATCGGCGTCAATACGCTGATGCTGGCCTCAATGTATATCATGGCAGCCCTGGGGTTTGCCTTCATTTTCAATATGCTGGGTGCGATCAACCTGGCACACGGAAACATTTACATGATCGGCGCGTTTATTGCCTACGCGATCTGTTACTATACCGGACTGCCGAACTGGCTGTCCATCCTGATCGCAGCCCTGATCACCGCCGCCTTCGGTCTGCTGCTGGAGCGGTTCGCGATCCGGCCCTTCAAGGATGACTTTTCGCGGATTGTTATGGTGGGTGTGGCGCTGATGTTCATTTTCCAGACTTCGGCAACCTTGTTTACGGGAACCAAGACCCTGTCCATTCCGCTGCTGGCGGAGGGCACGGTGCGGATCGGAGCTCTGGGTATTTCCAATCAGAAGATCATCATGTTTGTGATCGCCGTGGTGATCCTGGCGATCGTACTGTTTATCACCAATAAAACCAAGCTGGGCAGAGAAATGAAAGCCGTTTCCCAGGACCGTCTGGGAGCAGCTCTTCAGGGGATTCCGATCAACCGGGTGGCAGCCATCGTCTGTGCCATCGGATGTGGGATCGCCACCATCGCGGGCGGTCTGATGGGATCCTATCAGTCCCTGTCCTCCGGAATGGGCGATACCATTACCCTGCGGATCCTGATGCTGGTCATGATGGCCGGCGCCGGTTCCATGAACGGAATCATTGTAACCGGGCTCATCATGGGATTCCTGGATGCCTTTTTCCCGGTGCTGCTCAGCGGATCCCTGGCTACGACGGTGACTCTGTTTGTCGTTATCGTGATCCTGCTGATTCGGCCAAAGGGATTCTTTGGCCATGAAATGTAAGGAGGTTTGAGATGAAAAAGAATTCGAAATTATTATCCATCCTTCCTTATGCGGTGATCCTGGTCTGCTTCCTGATCATCCCCACGTCCATTGACAAGATGTTCTGGTATGCGGCCTTCATCTCCATTCTTGCTAAAATGATCGCATCTGTGGGACTTCGTATGGTGTCCCTGGGCGGGGATATGAGTTTTGCCATGGGCGCCTTCATGGGCCTGGGAGCCTACGGCGCCGCCATTATGGTGACCAAATGGAGTTTTCCGTTCTGGGCCGCCATCATCCTGGCCGCCGTATTTGCCGCCATTGTGGCTGTGCTGACGGGAATTCCTTTCGCAAGACTCCGGTCGATTTATTACTGTATGACCACCATGTTCCTGGGGATTTTCCTGATCTATATTTTCCAGAGCTTTGACTGGACCGGCGCTAATACCGGAATCAAGCAGATCCCGAAGCTTTTCGGAGGCAAGCCGGCCATCAATTACTGGTATTTCCTGGCGCTGGCGGTGGTCTGCATCTTCTGCATGTGGCGGTTCGAGAAATCCCGGATCGGCAACACTCTGAAAGCCATTGCCCAGTCCCACGAAGTGGCGGCTTCCATGGGCGTCAACGAACGGTTCTACCGTCTGATGGCCATCGGTGTGGCAGCCTTTTTCTGCGGCGTGGCCGGCGCCAGCTATGCGCTGTACTACGGATCCGTTGTGGGTTCCACCTACGGCATGACCCTGGATCTGTGGATCATCATGTTCTTCATGGTGGGCGGCAAGGACGATTTCTTCGGGCCCATCATCGGAGCTGCCCTGCTGGGCGTGGTCAATGAAGGATCCCGGACCTTCGGAAGCTATGCGCCGTTCCTGGCATGCGCCGTTTTGCTGCTGGTGGCATATCTGCTTCCGGGCGGACTGGCCAGCATTCCAAGAACCATTAAGAAAGCCATTGATGACAAAAAGATGAAACAGGTGGATATCAGCGCCTTTTCTTCAGGATCTGACGGGAAGGAGGCGTAACCATGGAATTTCAGAAAAAGACATTGCTAAAAACCGTTGATCTGACCAAACGCTTCGGCGGACTGGTGGTCATGAACAAATTAAATATGCAGGTGACGGAGGGAGAAGTCCACGGACTTTTAGGACCCAACGGAGCCGGCAAATCCACCTTCTTCAACCTGGTGACGGGAGTCTTAAAACCCACCTCCGGCAAGATCTGGTACGACGATGTGATGGATATCACCAACGCCAAGCCCCATAAGGTGGCGAAGCTGGGCATCGGGAGGACCTTTCAGTTAAATCCTCTGTTCGGCGATTTCACCGTGGAGGAAAATATCATGGCGGCCCAGTTCCTGCATCCCCATTCCACGGTGCTTCAGGTGTATTTCAATACCCCGACCTACCGAAAAAATGAGAAGGAAGCCCAGAAATCCACGAATGACATCATGGAAATGCTGAATATGACGGCAATTAAGGATGTCAAGGCGGCGGCCCTTCCCCACGGATACCAGAAGCTCCTCGGGGTGGCCAGGGCTCTGGCGGTTAAGCCGAAGCTCCTGATGCTGGATGAGCCCCTGGGCGGCATGAACCCGGAGGAGATCCATTTTACGCTGGACGCCATCAACACCATGAACAAGGAGATCGGCATCACCATTCTGATCGTGGAGCACAATATGCAGGTGCTGGATATCTGCGATAACGTGACGGTCATTTCCTTCGGGGAGAAGATCTTTGACGGAACCGCGGAGGAAGTGCGGGACGATAAGACCGTCAATGAAGTGTATTTCGGAGGTGTGGAATATGACTGATATGAATAGGAAATCCGGATCCAATATTCTCGAACTCCGGGATATCGATGTGATCTACGGCAAGTCGGTGGCGATCCATGATGTTAGCCTTAAGGTTCCGGAGGGGGAGATCGTGACCCTCATCGGATCCAACGGCGCCGGCAAATCCACCACCCTGAATACCATCGCCGGTATCGTAAAGCCTTCCAGGGGATCTGTGGTTTATAAAGGGGAGGATATTACGAAGCTTCCGACGGACAAGAGGGTCCAGATGGGACTGTGTCTGGTGCCGGAGGGGCGGCATCTGTTTCCGTTCCTGACGGTGCTGGAAAACCTTCAGCTGGGAGCCACCCAGCGAAAGGATTCCGCCGGGATCAAATCAGATTTTGACTTTGTGTATGATCTGTTTCCGAAACTGAAGGACCGCAGGTCTCAGAAGGCGGGGACCCTGTCCGGCGGCGAGCAGCAGATGGTGGCTATCGCCAGGGGATTGATGTCGGATCCGAAGCTTTTGTGTCTGGACGAGCCTTCTCTGGGCATTGCCCCCATTGTGATCGAGGAAATGGGCGTGGCCATCAAAGAGATCAACAAATCCAAGGGTACCAGTATCCTGCTGGTGGAGCAGAATGTGCATCTGGCGTTCAGCACCGCGTCCTACTGCTATGCGCTGCAGGTCGGCGAGCTGATGGCGGAGGGAGACATTGAGAGCATCAAGAATTCTGACGTGGTCAAGAAGGCGTACTTCGGCGGCGACAAGGAAGCATAGATTCCAGGGCTGGCAGGATTGCCATAAAGTCCCCGTACTGCACAGATATTTAAGGTTTTATGGAATTGAGAAGTCTTTGAGTTCATACTCCCTGTGAAGGGACTCTGTTTTATTAAGCTATGGCAGAAAACGTATAGCTATGCATGAAAAACAGGAGGAAATGCGTAATGACGATGGAGAAGATGGTGATATTCCACAACCTTCTGGACGAGAATTTACGGCCAGCCATGGGACGCTGGTTCAGGAGATCCCATGTGCCGGATGTGCTGACCCTGTGTCCCTGGACAAAACCGGTATCTGATGTACCGGCCGGCGGCAGTCAGGCGTATTCATTTCTGAGAATATATGCCCAGGAGGCGGATATTTTGAACTTTGTCATGTACTAATCGATGATGTTCAATTATACATGATGTAATTCGTTGTCAGATCATGTAAAAAATAGAAATGCAAAAATATACATGACCAAATACATGATAATGTCATGTAAAAAACGGTAAAATTGATATTTACATGATTATAAACGCAATTTCATCATGTATAAAACGGAAAAGACGGAATATACATGATGCTTTTACGGAATTTATCATGTAAATAATGGGATAATCAAAATATACATGACAGATTTGCAGAATTCATCATGTAAAGAATGAATCACATGAATAATACATGACGGGTCAGCCGCTTTTGTCATGTAAAAATGTTTTATTAATAAATTTACATGAAAATAGATAAAATGACCGGGGAGAGAACACTTAAAACAGCGGAAGGATTGACATCGTGCAATACATGTGATAAATTACACAAGGTAACTAATAGGAATGATTTTAAGCGGACCCGGTGGTCCGCTTAAATATTGCATTTTTCAGGATAAATAAGATGGCAAAGCAGAACAATATTGAGCAGCAGACGGAGTCTCTTCTGCAGCCGATTCTGGACCGGCATCAGTTTGAACTGGTGGATGTGGAATATGTAAAGGAAGGGTCGGACTGGTATTTAAGGGCGTATATTGATAAGGAAGGCGGGATCGCCGTAGATGACTGCGAGGCCGTCAGCCGGGAACTGGAGAAGGAACTGGACGCCCGGGACCTGGTCCCCGGAGCGTATATCCTGGAGGTCAGCTCCCCGGGACTGACCAGGGCCCTGAAGAAAGAGAAGGATTATATCAGAAATCTCGGGAAGCCGGTGGAAGTGCATACTTATAAGCCCATCGAGGGGGCGAAGGAATTCATCGGCGATCTTCTCCGGTATGACAATGAAAGCGTCGTACTGGATATCGGGCCTGAAGAAACAGAAGAAATCACCATACCAAGAAGCAATATTTCGGTAATTAAACAATATTTTGTATACTGATCTGATCAGCAGGAGGAGATCAACATGGCAAGTGAATTAATGGAAGCAATAGAAATCCTGGTAAAAGAGAAGAACATCAGCAAGGAGTCCATCCTTTCTTCGATCGAAAGCTCTCTCGTAACCGCATACAAGAATCAGTACAAGAAAAAAGATGATTCGGTACTGGCAGCGGAAAATGTATTTGCCCGGATCGACGAGGAGACCGGCGAGTATTTCGTTTATGCCGAGAAGGAAGTCGTGGACGAAGTGGAAAACGGACTGACGGAGATCTCTTTGAAGGATGCACAGGAGATCTACCCCGGCTGCCAGGTGGGAGATATCGTAAGGCTCCAGGCACGGGACAAGGATTTCAGCCGGATCGCCACCCAGAATGCAAAGAACGTATTGCTTCAGAACCTTCGCGAGAAGGAAAAGAATAATGTATTTGAAGAATTCCAGGCCAAGGAAAAGGAAGTGGTCACTGGTATCGTACAGCGGTTTAACGACAACAATATCGTGATCAATCTGGGGAAAGCAGACGGTATTCTGAACGAGAACGAGCAGGTCAGCTCCGAGCGTCTGCACATCAATGACCGGATCCGGGTATTTGTGCTGGAGGTTCGCAATTCCCGCAAGTCCTTAAGGATCCTGGTGTCCAGAACTCATCCGGACCTGGTACGGAAATTATTTGAATCCGAAGTGGCGGAGATCAAGGACGGAACCGTGGAGATCAAAGCCATTGCCAGAGAGGCGGGCAGCCGGACCAAGATGGCGGTCTGGTCCAACGACCCGGATGTGGATCCGGTGGGCGCTTGTGTCGGAATCAACGGTATGAGAGTCAATACGGTTGTCTCCGAGCTCCGGGGAGAGAAGATCGATATCATCAACTGGTCCGACAATCCGGCGATCCTGATCGAGAACGCCCTGAGTCCGGCCAAGGTCATCACGGTGCTCGCGGATGATGAGGAGAAGACTGCGACGGTCATCGTTCCGGATTATCAGCTGTCCCTGGCCATCGGCAAGGAAGGACAGAACGCGAGACTGGCTGCCAAACTGACAGGATTCAAGATCGATATCCTCAACGAGACCCAGGCTGCCGATATTCTGGAAGAGCTGTACCAGGGCACCTACGAAGGCGAGGACGAATATTACGAGGACGGCGAGTATTCCGAAGAAGAGTACGCAGACGCCGGGTATTCCGACGAAGAATATGCGGACGGAGAGTACGAAGAGGGTGAATACGCCGAGGAAGAGTACGCAGACGGAGAATCTTCGGATGATCCGGAAGCATCTCAGGAAGGCGGGGCGGAATAATTGCCGGATCCGGAGAATCGATTCAAGCAGCTGCTGGGACTTGCCACGAAAGCGGGGGCGGTTGTTTCCGGCGAGTTCGCGGTAGAGCAGGCGATCAGAAAAGGGGAGGTGTTCCTGGTGATCATCGCCCGGGATGCCTCAGAAAATACAAAAAAACATTTCCGCGATATGTGTGCATACAGACAGGTTCCGATCCTGTTTGCGCTGGAGAAATCGGAACTGGGCAGATATACCGGGAAAGAACAACGAGCCAGCGCAGGTCTTCTAAATAAAGGATTTGCTGATAAACTCATATCCATAAAACGGGAGGGATAAATTTGAGAATTTACGAACTTGGAAAAGAGCTGAATGTTGACAGCAAGGCAATCATCGGCTTTCTGGACGGGAAGGGATACAAGAATCTTGCATCCGCCAGTTCTGTTCCGGAAAAAATGATGGCGGAGGTCAGAAGTCATTTCTCTCATTCTGCGGCGGACACGAAGAAAAGCGAAGGTCCGGTAGCTGCGCCGCTTCCTGATTTCATTATCAAGAAGGTGGAGGCAGAGGCAAGGGCCGCAGAAGAAAAGGAGCAGCAGGCGCAGAAGGAAGCTCCGAAGGAAGAGGCTCAGACGAAGGCGGCTCCGGCGCAGAAAAAGAAGAAGATCATTGCTGTCTTCAATCCGCAGCATGCCCAGTCGGATAAGGGAAAAGCCATTGCCAGGAAACGTGATGACAAACAGCCTTCCAGGGAACCGGCAAGACGCCCGGCTCCCGGAAACCGGATCCCAGCCCGTGACCGGATCCCGGATGATGAGAAGAAGGCCATCAAGCGTCCGCTTCCCAGCCAGATCCGTCCGGCCCGTGACCGGATCCCGGATGACGTCCGCCAGGAAATGGAGCGGGAGAAACAGCTAGCCAGGGAACAGGCAGAGCTTAAGGCCCGTGAGGAAGCTGCAAGGAAAGAGGCTGCCCAGGCAGAAGAGACTGCTGCGGCCGCAGCCGCTGTAAAAGATTCGGGCAGCGAAGCAGCCGCCCCGGCTTCCGGGACAGCGCCGAAGGCCGAAGAGAGCCTGGCTGCTGTGAAGCCTCAGAAGGAGACCCTTAAGCAGCCGGTACAGGAAGCAAAAGAGCAGCGCGCGCCGCAGCAGGGTGCAGCCGCTTCGAAGGCGCCTGCGCGGGAGAGCGTAAAGCCGGCGGATAAACCGAAGGAATCCGAAGCGGTGAAGTCCCTGCGGGATAAGATCGTCAAGGGAACGGTCAGCGTATCGGATATCAAGGTCTCCAAACGTCCTGCCCAGCCGGGCCGTGACGGGGATCGTCAGCAGGGCAGAAAACAAGGCGACCGGCCCTTTAACAGGAACCGCGGCCAGGGTCAGGGACAGGGACAGCGTCCGGATCGTCCGGGCGGACAGGGTCCTGACAGAGATAACCGCGGCAAAGGCAGAACCAACGGCGGTTCCGCATCGGCTCCGGTGATGAATGATGCCAAGGGCAAAGGCAAGGGCGGAAGGAACCAGAAGGGCCGCTTCGAAAAACAGGGCGGAGACAAGTTCGACCGCTTCGAGAACGAGAAGGGCCTGCTGAAGAAACAGCAGGAAGGCAAGACAAAGCAGGAAGAGGAGATCAAGGTGATCACCCTTCCGGATACCATTTCCCTGAAGGACTTTGCGGATAAACTCAAGATGCAGCCCTCCGCGTTGATCAAGAAGCTGTTCCTGGAGGGCAAGGTCCTGACCGTGAACGACATTCTGGATTATGATACGGCGGAAGCCATTGCTCTGGATATGGATATTATCTGCGAGCATGAGGAAGTCATTGACTATATTGAAGAACTCCTGAAGGAGGATGCGGAAGACGAAAGCAGGATGGTGAAACGTCCGCCGGTCGTCTGCGTTATGGGTCACGTTGACCATGGCAAGACCTCCCTTCTGGATGCAATACGTAATACCAATGTGATCGCCCGGGAAGCCGGCGGCATCACCCAGCACATCGGTGCTTATCAGGTGACCCTGCCCAGCGGAGAGAAGATCACATTCCTGGATACCCCGGGCCATGAGGCGTTCACCGCCATGCGTCTGAGAGGCGCCATGGCCACCGACGTGGCTATTCTGGTGGTCGCCGCCGATGACGGCGTCATGCCCCAGACCATTGAGGCCATCAACCATGCCAAGGCAGCCGGGATCCATGTGATCGTGGCCGTCAATAAGATTGACAAGCCCGGCGCCAATATCGACAAGGTCAAGCAGGAACTTTCCGATCAGGGACTGGTTCCGGAGGACTGGGGCGGAGATACCATTTTCTGCCCGGTTTCCGCCAAGAGAGGCGACGGAATTGAGGAACTGCTGGAAATGGTGATCCTGGATACCGAGATCCTGGAGCTGAAGGCCGATCCGGACCGGAAGGCAAGAGGTCTTGTGATCGAAGCCAAACTGGACAAGGGACGCGGCAGCGTGGTCACACTGCTGGTCCAGAAGGGTACCCTGAAGGTGGGCGACCATATTGCCATGGGCGAGTCCTACGGCAAGGTCCGTTCCATGACCACGGCAGACGGCACAAAGGTCAGGGAGGCAGGTCCCTCCGTACCGGTGGAGATCACGGGTATGAACGGCGTCCCGAATGCGGGCGAAGTCTTTGTGGCCTATGATACAGATAAGGAGGCCAAGGCATTTGCCCAGGTATTCATTGAAGAGAACAAGAAGAAGCTTCTGGCAGGCACCAAGTCCAAGATGAACCTGGAGGATGTGTTCGACCAGATGAAGGCCGGCGACATGAAGGATCTGGAGATCATCATCAAGGCCGACGTTCAGGGTTCTGTGGGAGCTCTGAAGGAGAGCCTGGAGAAGCTTTCCAACGACGAAGTCAATGTCCGGGTGATCCACGCCGGCGTCGGCAATGTCAACGAAAGCGACGCCATCCTGGCCTCCGCTTCCAATGCCATCATTATCGCATTCAATGTCAATGCGGATTCCATGGCCTCCGCCGTTATCGAGCACGAAAAGGTGGATATGCGCAAGTACAATGTCATCTACAGTGCCATCGACGACGTGGAGCTGGCCATCAAGGGCATGCTGAAGCCGGTTTACGAAGAAGTGATCACGGGACATGTGGAGATCCGTCAGATCTTCCGTTCCTCCAGCACCGGCGCAATCGCGGGTTCTTATATTACCGACGGCGTCGTGAAGCGTGATTCCAGAATCCGCCTGATGCGGGGCGAGGAACAGATCTATGACGGCAGCGTTGCCACCCTGAAGCGCTTCAGCGACGATGTCAAGGAAGTCCGTGCCGGATACGAATGCGGTATTACACTGAAGGATTTCCAGGAGTTCCGCGAGGGAGATACCATGGAAGCCTACGAAATGAAGGAAGTTCCGAGGAAATAACGAAAAAGGCATGAGAAAGAATTCAATCAAAAACATGAGAATCAATAATGAGGTGCAGCGCGAGCTCTCCGGCATCATCCGGGATGTGAAGGACCCGCGCATCCATCCTCTGACCTTCGTCGTGGCGGTGGAGGTTGCCACGGATCTGAAGACCTGCAAGGTCTATGTGTCGGTGATCGGAACCGAAGAGGAGCGGGCGGCCACCCGGGAGGGGCTGAAGAGCGCTGCCGGATTTATCCGCCGGGAGCTGGCCCACAGACTCAATCTCCGAAATACGCCGGAGCTTCGGTTTGTGATTGACACATCCATTGAAGATGCCATGGATATGATGAAGAAGATTGATGAAGTGACCCGGGCGGACAGGCATGAAGCACCTGCGGAACTGTCGTAACGGGACAGCCGGGGAAACGGGAGAGGATTTCTGATCATGAAGATTGATGAGATCGTCAGCAATATCAAAACGGCAGCGATTACAGGACATATCAAGCCAGACGGAGACTGTGTGGGCTCCGTGCTGGCTTTATATAACTATCTGGAACGCAATTACCCGGAGCTTTCGGTGGATCTGTATCTGGAAGAGCCCAGCGGGAAATATGGGTTCCTGAAGAATTTCGACCGGATCGATTCCTCCTATGGGAAGGAATGCGTTTACGATGTCCTGTTCTGTCTGGACTGCTCGACCAAAGAGAGACTGGGAGCAGCCCGGAAATATTTCGATACGGCAAAGCATACCGTCTGCCTGGACCATCATGTCTCCAACGAGGGATATGCCGGGGAAAACTATATCTACGGGGAGCTGAGCTCCGCCTGCGAGGTGCTGTACAATCATCTGGATCCTAAGAAACTGGACCTGGACATCGCCACCTGCCTGTATGCCGGGATCGTCTCCGATACAGGAGTGTTCCGGTATTCCTGCACGTCCCCTGCGACCATGCGGATCGCGGCAGATCTGATGGAATACGGAATCAGGACCAATGAAGTGGTGGATGAGACCTTCTTTACGAAGGACTGGAATGAAAACCGGATCCTGGGATACGCGGTTCTAAACAGTCATCTGCTCTTTGACGGCAGGGTCATTTATTCCTATATTACCGATGAGAAAATGAAGGAATTTCAGGTCACCAGCCGGGAACTGGACGGGATCGTATCCCAGCTGCGGCTTACCCGGGGCGTGATCTGCGCGGTGTTCCTGTATGAGACAGGACCCTGGGAATACAAGGTATCGCTCAGGAGCGACGATCCCTTTGATGTCAATGAAGTGGCAGCCGTCTTCGGCGGAGGCGGCCATGTGCGGGCCGCCGGATGCAATGTCCGGGGGGAACTGGCGGATTGTATCGAAGCCATTACCGCACAGATTGGCAGCAGGCTGTAACCGGAAGCCGCTTCAAACGCCGGCTGAAGGCCGTAATTAAGAGCGGCAGGCCGGAAACCGGAAATCCGCCGGGAGCATCGGCAGCAGAACGGACACAGGAGGAATATCATAAACGGCGTTATTAATATTTATAAAGAAAAGGGATATACGTCCTTTCATGTGGTATATCAGCTCCGCAAGCTGACAGGAGAGAGCAAAGTGGGACATACAGGGACCCTGGATCCGGATGTGACCGGGGTCCTTCCTGTGTGCCTGGGAAAGGCCACCAAGCTGGTGGGACAGCTGACGGATACCGACAAGATCTACCGGTGCCGGATGCGGTTCGGTCTGAAAACCGACACCCAGGATCTGTCCGGGCAGGTTCTTCAGCAGATGGAGGAAGGAAAGGTCCGGGATCTGCTGGGAGGCACCGGGGAAGAGGCCCTTCGGCGGGTCACTGAGGCGGCAGCCGCCTTTACCGGAGAGATCTGGCAGATCCCTCCCATGTACAGCGCGCTGAAGGTGGATGGAATGAAACTGGTCAACGCGGCCCGGAGAGGTGTGACGGTGGAGCGAAAGGCCCGGAAGGTCACGGTGCATTCCATCTCGCAGATCCGGGTCAGCGAGGACCTTCTGCATGCGGAGTTTACCGTTCACTGTTCTAAGGGAACCTATGTCAGGACCCTCTGCGAGGACCTTGGGGAGTGGCTGGGGATCCCCGCCTGCATGGAGGAGCTGGAACGGACCCAGGCGGCCGGGCTGGACCTTGACAGCGCTATTACGCTGCAGCAGGCGGAGCAGTATGCCCGGGAAGGCACCCTGGAGGATCATTTGATCCCGACGGATCGGTTTCTGACGGAGCATCCCTCTCTGACGGTCCGGGATGAGGCAGTCCGGAAGCTCATTTACGGAAATGTGCTGGAAAAGCAGGAGTTTGAGGATCCGCCCTATCTGGAGCAGGACCGGATTTACCGGGTTTATGACTGGGCGGGAGAATTTTACGCCTTATACCGGTATGAGCGCAGGGGCAACTGCCTGAAATGTGTGAAAATGTTTATGGATGCAGAATCCTGGAAGCAGGAGAGAAAAGAAAGCGAAGATGAAGATCATTCAGGATTTTGAAAAGATCAGACTGGAAAATACGGTGATCACCCTGGGAAAATTTGACGGAAATCACATCGGCCATCAAAGGCTTTTTGAAACCGCGGCAGCGCTGAAACGCCCGGATCAGAAGGCGGTGATCTTTACCTTCAGCCAGCATCCGTCGAAGGTTCTGCTGAAGGGGAAGGAGGAGGCCGCGGATACGTTCCGGACGATCCAGACCGCGCAGGAACGGGCTCAGGACCAGTACCCGGAGGGCATCGATTATATGGTGGAATTTCCCTTCAACAGACAGACTATGTCCATGGAGGCGGAGGCATTTGTCCGGGAGGTCCTGGTCAGCCGATTCGGCGTCCGGGCTATTGTCTGCGGAACGGATTTCCGGTTCGGAAAGGGCAGGCGGGGAGATACGGATCTTCTAAAGGAACTGGGAAGACTGTATGGATTTGAGGTCCATGTAATCGATAAGGTGATGGTAACCCTGCCGGAGCAGGGCGCGCCGGCCGAAATCAGCTCTTCTTTAATAAAAGAGGAGATCCGGAAGGGGCATATGGAGAATGTGACCCTCATGATGGGACGGCCGTTCTACATCACCGGAGAGGTGCTTCACGGAAAACATCTGGGCCATACCTATGGATTTCCGACCCTGAACCAGACCGCTCCGGCGGAGAAGATCCTGCCCCCGGACGGGGTGTACGCCACAAAAACTCTGCTGGAGGGAACCTGGTATGAGGGCATCACCAATGTGGGTAAACGGCCGACCTTTGATGACGGAGAGGAGAGAACCGTGGAGACAAATCTGTTCGATTTCAACGCAGATGCCTACGGCCGGGAAGTGACTGTGGCCTTTTATGATTTTGTTCGGCCGGAACAGAAATTCTCCGGAATCCGGGAACTGAAGGCGCAAATCGAAACAGATTGCGGAAAAGTAAAGGCGTATTTTGTGGATAAGCTGTTGAAAAAATCATGAGTCTTCCCAAAAATTCTCCGGATTATTCTGAAATAAATACCAAAAATAATTAAAAATAAATCTTTGCAGGATGAATAAAATACTAAAATTATCAGGAATTATCAAAAAGTTGGAAAATATTTGATAATGCCTTTTGTATTTTTACAACTCTGTTAAGTTTGTTGAGAATTGATGGATTCCGTGATATTTCGAAAATGATACAAAATTACAAATTTATGTATCGATAATCAAATTAGGGAGGGTTATGTATGCAACAGAAAAAAAGTTTAGGCTTCGGCGCCCGTGGATGGCTGCTGATCATTTCCCAGGCCATCGCGTTCCTGGCATTCACAGCATTTACGAATTATCCGATGAACCTGCTGGCAAGCTCCGGATTCTACGGCGGCTGGACCGGCAATCCGGAAGCAGGCGAGATCACAGGTACCGCGCTGGTATCCACCATTTACACGATCGCAGCTGTCGTCTGTGTCGTGATTCAGCTGATTCTTTCCCGGTTCATGGGCAAGATCAAGAGTATTAAGCCGTTCCTGGTTACGATGGGTATCATCGGCCTTGCAATTGCGGCATTTATCACATTCTATCCGCCGACAATGAATCCCCAGGGCGATGTCCTCTGGCTGATCCTGTACGGAATTGAATGTGTGACCATCGTTATGTATGCCACCTTCGCATTCGGTGTCATTATCGGACAGTGGTTCCCGAGAAGAAAAGGAACTGTTATGGGTATCGCAACCCTGATATTCCCCATCGCCAATGGTCTGATCGGCTTCGTGGCAAACGGACTGTTCGCTATGGACTTTGAAGCTGAAGGCGGCCCGGTTCCGCAGCTGATCGAGTATGCAATGTCCGGCGGATTTGCAGGCAAGAATACCATGGTCGGCGCTATGCTGCCGTTCCTGATTGTCTGTGTAATCGGATTCCTGATCGCAGTGATCTTTGTCAAGGATTATCCGGAGCAGGTCGGCGCTTACAGAGATAACGACAAGAGCATCACTCCGGAAGTTGCCCAGAAGATGATGGAGCAGGAGATTGAAGCAAGAAGAACCACCGTATGGACCACAGGCCATACTATGGCAAACCGCGATTTCTGGTTCATTACCATTCCGGCAGGATTCCTGCTGATGTTCGCCGTCGGTGCCATGACCCAGACACAGCCCATCTTCCAGATGGTTGGTCTTGGCGACAGCTATCAGGGCATTATGTTCGGTATCTGTGCCGCAGGTCTGATCGGCAGTTATGTACTGGGTATTATCGATACCAAGATCGGTACCAAGAAATCCATGATTATGGCTACCGCGCTGATGGTAATTTCCGGTATTCTGGGAATTATCGGCGTTGCGGCCCATGTTGGCGCACTGGTCGTTGTAGCATTTATCATCCTTGGTCTGTTCATGGGTGCTTCTTCCAACTACACCGTTTCCGCTGCAGCTCAGTACTGGAGACGTGAGGACTTCTCCTCCGTATTCGCCTGCCTGAACCCGATCGCAAACCTGCTGCAGGCATTCGGACCGATGATCATCGCAAACCTGCTGTTTGGCGCAGCCGGACTGAACGGCGTATTTATTACCTGCGCCATCGCCGGTGCTGTCAGCGTTGTTCTGATGATCCTGTTCAGTGCAAAACATGTCAAAGAAACCGACGACAAGTACAGAACAGCTGCCGGCAAGCCGCTGGATGATGAGCTGGCTCACAGACTGTAAGTTGTTAATTGATTGGATTAAATTCAAGGGCTGCCGCATTTGATAGTGCGGCAGCTCTTTTCAGTTTTATTTAAATTTTGAAAAAAACCGTTGGAAACAGGAAAATTAAAAATAATTACAAAAAATGCGAGTTTATTTAAAATTGGTATAAAAATATATAGCAAATTTTAAGTGTTTTTTACAAGTTTGCGAAGTTGGTTGAGGAATTTTTCTGTTCGTGTTATAAGATGTTGGAATTTATGGTTTTTATTTTAACACACAAAAGGGAGGGTTTGTATGCAACAGAAAAAATCAATCGGCTTCGGTTTCCGCGGATGGATATTGATCATCGTCTGTTTCTTCGGATTCATGATGTTCCAGGTATTTACCAACTATCCGTTAAACATTCTCGCTGATTTCTATGGCGGAGCACAGAGAGTAGCCATGCTGCTCACCATCGGAACCTTTATCGGAGTCGTCCTGCAGATCATCATTTCTGCATTTATCGGCAAATTCAAAAGCATTAAAGGAATCACAGCCATTGTAGGTCTGATCGGCCTGATCTGCTGTATCGGCGTCGCAACGATTCCGTTCACCAGTCTGGGGTTGTGGTCTGCGGCTTATCTGATCTGCAATATTACGGTTACCATGTATGCGCTGTTTTTCCTGAGCATCCTTGCGGGGCAGTGGTTCCCGAGAAGAAAGGGTACGGTCATGGGTATTGCCACGATCGCGTATCCGGTTTTCAACGGTGTAATCGGACTGTTCGCAAATGTTGCAATGGCTCCGCTGGCAACCGGAGGTACACCGGCAGTACTGAAGGCGTTTCTTCCGTTCCTGATCCTGGCTCTGATCGGGTATGTGCTGTTTGTGGTCTTCATTAAGGATTATCCGGAACAGGTCGGTGCTTATCGTGACAATGACAGAAGCATTACGCCGGAAGTGGCTAATGCTATGATGCAGCAGGAGATCGAGAACAAACGGACCACGGTATGGCATACCGGTCATATTTTCGCAACCAGGGATTTCTGGTTTGCAGCTGTGACCTGCGGCCTGCTGCTGATGGGCGCTGTCGGCACCATGACCCAGTCCAATGCCATTATCTCCGCATTTCCGGAACTGAATTACGCAGTGATCATGATCGTAATCGCCATCTGCGGCGCAGTGGGAAGCTGGCTGCTGGGTGTGCTGGATACAAAGTTCGGTACCAAGAAATCCATGATCATCGCTACCTGCCTGATGATCCTGTCGGGTATTTTCGGCGTGATCGCCGTGAAGACCGGCGTTGGCGCTCTGACAGTCATTTCCCTGATCCTGGTTGCCATGTTTATGGGAGCTTCTTCCAACTATACGGTTTCTGTGGCAGCTCAGTACTGGAGACGAGAAGATTTCTCCAGCGTATTTGCCTGCGTGAACCCCATCGCCAATATCTTTAATGCACTGGCGCCCACCGTTGTGGCAACCATCATGTATCAGGGTGGTGCAGTCAATGTGCAGGGCGTGTTCATTTTCCTGGGAATCGCAGGAATTATCGGTACTATCCTGATGATCATCTTCAGCAAGGATCATGTTCGGAAAGTGGACGACAAGTACAGAACCGCCGCCGGCAAGAAGCTGGATGATGAACTGGCGCAGAGACTGTAAAAGGTTTGAAATCAGATGCCCCGAAGCGGGAACGCCCCGATGGTGGCTGCTTCGAAATGGGAACGCTCCGAAGGTGGCTGCTTCGAAATGGGAACGCTCCGAAGGTGGAACGCCCCCCGAAGGCATCGATTGACTAAATCAGGACTCACGGGCTGCCGCAGTTATGCGGCAGCCTTTTTACGGTATGACGGGCATGCCGTCAGTCTGTGGTGAAAGTCCACGAGGGGCGTAGTTGCCAACGAACCCCATAGCGACTCCCAAGGTTCACATCGTGAGATGTGGGCGAGAAGAAGGGATAGCGAAATCGTAGCCTGA
>JAFUBX010000109.1 GCA_017459985.1 Parasporobacterium sp.
GGCGTCTGTTACGATATCCGATGTGGTACCCAGATCCTCCCCGGATGCGGCAGCCAGGTTCATGATACCTTCGACACCTTCCAGCATGTCTCCGGTCTTCCATCCGGCCATCGCCATGTACTCGAAGGCTTCCCCGGCTTCTGATGCAGAGAATTTCGTCTTTGCACCCATCTCGCGGGCCTTGGCGCGGAGGTCGTCAAATTCCTCACCGGTCGCGCCGGAGATCGCCTGCACCTTGCTCATCTGGGCATCAAAATCCGCCGTTGTTTTCACGGCGGCAGCCCCAAGGCCTACAATCGGCGCTGTCACATGGGTGGTGAGTGTCTTGCCGGTACCTGCGATCTTATCGCCGACCTGCTGGAACTTTTTCCCGGTCTCATCGATCTTTTCCAGTGCCGCATAAGTAGTGGAGACCTGGGATTCCAGCTGCTTTAAGGCCTGCTCAGTCTCTTCAATCTCCCGCTGCAGGGCGTCGTATTTATCCTGACCGAGGGTACCCTCTTCCAGCTGTTTCTTTGCCTGCTCCTGTGCTGTCTTTAAGGAATCCAGCTTATCCTTGGTGGCCCCGATGGCGTCTTTTAAGAGGCGCTGTTTCTGGGAGAGCAGTTCCGTATTGGACGGATCAAGCTTTAAGAGCTTCTGGACATCCTTCAGCTGGGTCTGGGTATTTTTGATGGTGGTATTGACATCTTTCAGGGCCTTATCAAGCCCAGTGGTCGAGCCATCAATCTCAACCGTGATTCCCTTGATCCGGTTTGCCATCACCCATGCGCCTCCTTTCCCTCGTTATTTCTGCAAAAGCAAAGGAGCCAGAGGATGGTCTCTCCCAAGCTCCCGACTCCTTTTCACATTTGTTTCCTTCAGTTTTTGCACCCGCCTGTGGAATGCTTCCGTGCAGCGTCCCTTCTTCAGGCGGGCAGCCATCTTTGTGTAATCATCGATCCGTTTCCGCAGTGCCTTATCGGTCGTACTGATCCGGTAGGCTTCCCCGCAGGAAGGACACTCATAATAGGTGTGTTCGATCTCCCCATCCCAGATCGTCTTCCACTCCGGATTTGGGATCACAGCACCGCATTTATCACAGATAATCTCCATATCGGTCTCCTTTTGGGCATGAAAAAAGCACCGATCCATTCGACCGATGCTCTCATACCATTAAGGTTACTGTTTACTTGTTTTCTTCGCGCTCCCGCGCTTTCTGCTCTTCCAATATTGCAACCATCTCTGCCGGAGTGACGATGAAATCCCGTACAGGGTAGTGCTTCATATTACCCGTCACGAGATACGCATTGTCATCCCGTTTTTCCATGGCAACCTCATAGAAGATAATATCATCCTCGTCAATGAAGATTTCCCCGGTAGGCTTCGGGAAAATCTCGATTCCAAACCGCCGGATCGCATTCAGCACAGTCTGTATTGCGCTTTCCGACAGGTCATACTTTTTCTTCCTGTGCAGCACATCTTCATACTCCGCCAGAATATCTTCATGATACAGCGGTACGAACTCACCAGAGATCATAGCCCGGATCACCCGGACGGTCGCTGAATCATCCCTTTTTGAAAGAAGTGCTGCAACGAGTACATTTGTATCGACTACAGCACAACATTTCATACCACCGCCGCCTTTCTGGCCTTTCTCTCGGCCCGGGCTGCCGCGATCTCCTCATTGATTTCATCAAGGCTCATCTCCGGGGTGGCCGCAGCCTCCTGACGCAGCTGATCAAACGCATTCATTGCCTCCGACCTGGTTACCACCGTCTCCGGAAGTTTGGTGGAAAACGGGATTCCCCTGACGATCTTGATCTGTTTCATGCACATGCGGAAGACGGTCGGCATATCTGTCCCCAGAGCGTCACAGATATCCGCAACTTCCTGTTTTAAATCCTTATCTACACGGAATTGGATCAACGCCTGTTCTGCCATGATTCTTCCCTCCTGATTTCATTCATTTTACATACTATTGTATGTCTTTTGCATGCTTATTATAACTCAGATCACGATATTCGTCAATAAGCTGCGATCAGAAGACGTCGAAATCATGCTGGTTGGCTTCCCGCACGACCGCCTGCGTTTCGTATTTCTCGCCGTCATTTCCTTTTTCCGTCCAGATATCCAGCACCATCCCGATGGTTAGGAGGTCAAGGTCTGATAAGGACAGCCCGACCTCCAGACACCGCAGGAGGAACAGCGCCGTCGTTATCTCCCGGCTACTTTTGCGAGGTTTTTTTTAGATTCCACATCCGTGATCAGGTTGGTGCCCCAGAGCTCTAAGATCTCCGGCAGCACCTCATAGATGGAGAACATCTCAAACTGCTCCAGCCACTCATCGATGGTTTTCGGGATGGAAGGATCAGCATGGAAGGCCATGATGTAGGCCACGTTCTCGAAGATCTCCAGATCCTCGATCTCCATGTTGGATCCTTCCTCGCCGCCCTTATCCTTATAGGCCCTCTCCAGTTTCGCCAGATCCTTAAAGATATCCCTGCCAAACTTGGCCCGGTACAGTCTCGGCACCGATGCCGAGGAGCGGAACTTCACTTCTTTCCCGCAGATCTCTACTGTTTTCTGAATCATGTCCTACCTCCTGATCAGTTCCCGCCTGTGCCGCTGCCGGAAGAGGCCGCAGACGTAGACGGAACATACACATTCTTATACCAGTTGTTATAGGTCGCCGTGCTGGTGTCATCCCCGGTACGGGACTTCACGAGGCCATCTTCCCTCGGGTCGGCTGCAATGGAGAGCGTCTCTGTTCCTGGCTCGATGCTCGATTCCTTAGTCTGGGACTCGATGGACGGACGGGCCGCCGTGCAGTTATAAAGCACGTGCCGGATCGCATTCACATCACCGTCGAACTCAAAGAGCAGCGCGAAGTAGACGGACTCGGTGATATCCGATCTTTCAATCAGGACGCCATTGCTATCCTTCTCCTCCTGCAGGATGTCGGTACGGAACCACTCCGGGATCAGGGCCATCTCCAGATCGCCGGAGTATCCGTTGTTGCTGGTGGAGCGAAAATACACGACGCCGTCGGCATAGAAGGGATTGCTTTCGCCTTCCGCGTCCAGAGACAGCGATACCGCGCCCGGGATCGCCACGGGCTTTGCATACGTAAATGTGCCATCATCCCCTTTGGTCAGGATGGCGGCATGGACGTTTTTCAGGTTATACTTGACCTTATTCTTTTTGTTAGGCATTTTCTGGTACCTTCCTTTCAAATGTCCAGAGGACTTCATAGAGCTTTTCTTCCTCTATCCACACCTCTGATTTCTCATAAAAAATGCCGTGAGCATCGAGGACTGTTTCCACCCGCGCTTCCGTCTCCGGATTCTTTTCATCGGTGTACAGTTCGATATGCACGACATCCACTTTCAGATACACAACCCCGTCGGCAGAGAAATTATCCGTGCCCGGGATCAGGAACATGATAAACGGAGGATCAGGTGATTCCCCTTCCGCGAAATGATCATAGGCGAATGGAATGCCTGTTTCTGTCAGCAGATCCATCAGATCCTGCATTTTATTTTCATCCACAGGTTAGCCCCCTCTCGATATCTTTCAAAAATTCCTCTTCTGCCGCTTCCTCTGCCGGTGCGATATGCGGGATGGCTCTTACCCTGCCGCCGCCCCGCTTTGCATGCCCGTGCTCCAAGAGATGTGCCAGCATGTAACGAGTTGGGGAATACACGGTAACTTCCACCTCGGTAGAGCTCTCCTCGGTCTTTTTTGTCCGCCAGCTCTTCGCATACCGTCCGGTCTTTTTCGGCGCATTCGCACCGATGTCCCGCTTCACGGCATTTCCGGCCTTGGTAACTGCTGTCTTTACGACCTCTGCAGAGAGCTTACTGTATTCCTCCATCTGCTCGTTCACAGCATCAGCCAGCTGATCGATCTGTATTTTCCGGTTGCTCATAGGCTCACCTCTCCACAAGCTCTGCGGTAAATTTCCGGGACTTCCTTCGGAATCCCTGGTCATCCACAGAGACAATGTTGTAAATCCTCTCGTACAGAAGGATGCGGTAATTCTTGCTGTTCACCGCTTCCGTTTCCGATGACCACCGTACCGTAAAGTTCAACCGGTCTTCCTCTTCCGTATGACCAGCAGCCTCCGTCTCATCTGCCTTGGCATTTCCCTTTGAAACAGAGGCCCAGCAGGTAAAATAGTCTGTCCATGCGGATTTATGGTTCCCGTATTTATCGACCACGGTCTCATTTTTCTGGATGGTGATCCGCACCCGCATGCCTGCGATATTCATCACACCACCCCTTCCC
>JAFUBX010000110.1 GCA_017459985.1 Parasporobacterium sp.
GGCGTCTGTTACGATATCCGATGTGGTACCCAGATCCTCCCCGGATGCGGCAGCCAGGTTCATGATACCTTCGACACCTTCCAGCATGTCTCCGGTCTTCCATCCGGCCATCGCCATGTACTCGAAGGCTTCCCCGGCTTCGGATGCGGAAAACTTCGTCTTTGCACCCATCTCGCGGGCCTTGGCACGAAGGTCGTCAAATTCCTCCCCGGTCGCACCGGAGATTGCCTGCACCTTGCTCATCTGGGCATCGAAATCTGCTGTTGTTTTCACTGCGGCAGCACCCAGCCCTACAATCGGAGCCGTCACCTTCATGGTCAGGTCTTTCCCGACGCCTGCAATCTTGTCGCCGGTCTCCTTGAATTTCTTCCCAGTCTCATCGATCTTTTCCAGCGCCGCATAAGTAGTAGATACTTGGGATTCCAGCTGCTTTAAGGCCTGCTCTGTCTCCTCAATCTCCCGCTGCAGGGCGTCGTATTTATCCTGACCCAGCGTCCCCTCTTCCAGCTGTTTCTTTGCCTGCTCCTGTGCAGTCTTTAAGGATTCCAACTTGTCCTTGGTGGCCCCGATGGCGTCTTTTAAGAGGCGCTGTTTCTGGGAGAGCAGTTCCGTATTGGACGGATCAAGCTTTAAGAGCTTCTGCACATCTTTCAGCTGGGTCTGGGTATTTTTGATGGTGGTATTGACATCTTTCAGGGCCTTATCAAGCCCGGTAGTCGAACCATCAATCTCAACGGTGATTCCCTTGATCCGGTTTGCCATCGCCCATGCGCCTCCTTTCCCTCGTTATTTCTGCAAAAGCAAAGGAGCCAGAGGATGGTCTTTGCCAAGCTCCCGGCTCCTTTTCACATTTGTTTCCTTCAGTTTTTGCACTCGCCTGTGGAATGCTTCCGTGCAGCGTCCCTTCTTCAGGCGGGCAGCCATCTTTGTGTAATCATCGATCCGTTTCCGCAGTGCCCTATCGGTCGTACTGATCCGGTAGGCTTCCCCGCAGTCCGGGCATTCATAATAGGTGTGCTCGATCTCCCCATCCCGGATCGTCTTCCACTCCGGATTTGGGATCACGGCTCCGCATTTATCACAAATGATCTCCATGTTTATTCTCCATCTTCTACCAACGCTAAATATTGCTTGCATTTGCAAGCAATCAGCGATATACTACTCTTGAAAGGAAGGTGAATGACTATGGCAAACACATCCCCTGTTTATGCAAGAATTGATGCTTCCCTGAAAGACAGTGCGGAAAGTATCCTTATGAAACTCGGTATCACGCCCTCCGGAGCGATCCAGATGCTTTACAGCCAGATCGTTCTGCACAATGGCATACCGTTTGATGTGCGCATTCCATCCAAAAAGCCGGTGGCCGCTGGTGCTCTTTCTCGTGCCGAACTTGATGCGGAGCTGATGAAGGGAGTGGAATCCCTCAAAGCCGGGAAGGGCTATTCTGCGGATGAAGTAGATGCCATGCTCAAGAAGGAGTTTGGCATATGACCTACCAGATCATCTACTCCCCGGAATCGCTCGATGACCTGCGGGCCATTTATTCTTATATTGCTTTCGAGAAGCTCGCTCCCGAAAACGCTGAGAACCAGGTGAACCGGATTCGTAAAAACATCCGCTCTCTTGATCTCTTTCCCGAAGGACACTCAACCGTTGATTGGGAACCGTGGGCTTCCATGGGAATGCGGTTTCTTCCAGTAGATAATTACATCGTTTATTATCTGGTTGATAACAACGAAGGAACCGTAGGCATCGCCCGTATCTTCTATGGCGGACGCGATGTGGAGCACATCATTCAAACAGGCATTGAATAAGATGATCCCGTCAGGCAAAGGGTCTGGCGGGATTCTTTATGCTTAAAACACATCAAAATCATGCTGGTTGGCTTCCCGCACGACCGCCTGCGTTTCGTATTTCTCGCCGTCATTTCCTTTTTCCGTCCAGATATCCAGCACCATCCCGATGGTGAGGAGGTCAAGGTCTGATAAGGATAACCCGACCTCCAGACATCGCAGGAGAAAAAGCGCCGTCGTTATCTCCCGGCTACTTTTGCGAGGTTTTTTTTAGATTCCACATCCGTGATCAGATTGGTGCCCCAGAGCTCCAAGATCTCCGGCAGCACCTCATAGATGGAAAACATCTCAAACTGCTCCAGCCACTCGTCGATGGTTTTCGGGATGGAAGGATCAGCATGGAATGCCATGATATAGGCCACGTTCTCGAAGATCTCCAGATCCTCGATCTCCATGTTGGAGCCTTCCTCTCCGCCCTTATCTTGATAGGCCTTTTCCAGTTTCGCCAGATCCTTAAAAATATCCCTGCCAAACTTGGCCCGGTACAGTCTCGGCACCGACGCCGAGGAGCGGAACTTCACTTCTTTCCCGCAGATCTCTACTGTTTTCTGTATCATGCCCTACCTCCCGATCAGTTTCCGCCTGTGCTGCTGCCGGAAGAGGCCGCAGACGTAGACGGAACATACACATTCTTATACCAGTTGTTATAGGTCGCAGTGCTGGTGTCATCCCCGGTACGGGACTTCACGAGGCCGTCCTCCCTCGGATCGGCTGCAATGGAGAGCGTCTCCGTTCCCGGCTCAATGCTCGATTCCTTGGTCTGGGATTCGATGGACGGACGGGCCGCCGTGCAGTTATACAGCACGTGCCGGATCGCATTCACATCACCGTCGAACTCAAAGAGCAGCGCAAAGTACACGGATTCGGTGATATCCGATCTTTCAATCAGGACGCCGTTGCTATCCTTCTCCTCCTGCAGGATGTCGGTACGGAACCACTCCGGGATCAGGGCCATCTCCAGGTCGCCCGAGTAACCGTTGTTACTGGTGGAGCGGAAATACACAACACCGTCGGCATAGAAGGGATTGCTCTCGCCTTCCGCATCCAGAGACAGCGATACCGCGCCCGGGATTGCTACAGGCTTTGCATACGTAAATGTGCCGTCATCCCCTTTGGTCAGGATGGCGGCATGGACGTTTTTCAGGTTATACTTGACCTTATTCTTCTTCGTAGGCATACTCAGTTACCTTCCTTTCAAATGTCCAGAGGACTTCGTAGAGCTTTTCTTCCTCTATCCACACCTCTGATTTCTCATAAAAAATGCCGTGAGCATCGAGGATTGTTTCCACCTGAGCCTCCGTCTCCGGATTCTTTTCATCGGTGTACAGTTCGATATGCACGACATCCACTTTCAGATACACGACCCCGTCGGCGGAAAAGTTATCCGTGCCCGGGATCAGAAACGTAATAAACGGAGGCTCTGGGGCCTCCCCTTCCGCGAAATGGTCGTAAGCGAAGGGGATGCCGATCTCCGATAGAAGATCCATCAGATCCTGCATTTTATTCTCATCCACTCGTAAGCCCCCTTTCGATATCCTTCATCAGCTGCTCTTCTGCCGCTTCCTCTGCCGGTGCGATATGCGGGATGGCCCGTACTCTTCCGCCGCCCCGCTTGGCATGCCCGTGCTCCAAGAGATGAGCCAGCATATAACGAGTGGGGGAATACACGGTTACTTCCAGTTCAGTAGAGCTCTCCTTGGTCTTCTTTGTCCGCCAGCTCTTTGCATACCGCCCGGTCTTTTTCGGAGCATTTGCGCCGATATCCTTCTTGACGGCATTCCCGGCTTTGGTGACCGCTGTCTTTACGACCTCTGCAGAGAGCTTACTATATTCCTCCATCTGCTCGTTCACAGCATCCGCCAGCTGGTCGATCTTGATCTTTCGATTGCTCATAGGCTCACCTCTCCACAAGCTCTGCTGTAAACTTCCGGCTTTTGCGGCGGAAGCCCTGATCGTCCACGGAGACGATGTTATAGATCCGGTCATACAGAAGGATGCGGTAATTCTTGCTGTTCACCGTATCTGTTTCCGATGACCACCGCACCGTAAAGTTCAATCGGTCTTCCTCTTCCGTATGACCGGCAGCCTCCGTCTCATCTGCCTTGGCATTCCCCTTTGAAACAGAGGCCCAGCAGGTAAAATAGTCTGTCCATGCGGATTTATGGTTCCCGTATTTATCGACCACGGTCTCATTTTTCTGGATGGTGATCCGCACCCGCATGCCTGCGATATTCATCACACCACCCCTTCCC
>JAFUBX010000007.1 GCA_017459985.1 Parasporobacterium sp.
TATTTCTTCCATGAAGGAAGATATGATCATTATAGGTTAATAAAAACTGGCCGGTTAATCTGTCTTTCAGTGGCCGGCAATTATGGCTGAGCCTGGCCGCCTAATATGGCCCAGGTGGCCGGATAGCGTGGCAATCTGCACAATCCACAGTAATATTCCAAATCGGAATATTATTCAATATTGTACTTTTTCCAAATCCTTCTCTATACTCTCTTTAAATACACTTATATTTTTAGAGGAATACCATGAACGGAAAAGACAATTTAAAACTTATGCTTAAAGGCGAACAACCGGAGAGAGTACTTGTAGCACAGGTCCGTCCTCCTGCAAAGATTAGACAGAGAGGACCTATTGATATGCTAAGAACGCCTATTATCGGTACCGGGCCTGACATACCCGTTGACATCTGGGGGATAAGATACCGAGCTACAGACAGCACCAACGGCGCAATGATCCATGACCACAGTGGAAAACGGGTATTGGATCTGGATGATATTGAACATTGGCAAGACTATGTAAAAGCACCTGATCTAAGCAACGTCGACTGGGAAAGTGTCATATCAGCACAGCTTACAAATGCAACCAGGCATGGAATGGTAGACAGATCGCAGAGCGCACTCATGGTGATGTTAAATACTGGATATTTCATGCTTCTGGTTGGTTTGATGGGATTCGAGGAGGCTTTAATTGCAATCGGCGAATACCCTGAAGAAGTAAAAGCAATCGTCGAGTACACTTCCGAGTTTTATTTGGATATTCAAAAAAAGGTTTTCCCTATATATAATTGTGATCTGATATATCCCGGTGAAGACTGTGCTTCAAATGGAGGGCCGCTTATTTCCCTTAAAACATTCAAAGAAATCTTTCTTCCTGCCAGTAAAAAGCATATTGACCTGGCAAAGGAGATGGGTTGTGCAGTTTCCATGCATTGCTGTGGCAAAGGAGAAGCATTTATAGACGAATGGGTAAAAGCCGGAATCAACATCTGGAGTTGTGTCTATCCGACAAACGACATGAAAGCACTAAAAGAAAAATATGGAAATAGTCTTATTCTTGAAGGTGGATGGGATGCTCCCATTAGTCTTCCCCAGTTTAACCCGACAGACGAAGAAATAAGGGAAAGTGCGAAAAAGACAATCGATGAATATGCAGATGGTGGCGGATTTATCTTCGCAGGGTTCTTCTTAGGATCGACCGGTGATATGGAAATTGCAAGGAAAAATCAGATTCTTGTAAGTGCTGCCGAAGATTATGGAGATACTTTTTACAAGTAAGCTCATATCAGGTGATCAGCAGAACTCCGTTGTAAGGGTCAAACGGAAGAATCTTTTATAAACGAAGCCATTATGACAATGGAAAATATCTTTGAAAAAAATGATTGGGTGATCTCTACAATAACTGCCAATTGCTATCCCTGCGCTGATCCTGAAAACAGGGATGATAAAAGACGTTTTTTTCATATATAGTCCAATTTGCGATGTGAGAGAGGGCCAAACTGGACCATCTATGAGATAATTGAAAATTCGTATCCCTGTTTCAATGTAAAAAAGTGGGATAGCAAATTGCAATTTCTCAAAATATGGTCCAATATGAAGGCCTGAATTGGACTGTGTATGAAATTATTTGGAAATCGTATCCCTGTTTTCGCAAAAATCACAGGGATAGTAAATGGTTATTATTCCCTGAGTGGTCCAAATGGCTTGGATAAACTGTCTTTCAGCAGCCGGCAATTATGGCTGGCCCGGCCGACGGATATGGCCAGGCAGCCGGACAGCGTGGCAAGCTGCAATCTTCCAGGCTTCTTCCTAAAAATTCTCATATAGCATAATTGCAACACTCACTATAGATAAAAACTATAATAATCCTTGCGTCTGTTCCTACCCTTTGATAAAATACAGGCAACAGACAAATTCATACCACTTCCGCAGATGGCAAGCAGCTATGGAGTTTCGACAGATCAATTATTTTTTGGCGGTGGCAAATCACAGGAACTTTTCCCATGCTGCCGCACATCTTCATATCACACAGCCCACCCTAAGCCAGCAGATTCACGAACTGGAATCCGAACTGGGCGTCACATTATTTACCCGGACCAACCGGGTTACGGAGCTGACTCCCGCAGGACAGGCGTTTTTCAAGGAGGCCACCCTACTGAAGCAGCAATACTCCCGGTGCCTTCAGAGTATCTCCCCCTATATCCACAACGCCTCCCTGGTGCTGGGAAGGGTGCGTTCTTTCGAGCCGGAAAATCTGCTGTCCCTGATCCATCAGTTTATGGACAAATATCCGCAGATCGATCTGCGCTTTAATTCCTATGAATTTGATGATCTGATTGACCGTGTGATCCGCCGGGAGGTCGATGCCGCATTTGTAGTTCTTCCGGATCGGATCCGGTTTCCGAATGTGGAACACGCGCTGGTCGGACATGACCGGCTCAGTGTGATCGTTCCGAAGAAGAGTGAATTCGGAGATATCAAATCTGTCCGGGATCCCCGGTTCCGGGAGCTGCTTTCCTCCCCGATGTTTCTGGACGCCCACGGATACTATTACCGGGAGGTTCTGGACTATCTGAAGGATTTTTCCCCGGCTCTGAATATCAAATACGCGGAAAATGCCTCCTCTATTTCGATCAATATGTCTTCCTATGGCGGGTTTTCCATTCTTCATGAGAAGTGGTTTTTCCGCTACCTGCCCCGGGACCAGTACACAACGATCGAGCTTCCGGACGAAATCGGACTGCTGCAGGTCAGCTTCATCTACAGCAAAGACAATACGAACCCCTGCATCCATTCCTTTATTCCGGAGGTCATCCGGAATTTCCGGCCGGCCAGGTCTTAACATTCCAAAGGACAGGACGGATATATGAATACAAATATCTTTTTGGAAAACGCTGTCAATAATGCTCCCAGCCAGACCGGTCTGATCTTTGAAGACCGGCGGCTGACTTATAAGGAGATCTTTCAGGAGGTCAATAAGCTGACCAATGTCCTGCTGCAGATCGGCTGTACCCAGGGAACCCGGATCGGGACTCTCTGCCGGAACTGCCCGGAAATGGTATTTCTGTATTACGCTGCCTCCCGGATCGGGGCGATCTTCGTACCCTTTGATTATAAAGAAAGTTCCCAGGCGATCCTGTCTATGATCGGGATCATTCAGCCGGAATACCTCTTTGTGGACAACGACTGCATCAACCTGTGCATCGCGATCCACCATTCACTGCCCAGTGTCCGGAATATCATCTCCTTCCAGAAGCAGCACGCCTCCTACCTCAGCTACCGCAGTCTGATGGCCCGGGCTTCCTCCGACTATTACAGTTTCAATACGGCGGATAATGATCCGACGGCGATTTTGTTTACCAGCGGCGCCACCTCTTCCCGTAAGGCTGTGGCTTTTTCCCATATCAATTTCATCCGCCATGTGCTGAACACCTGCAAGGATTTTGATAACGGAACCCATATTTCCATCAGCTGCACGCCCTTCACCCATATTCTGGGACTGCAGTGTATCTTCTCGGCCTTCTACGCCCGGCACACCCTGGTGATGATGAAACAGTTCGATCCGGATCTGTGCCTCCGGCTGATCGAGAAGGAACATGTCTCCAAAACAGTTCTTTCCCCCAGCCGGCTGGCGGATCTGCTGCACTGCAGCTCCTTCGGAAAAACGGATCTGTCATCCTTTGTCAATATCCGCTACAGCGGGGATCTGGCCCATTCCGCGCTGGTCCTGGAAGCCATCCGCAGGCTTCCGGCCAACACCCGGCTGGAAAATCTGTACGGAACAACGGAAACCACCTATGACATTACGGCTCTTTCAGAGGAAGACCATGATCTTGACTGTGAGGAGTCAGAAAAGGCCAGAAAGATCGTGCGTCTGGGATCCATCGGCCGCCCGATCTCCAATGTGAAGGTCATCATTGCCAATGAGAAGGAAGAACCTCTGCCCCCGGGAGAGATCGGGGAGATCCTGGTCCATACAGACCGATATATGATCGGTTACGTATCCCCTGAGACCCACGAGATCGAAGAGATGGACGACTACTGGTTCCATACGGATGATATCGGCTATACCGACGAAGACGGATATATCTTTCCCCTGGGGCATAAGATCAATTCCCTTCCGGTGCAGGGAGATACCCATTCCCCCCGGCTGTCTTCGGATTTCATCGTATACCCTTGCGTTACGCAGAATAATCTGAAGCTGTCGGAAGAGACCCCTCCGGTGGATTTTGTCCGCAGTACGATCAACCAGCATACCTACCGGTATTTCCTCCATTTTCTGCGGCAGCTGTATGAAGCCTCCGGACTTGATGAGATCATCCGGTGTTATCTGGAATCCCTGCCCCGGTTTCTGGAGGGTTCCATGTTCGGCATCCATCTGCTGCCCATCGAGCAGATGACGCTCCTTGGCTCCGATAACATGGATCTTTTGAAATGGGATATGCCGTATTTTGATACCCTGCCGGTCAATGCGGCCCGGACGAACATTCAGGATGTCAAGGAAACCCTGTATCAGAATTCCCTGACCAAATATACAACCATTCAGGATTATATTGAGAAAATCAAACCGGACCACCTGATCTGCACCCCGCTGTTTTCCCAGAGCCGGAAACTGATGGGGGTTCTTTCCTTTGGACGGATCGGCACCAACTGGACCTTTAACAGTTTCGAGCAGAATCTGATCGTGCAGATCTCCAATCATCTGTGCATCGCGCTTTCCAAGGAACTGGAGCGGGAGACTCTGATCCGGAAGACCAGGCTGTTGGAAGGGATCGTGCAGGTATCCGGCATCGCTGTGGTCATTACGGATCCGGAGAATCATCTTCTGTATAAGAATCAGCATGCCCACATTATCCTGGAGCGTGAAAAACTCTCCGGCAGAACCGGTACGATCCTGGATACCATCGCCGCCCATACGAAGAAGCTGTTAAGCGAAGGAAGATCCAGCATCACCAGCCAGGTTACCACCTATTTTCTGGATGACCCCCAGAGCTATGTCCTGAAAACTTCTCTGATCGAGGATTCTCCCAGAGCCCTGATCACTGTGATCTCCGGGGATGACACGGAAATGAGTTTCGATTTTCTGGAAGATCTGCTGACCGGCCAGGAGATCAATGTGATCACCCAGGTCGCCCTGGGACTGAACAATGCGGAAATTGCCCGGAAGCTGAACATCAGTGTCAATACGGTGAAGTATCATCTGAAACAGATCTTCCAGAAAATGGAGGTCAGCACCCGGGCGGAACTTCTGACAAAGGCCTATGCCGGAAAGAAGGATTACGTTTCCATAGATTAAAGATCAGGGCCGGCTGCAGAACGTGCGGCCATAGGAGCGGACCTCGGACGCCAGCCATTCCACCTTGCGTCTGGCATCTTCGGAGGGTCCCACCGGATCCCCGTCCCAGAACACATAGCGGGCTGCGCCCGCATACTTGTCAATGGCATCCCGGGCGGAACGCCGGACCTCTTCTTCCGGGGCTCCGGGCCGTTCCGCGGCGCATCCCTGCCAGCAGCCTTCAAACACCAGCCGGTCTTTATATTTCGCCATCAGCGCAGGCAGATCATTCAGATCTTGGGCCGGCTGCCAGATATCCACGCCCATCTGTACAAAATCCTCCACCACCGCTTCGCATTTTCCGCAGCAGTGCCATTCCACGGGAAATCCCGCCTCTTTGCCCGCGGCTATGATCTTCTGATAACCGTCCCGGAACAGTTCCTCAAAGGTGGGCTTTGACATAAACAGGGACAAGGAGGAGGCGATGTCGTCTCCCACCTGGATCATATCCGGTTTAAAATATTCGATGACCTTCTTCGCGATCCGGACATCATAATCCGCCAGATAGTCCACGAATTCCGGGACCTCCTCCGGCTCCTCCAGAAGCGCCACCAATGCATCCTCAAACCCCATCATATTGACCAGCGGGATAAAGAAGGTCCCGCTGCGGGCCGCTGTGATGATCACGTTCATGATCTTCTCCGGATCATGGCGCTTCAGGCTGTCCCGGGCAATCTGTTCCCAGTCCATGGCGTCAAGGTCCGGAAGCCTGACAAGGTCCCGCCATCGGGTGATATCCTCCATAACATGGTAGGAACTGTCCGCCATCCTTCCGTCCGGAGAAACGATCCAGCGGACTCCGAACAGATCCGTCTTGTCCTCCCGGGCCATATGGGCCACCACAAAATCCGGAAAGATCCATTCCACCGCATCCCGGTAATAGGGGATCCAGGCAGCTTCCTTCCCCTGTACAATCCGCATGAAGTTCTCTTTTTCGGTCATAGGGCGGGTCCTTTCCTACTCATGGATCTCGGCAGCTTCCAGTTCCTGCACCGTATAGTACATTTCCTTTCCGGCGAGTTCCTCTTCCAGAGCCTGACGGACATAGACATCATCCCGGGGATTGCCGTGTCCCGGCCAGAATTTCTTTACTCCCAGATCCAGGAGTTTCTGAACACTTTGCTGGGGCTGCTCATAGGGAGCTCCTTCGTACTGGAAATAGGTCATACCCACCAGATCCGTGAAGGCCGGCGCTGTGAAAAGATCCCCTACAATAGCTTCCTCCCCGACGATCACGCAGCTGCAGCTTCTGGAATGCCCCGGCGTATAAACGATAGTTCCGTCAATACCCCATTCCTTCAGATCACAGCCCTCATCCCCGAAGGTCAGATCCACAGGCCCTGTGGGGGCATGGTCCACGGGATTGCCCTTCTTCTGCTGGGCCGCCCACATTTCCTTTCCCATCTTCGTGCGGCCTTCAAAATCCACATCCGGCAGAAGGCCTTCCACAATAAACCTTCTGGCTTTCTCGTGGCACATCACCTTCGCCCCGGTGACATCCGCGAAGGCCTGCACATTCATAAAATGATCCACATGTCCATGGGTGATCACGATCAGACGGATGTCCTCCGGCCTGAGGCCGGCCTCCGCAAGATGCCGCAGGACCGGTTCCGGTCCCATCTCCGCGCCGGTATCCACGGCAATGGCTCCCTGCTCTCCTTTTACAAAATATCCGTTGGACATACCCGAACGGTAACGAATGATTTCCGACATTTCTTTCTCCTTCTGTGTGTGTCTGCGAACCTTCTTCTATGCTGCGAACAGCAGGTTCGGAAGCCAGGTTACGATCTGGGGAATAAAGATCATAAGAATGATCAGCGCCAGTGTAACAAAGGCAAAGGGCAGCGATCCCCGGTAGATGGTGCCGATCGGCACATCCCGGGCGACGCCCTTCAGGGTGAACAGGTTGATTCCCACCGGCGGGGTAATGGTTCCGATCCCGATCACGATGGACAGAATGATCGTAAACCAGGTGGGATCAAATCCCAGGGCAACCATGGCCGGATGCACCACCGGAACGCCGATCAGGATCAGCGGCATGATATCAATAAAGAATCCCAGAGCGAAGAAGATCAGCAGAATGATCACCAGCGTCAGGTACGGATTCATGGACAGGGCTTCGATCAGACCGGAAAGCATCTGAGGAAGTCTTGCCAGGGTGATGACCTTGCCCAGCATGTTGGCTCCGATCAGGATCATGAAGATCATGGCGGTTCCCTTGCCGGTCTCCAGAAGGGCGTTGATCAGTTTCTTCCAGGTCATCCGCCGCATGATCAGGGCCATGATCAGGGCCAGACCGCAGCCGATGGCGCCGGCCTCCGTCGCGCTGAAGATACCCAGATAGATGCCTCCGATGACCACCAGGAAGATGATCAGCACCGGCAGCCCTTTGACCAGAGATTTCCCCTTCTCCCGGGCGGTAAATTTCTCTCCTTTTGGTCCCATGTTGGGCCGGATCTTACAGATCACCAGGATATAAACCGCGAATAAAAGCCACAGCACGATCCCGGGAACCAGGCTGGCGATAAAAAGCCGTCCCACGGACTGCATGGTCAGCATGGCGTAGATGATCAGGGGCTGGCTGGGAGGAATGATGGGCCCTAAGCTGGTGCCTCCGATGATGGTGCCTGTGGACAGCCGTTCATCGTATTTGTAGCGTCTCATCTCCGGCAGGGCCACCGCGCCCATGGTGATACAGGGGGCGGACCCGTTTCCGACGATGGCGGCAAAGGCGGCGCAGGCGGTCACCGTGGCAATCGCCAGACCTCCGGGAAGACGCCCCAGCCATTTGTAGGCCGCGTCATACAGATCCTTTCCGAACTCTGCTTCATACACCAGATATCCCATAAACAGGAAGAAAGGAATCACCGTCCAGGAATAGGACGAGGTGGTGGAGAACATATTGTTGGAAAGCAGCTGAAAGGCGGTCTTCGGATTCTTGATGATGGAGATGAAGATCAGGGATGCCGCAATAAAGGAAATACTGATGGGCATTCCCGCAAACATGAACAGAAGGGAGACAATGATTCCGATCACGCCCACTGCCGTGGCGTCCCAGCTGTGTTTGGTATACATGATGATCACAGACACCGCGATCAGGACGACCGGGATCAGAAGTCCCAGGATCCACCGTTTTGCTTCAATCCTCTGCTCCTTCCCATCCTGAATGCATTTCAAGATATCCCGCAGGAAGATCAGGGCGAACAGGATACTTCCCAGGATCATGGCAAATCCGAAGGGGGTCGCCGGGATCTTGATGACCTGATCCGCAGCCACATGATCCTCGATAAAATAAATGGTTTCTTCGACGGCCCGCCATACCATCAGGCAGGCGATCACAAATCCGATGATGTTGTTCCCCAGGTCGTTGATGGTATGATTCTTCGGCGACAGCTTCTGGGTGAACAGATCCACACAGATGTGGCCCTTCTCATTTAATGTATAGGCAATACTGAAAAAGACCGCCAGCACCAGGCAGGCTGCCGTGCATTCATATACTCCGGTGATAGGATTTTTAAACACATACCGGCAGAACACGTCGCAGCAGGTGGCGGCCACCATCAGAAATACCGCGATGACGCCAACGGCATTCACCCAGCTGCTGAACACTCCGATCTTATCCAGTCCTTTGATTACTCGTTTCATGGATCTTTCCTTCTGAAATTATAAGACATGGGGCAGGAGAAGTCCTCCTGCCCGTTTGTTTTTCTGCTTTTCCCCGGTCGGTCAGTCGGCCTGCTCCGCAACCAGCTCACGCATCCGCTCGATCAGTTTGCTTCCCGGAAGTCCGTTTGCATCCGATGCAGCGGCCCATTCATCAGCGGCTTCATCCACGGCTGCCTGGAACTTCTCGATCTCAGCCTGATCCAGATTGACGATCTCCATTCCCAGCTGCGGCTCGATCTCTTCCTCGCATTTCGCGATCTGCTCATCATACCACTGGCCGATATTGAATTCTCCGCCGGATCCGTAATACGTAAAGACTTCCTGTACTTCTTCCGGAAGATCATTCCAGACATCCTCGTTCATAACGATGGATACCATCTGATTGACCACATCCAGATTGGTGTAACGATACTTGGTGACCTCATTCCAGTGATTGGAGATAATGGATTTGGAAGTACCGCCGGTTCCGTCGATCAGTCCTCTTTCCAGTGCGGAGTACACTTCATCCGGAAGAGTGGATACCGGTGACCAGTTGAATTTGGCAAAGATCGTTGCGGAGATTTCGCCCAGTCCGGATACCAGCATTCCCATGTTCTGCGCTTCCTCGAAGGTTGCGAACTGCTTGTTGGAGTTATACTGCTGTCCGCCTTCCACCAGCGTTGCCAGCACGTGGGTTCCCTTGTACTCTTCCTGAATCTCGGGAAACTCCTGGTATAAGGTTTCATAGATCAGGGACGGATTCTTGATATTGACTCCGTTCCAGGGGTACTGCAGTCCCAGCTCGGTTACGAAGTTGCCCGGCATACCGGTCAGGAACAACGTGATATCCGCGGTTCCGTCCTGGGCAGCCTTGAAGGCTTCCACGACAGAGCACAGAGATCCGCCCCAGTAGCATTCAAATTCCACATTGTATCCTTTTTCTGCGCAGGCCTGGGAGATCATATCCATCCAGGGTTTTGCGAAGATCTCGGAATCCGTCTCATTCTCCATCCAGAACGTTGCAAAGCTGAGAGTGATATCCTCATCTGCCTTTGCAGTCGTACGGATCATGGTACAAAGACTCAGGATCATAACTGCAGCGATCATAACAGCAACTACTTTTTTCATGACAATCCCTCCTAAATAATGATATTTATCGCAAACGGCTGTAAAATTCCCTGCCGTATCTGCGCGCTTCCTCCATACTTCGCTTCTGGTTCTCCGGAAGCAGTTTGTTGCTGACGCGGGATTCGATGATCACATTCTGATACGGGGCAAAGATATCTATAGCCCGGTGAACATCGGAAAGGATCTGCTCCGGTGCCGCGTCAAAATAATTGGCGTAATGAGACAGGTTCACGTTAAAGCTCACCTGGTCTGCATACTGTTTTTCGATCATTTCCCAGTCATTCATATACTGGACGGGGTTGATCATATCCACCCCGTTTTCGATCAGACAGGGAATGAACTCCTGCATATGGCCGCAGCTGTGATGGGTATACAGCACGCCCTTTTGGTGGACGGCTGCCACCATGCGTTTGTGGGCCGGCTGGATCAGCTCCCGGTAACTGCCCACAGAGATCAGCGGACCATGGGCGCTTCCAAGATCATCATGACAGATCATTTCATCCGGGTGATACGCATCGATCAGTCTGCCGAACAGATCGATCTTCCAGTCGGCGATGGTATCAATGAGGGCCTGATACTCCTCCGGTTCCGTCAGCATGGAGGCAAATGCCTCCTCAAATCCCATCAGGGCGCTGATCCGCTCAAAAGGTCCCTTCTCACAGAACAGGCGCAGGATCTTTCCCTCCCGGTCCGCATGCTCCAGATCTTTTTCGGCGCAGGCCTGAAAATCAATGGCATCCAGATCCGGGAACTTCACGACTTCCCGCCACATGGTGATATCCTCCAGCAGATATTTCTGCCGGATATCCGGCGCATGGCCGAAGCAGGTGGGATCCCAGCACCAGCGGCATCCGAACCAGTCAGCTCCGTCCTTTCCGAATTCCGCCTGCTCCTTCATGGCGCTGGGCATCACGACCTGATAGCAGTCCTCCGCCAACGGGACCCAGGCAAGGTCTTTGGATCTTCGATATGCCCGGAGCGCGTTTTCCCTTTCTGTCAACATCTCGGTCTCCTTGTACATTCCCTGCACGCTTTATGCTTACTGATTCGGCCGGGCATTCCAGAAATCCCGGATATTCCGGGCGTTGGTGGCGTATTCCGTAAAGCAGTGACGGGCCATGCCCCTGGCAACATCCTCCCGGACTGCGCCGAAGAAGGGCAGGGAGATATCACTCTTTCCGGTCTCCCGGTTGATGTTGAGTCCCATCCAGAACCGGGAGCAGATAAATTTTCCTTTTCCCATTTTCCGGTAAAAATGAAGCAGCGTCACATCCAGATGTTCCTTTCCTTCCCGGTCTGTGATCTTCATGATCTGGGAATTACCTCCCCGGATATTCAGGAAATTGGGGTCCACTTCCTTCACATTTTCCGGAAATCCCATTTTGGTCCATTCCGGTGCCCGGCTGACCCGCAGGATCTCCGGTTCTCTTCCCACTGCCTCAATGGCGGCATTTGCATAGTGTCTCACATGCTGTCCCGGATACCAGGCCTTATAGAACATATCGCCGTCATTCGGCGTGTTGTCGTCAAAATATGCCTCCATCTCATCGGTAATATCGGACATATCGCACCAGGTGGCTCCGAATCCGATTCCGTTGGGAAGAATGCAGTAACCCCCCAGGAACAGATCCACATTGGGACCCATCATATGCATGGCCATATCCTCCGGCATGAACGCCCGGGAGGGATCCATGGGTTTCAAAAGCGCGGCTTCCTGCTCCGGCCGGAGCTCAACAGGGCCCTTCTTCCAGATCTCATAGGCGTAGGACTTCTTCTCTTCCTCTGTGGGTTCCGTCGTCAGGGACAGATAATCGGACTCCGGAACATCGTCGATACTCACTGTAAATCGTTCAATAATCTTCATGTACTTGCAGCTCCTTTATACTGCTGTGATTGCAAACAGCGGGCCCTTCGCGGCCCGCCGTTCCATCTGATTCTTTATTATTTCATGAGACTCGGAAGCCATGTGGACAGGGCCGGGATGTACATGACCAGAACAGTGGCCGCAAAGGTTGCGATCACGTAGGGCCATACACCGGACATCAGTTCCGACAGCTTGCAGTCTTTGATCCTCGCCGCGATAACGAACAGGCAGATGCCCACCGGCGGTGTGATGGATCCCAGAGCCACGGTCATGGTGGAGAGAATACCGAACCATACTAGGTCGAATCCCAGGGCTGAAACAGCTGGTGCGAATAACGGGATGGTCAGCATCATGATGACCGGGGTATCAATAAAGCATCCCAGGATCAGGTACAGGATGACGATGCACCAGATGATGACCATCGGAGGAACGTCCAGTCCTGTGATGAAAGCAGCCAGCTTGGCGGGAAGCCGGGTCATTCCCAGGAAGGAGTTGAAGACCTGGATTCCGACGAAAATGAAGAACAGTCCGGATGCCACCGTTGCACAGTTTTTAACTGTACGGAGCATCTGCTTCACATTCAGTCTCCGCTTGATAAATGTGATGATCATGGCAACCAGCACGGCCAGACCTGCAGCTTCATTGACTGTGGTGATTCCGCCCCAGATGAAGACCATGATAACGATGATCAGCACCAGGATCGGCCATGCTTGGGAAAGGGAATGGAGTTTCTCTTTCCGGGAGGTCTTGTCAGCCAGCGGAGCCAGCTTCGGATTGATCCGGCAGCGGACATAGGTGGTCAGGCACAAAATGATAGTCAGCATGATGCCCGGGATCCAGCCTGCCATAAACAGCTTGCTGATGGAGGTCTCGGCCAGGATACCATAGGTGATCAACGGAGTGCTGGGTGGGATCAGGATGGCCAGAGGACCTGCAGCTGCGATGGAGCAAAGGCCCAGACGGCGGTCATAATGATACCGTTTCATTTCCGGCCATGCGATCTGGCTCATCACGGCTGCAGTGGCCTGGCCGGAACCGCAGATAGCGCCGAAAATGGCTGATGCCACGGTGCTGGTGATCGCCAGTCCGCCGTGCATTCTGCCAAGGAAATTCCGGGCAGCCCCGTACGCATCCGTCGTCAGCCTTCCGTCCACAGAGATATCACCCATTAACATAAACATCGGGATTACCGATAAGGAATAGGTCATAGCAGTTGTAACCGGAATCGTCTGCAGGAAAGTTAAAGCTCCGTTAAATCCCAGCATCAGCCACAATCCGATAAACCCGGTAACGATAAAGGAAAAAGCAAGGTTAAAGTTGGCAAACATTAACACCAGCATAATTCCGAGGCCGATAAGGCCTGCTGTTGTACCTGACATTTAATTCACCTCGCTTTCTGCCTGTTCCGGCATCTTGTTTTCTTCCGTCGGATGCACTGCTTCCATAATCTGATCAATTCCTTTCATGAGGAGTTCGATCGTAATCAACACATAGCAGATGATGACCAGAAGATAAATATAGGCTTCCGGGATCCGCAATATCGTGGTTGCATACCGCTTCAGATTGGATATTTTAGTGGAGAGCGAAATCGTAAGCTCATACATAACAAAGGAAGCGATAATCGCACAGGCAAAATTGCCGATGGCGTTCATGATATTCCTCGGGCGGGGTTTCAGCTTCTCGGCAATGACCGGAACGCTGGTCATGGTTCCCTTCCGTATCGCCAGACTCAAGGCGGCATATACAAAGACCGCCAGCGAAACCTGCACAATTTCCTCTGCACCGGTCCAGGGACTCTTCAGGACATAACGCATAAACACGTTGATGCCGCTGACCAGAGACATGGCAATCATAGCCGCTGCAGATACCCAGCATAAAGCATTACTGATATGGCCAATGATGGCATGTATTTTTTTATAAACCATTATTTCACCTCATAAAAATTCCTGCTGCCTTGTCAGAAACAAAAGACAGCAGGAATTTTAATCACAAGTTATCGGCCGATTACTTCGTCTGTGATGGCAAAGATTGCTTCTGCATCATATCCCTGCTGGTCAAGGCTTGCCTTTTCAGCTTCTACAAGTGTATCGGTAGCTGCCTGCAGATCTGCTACGAACTCGTCGGAAGGAGTGTATCTTTCCAGTCCTGCTGCTTCCATAGCGTCCCAGTACTCCAGCAGCTGTTCTTCCTGAATCTCCAGGAAATGCTGCTGCATGGTCTTTCCGACTTCCTTCACTGCTTCCTGCAGTTCCGGTGACAGGCTGTCATAGACGTTCTTGTTCATAACCCAAAGAGCCGGTCCATTGAATACGGAAAGATCCAGGGTGTATTTCAGGCATTCTTCCATGTGGTTCGGGTACATCATGATCGGAGAGGTCATAACGCCGTCGATGGTTCCTTTTTCCAGAGCCGGTACAACCTCTGCGAATCCCATGGTAACCACGTTTGCGCCAAACTCCTGAAGCATCTGTACGGAGATTCCGGATACGGCACGGATATTCATACCATTAAAATCAGCAAGGGATTCCACCTTCTTCGATGCAAAGGAAAGCATCTGGGGATCTGTTGCCATATAGCACAGTGGTTCAAATCCATCGTGGGTCTCTTCCAGTAATCCGGCTTCATCCAGTGCTTCCATACAGGCGATGACATTATCAATATTGCCTGTATAGAACGGGATCTGCAGAAGATCCAGTACCGGGAAGAAAGCAGGAGTCTGTGCCGGAGAGTTCATGTACATGGCGACAGCACCATTCTGAACCATACGAAGGGCATCCTCAGAAGTTCCAAGACTGGTCATATCCACCAGTTCCACTTCGATCTGACCGTTGGTGGCTTCCTTCATAACATCCGGAAGAATGTCAAACTGTGCCATATTTGCGGTGGCAATTGCCAGCTGCATATGGATCACATCGCCGCCCTCACCGGCCATTGCGAATCCTGCAAAGCTGACGGTCATGACAGCTGCGATCAACAATGCTACTAATTTTTTCATTTTGCAAAACCTCCTTAAATAAGATAGTTATTAATAATACTTTACCTTATGCGTTGTCAGTCTATCATATCCCGTGGAATGTCCGTCCCACCCATAAGGGTAGTTTCAGTCACAATCCCGGAATGCGATCCGGCTGTATTTATAAACGCCCGCCACGAAACGGGGATCCGCAGGTTTTCCGGTTCCCAGGTCCAGCATCCGCAGCGCCACATGGCAGTCCTTAAATTCCTCCACCCAGTTCCGGGCTGCGGTATCGATTTCCTCCTCCGTCACATCCGGTCCGAAGGACGGAGCGGAGACGCAGAAAACGAAATTTTCATCCTTATACTGATGGGCGTAGGCCGCAAAGTCATTGGTGGTTTCCTGTCCTCCCCACATGTCCGCTCCCATCTCGATAAAGACCGGGATCAGCTGGCTGCAGTCGCCGCAGCAGTGGATCTCATAGGAAAGGCCTCTGGCATGGCAATGGTCAATGATCCGTCTGGTATAAGGAACCAGCATTTCTCTGGCAGTACCCGGAGAGAAGAAGGGGCCTCTCTGATGTGCCCAGTCATCATGGATCAGAACTCCGTCCAGCTCCGGCAGCAGATCCGCCACCCGGTCAATGTAGGAAATCAGAAAATCCGCATACCAGTCGAAAAAGTCCCGGACGCCTTCCTCCTGTTCCTCGTCGATCAGAGCGACGCAGGCCTCCTCCACATCCATCAGGGCCATCAGCCGTTCCCAGAAGGAGTTTGAAATTTTCCTTTGGTGTGATCGGAGTATTGCGCACCGGATCATAGATCTTCTCACTGTCAAATTTGGAGGATGGCACAACCAGGTGCCGCTTCCCGGTCTCTTCCAGCTCCTTCGGATCAAACGCTGGTCTCATCTTGGTTCTCCTTATTTCCTGCCTGATACCAGGTTACCGCAATGCTTGATGTTTTTGGCAAGGGCTGACGAAAAATTGCAGCAATGCGTGAGATTTTCGGCAGACGCTCCTCAAAGACTACGATTTTGCCGAAAAAATGCAGCAATGCGTGAGTTTTTCGGCAGAAATGACTCTGGAAGCTCTATTGCCGAAAAATTGCAGCATTGCGTGAGATTTTCGGCAGCACTTGACGAAAAATTGCAGCATTGCGGTGACTTGCCATTGCGGCTTGCCTCCTGCATTACTATTCCACCGGAATGCCATGCATTATTCAACGCGCGGAGGCCGCTACTCGATATGGGCCACCTGACAGGGCTCCACCAGGATGGGGTCCATGCCGATCCGGCGGTTGTGGTTCAGTGCACGGATCTTTTCATAGTCTTCCTCTTCCAGTACAAAATCGAAGATTCGGATGTTCTCCCGGATCCGGGAAGGGGTTTTGGACTTGGGTACTGCGGAAATTCCGGACTGGATCTCCCAGCGCAGAATGATCTGGGCCGGGGAGCGATGATATTTTTCTGCAACCTGACCGATAACCGGATCTTCCATCAGCACCTCCTCCGGCGGATCAAATCCTTCCACATCCTTCGGGCCGCCCAGGGGAAAGAACGCCTGTGGCTGAATCCCTTTCGCCCGGCAGTAAAACCTCAGAGCCTCTTCTGTAATATAGGGGTTACACTCAAACTGATTGACCGCAGGCGCCACCTTGCAGTTTGCGAAAATCTGTTCCAGACAGTAGACGTCAAAATTGGAGACGCCTAGAACCCGCACGAGTCCCTCTTCATACAGCCGTTCCATGGCTTTCCAGGATTCCAGGAATTTCCCGTCCCGGGGACAGGGAAAATGGATCATCAGCATATCCAGATAATCGATGCCCATCGATTCGGTAATATAATCAAATTCCCGGAGGGTATCCTCGTAGGCATGCATTTTGTTGCGGATCTTGGAGGTGAGGAACAGTTCCTTCCGGGGAACTTTGCATTCCCGGATCACCTCCCGGATCTCATCGCCGTTCCGGTAATTGGCAGCACCGTCAAAAAGACGGTATCCGCAGTCCACTGCCGTTTCAAATGCGGTCACAAGCTCTTCCCCGGCAAGACCGTGAAGCCCCAGTCCCAGAAGGGGCATCGAAACTCCGTTATTCAGTATGACATTCTGGGGCTTTGCAGTCCCGACAGCTGCAGACAAAATTGCAGGCGGAGTTTCCCCCGCCTGCGCTGCATTGTAATTATTCTGCTTCATACCAGTTCTTGTAGGAAGGATCGATCTCCTTGATCGTGGTGTAGTAGGACAGTTCATGCAGAGAATAATACGGTTTTTCGATCTGTCCGGTCGCCAGTCCGTAAGAAACCGCGAAAAGGTCCTCGCCGAAATCCAGCTTGCCTTCCACGATGGTTCCCCGGAATGCGCTCTCATTGTTTGCGGATGCGTCGATGGAAGCGCAGGTGGAATCAGAGGTGCAGCCTGCGATAATGCAGTATTCGCTCAGATCCACATTCTTGCTCTTCAATACACTGTCAGCCGGAATGCCGTGGGTGTCAGACCAGCAGACGATCAAACGGATATCCGGATCCACGGTCAGCATATCTTCGGTCGCTGCGATGCTGTCATCCGTGAACATACATCCGTCATTGTCATAGGTCAGCGCAATTCTCGGATCCGCAGCCAACGTATCCAGGATGCCGGCGGTACGGTTTGCGATGTACTCGATTCCGATATTGGTCAGGGTACCGCAGTGAACGCTGCCTTCCGGAGCGTCTTTGCCGTATTTTTCATCCACCCAGGACAGAGCCAGTTTGGCGATCTCCACGCCGTACTGATAAGCATCTGCTGCCATGCCGGCGCTGATGTGCTGTTTGACATCATCGGTGACATTGGTGATCCAGATCACATCGATGCCTGCAGCGATTGCCTTGTCGCAGGATTCGAACAGGACGCCCGGCTCGAAGGGGATGATGATGATCTGATCCACGCCCATGGTGATGAAATTCTCCACCTGCTCGATCTGGGTGACGGAATTGGCGTCACAGGAAAGAGCCTGCACCTTTACGCCATACTCTTCATACTGTTTCCCCAGGCTGGTAAGGAATCCTTCCACCCAGGGCTCTGCCAGATTGGCAACCGTAGCGCCGATCATCTTGATGCCCGGCTCATAGGATTTGTCGATAACATCTGCCAGCAGTGTACTGTTGGCTGCATCCAGAACGGTCACTTCACCCGGGGCTTCCTCTTCCGCATACACGGTGAATGCAGAGGCCATCAGACTTACTACCATTGCTGCCACCAGGACCAGGGCGGCCCATTTGATTTTCTTCATGTTTCAAACCTCCTATATCATTTTATTTTTGCTTTTCTGCCTGTGCCAGCCTCTGGGATGGGGTCAGTTTTTCCGCCTTCAGCTTGGCCTTTTTCTGCATGCTGTCAAATGCCACGGCCGCCACAAGGACAATGCCTTTGACCACATACTGCGGATAGGTTCCCATTCCCATCAGCTGCATTCCGTTGCTGAGAACCTGCAGCAGCAGGATTCCCAGTACCATACCCGTAACTTTTCCTTCTCCTCCCCGGAACGAGATGCCTCCCAGAATGCCTGCCGTCATACAGGTAAATTCCAGTCCGCTTCCCATGCCGGCATAGATCGATCCGGTCCGTCCGATCAGGACCAGACAGCCAAGTCCGACAAACAGGCCGGAAATGGTATAGATCAGCAGCCTCATCCGCTCCACATTTACGCCGGCCAGTTTGATGGCCTCCTCGTTTCCTCCGACGCCATAGATATACCGGCCGAAATAGGTCCGGTTCATGACAAAGGCCATGACGATCACTGCAATCACCATGATCACAATTGCCAGGGGGACCACACCGGCAATATAGGTTTTCCCCAGGAATGTGACGCTGGCCGGAAGATTGATGAAGGTCCGGCTCTTCGACAGAATAAAGGACAATCCCTGATATGCGTAGGAAGTTCCCAGGGTGATAATGAGGGCGTTGACATTGAAACGAACCATCAGAAACCCATTCAGGAAGCCCATCAGCATTCCCAGTAAAATGATCACCAGGATCCCCAGGAAGGAACTCTGCCCCAGATCCTGGACCAGGACCGCATAGACCACCGACATGAAGGAGACCTGATATCCGATGGACAGATCGATGGCGCCGGAGATCATGATCATGGAAACACCCATGCCGATGATGATCGCGTAAGTGGACTGCATCAGGACATTCAGCAGATTTCCCGTAGTAAAGAAATTATTGGCAATAAAGGAGAATACGATGATCACCAGGATCAGCACAAACAGCATCAGCTGATTCCTGATAAATTCTCCCGGATGAAATGTTTTTTTCATATTTGTTTCCATACTACGCTCTCCTTGTCATCCACTCCGGCTTATCTGTCCCGCCGGAAGCCAGTTCCAGGACATTCTGCTGACTGAACTCTTCTTTTTTCAGTTCTCCCGCGAAGGTATTCTCGCTCAGGACAATGATCCGGTCTGACATTCCCAAAAGCTCCTCCATATCCGAAGAGATCATGAGAATGGATTTGCCCTGCGCCACCAGTTCGTTCATCAGCAAGTAGATCTCATGCTTGGCATTCACGTCAATTCCCCGGGTCGGTTCATCGAAAATAATGATGTCCGAGTCCGCCGCCAGGGTCTTGGCAATGACGACTTTCTGCTGATTTCCGCCGGACAGGTTTTTCACTTTCTGTTCCAGAGACGGGGTCTTGATATTCATGGCGTTCCGGTAATAGGTGGCTGCTTCTTTTTCCTTTTTCCGGTCCACGACGGTTCCCCTGCTGATGTTCTTGATATTATTAATCGAAACATTCCAGTTGATACTCATCTCAAGGAAACATCCCTGCCGCTTCCGGTCCTCCGGGATCAGCCCGATCCCGTGAGCAATGGCATCCTTCGGGGATTTGATATGCACCTCCTGCCCGTTCAGGAAGATCCGTCCGGAATCGATGCGGGCCGCGCCGTACAGCATCATGGCCATTTCCGTTCTGCCGCACCCTACCAGGCCTCCGACCCCCAGGATCTCTCCTTTATATAAAGAGAAGGAGATATGCTCGTCTCCGTTGCCGCACAGATCCTCCACCCGCAGAATTTCTTCCCCGGGCCGGGTCTCCCGCTGCGGATGTCCTTCATTGATCTCCCGTCCGACCATCAGACTGATCAGCTCTTTCCGGGTCACGTCCTGAATTTCCCGGGTTTCGATATACTGACCGTCCCGCATGATGGTGACCCGGTCCGCAATCGCAAAGATCTCGTCCAGCCGGTGGGAAATATAAAGAATCGAGACGCCCTGTTCCTTCAGCCGGTTGATGATTTCCATCAGGATATCCACTTCCCGGATCGTCAGCGGCGCCGTCGGCTCGTCCATGATCAGCACCCGGACGTTTTTCGAAATAGCCTTTGCGATCTCCACGATCTGCATCTGGGCGCTGGACAGTTTATAAACCACCGTGGAGGGATCAATCTCAATGTTGAACTGACGGAAAATATCTCCGGCCGTCTTCTCCATGGCTTTGTAATTGACCAGTCTGCCGTGCTGATCTCCCAGACAGATGTTCTCCGCCGCAGATAGGGTGGGGACCAGGTTGTATTCCTGATAAATGACCTCGATGCCCTTCTCCCGGGAAAGCTTCGGCGTCATATATCCATAGGTCTCGCCATCGATCTCGATGGAGCCTTCCTCCGGCCGGATCACACCGGCAAGCACCTTGATCAGGGTGGATTTGCCCGCCCCGTTCTCTCCGACGATCGCGTGGATCTCCGCTTCTTTTAATTCAAAATCGACCTGGTCCAGAGCCCGGACTCCCGGGTAGACCTTGGTGATCCTGGATAGCTTTACTAATGTGTCTCCTCTGGCCATAAATCTGCCTTTCCTTTATTCAACGGGAAAGCCTTCAGGGCGTGACTCCCCCTGCTTCTCTGCCGTCCGCGCCCCGGATCTTCTTGACCCATTTGCCGCTCCGGATCCTTAACAGGAACAGGATCAGCTTGATCAGATGATCCAGCTTCAGGAAAATGAATACGATGAACGCGGACCATCCCCAGACGACCCCGGCCAGATATCCCAGCGGCACGCTGACGACCCACAGGAACAATACATCCGCCATCATCAGGTACCGGGTATCCCCGCCGCCCCGTAAGATTCCCTTTCCGCCCACGGAGGAGGGGATCATGATCACCGCCATCAGCGCCTGGGCCTTCAGAAGCTGCAGGGACACTTCATAGGTTCCTGCAGACAGGTTGTATCCGGCAAGAATCGCCGGAGCAAAGACAAAGATCAGCGCTCCCGCCACCAGTCCCAGTCCGAAGGCAATGATCATAAAGGTGCAGGCCTGGGTCTGAGTCTCCTTACGCTTTCCTTCCCCCAGGGTATTTCCGATGATCATCTGGGAGGACTGCCCCATGGCGGAAGTAAAGATGATGATGCCCTGCTGCACCACCGCTGTAATGGAATTGCCGCTCATAAACGCCTGGCTGATCCGGCCGCCCACTGCGGTGGTCAGACTGGCTCCCAGTCCCAGGAGCACATCGCTGACGATGGAAGGAACCGTGATCTTAACGAATTCCTGCAGCAGGTCGGAGCATTTCCCGAACAGATCCCGGATCCGGTAGGCCAGGTTCTGATCCTTAAAGAACATATATCCGCAGATCACCGCAAATTCGAATATCCGGCTGATCAGCGTCCCCAGCGCAGCCCCTGCGATCCCCATGGCCGGCGCCCCGAGCTTTCCGAAAATGAATACCCAGTTGAAGAAAATATTGATAAAGAAAGCTCCGATGGAGGAATACAGCGGCAGCCGCACATGCCCCACATTCCGGATAATGCAGGTGGCCACCGTGGTAATGCCCAGAAGCAGATAACAGGGAACCGACCAGTTCAGATATTTGACCCCCTCGGTAATGATCACCTCATCGTTGGTCAGGATCCGCAGGACCCCATGGGGAAAGAATCCCACCAGCAGCGTATAGAGGATCCCAATCAGAACGATGAACCGGAACGCCAGGGTGCTGGCCTTTTTCAGGCTGTTCATATCCTTGGCGCCCCAGTATCTGGCCACCATCGTACTCACTCCCGTTCCGGTTCCGAGACTGATATAGGTAAACATGATGTGGACCTGGGTTCCGAGATTGGCCGCTGCCAGGGCAATCTCACTGACCTGCCCCAGCATGATGGTATCCATCATGTTGACGCCGGCGGTGATGACCTGCTGCCCGGCCAGCGGCAGAGCGATCGACAGGACTTTCCGATAAAATTCTTTATTTCTGACCAGTATTCCCATAATTTCCTGCCCGGTGCTCAAGTGTGCATCTGTATCAGATATAGCGGCCTTCCTTGGTCACCAGCTTCACAATGGCGTCGCCCGGCATGAAGACGATGCCATCCTGGTTCTCCGCCCAGACCTTCAGGGCCACCACGTGGTCGCCGTCCTCGTCCACATACTTCCTGTCGACTTTTCCCTTGATCCAGTTCAGATCGCCGATCACGTTGATCCGGCGGGCCTGGCAGTACAGATATTTCAGGAATCCGTCATCTCCCATCCAGTTGCAGATCATATGGCAGATGTTGCCTTCGGTCTGTGCACCGAAATCGATGGCATAGGGCATTCCCTGCTGCTGCGCGTGACGATCGCTGATATGGATCAGAGACGGCGGGCAGGCGGCTCCCGTATCCGGATCCGGAATATTCAGATGCGGATGGGCTTTTATAAACATATCCTTGACCTTGAAGGCACTGCAATAGCCTACGCCGGCGAAAAATGCCAGTGCGTCCTCCACCGTGATCGGTCCCTTGGCCAGGGTCGGCAGTTCCTCGCCTTCCTGTACATTCTCCCAGAACAGTACCTCGCGGCCTCTGCGGAATTCATGTTCGTAATTATCATAGATCGCCTGCAGTTCCTCTTCCGTAAAATGATGTCTGGTGATGCCGTCGAAGGGATTCTTGAGATCCTTCGCATCGGCACCTTCCGGCAGATAATTGAAGGGGCAGATGATATTGCCGCCGGAAATGGCCACGACCTCATCTCTCTGATTGATATAGTATCTGTCGGATTTGATATTGAACATCCTGCGGTCGACCCAGTTCGGCTTGGTGGTTTCCACACATCCCGCGAACTTGTCGATGACCGAGAACCGGTCTCCGATCCGGATCGGTTTGAACCATTTCACACTGTTTCCGCCGTTCAGCGGGATCATTCCGGGAATATCACAGAAGGGGATCGGAATTCCGCCATAGGAGGGGGAGATAAAGTCCAGGAATCTGGGGGGTGCGATGATCTCGCCCCAGCGGGTGGTTCTGGCATAATTTTCATCTCTCCACAGCGGATTGGTATCTCCGGTTGCGTCGGCGTAATGCCGGATCAGGTCCTTCGTGACCAGGGTATTCATATATCCCGTTTCGTCCACGTTCAGATCCTCCTGCACAGGGGGATAGAAACCGATGGCATTCTTGGTGATCATGCCGATGTTCTTATTGTAATTGGCCTGCCATTTGTCAATGGCTGCATTCCATTCTTCCCGGTTATGAATCTTTTGCATTTCCATACTCTGCTTCTCCTTTTCTCTTTATATAAATGCGCCGTCTTCCTGTGCTTCCCGGATCTCCTCGTCGGTCAGATGCAGCAGTTCCTTCAGAATATACTCGTTATCCTGCCCCAGTGTCGGAGCCGGACGGAAATGCCTCTCCTCCCTCGGGATCGTCTTCGGGACATCCGCAGAGATCAGGAAATCCGGCTGTCTCGGATCCGTCACCGGCAGATTGGCAGGCTGCCAGTATCCTCTGGCATTCAGATGCTCGTCCGCCAGCATTTCAAAGGCCCGGTTCACCGGTGCGGCACTGACGCCGGCTTCCTGCAGCTTCTGGGTCAGGACCCGGTTGTTATGCTTTGCGGTAAAGCGGCTGACCAGCGCATCCAGTTCCTTTTCATTTGCCTTGCGGCCTTCATAGGTCCCAAACCGCTCCTCCTGCAGCTCCGGGACTTCCCCGGCCGCAATCTTCAACAGGTTCCGGTATTCCTCATCGCTTCCGCAGGAGATGGCGATCCACTGGTCCGGTCCCGCGCTGGGATACGCATTGTGGGGGCAGCACCAGCCATAGTACTGATGATCGCCCACAGGGCCCGTCTGGGACTGGTTGTATCCCCATTCCAGCAGTGTAGCTCCGGTAACGCCCAGCATGTTTTCGGCTTCAGACAGATCGATGAACTGGCCTTCCCCGGTGCGGTCCCTGGCCTCCAGGGCTTCCAGGATGCTGAAGGCGATCATGGCGCCGCCGATATTATCCGCCGTGGAAACTGCCAGACCAAAGCCCTGCTCTCCTTCATAACCAACGGTATAGCTGAGTCCCGTGATACAGTTCAGGGCAGCGGCAAAGATCATGGTATCCTTCTTGCATCCGTAATCACCCAGACCCGAGGCATTGATGGTCACGATCCGGGGATTGATCTTACTGAGGGATTCGAAATCGATTCCCATGCTGCGGACGGCCTTCGGCGTCACATTGGATACCACCACGTCACCGATCTCCACCAGTTTGTGATAGATGGCCTTTCCCTTCTCCGACTTCATATTGAGCTGAAGTCCCAGGGCATCCCGGTTGTTTTCCTGGAATACCCAGCCGCCTTCTTCAAATGCATTCTTAACGCCCAGACGGGTATGGTCAAACCGGATATTATCTCTTTTTTTCGAGGATTCGATACGGATAACCGTTGCTCCCAGATCGGACAGCATCCGGGTTCCGTGAGGGCCTGCAATGACCCAGGAATTATCAATGATCAGTATGCCTTCCAGAGGAAGAGCTGTTTTTTTCTTTTCCATGCCTTCGCCCCTTTCTACAGATTCCCTAAGATCGCTTCATTATCCGCTCCCAGCAAAGGAGCCACGCCGGTCACGTCCATCGGAGTCCGGGTCAGCTTGGCCGGAGCCCCCGGATACATCGCCTTTCCGGCAACCGGGTGTTCCAGTTCCACGAAATATTCCCGTTCCTGATAATGGGGCTCTTCGCAGACTTCCTGGGGGGAATTCATCGGGACCACAGGAATATGCCGGCGGATCCCTTCTTCATAGAGTTCCTTCTTGGTATACTGGACCGTGACCTGGCTCAGAAGGGCCCGGATCTCATCGCCGTGGGCGACCACATGGGGGTTGTCGTTTTCCGCGACACGGTATTCCGGATTTCCGAATTCCCCCACATCAACGCCTTTTTCAATGCACCAGTCGCACAGATCAGACCAACGGGCCATTCCGACCACATAGGCGCTTCCATCTGAGCACTGATACAGTCCGTCCGGCGGGAACGGCCCGTTGGATCCGGCTTTTCTTCTGTCCGGCAGATAGGGGAACCGCTGGGGATTTGCCGTGGATTCATTTTTCCACAGGCCGCAGGCCTCGATCACTGCCGCGTCGATATAGGTTCCTTCTCCGGTCAGCTTGGCTTTTCTGAGTCCGGCCAGGATCGCGGTGGCCGCATAAACGCAGGTTCCGTTGTAGATCACATTTCTTCCGAAGGAAAGGGGCTCATAATTGAATCCCGGTTTTCCGGACTCTCCCATATTGCCGGCGATGGCAAAGGGAATCATTTCCGAAGACGCATTCCAGTGGGCATAGGGACCGTCCTGGCCGAAATTCGTAATGGAGCACATGACCAGTCCGGCATTTTCTTTGGTCAGATCCTCGTAGGAAAGTCCATACTCCGCCATTTTGCCGGGTTCCAGGGTCTCCAGGACCACATCCGCTGTCTTTGCCAGTTTCCGGAACGTCTCCTGGCCTTCCGAAGAAGTAATGTCCAGAGTCACGCTCTTCTTCCCGGCATTATTGCATAACCAGAAAATGCTCCGCTCCCTGTCTTTGATCCCGCCTGCAAACGGGGGACAAAGGCGCATGGGATCTCCTTCCGGGGATTCGATCTTGATGACCTCCATGCCTGCCTGGGCCAGAAGCTTTCCGCAGTACATTCCCTTTTCATCAGAGATCTCAAGAACTCTGATTCCTTCATAAATTTTACTCACTCTTTCCACCTCCTGTATCGGTTCCGTTCGGCTCCCGGACTCAGATAAATGCCCGGTCCGCTTCCGCTTGTTTGATGTAGGAATCCTCATAACACAGCAGTTCCTTCAGGATCTGCTCATTGTCCTGACCGCAGGCCGGCCCCGGTCTGTAGGTCCGTTCCGGGACACCCCCCAGATGGATCAGCGGTCCCGTGATCAGAAAATGATCCGGCACCAGAGTGCTGTCAGGAAATACCAGTTTCCGGAAATAATGAAGGGCTTCTGCCTGTGGATTGTCATACAGGGTATCCCGGGTATTGTGGACCTTCGATGCCGAGACTCCCCGTGACTGTAAAAGCTGCGCGATGTCCGATGCTTCATAATTCCGGAAGATCCCGGCCATCAGCGCATCCAGCTGCGCTTCCTTTTCTTTCCGGCCTTCTGTGGTCTGATAGGCGGGATCCTCGATCTCCGGAAACTCCTTTTGGAACAACCGGACAACCTGATCCCATTCGCCGTCATTTTGTACCGCGATTACCGCCCAGGTATTGTCCGTGCGGCATTCGTAGGCATTATGCGGGCACTGCTGCCGGAAGGTGTCATGATTCCCCAGGCAGACCGGCAGTTTATGATTCAGCTGCCAGTTCAGCAGAATCGGCCCCAGTCCCTGCATCAGTGCTTCTGACTGGGCCAGATCCACAAACTGGCCTTTTCCTGTTTTGTTTCTGGAATACAGTGCCGCGCAGGCCGCTGCCGCCATGGCGATCCCTCCGGTATAGTCCGCCAGGATCCCCGGATAGCCATAGGGCTCTTCTCCCTCGTATCCGATCAGGCTGATGACTCCCGTCATGCAGGAGAGTACCGGAGCAAAGGTCATATAGGTACTGTAAGGGCCGTCATTTCCGAGGCCGGAAGCGTTGATCACGATGATATCCTTCCTGATCTTGCTCAGGGATTCATAATCCAGTCCCATCCGTGCAAATCCTGCAGGGGCGAAATTACAGACAACAAGATCCGCTTTCTTCACCAGATCCGCGAAGATCTCTTTTCCGAAGGCGGATTTCATATTCAGGCACAGGCCCTTCTTATTCCGGTTGTTCTCCTGAAAGCACCATCCGCCTTCCTGGAGGGATCCTTCTTCTGTTATTCCCAGTCTTCTGGCGTCGATCCGCATGGGATCCAATCGGGTGGAACTCTCGATCCGGATCACGGTTGCTCCCAGTTCCTCCAGGATCCGTCCCGCATGGGGGCCTGCAACGACCCAGCCCAGATCCAGCACCAGAGTGCCTTCCAGGGGACGTTCCTTTTTCTTCGCTGTCGGGGCTTTGCGGTTATATTCCTCCCCGGACAGCTGCCCAAGGATCTCCTTCGTATGCTGTCCCAGCAGCGGGGCCGGTCCCTTTGTGCACATAGTATCGGCGGTAAATCCAAATGCCCGTCCCGGGTATCTGGCCGTTCCGTAGACGGGATGCTCAATGTCTTTAAAATAATTTCTTGCCAGATAATGGGGATTTTCCAGAACCGTCTGCGCCGTTTCTTCAGGCCCGACGGGAATTCTTCGTTTCTGTCCCTCCTCCATCAGTTCCTTCTTGGTGTACCGGCTGGTGAGTTCATTTACCATGGCGTTGATTTCATCGATCTCTTCCCACAGATATTTGTTGAATCCCTGATCCGCCAGATACTTGGGGTCATCCTTCCCTTTCACATCCATGCCCACATCTTTCATCCAATTGATGACTTCCGTCCAGCGGCCAGAGGCCATGATAAAGGCATGTCCGTCCTTGCATTTATAAAAATTCGCAGGCACCATGATCCCCTGGCTTCCCTTCCGCATGGACACCTTGTAGTCCGGTGCCTGCTGCTGGAATCCCAGCTCGGACCCCCTCCAGGCTCCCGCAATCTCAAACAGGGAAACGTCGATCCGGTTTCCTTCTCCCGACTCCCGCCGGGACACCAGTTCCGCCAGGATCCCGGACAGGGCGTACAGATTGGCCCCGTTGGTCAGGAGATTGTATCCGATCTGGATCGGAGGTTTCTCAGGTTCCCCATGTTCATACATGGCACCGCAGGCGGCGTATGCAATCGTATCCGTCGATGCATTCCAGTCCGCCCACGGTCCATGCTGTCCGAAAGCAGTGATGGAACAGTAAATGAGGGAGGGGTTTACTGCTTTCAGCTCCTGATAGGACAATCCCATAGATTCCATCGTACCGGGTTTTGCGGTTTCGATCAGGACATCCGCGGTTCTGATCAGCCGGGTCAGGTTTTCCTTCCCGCTGTCTGTACGGTAATCCAGTACCACACTTTTCTTTCCCGCATTATAGAAGCCGTGAAAGAAGCTGGTCTCTGTTCCCGGAGTATCCTGATAGAACGGTGCGATCCTTCTGGTGGAGTCTCCTTCCGGCAGCTCCACCTTGATCACTTCCGCTCCCATATCCGCCATCAGCTTGCCGCAGTAAACGCCTTTGAAATCGGCCAGATCGATGACGCGAAGTCCCTGTAAGATGTTCTCTTTTTCCATTGTTCTGATCCTTGTTTATTTTGCTGCTTTGATCGCAGTGATCATTTCCGGCACCACTTTGAACAGATCCCCGACCAGACCGTAATCGGCAACTTCGAAGATCGGTTCGGAACCATTCTTATTCACGGCAATGATCAGCTCGGAGTTCTGCATTCCGGCTTTGTGCTGGATCGCGCCGGAGATTCCGAGGGCCACATAGACCTTCGGATGAACGGTCTTGCCGGTCTGTCCGACCTGCCGGTCCGCGCTCATGAGTCCGGCATCCACCAGAGCTCTGGAGGATCCGACCACACCACCGCCCAGGGCGTCTGCCAGCTCCTGCGCCAAGGCTTTGGCCTTCTCCACATCTTTGGAAGCGCCGTTTCCGATGGAAACCACCACATCGGCTCCCACGAGATCCACCAGTTCCTTTGCTTCCTTTACGACTTCCAGCACCTTTTCATGAAGCTCTTTCTCGTCAATGCCCGGCTTCACGACTTCCACTGCGCACTTCTGCGCTGCGGCGGAATCGTATTCATTTTTCTTCATCACGCCGGGGCGTACCGTGGACATGCAGGGACGGAATCTCGGGCAGATAATGGTGGCCATCAGATGGCCGCCGAATGCCGGACGGGTCATCTTCAGATTGACATCTTCCATTTTGAATTTTTCATTTGCCACATCCACGTTGGAGTTCTTGTCCAGGAAATCCACATAGGTATTCATGTCAATATCCAGGTGGGTGCAGTCTGCGGTCAGTCCGGTATGCAGCCGGGCGGCGCATCTCGGCGCCAGATCGCGGCCGATATTGGAAGCTCCGAAAAGAAGCACTTCGGGCTTGCGCTCCTTCACCATGTCGCAGACCACATTGGTATAGGCTTCATTGGTATAGACCTTCAGCGCGGGGTCGTCGCATACGATCACCTTATCGGCGCCGTATCCGCCCAGCTCCGCGGCAATTCCTTCCACATCGGATCCCAGCAGGAGTCCCGTCAGTTCACAGCCTCTCTGGTCGGCGATCTTCCGGCCCTCCGAAATCAGTTCAAAATCCGTCGGCATCAGCTTGCCGTCTCTTTGCTCACAGAACACCCAGATCCCTGAGAATTCTTCGATCGCACTGCTATTATATTCACTCATTCTCATTTTCCTCCTTAGATCACGTGTTTTTCTGCAAGCCTTGCGGCCAGATCATTTGCCATTTCCTTCTCTGTGCCTTCCAGCATCATTCCGACGCCCTTGACCGGAGGATTGAAGGACTTGAAGATATTGGTCGGAGATCCCTTGAGACCGATAGTATCAGCTTCAATCAGCGGTTCATCCTTCAGGGCTTCATAGTCCAGGATCGTAAAGGGCATTTCGTCGCATTCCAGAACGCCCTTGACCGTCATATACCGGGGCTCGTTCAGTTCCTTGATGCAGGTGATGAGGCACGGCGTCTGAACCTGAATCTTCATATAACCGTCTTCAAGAGCCCGTCTGACCGTCAGGGTGTCCCCGTCTTTCTGAATATCCACGGCATAGGTGACCTGGGGAAGATGCAGCTTCTCCGCGATCTGGGGGCCCACCTGGGCGGTATCTCCGTCGATGGCCTGCCGGCCGCAGAAGATCATGTCTTCTTTCTCCAGTCCCATATGATGGATGCCGGCCGCCACGATCTGGCTGGTGGCAAAGGTATCGGAACCGCCGAACTCCCGCCCGGAGATCAGCACCGCTTCATCCGCGCCCATAGCCAGAAGTTCCCGCATCATTTCCGCAGCCTGGGGAGGTCCCATACTGATCGCCACGACCTTGCAGTCTTCGTTCTGATCCTTAAAGGTCAGGGCTGCTTCCATTGCATTGAGATCATCCGGGTTGATGATCGTCGGCATCTTCGAACGGTTCATGGTTCCGTCCGGATTGACTGCCACGACACCGGAGGTGTCCGGAACCTGTTTCACGCATACATATATTTTCATCTTCCTTATTCCTCCTTATTTCAGTAATGTCCCGGCGATAACCATCTGCTGTACCTGGCTGGTACCTTCATAGATCGGCACGATTCTCGCATCCCTGTAGAACCGCTCCACCTTATATTCATTGATGTATCCGTATCCGCCATGGATCTGAACAGCCTTATAAGCCACATGGTTTGCAGCTTCCGCTGCAAAATACTTGGCCATAGAGCAGGCCTGGCCGGCATCTTTTCCTGCATCCTTCAGCTGAGCGGCATGGTATACCAGCTGACGGGCTGCTTCCGTCTCAGTTGCCATATCGGCCAGCATGAAGCTGATGGCCTGGAAATTGGCGATCGGTTTTCCGAATTGCTTACGCTCCTTGGCGTACCGGATGGCTTCTTCCAGACAGCCCTGGGCGATTCCGACGCCCTGGGCAGCCATTCCCAGACGTCCGCCATCCAGTGTCTGCATGGCATAACCAAATCCCTTGTCCTTCCTGCCCACCAGAGCACTTGCCGGAACATGGACATCCTCCAGGACCAGATCGCAGGTCGGATAGCCTTTGATTCCCATCTTGTGCTCCGGCTTGCCGCAGGAGACTCCCGGTAGTTTCATATCCAGTACGAACATGGAAATGCCGCGGCTTCCCTTCTGGGTGGGATCTGTCTTGGCGAAAAGGATGCACCAGTCGGCCATCGGGGCTCCGGAGATGAAGGTCTTTCTTCCGTTAATGATGAAGCTGCCATCCGGCTGCTCCTCAGCGCGGGTCGTCGTTCCGCCGGCGTCCGATCCGGCACCGGGCTCCGTCAGGGCAAAGACCATGATCTTCTCGCCTCTTGCCACCGGCGGAAGATACGTCTGTTTCTGCTCTTCCGAGCCGGCCAGCATCAGAGGGCCGCCGCCCAGAGAGTTTGAGGTATTAGCATAAATCGACAGCACCGGTGATACCCGGGCAAATTCCTCCACCAGAAGGGCGTAAGCCAGGTAGTCTCCGCCTGCTCCGCCGTATTCCTTCGGGATCTTCACTCCGCAGAATCCGTATCTGGCCATTTTGCGGAAAATGTCCCACTCGAATTCGCCTGTCTCATCCAGTCTGTCCAGAATCTCTTTGGTAAATTCCGTCTCGGCAAACTGCCGGAACAGTTTCTGGAGCCTTGCATGTTTCTGATCTAAAATCATAGTTTCCTCCTAAATACAATGTCTGTCTTTTCTATCTTACAGTTCCACGATGGCGTAGCCGGTTGCACTGACTATATCGGTTCCGTATTTTTCTGCCCAAAGCTCGAACTTCACCAGTTTCTTTCCGTCTTCTTCGTATTTGTCCGCCACTTTTCCTTTGCAGATAAATACATCTCCCATGAAGATCATCTTGCGGATCTGGCTGGAGACCACGGCGACCCTTGCCTCGTCTCCCATCCAGTTGGTGACCCCTTCCAGCATACTGGCTTCAATATGGGTTCCGAAGATCGGCGCAAAGGGAACTCCCCGCTTCCGGGCGATCTCATCATCGAAATGCCATTCCGGGCCGCAGGTGTATTCATTGGTCTCGCTGTTTTTATAGAAAGCGTTCAGGTTGCCCCGCATGGTATACCATTTCTTCGCAAAGGCCATGGAAAATCCTGTGACCGCAAAGAAGGAGACCGCATCCGCGTAATCATAGGGTCCTTTGTAAACCGGAACCAGTTCATCGCCGATGTTGACGCTGTCCCAGTCTCTCTTTCCCTTTCCGAAGCGGTTGGTTCCCTGGATCTCCTCGTCATAGGACTGATGGAAGATTTCCAGCTCCTCGTCGGTATAGCAGCGGCGTTTTTCCTGGCTGAAGTCCAATGCCTTCTGTCCCTTCCCCGGTTCCGGGTAACGGGCAACGATCATGATATTGGAAGTGATCGTAAGGACCAGCTCATCCCTCTGATTGATGATTTCCCGTTCTCCCGTGGTAATGAACAGGCGGTAGGGCTTTGCAGGATTGGTCTTATCCACAACGGCTTTGAATGTATCGTAGGCCCTGAACTCATCCCCCGGGCGGATCGGATTGTAATACTTTCTGGTGGAACCGCCATTCATATAGGACAGTCCCGGAATCTCCAGCGGAGGCGGCACTGCGGCTGCTTCCGCGATCATGACTTCACACATGGGCGGCGCGATGATGCCTCCCCATTTGGTCTGTTTCGCATATTCTTCATTCACCCATAACGGATTGAAATCGCCAAGCGCGGATGCATAGAGCCGGATCATGTCCTTCGTGATCACACGGTTGCACAGAGGCATTTCATTGGTATGGAAATCGCCTTCTCCCATGATCGGCGCTTCCTTGCGGATCCCGATCTGTTTCTTCAGGCCTTCCATACCATCTTCCAGCTGTCTCGTCCATTCTTCTCTGGTAAGAGTCTCTCCCATAAAAGTTCTCCTTTCCCCATCTTTCTGCGGCAGATCATTCTATAGCTTTCCACGGTTTATTTTACCCTGAAGCCCGGATTCCTCCACCACCCATACGGGTAGTCATGTTATCCGCTTTCCGGCGGGCTCCGTGCCCTGTGTCTGAGCCGGATCTTCCCGGCTGCCCCCTCGGAGGCCCGGACGAGCCGCGCGGGCAGAATCTCCTGCTGCGGGATACATTAAAAGAAGCTGCCCCGAAGGACAGCTTCTTGCATCTATTGTATTCATCATTTGCGGAACGATATCGGATCCGCAGTCATTTCCCGATGAGGAATTATTTGCCCGGTGCAGGAGTCGGAGCGATGATATCGGTAAATGCCTGCTTGCGTGCCTTGTACTCCGGATCCTTGTTCAGGTTCATCAGACGGCTCTCATTCTCAAAGATGTCATCTCCATGCATCTTCTTTCCGGAAACAATATCATGGGCATGCTCTACCAGTCCGTTCGGAACGATGCTCGGATCGTTCTTAAACTTGAACGCACCGTCCACCAGCTCCAGGGTACCTTCCAGTCCGCACAGCTCGCAGACGCAGTGGGTCGTTCCCGGGGTAATATAGAAGTTATTGCCGTGGCAATGCGGACATGCGCCTTCTTTGCCCTTCCACAGATCCACATCCTCGGATCCTGCGATCATGACGTTATTGTCAATCAGATACTGCGCAGCCTCCACCAGGTTCCGTCCGATCTCTTTCATTCTTTCGACTTTGTCATCCTGATTGATGATATCCTTGCACCAGGAGAAGTACTCATTGTTGACAACCTTCCAGCCCGGGCTCATAGCCAGCATTGCATGATCGGTCTCCACACGGACACCCCAGTCGGATCCGCCGATTCCGATGAAGGAGATTGCTTTCTGTCTGAAGTACTTCGGATCCAGTCCGGCTTCGCCTTTGCTCTTCAGAATTCCGTCTGCCATCAGCAGCATACCGGTGTCATGTCCCGGACCCATACGGTCGCAGACAACATGGAACAGGCCGGATCCGCCGGACTCATAGATCGGATCCACGATCAGAACGCCGTCGGCGTCCGACATCTTCTCATACAGTGCGCTGTAGTCATCCTTCTGGGTGCAGATCATGCCTTTTCCCATAACCAGTCCTCTGGAACAAGCAACACAGCCGGAGCAGTACTTGATATCCCAGTCAAACACATGGATAAACTCGATCTCTGCGCCCATTTCCTTTGCTGCTCCGAGAGCAACGCGGCACATGGTATCGTTATTTCCATTCTTGGTACCGAAAGATAAGCCTAAAATCTTCATTTGTTCCCTCCTACTCTTTTATAAACCGCTAAAAAGAAACACTTCCGCGCTCTCATTAGCAAAAATTACATAATTATCATATCATCCCGCAAAAAATTTGTCACTAATTATATTTCCGACTCGATCCGGTCGCCGGCCTTGATGGTCCCTTCTTCCAGGACGACCGCGAAAATACCTTCCCGGGGCATCACACAGTCTCCCACCTGCTGACGGATCGCGCAGTCGGCATGGCATTCTTTTCCGATCTGGGTCACCTCCAGAAGGACGTCTCCGATCCGCAGTCTGCTTCCCACCGGGAGCTTACTGACTTCAATTCCCTTCGTCAGGATGTTTTCGGCAAACGCCCCCACCGGGATATCCGGAAATTTTGCCCGCATCTTGTCCACGCTTTCATCTGCCAGCAGACTGACCTGTCGATGCCAGTTTCCTGCATGGGCGTCACCGAGGATCCCATGATCCTTCTTCAGCCGGATCTCCTCCACCGGATGCTTTACCGTTCCTTTTCTCTCACTGATACATACAGCCAGCACTTCAGCCATAAGAATTCCTTTCTTATCTTTTTGTAAAGATATCAATCGCACCTTCAATCAGCGATCCGATCGTCCCCTCCAGCTCGGAAACGGGTTCATTCTTCTTCAGGATCTCGATTGCTTTTTTCTTAACGGATGTATCGGCTTCCCGGTAAAGCTCCACCAGTTTTCGTTCCGTGGCCGTCACTTTCATAGAAGATCCGGTGGTGCCGGTGGTCGCCTTTTTCGTCGTCGACTTCTTTGTTGTGGTGGCCTTTTTAGTAGAAGACGAAGAACTCTTGTAGCTGCTGGAGGCTGCCGCGTCCAGCAGCGATTTCTGGGTCACCCCGGTGGCCTTTGCAATCTGCTTCAACGCATCCTGCGACAGCTTCAGTTCCCCCCGCTCCGCTTTTCCGATGTCGGATGCACTGGTATTTTTCACCTTCTTTGCCAGCTGTTCCTGGGTAAGCCCTGCTTCCGTCCTGGCCTTCTTTATCAGATTTCCAACTTTGTTTGCCATCGTCTCTTCTCCTTTTCCATTTGATATTCTGCCGGTCCGGATCGCTGCCGTGGGCGATATCGCAGATCGTTTTCTTCTATAGAATATCATGTTCTCCGGAAATATGCCATGTCCCGGCGAAATTGTTTTATCCCGTTTCCATTCTGTTCCCATTTTTCTTCTGTTTTGTTCCATTATTTTGCATTTTGTTTCCATTATTTTGCATTTTTTCCGATTGGAAACAATGCATTTATTTTAGTACCTGCTTTTTGTTGACAAAGCATAGAATGGGTGGTATATAGATACTCGTACACAATCCAATGTGTAATATTACTAAAGAAAAAGGAAGATGATTAGACATTATGGCTAAAGTAATCAAGTGGACGAACAAGTTCAGCAAAGAAGAAGGTTATGTTAAAGGCATCGTAAGAGCTGAAGGTCATTTTGAAAATACATATGACGCTGCAGAAGCAAAGACATTCTCCAGAGCATGTGATGTTTCAAGAGCAATGAACACACTGGAAGCAATCGGCGAGTGCGAGAACAACGAGTTTGAAGTTGTTGAACTGTAACATTCCGAACTGAGAGAGGCCGTATCAATTTGACGATTGATACGGCCTTTTCGCATTCTCTGTTAACCGCATTTTTATCAGGAAGGGAGCCTCCATAATGAAATGGATCGATCGGCCGGAACTGCAGATTCCCTATTACTGTTTTGAAAATCTATTGGAAACAGATCTCGTAATCAATGCCTTTACGACGAAGCTCCATCGGAAAAATGGCAGAATGGATGATTTCTGCCAGCTGCTTCTGAGGAGTGATTCCGATCCGGAGGAGGTCCGTCGCTGCACAGATGCCCTGCTGCTTCAGTTCGGAATAGACAGGGAGCATCTGGTTCCCTCGGCTCAGAAGCATACCGCCAATCTCCATATCGTAACCGGAGCGGATCTCGGTCCTTTATCATCCCGTCCGAAACTGGAATCTGTGGATGGTCTGATCACGGACATTCCCGGCGTCATGCTCCAGACCTTCGGTGCGGACTGCCCGTCTGTGTATCTGCTGGATCCCATGAAGAAAGTCATCGGCCTGTGCCACTCCGGCCGCAAAGGAACGCAGCAGCACATCGCGTCTTTGATGCTGAAGCAAATGGAAGAATCCTTCGGAACGGATCCCGGAACGGTTCTGGCCGCCATCTCCCCGGGAATCTGCGTTTCCTGTTATGAGGTCGGAGAGGACGTCGCAATGGATTTTGCGGACGATTATCTGACAGGTCCTGTATCCGGACAGACAAAGAACGAAGAACTGCTCCGCTCTATTCTGATAAAGAAAGCAGGCCGATATTATATCGACCTGCCCTGTGCGATTTCTATTTCTCTGATTCATTCCGGCATCCGGAAGGACCATCTTGAAGTGTCGCCTCTATGCACCAGATGCCGTTCCGACCGGTTCTTCTCCTTCCGGGCGGAAGGCCGGATTTCAAACGAGAACTGCGCGTTTCTGATGCTGAAGGCCTGAGCCGGATTCCTTTTGGCTGTTCCGGGATCCATTCCAGGCAGACAGCCGGTACTACCGGGCCTCAACGGTCTCATCCAGCGCGATCCATCCGTGTTTGCCATTGTAGGCGGTATAGCCCCAGATCCGGCCATCCTCCGAAGAAGCGGTATTGGTGATATACACCTTCTGTCCGTACCAGATCTGTTCCAGAGCCGTTCTGTCATTGCCGGGCTCCGGATACAGTGCTGCAGATCCATTCCCGGAAATGATCCGTACATAATTGTTTCCATTGGTGGTATCCGGCGTCGGATTTGCCAGGCAGATCTCCGACCAGGAAGTGGAATTCTGGGTTCCCACAAGACCAATCTCCGCAATGACGCACAACTGGCCATCTCCATTCAGATACGGCATGACTGCCTCCAGATTCTCAGAACTCATGGTAAAGTCGAGACTCTTATCATACCAGTCCGGTGCCATGTCCTTCCTCTCATCATTGCTTGCATGGAACCGCTGTTCCATGGCTCTTGCGGCAGTCTCCAGAAAACTGTCCTGTGTATATCCGCCCGCATTGATCACGGACCGGTTCTCCAGGATTCTCTGTTCCGAAACGGAAATATTATACACCTCATACTCGTGCCAGGGTCCTGAAAATCTTTTATAAATGAGAAGAGACAGGGTATCGCCGTTCAGATTCCAGGTATAAGTAGAGTCCGTCAGTTCCTCCCAGGGAGTCTCGTCAGACAGCGCGCTCTGGATCATGGGATAAAATTCCTCATAAATCCGGACGTTGAGATCCAGGATCTCACTGCTTTCCAGATTGATTACCGGGATGGTATAAAGATAAGGACCATCCTCCTGATAGAAGGCGTCCTCCACCAGATACCCGGTATTCCGGATTCCCGTGATCACAGTTCCGGCCGGATCCGCAAAGTCCAGTGCCTGAGTCACCGGTTCCTGGGTGACCGGCTCCGGGGGAAGGGTCTCCGGTTCCGGCTCCGGCTCCGGCTGCGGAGTTTCATAGGGATCATCGATCATACTGGTCTGGCTGATGGAAATCCAGCCGTATTCCCCATTGTAATCGACCTGGCCCCACCACAGGCCATCATAATAATTATCCGCTGTGGTATTGATGAAAAGAATCTCTCCATTATAAATCGGAAAATTGATTCCATACTCCAGTCCCGGACCGTACCGGAAATTCACGTATCCGTCCGGCGCGTCCACGACTACGTAAAATCCCCCCGGCTGATAATTGTAATCCCCGGTGATAGCAGCGTCCGCCATGGCCGTACCCGGCATCAGCAGGAAAATGAGACATATAAGCGCAATGATTCGTTTTGCCAGTTTCATAACTCCACCTCCCGAAAATAAGCAGTTTTTCTTACCTGGTCCCTGTATGGATCAGCTGCAGGATCACCGGAATCAGGAGACCCGCTCCGAAGGATCCGGCATTCATGACCAGTGAGAACAGAAGAAAATACTGTCCTTTCCCCATATGTTTTTTGAACAGACACCATTCCGCCAGAACGACTGCCGCTTCCAGAAAGATCAGGATCCCCGTTCGCAGGGTCCCGGACCCGATCCATTGACCGGACAGATAACGAAGCGCCGTTACCGGCAGATTGGTGAGCGCATTGACCCAGAGCACTGTAAGGATCTGTTTCCGGCTCCGGTACCCCCACAGAAGGGAAATGAACTCCTCCGCCAGGACCGTTGCCAGATAAGGAATCAAAAACAGTCTTACATAAAACATCACAGTTTACCCGGAAGCGCCCGTTTCCCCGGACCTTTCTTTCATATAGATCGCCGCCAGCAAAAGCACCAGTGAAAGGATGCAGAGTCCCAGCTGTCCCGCGGCAGAGGACATCCAGCGAACCTTCCACACCATGCTGGGCAGGGTTCCCAGAAACAGCGCCAGCATCAGCACCCCGAAGGCAAACCCCGGCAGTTCCTTCCACAGATCTGTCAGCAATGTCAGGGTGATCGGCATCGTCATGTTAAACAGCAGTATGGAGATGCATCCTGCTGCCGGACTGCCGCCGGCAAACAATGCCAGGATCCCCGCCCCCATGAGGGAGATCAGAGACGCTGCTGTCACCCCGATCCAGTCCGCCGCGATTCCACCGATAAATTTACCTGCTACAATGCAAAATGTAAAGAGCAGCCCCGTCAGGAAGGTCCGGTTCCATGAATAGACCGCCACGAACCCGTAATAGGAGCGCAGGATCACTACAAGAAAGATCAACAGGGAGCCTGCCAGCATTCCCCGGGACAGCTTCTGCCGGGACAGCCGGGACCGGATGGAATCCTTCCACTGCAGTACCCCCAGCCAGGCCAGGAGCACCACGCAGACAGCCAGAAGGATCCACAGCGAAACATAAAACACCTGCTTAAACATTCCGGACAGGGTTCTTCCCAGATAAACGCCAAAGGCGCCGGAGGAGATAAAGATCCCCGACGGCGCATATTGAAATCCTGATTTTGTTTTTATCCGCAGTCGGGATCCGGGTTCCGCAGCTGCCCCCTCCGGGCGGACGGAATCCATCAGGATCTGCCTTCCCCCTCCGATGTGAAACAGGCCGTTTCCGACTCCGATCAGTACAACTGCGGTCCAGGGAGCCGGAATGAACAGGTAGCTGATCAGGATGAGCAAACACCCCAGACTGGAAACCAGCGCATTTTTCCCTGCAATATCCGCGATCAGTCCCAGTACCGCCGGCAGCGCAAATGCGAACAGATTATACAGTACCGCCGCTCTGGTCCAGTCTTCATATCCCGGCAGCCGCACATAGATCATCCCCATCAGATAGAAGATACAGGACAGATCCACCAGAAAATGCATCACCGTATAGAGGATCAGATGGACATTATGATTGCCGGAAACTGCTGTTAATTTCATTTTTTCACTCTGGCCTTTACCCGCTCGAAGGTGTCCACAACCGACTGTTCCGGTGCCGGGGTGATCAATGATACAACAATTATGAAAATGAATGCTACAATGAATGCAGGCAGAAGTTCATAAATGTTCCAGGCTCCTCCGATCGGCCGGACAAGATATTTCCATACAAAGATCATGATAGCACCTGCGAGCATTCCTGCAAGGGATCCCCATTTATTTGCCCGTTTCCAGAACAGTCCGCACAGAACCACAGGCGCAAAGGTGGCGCCGAATCCGGCCCAGGCAAAGGAAACGATTCCGAAGATCGAACTGTTGGGATCTGTGGCAAAGATCACTGCGATAATGGCAATGATGATCACGGAGACTCTGGCGACCCACATGGTGGCCTTCTTGCTCAGGTTGAATTTGAACACTCCGTTCAGGATATCCTCGGAAACGCTGGAGGAAGCTGCCAGCAGCTGGGAATCTGCGGTGGACATGGTCGCTGCCAGGATTCCCGAGAGCACCAGTCCGGCGATGATGATCGCGATCACCCCGTGATTGCTGAGAACATCCGCGATCTTGACGATGACAGACTCCGCTGCGGAGGAGGTTTCAAAGGTCTCGATAAACCCTGCTTTGGAAAGCGCGTATCCCATGATTCCGATGCAGACGGCGATGCCCATGGAGATCACGACCCAGATAGAAGCGATCCGTCTGGAGACCTTGATGGATCCGGGATTCTTGGTTCCCATGAACCGGAGAAGGATATGGGGCATTCCGAAATAGCCAAGTCCCCAGGCCAGAGTCGAAATCACGGAAATAAATCCATAGGAGCCGGACTCGCCGGTGGCCACATTGGCGGTCCGGAAGAAATCCAGATATCCTTCAACACCGGAAGCGGTATCGATCACGGCTCCGGTTCCGCCGCAGAGGCTGATGCCGAACCACAGGATCACGATCAGGGCGATCGTCATGACGATACTCTGAATCAGGTCTGTGGTGGACACGGCCAGGAATCCGCCGAGAATGGTATAAATAATGATTACCAGGGCTCCGACAAGCACACAGGTCATATAATCAAATCCGAACAGACTGTTGAACAGCTTTCCGACTGCCGCGAATCCGGAGGCCGTATAAGGGATAAAGAAGATGATAATGATGATTGCCGCCAGACAGGACAGGATATTCTTATCATCATTGAACCGTTTCGAGAAGAATCCCGGAACGGTGAACGCGCCGATCTCTTCCGAATAGATCCGGATCCTTTTTGCAACCAGCAGCCAGTTCAGGTAGGTGCCTGCAGCCAGTCCGATCACGGTCCAGCCTACGTCAGCCACGCCTGTAAAATACGCCAGTCCCGGAAGGCCCATCAGAAGATAGGAACTCATGTCACTGGCCTCCGCGCTCATCGCGGTAACCAGCGGTCCCAGCCGCCGGCCGCCCAGATAGAAATCACTGGTGGAACTGCTGCCTTTTTTCGAGTAATAAACGCCGATAACGACCATGCCTGCAAGATACACAAACATTACGATCGCCATGATGATCTGCGATGTTGTCATAAATTTCCCTCCTGTTATTACTTTTAACAATCGGAAATAATAGCACAGGAAAGAAAAGAATAAAATATGAACTTCATTTCATACTGTTTCTCATATTTATTTCCATTATTTTCAAATATTTATTGAATATTCAGCCTGATTTTATTAAACTGAAGTCTGTACGATTTTTATTATTCGAATTAATACCATAAGGAATTACGCAATGAGAAAGAACAGCAGCCAGACAAAAAGCCGTATCGTAACTGCCGCTTGGAAGCTTTTCTATCAATACGGATACGAGGATACGACCATCGATGATATCGTGGAGGCCTCCCAGACCTCCAAGGGATCCTTTTACCATTACTTTGACTCCAAGGACGCCCTTCTGGGCTCCCTCTCTTACCTGTTTGACGAGAAATACAACGAGCTGGAAGAGACTATGGAAGCACAGATGGATCCCATCGAGAAGCTGATTCTGATGAACCAGGAACTGTTCCTGATGATTGAGAACACGGTATCTGTCTCACTCCTGAGCCAGCTGTTCAGTACACAGCTGACAACAAAAGGGGAAAAGCACCTGCTCAATCCGGACCGGACGTATTACCGCCTTCTCCGGCAGATCGCCATCGAAGGGAAGGAACAGGGGATCTTCCGGGAAGAACTGACCGTAACGGATATCACTAAGGCCTATGCGGTCTTTGAGCGGGGGATCATGTATGACTGGTGCATTTCCGGGGGCAATTACTCGATCTGCCAGTATTCCCGTACCATGCTCCCCCTGTTCATTTCCGGGCTGACCCGGAAGGGTCCGGAATAACTGCTTTGTTTCGTTTGAGTTTAGGTTTCTCTGTTAACATATGCCGCAGACTGTCATAAAATAGCTTCGGAGGAATGATCCCATGTTCCACATCCTGGTGGTTGACGACGACAAAAATACCCGCAGATATCTGAAAGCAGTTCTGGAAGACGCCGGCTACAGCGTTTCTTCCGCCTGCAATGGGGAAGAAGCCCTGCAGTTGATGGACAGGGAATATATTGATCTGGTAGTTCTGGATATTATGATGCCGAAAATGGACGGATATCAGTTTACGGAGGTTCTCCGGAAGACCAACAATGATCTTCCGATCCTGATGGTATCCGCCAAACAGCTTCCCCAGGACCGGCACCGGGGCTTCCTGGTAGGGACGGATGACTACATTACCAAACCGATCGACGAGAAGGAGATGCTTCTGCGCATCAAGGCCCTGCTCCGCCGGGCACGGATCGCCAGCGAACGCCGGATCGTGATTGATGATGTGGTTCTGGACTACGACAGCCTGACAGTCTCCCGGAATGGTTCCGTGCAGGAGCTTCCCCAGAAGGAATTCCTGCTGCTGTACAAGCTGCTCTCCTACCCCGGCAAGATTTTTACCAGGATCCAGCTGATGGATGAGATCTGGGGCAGCGAAAGCGAGACCGGATGGGAAACGGTGACCGTCCATGTCGGCCGGCTCCGCAAGCGTTTTGAAGGATGGCAGGAATTCCAGATCGAATCGGTCCGGGGACTGGGTTATAAGGCGGTCAGAAATCTATGAAAAAAAGAACCAGCCGTAATCAGCGCGTTTCCTTAATACTTGCCTTTACCGGGCTCATTATGATCCTTCTGCTGGGGATCACCGTGATCGCCGCCATCATTGTGTTTATTCTGGTCAACAGCGGATCTCTGCAGATCGGAGGAACGATCACTTCCCTTAATCTCGGCTCCTTCATTTTAACGCTGCTGATCCTTAATGCCATCATCGGAGCGATCCTGGCAGCCCTTACCACCAATATTATTCTGAAACCGATCAATAAGATCTTTCACTCTCTGAACCGGCTTGCCTCCGGCGACTACTCCGCCAGGCTGAATTTTCAGGGGCCGGTCAGCCGCATCTCCACCATCCGGGAACTGACGGACAGTTTCAATACCATGGCCCGGGAGCTGGAACAGACGGAGATGCTGCGGTCAGATTTCATCAATAATTTTTCCCATGAATTTAAGACTCCCATCGTATCGATTGCCGGATTTGCCCAGCTTCTGAAGCGGGGAAATCCCACTCCGGAAGAGCAGGCGGAGTATCTGGATGTGATCGAGAAGGAGTCTCTCCGGCTTGCCCGGATGGCGACCAATGTTCTGGACCTTACCCGGATCGAAAATCAGAACATTCTGACGGATCAGGTCTCTTTCAATGTTTCCGAACAGCTGCGGACCTGCATGCTTCTTCTGGAGGGCAAATGGACCGAGAAACAGATCGAACCGGTCCTTCCGGTGGAAGAGCATTATATTGTCGGCAACGAAGACCTGATGAAACAGGTGTGGAATAATCTGTTTGACAATGCGATCAAATTTTCCTCCGCCTACGGCAGTGTGGAAGCTCTCATTGAAGAAAAGGAAGGCCGCACCGACATCACGATCTCCAATTACGGGGATCCGATTCCGGAAGAAAGCATTGACAAGATCTTCAGCAAGTTCTATCAGGCCGACGAATCCCACGCTTCCGAAGGCAATGGGGTCGGACTGGCGGTCGTAAAGAAGATTGTGGAACTGCACCGGGGTTCCGTCAGGGTCCTCTGCCAGAACGGAAAAACCAGTTTTATCGTCTCTCTTCCGCAGAAAACCGCATGATTGTTTATTTTCGGTTTAGAAAACCGATGTATAATTTCGCCGATTTATTATGAACGATTCAGATAAGAAGGAGCGTATTACATGAAAAACAATGTCATTAACAGAACGATTGTCAGACAGACTCTCCGCGCTGCAATCAAGGATCCCGACAAAGTGATTCCGCGTGTCATCAACATGGTCGAGAAATTCGATACCAAGAACATGAACGCGCATACGTTTGCCAACCTCAGAAAGAGTCTGGAAGATCCCAACAACAACTGGAATATCCTGATCCACAATCTGATCAAGAATACGGATCCCGATTATCTGGAAAAGCTGGTTATGTCCCTTGGCTTCCATTCCGCCATTGCCAGTGCCAATGAGCGTATGGACAACATCAAGAAATACGGCTGCAACATCCCGTGGGCAGTCCTTATGGATCCGACCGCAGCCTGCAATCTGCACTGTACCGGCTGCTGGGCTGCAGAATACGGCAAGAACACGTTCCTTACCTATGAAACCCTGGATCGGATTATCAATGAGGGAACCGAGCTGGGAACTTATACCTATATTTTCTCCGGCGGAGAGCCGACCATGAGAAAGAAGGACCTGATCCGCCTTGCGGAGTCTCATCCGGACTGCGCTTTCCTGGCATTCACCAACGGAACCTTGGTGGATGAGGAATTTGCAGACGAACTGAAGCGGGTCGGCAACTTCGGGCTTGCCTTCTCTATCGAAGGCAGTGAGGAAGATACGGATTTCCGGAGAGGCAGCGGCACCTATCAGGCCGTAATCCGCGCTATGGATATCCTGAGAGAGCGGGGCGTGGTGTTCGGATTTTCCGCCTGCTACACCAGCAAAAACCTGGGCACCATCGGATCGGATGAATTTGTCGATCTGATGATTGAGAAGGGCGCCATGTTCGGATGGTATTTCACCTATATTCCCGTGGGCAAGGATGCTGTTACGGAACTGATGGCCGATGCAGAACAACGTGCCTATATGTATCACAAGATCCGCGAGTGGCGTGAGACGAAGCCCTGCTTCCTGCTGGATTTCTGGAACGACGGAGAATATGTATACGGATGCATCGCCGGCGGCCGTCATTATCTGCATATCAACGCCAACGGAGATGTGGAGCCCTGCGCATTTATCCATTACAGCAATGTGAATATCAATGACTGCAGTTTCCTGGAGGCGCTCCAGAGTCCTCTGTTTATGGAATACCACAAGAACCAGCCCTTCAATGATAATATGCTCCGCCCCTGCCCGATGCTGGATAACCCGGAGAAGCTCAGAGAGATGGTTCACAATTCCGGCGCGCATTCCACAGATTTCCTGGCACCGGAAAGCGCAGAAGAACTCACCAGCAAGACAGCGCCCTTCGCCGAGAAATGGGCAGAAAAAGCCGAGCAGCTGTGGACCGATCCGAACGAAGCACGTCATCCATGCAGCACAAGAATGTATGAGTAAGTTATTCAGGTAATACAGACTACGTACTACAGTTCAGGTAATACAGGCTACTGAAGTCAACGGCGCACCCGCGAATCCGGGGTGCGCCGTTTTTTCGCAGTTTTCATTATTCTGCTGTCTTTATCCTCCGGAAACGCCTGAGAAGACGCGGCACGAGATTCAGCGCCAGAACCGCAATTCCGGCAGCCAGCATGATCAGGTACTTGTACCTGGTATAATTTGTCCAGATCAGCGGCAGCAGAAGATCCAGAAGTTTCAGAATGGCTGCTCCGATCAACAGGAAGATCAGATTCCTTTTGCTCAGGATCTTTTTCAACGGCATATGCGGGAGGATGCTTTTCATGGTTACCGCAAAGACAGCGATCAGAGCTGCCGCCAGAAGTACAAATCCCAGAATATGAGACAGTACCGGTGACAGCACCAGGGTATACAATCCCGAAAGCAAATGTATAATCCCATAGCCAATGGCCCACAAGGGCACTCCAACAACTGCCCTTACGGGGGCCGGAACTTTCAGAACCAGTTTTTTTGCCGCATCAGCCAGTCTCCGGAAAAATCCCTTCCCCGCAGGCTCTGTTTCCATTTTCTTCCGGCTGTCCTCTTCTGACCCCGGATCTTCCTCATCCAGAACCAGTTCTACTGCCATCGGATCATGTAGCTGATTAATAGTCTGCTGCCGGATCAGTTCCTCCGGCGTTCCGAATAATCCCGCGACTGTAATACTGAGTCCCAACACGGAAGCAGCTCCCCCTCTGGCGAGCCTTTTCCGCAGGGTGGACTTCTCTCCGCTCTGCTTCCGATCCGTCAGCTTCCGCCGCCGGATTACCAGCGAACGAAGAACTCGGTGATTCTTCAGCGCTGAAGTCTGCGGTTTTTCCAAAAGCTCCGGATGCCTTCGCACCTGCTCCGGCTGTCTTCGCATCGGGATCAGCGACAGTTCCTTGTGTCCGGACTCCCTGCCTGTTATATTTTTATCTGATGTCGTACGTTCCAAAGTCATGTGTTTTTTCGACTTTCCATTTTCCGCATGACTATTTCTGCCGGAAGTCATGCGTTTTTCGGGTTTTCCATTTTCTGCATGATCGTTGTATTGCGATGAACCTGTGATTTACCGCAATGCTGCATTTTTTCGGCACGCTTGCCGAAAATCTCACGCATTGCTGCAATTTTTCGTCAAAGAGGCTCGCCGGAGTTCATTTCTGCCAAAAATCTCACGCAATGCTGCATTTTTTCGGCAAAAATCGGGCTAATGAGCGGCATCTGCCGAAAATCTCACGCAATGCTGCAATTTTTCGTCAATGCAGTGCTCTGAGAGCCATTTCTGCCAAAAAACTCACGCATTGCTGCATTTTTTCGGCAAAATCCATGTTCTGGAAAGCAGTCTGCCGAAAATCTCACGCATTGCTGCAATTTTTCGGCAGCCACTGTCAAAAACGTCGAGCATTGCGGTATCGCTGTCACATTTATCGAGCATTGCGGTATCGCTGTCCCTAACCCAGGTCGGACATTGCGGCGCTCAACCCCGGTATTTCCATCGAACGGTCATGCGTCATCAAGCAAATGAATGCTCCGATTTGTTTATTATACCACTTGTCAGACATGAAAAAAAGCTGCCGCCCGGAAACTCGAAATTGCCGGTGCGGCAGCTGCCAATTTTCTATTTTCTGTTTCTGTTTCAGTCCCGTAAAGCCCTGACGATTCAGCGGTTCAGAACCCTAACAATTCAGTATTTCGGAGCCCGGGCAAATCAACATTTCGGGCCCTGGGCAATTCTCGGCCCTATATCCTGATTAATCCATGGGGTAGTCGTTCATCCGGGTCAGTCTGCATCCGCAATGGGGGCAAACCGGCAGATTTGCACTTACTACATGGCCGCAGCTGCAATATCTTTTGGCTCCTGCATTTGCAATTCTTTCAAAAAATCTTCTGATCATCTTCATGGCTTAACCTCCTTTAATTTGTATCTCTGTCTTCTTTCTGTCTGTATTATAGGAGATGATTAATTAAATTTCCAATGATATAAATAAATGTATTGATTTGCTTTTTTAATTAATCTATAATCAGGATATGAATCAGAAACAACTGGAGATCTTTATCACATTAGCGCAGAATCTGAACTTCACCAGGACGGCGGAGCAGCTGTATCTTTCCCAGACGACGGTGACCCTGCAGATCCGCAGTCTGGAAGAAGAGCTGCATGCGAAGCTCTTTGAAAGGACCAGCCGTTCTGTACGGCTCACCTATGCGGGAACGGTATTTCTGGATGGAGCTGTTGAAATTCTGGAGAAGATGCAGCGCACGATCGATCTGACCGGCGCGGCTGCAAGAGGATATACCGGGCAGCTGCGGATCGGATTCGCTGACGATGTCAATGCCACCGGGATCTCTGTGATGCTGCGGAATTTCACCGAGCAGCATCCTCAGATCCGGCTTCATGTGCAGGGCGGTTACCCCGCTGAACTGCTTTCACGGCTGCTGGCTGACGAGTACGATCTCATCTTCACCCCATCCTTCCGCAGGCTGCGGAATGAGCATTTGTCCCGCTATGTGGTCGGAACCTATCAGACCATTGCCGCCTTTCACAAGGATCACCGGTTTGCCGAACGCAAGTCCGTCGGATATTCCGATTTTGCCGAGGAGAACTTCATTTATATCTCCGGGGAATCGGAAGACCTTGATTTCTCCGGTCTGTTTTATCATCAGCTGCTCTCCCGCAATATCCATGTGAATCTGCTGGATCGGACCGATAATATCGATACGGTATTTCTGATGCTGGATGCCGATATGGGAATTACGGTGCTGCCGGACTATTTCACAGGAAGATTTGCCGGGACCTCTCAGATCCGGACCTGCCCCATCGCGGAGTCCCTGAAACCAACAGATTACCTGGCGGTATGGAAGCCGCAGAAACATGAGCGGGAACTGGAACTGTTCCTTAAAATACTCCGGCAGTAACGCTCCGCAGGCAAGACCTCTCCTGCTTCGTTCTGAAAGAAAACACAGAACCTGATCTACTCCTGCCACAAGAAAGGCATGAAAATCCCCAGCTGTTTTTCCCAGTCCTCTTCACAATGCCTTCCCCCGACCTGGCAGTACAACCGGGCTGCCCCGCCGGCACGGAGAATCTTGTCACCGGTTGCTTTGCAGGTTTTATACAGCCAGCTGGAATGATCCTCTTCCTCCGGGTTTTTGATTTTGCCATACCCTTCCTTCGTTCCCCAGGAAAGATAGATCCGGGTGTCCGGGCTCAGATCCGATGCATTCATGTCATGCCAGAGTTTTCCGCTGACACTTCCGATTGAAGGAGACAGACAGGCGGCTTTGGAGATGTATTGATTGTATTTCACAAGAGCATACGCAGCCATAAGTCCGCCCATGCTGGAACCGCCGATGCCGGTGCATTCCCGGAACGGGATGGTCGGAAATGCGGAGTCGATATAGGGCTTCAATTCGTAGATCAGTCCCTGCATGGTCGCCTCTCCCAGGGCGTCAATCCCCTTCAGCCAGCCGAATCCGACCGGATAAGGCAGATATTCCGACAGCCGGAGATTGCCTTCATGGGCACATTCCACGCCGACAATCATCATCGGTTTGTTCCATGCATTCAGATACCGGTCCAACCCCCAGGACCTGCCATAGGTTGCGTCTTCATCCCGGAACAGATTATGTCCGTCAAAAAAATACATCACCGGATAGGGCGGTTCCCCCTGATCCGGCACACGGATATGCAGCGGGCGGCTGGCCCCGATAGAGTGAAAATAAAAATCCTGTTTTAATAACATATACTTCCTCGTAATTACATGAGATCAATAAGATTCCTGAATACCGTCACTGCGGGTTCAAGGATCCTGTCGTTAAAGTCATAGGCGTCTGTGTGAACCGCAGGATAGTGCCCGCCGTTTCCGATATAGAAGATCGCGCCGGGACACTCCTTCAGATAATAGCCGAAATCCTCTGACGGCCGCCAGAGATCCTCCATTTCCTTTACGGGAATCCCCGCCAGGGCTGCAGCCTGTTTCACTTTTTCCAGACATGGCAGGTGATTCCGTGTCTCGGGAAACACATCGCTGATCCGATATTCCATCGAAAGTCCTGCCTGCGCAGCCTGCTCCCCGGCATATTCCAGAATCCGGCGTTCCAGCTCCTTCATCCGGGATTCCGAGTCTGACCGGATGGTCAGGCAAATGCTTCCGTCCCCAGGAGAGATTCCGAAATCCCCGGTCCCCGCCTGCATTCCGGTAATGGTACACAAAAGCATTCCTTCCTGCTCTTCAGCCGCAAGTTTCTGTGAGAACAGCGCAATCGCAGCAAGGGCTCCGGCCGGGTTTCTTCCCTGTTCCGGTTCCGCAGCGTGGGAGGGTTTTCCGGTCAGAACGATCCGGATCCCTTCTGACGCAGGCTGGGTAATCCCGGAGCGGAATACCACCATTCCCTCCGGATATCCACTCAGGTTATGGAACGCGTAGATCTCAGAAATGTTCGCTTCCCGGATCAGCTCCCTGCAGAGCAAAGCTCCCTGGCCGGTCTCCTCTCCGGGCTGGAAAATAAGAATGACCGTGTTCTTCGCAGGATGCTGCTCCAGTTCCAGCGCGAGGCCGCATAAAGCCGCCATATGACCGTCATGTCCGCATTTATGGGACACTCCGGGGGTGCGGGACTGATGGGGCAATTCCAGAGTTTCCTCCATCGGAAGCGCATCCATCTCGGCCCGGAACGCGATCACCCGTGCCGATGCAAAATCCGTCTGTTTCACAGCGTAGAACCAGTTTCCCCGGTCCACGATCCTGAAGGTGGTATGTTCCCGGAGAAACCGGATCAGCCGGTTCTTTGTTTGATGTTCCTGTAATGATAATTCCGGATCCGCATGCAGCTGCCGGCGCAGCTGGATCGCACCGTCGAGTATTTCTTTCTTCATGGTTTATCTATCTCTGTTCGTATGCCGGTTCTTCGGTTTTTACAGATCCCATCGGCGTTCCCACTTCGATCAGATTTCCATCCGGGTCATAGAACCTGACGGCTCTTTGTCCCCGGCTTTGGGTCATCAAAGTATATGTATATTGTAGCACCCGGAATGAAGTTTATCATTAAAAATATCAAGTCCTGACTCCGTGATGCGGCCCTCCAATACCGAAAATGTCCAATAATCCTCCCACCATCGAAATGTCATGTCCGGTTTTTCAGACACACGTTTGGTTAAAATGCAGGCATCAACAACATGAATGTAAACATATGCAGCTAAACAGCACGGGATCGATATAAGAACCTGTGATATTAATTTTGAAGAGGCCGCAGCATCCTGCGACGGAAAGGACCGAAATATGAAAACCATCAGAGTCATTACAGACACCGTAGCAATTGTCCTGATTTCTGTTTTCTGCGTGAAAGCACGGATGGAAGAAACTGCTGATTGATACAGCTGTTCCTTTGGCTGTTCCCGTCTGCAGTTTCTGAAAAGTCCCCCGGCAGACCTGCAGGGGGACATTTTATAATCTGGCAAGAAGGCCCCCGCCAGTAAGGGCGGAAAGTTGCCGCCACGATGTCAGTATAACATCACTGTGGCAGGAAGCACAACTCCGGCCTATATTCTGTTGACTCCAAACTGCGGATGTTTCATCGTCCGTTCCTCCAGCGGCTCCTCGGGATACCCCAGGGCCAGAGCGATCAAAGGCTCAAAATCTTCCGGAAGCTGCAGCAGATCTGTATGATCCAGTTCCGGTATCATTCTCATTGATTCCAGCGCACCCCACATATATACGCTTCCAAGTCCCAGGTCGGTTGCGGCCAGATGCATCTGATTCACAACGGAGGTTACATTGGCCCATTCGATCCCCGGCTGCAGATCCTGCTTTCTGTGAGAGACAAAAATAACCGTAGGCGCCCCGTAGAACAGATTCGGTTTCTGCGCCCCTGTCTTTATCTCATTTTTGTCTATGGTGTCCCCGGCAATTTCTTCCACATTCTGTCTTTTCGAAAACCGCTGCCAGGCCGCCTCGCAAAGCTTCAGCAGGATATCCTGGTTCTGCACAACCGTAAGATGCACATCTTTATACAGATTGCTGCCGACAGGAGCCCGGTTCGCTGCATCTATGATCCGGGCAAGCTGCTCCTCTGTGATCTGGGTATCCTGGTACTTTCTGGTTGACTGTCGCATATGAATCAGTTTTTCAAATTCCATTTTCATGTTCCTCCCTCTTTTCCTGTTAGCTGAACCAGGAACCATTATATTTCATTTGTGCTTTATGCATCACAATCGCTCCCATGATAAGCCCGTTTCCATTATAATAAATCCGCCTTTCTTTACAATCCTGCCCGCATATTTTTCCATTCCTCATCATCCCAGTACGGGCCGCCGCAGTGATCACAGGTGGAATGTTTGCTGGTATCCACCTTGCTTCCGCAGTAGTCACAGGTGATGATCGTATTTTCGGAACGATTCTCTTCAGTACAGTCCTTCTCTTTTGTTCTGAATTCTTCGTCCGCTCTCTGGTTTTGTTTTCTCTGGTGTCTGGCCATCGAAATGACGAAAACCATCAGGATGATCGGAGCAAACGGAATGTACCGCACAAACCTGATTGTGACAAGAATCGCGATCAGCACAATTATGAATTTTACAGGATTAAATCTTCTCATTGTTTTTCCCCTTTGCTACGTATTATAAAAACAACCCGGGGACAAAAAACGATCATGTAAGGGAACAGATGTTGTCTATCTCGCTTTTTGTGGAAAATAGAAAATCCCCGGTCTCATGTACAATTGCATGGGGCCGGGGAAATATTTGGGGGTCCTCTGCACCATTACTGCCGGATCCGTATCTGGTCATACAGGTCAGTTTTTACTTCTGCCATCGTTCAGTTCCTCATCATATTCCCCATACTCACAACCGATATGGGTCGCTTCCATATCATCAACCAGCACAAGTTCTCCATGGTGTTTGTCATAGATCCTGATTCGTCCGGTTCCATTCCCGCCATTCCATAGCCGGTTATGAAGCTTCCTGCCATCCGGCGCTTCGTAATTTACAAACAGCATATCTTTTTTATTGCAGGATACCCTGGTTTCCATGACTGCATGAATGCTTTCCTGGCGCACATACCATTCCACCGTTTCTTCCTTTTCTTCAAAAGAGAAATCCGTCTTTACATTCAGCCAGAAATGGGAGAAATTAAAATCATATTCTTTGCCTTCGTAGTAAAAGGCGCCCAAAAGTCTCCGGTTCAGGGGGACAAAATAGATTTTCGGCCTGCCTCCGCCTATGTCGAAGACACTGTTCTCCAGTTTCTTCCCCGACAGTTTGCTGGTCAGGCAGTTCGATGACAGCCATACCCATGGGCTGGTAAAGTCCCTGCCCCAGTTTTTGTCTGCATAACCATAACTGTTTTCCGGTGTTACGATATATTTTTCTTTATTACAGAGGATTGTACCTTTGTAAGCGGTTTTCATTCCTTCTGCATGCCAGTACATGGCAAATGCCTCGGCGTCCCGCAATGGTTTACTGGCACCATATCCCACATTAAATGCAATCTGCTTATCCACCTCCAGGTCCCAGGAAATACTGCCGTTATCACACATCCACTCCGGATGCAGCTGTGCTTCGGATACCGTAATGCTGCCCTGAATACGAGTTTCACTTGCCAGACAATCATCTGTCTCTATCCTGTACGGAACCTCCGGATTCACAGAAACATCTTTCCACGCAAAAAAGCGGTGCAGCTGCAAATGGTTTTCCCCCCAGCACCCAGCCTTTACCATCAGGTAGGATGGCCTTTTCCCTGTCCTGCGGTTTTCTTCCAGCTGCCCAAAGACCGGCATTTCCTCTGCCAGTGCCGGATTACACAGATAATATTCAAAGAAAAACGGTGTTTCCTCTCCTGTCCGCTCATTCCGCGCAGTCAGAGAATGCCACCACCAGTCATATCCCTGATGGCTGAGTGGTCCGTGTAACATGCAGGAGTCCCTGCTGATATCATGATGATGAAACATATCAATCTCTTTCTTTTTGCCGCCTGCCTAAAAGACGGCCTTTCACTTTGTATTTGCTGCCTTCGATTCGGTTATCAAAGCCGCTCCAAGTTCATATGCCTTTTGGCATTCCTTCGGGAAAACCGTCTCATGGCGTCTTCGCTTTGCCTCCGGATCGAAGATCGACCAATCCCAGTCCATCCTGGAATAGTCCTTCAACTGTAAGGTCTCGCCGCTGACAAAAACTTCCGTCGGTCCGACAAACCGGCTCAGTGTCTGCTGGTAATTCTGCAAAAGAGGCTGATAGCCATAATCCGGCGCATTGCTGGTCATGAGCAAAAGCACGGGAAGCACATTCTGATTGCAGCATGGCGTTTCCGCATTATAGGTCAGATTCTGAAAGATCAGCCGCTCATACAATGCCCGGAATGATGCTGTCAGCTCTCCAAGATAATTAGGCGATCCGATAATAAGGCCATCTGCCTCTCTGATGGCATCCAACACAGGGGTCAGTCCATCTTTGCATATACAGTGTCCCTTAAACTTCTCCTTCTTACATCCAAAGCAGGAGATGCAGCCGGTGTATTTCTCCAATCGGAACAAATCAAACTTCTGAACACTTGCTCCCTGCGACTCTGCTCCTTTTATTGCTTCATTGATCAGCGTATCCGTGTTCCAGCCTTTTCTCGGTCCCGCATTGACCGCTATGATCTTTTTGCTCATACGCATTCTCCCTTCTATATCAGGTACCCTACACGTTGGATTTGATGGTATCCTTTAGTGTTACTGTTTCCATGTTGGCAAGCAGGTGGTTCAAAAGTTCACGGAGCACCAGAAGGTCCTCCTGCGGCAGAGGTAAACAATTCTGAATCTCCCCCGGCACGCTTTTTGCTTTTTCTTTCAGATCCCGGCCCTCCTGCGTCAGCGTAACATATAGTTTTCGTACATTTCCGTCCGGCTTGATCCTGTTTATAAGTCCTGATCTCTCCATCCTTTTCAGAAGAGGTGCAAGCGTCCCTGAATCAAGATAGACTTTCCTTCCAAGCTGCCCCTCCGTCATGCCACCGTGTTCCCAAAGCACCATCATTACAAGATACTGAGTATAGGTCAGATTTAACGCTTCAAGAGGTTTTCTATACTGCCTGACTACTTCTTTTGCACAGGCATAGAGTGGGAAACAGAACTGATCTTCAAGGCGCGGGACTTCATCAAGCCGTATTATTTTTGTATCAGTCATTCCATTACTCCGAATTATGTTACTTTTTTGCAAAAAGGCTGGCGTGCATTACCGCAGCGTCAGCCTTGTCATTATTGTTTTACTTTTCTGCCGGCTCCCATTTGCACCTGATCGGTGAAACGATGGAACCTTCCTTCTTCATGGCTGGCCTCCTTAGAATGTGACTGTTTCCGGTTCCTCTGTAAAGGAACTGAATGTTGCCACAGCACTCTTAAAATAGAGCATCTGCATGTTGTCATCATCTGCACTGTACATCGCTTTCAGAGAAGGCATCTTTTCGAGCATGGCGACTTTTACATCATGGCTGTCATCATTCACAAGCTCGCCTGCGATGCGTACCCATTTTCCACCTTTGAATGCGCAGATCTCAACCTTCGGGTTTGCCGCGATCTGTTTCGAAACAGGCTTTACCTTGCCGGTCTGTATGTACAGTTTTCCATCATAAAGAAGTGCCGTACCGAATGCCCGGACTCTCGGCTGATCGCCTTCTACAGTTGCCAGATAATAGGTGTTTGCCTCATCCAAAAACTGATAAACTTTCTCAATTCCACTCATAGCAATACCTCCTGTTCATTAACCCAGTTGCTCGATCAGATAGTTTTCATAGCCGATCTTTTCAATAATGCCCATATGCTGTGCTACCCATGTTCTATGCTCTGCCTCGCATTCTACGAAGCTTTCCACCAACTTTCTGGTAATGGAGTCATCCGTCAGAGAGGCCGCGATTTTCTCAAGTTCCTCAACGCCTTTGTACTCTTTGAAACCATCATCCCAGTCTTTCAGGAGATCTTTGATCTCACAGAAAATCGGCTGCTCGGTGTATCCGATCACAGGCTGGCCACCGAGTTCAACAACCCTTTTCGTGCAGTTTCTTGCTTCTTCCAGCTCCTCGTCTCCTTCTTCCTTGCAGCGGTCTGCGAACTTTCCGAAGCCCTGTGCACGGAAAGTCGCTTCATGGATGTAGTCTGCCTGTGAGCTGGAATACCATGCAATTGCATAATCATTGAGCATTTTAATCTTTTCATCGAATGTCATAGAAACAAACCTCCAAATCTTATTTGTGGCTTTTCGCCGTTTGCTTGTTGCGCACAACTATATGCTAACAGAAGGTCTGCTACAGGTCACGTTATAATCCTTTCCGTTTATAATGCCGCTTTACAAATCGATGAAATTATAAAGTTTTGATGCTGCTCATTTACAAAGATAGGGTTTCAGCGCCTCCGGAATGCTTCTCTCCATAAGATCCGCGATTTCTTTATAGGAGTATTCCGAATGCTCTGTCAGCCAGTCATAGAGAAGCTGATTCGTCCCATAACAATATATTTTTACAATAGCAGACAAGTCTCTCGGACATTTCTTGCCGCCTAGTTTCTTTGTTATCTCATTTTCAATGAACTGTATGTTCATATCAGACATCTGAAACAGAAACGAATCTCTTCCACTTGTGTGATTCAGTGCATTCACCATGAACTTCCGGTTCTCATCATAAAAACGCATTCCATCCAAAAGGGTGTCTTTCCATAGGTAGCCCTTTTCACCGATTTTCCCTATCAGTTCGCCGGCCTGTCTGGCATAGATCCATGCAATCATATCGTACTTATCCTTGAAATAACGATAAAAAGTGGGCTGTGTCACCTCACAGTTCTCCACAATATTTGCGATGGTTATCTTGTTTATCGGCATCTTCTCTGCCAATTCCAGAAAGGAATCTGCCAGAAGTTCCTTCGTCGTTTTTTTCTTCATTTTATGATATTCCTGTTTATTGTTCCGTCATGTCAGTGATTCTTATGCCGAATCCATTCCTGTATCTGACAGATGATCTCATCCTTGTCAATCCCCGCCCGGGCACTCAATTCCCCAATTGTCGCATTTCGCAGGAACAGTTTCCCGACAGGCGTTTTCAGAATCCGGAATTTACTTTCCGTCTTCACAGCTTCATCCAGGATCCAGGGATATTGCGTCAATATGTCGTTTAATTTTGTATCTTTTGTAAGCATTATGAATATAACCTTCTATGTGTTCCACCCATCCCATCCAAGATTTTCCACCATATATGAAATGTCATGCGTTTTTCGAAGTTTTCATTTTCCGCATGACTTTTTCTGTCGGAATGTCATGTGTTTTTCGAAGTTTTCATTTTCCACATGACTTTTTCTGTCGGAATGTCATGCGTTTTTTCAAGTTTTCATTTTCCGCATGACTTTTTCTGTCGAAATGTCATGCGTTTTTTCAAGTTTTCATTTTCCGCATGACTTTTTCTGTCGAAATGTCATGCGTTTTTTCAAGTTTTCATTTTCCGCATGACTTTTTCTGTCGAAATGTCA
>JAFUBX010000111.1 GCA_017459985.1 Parasporobacterium sp.
AGCTGCATTCGCAGCCGAACAGGCAGCTGTACGATGTGCTGACTAAGGGTTCTGGTGATGCAAGGGAACAGCCCCTGTACTTTTTGATCACGACTGCTGGAACCGACCGGGAGAGCATTTGCTATGAAGTGCATATGAAGGCGCTTGATATCCTGCAGGGGAAAAAGATCGATCCGTCCTTCTATCCCGTGGTATACGGACTGCCGGATGATGCAGACTGGAATGATGAAGCCAACTGGTATAAAGCCAATCCGTCTCTGGGGTACACAATCAAAATCGACCGTGTCCGGGATGCCTACAAGGATGCACTGGAAAATCCTGCAGAGGAGAATGTTTTCCGGCAGCTCCGTCTTGACCAATGGGTCGGCAGTTCCGTGGCATGGATACCCGAGCATGTGTATGACAAGGGAGATATCCCGATTGATATAGAGTCCCTAAAGAGCCGTGACTGCTACGCGGGTCTGGATCTATCCAGCACCAGTGACATCACGGCTTTTGTCATGGTATTCCCGCCGGAGAGCGAAGGTGATAACTATATCGTCCTGCCGCATTTCTGGCTTCCAAGGGAAACGCTAAAGCTGCGTGTGCGGCGCGACCATGTGCCCTATGACATCTGGGAGAAGCAGGGACTGTTTCATATCACGGAGGGCAATGTGGTCGATTACAACTTTGTCCGGAAAACGATCAATGAGCTATCCGTGCAGTATCACATTTGTGAAATAGGTGTTGACCGCTGGAACGCGACGCAGCTGATCACGGATCTGGACGGCGACGGCTTCACCATGGTTCCGATCGGCATGGGCTTTAAGGACATGAGCCCGGGCATGAAGGAACTGTACAAATTGCTGCTGGAAGGAAAGATCACCCACGGCGGCAATCCCATCCTTCGGTGGATGGCCGGGAACGTGGTGGCAGAGATCGATGCGGCGGAGAACATCAAGCCGTCGAAGAAAAAAGCAACGGAGAAGATCGATGGCATTGTGGCGCTCATCATGGGGCTTGACCGCTGCATCCGGCATGAAATGACCGGCAGTGTCTATGATGATCCGGATCGCGGCCTGCTCGTTTTCTGATGGAGATTCTGATGATAACAATGATGCTCATTGGCTTTCTGGTAATCCGGGAAGCCTTTTTAATTATGGAGGAAATGTACTGATGGGATTTTTTAGCTGGCTTGGGATCAGCCCAAGGGATGCGCCTGAATTGCCCGATGTCACAGATAACGTTCGGGACTCCGGGCAGACCTTTGTGTTTGGCAGGGCGGACTCCGGGGAGCGGGTCGATGAAAAGAGTGCGATGCAGATCGCGACGGTCTATGCCTGTGTGCGGCTTCTTGCAGAGTCGGTGGCAGGCCTGCCGCTTCATCTGTACCGCTTTACGGATGATACAGAGAATGGAAAAGAAAAGGCGAAAGACCATCCGCTCTACCGGCTATTATATATCCTGCCGAATCCGGAGATGACGAGCTTTTCCTTCCGGGAGGTGATGATGACACACCTCCTCCTGTGGGGAAACTGCTATGCACAGATCATCCGGGACGGTAAGAACGGCATCTTAGGGCTTTACCCGCTGCTTCCTGAAAACGTGGAGGTCGACCGGGATGAAAAAGGGGAGATTTACTATATCTACCACGCCTATACCGATGAGACGCCGGGAGAGAACAACAAGGATATCTTTTTTAGGAAGGATGAGATTTTCCATGTACCCGGGCTCGGGTTCAATGGCCTCGTCGGTTTCTCACCGATTGCGATGATGAAGAAGGCGCTCGGTACGACGCTGGCTGTGGAGAAATATGGATCAGCCTTCTTTAAGAACGGTGCACAGCCAAGCGGCGTACTGGAACATCCGGGAGTCTTAAAAGACCCGGCAAAGATCCGGGAGAACTGGTCGGAAGTATACGGCGGTGCCAACAACGCCCATAAGGTCGCTGTGCTGGAAGAGGGAATGCAGTACAAAGCAATCAGTCTACCGCCGGAGGATAGCCAGTTCTTATCGACGCGCCAGTTTGGTGTCAATGAGATCTGCCGGATTTTCCGGGTGCCGCCGCACATGGTACAGGATCTGGAGCATGCGACCTTTTCCAACATCGAACACCAGAGCATTGACTTTGTCATGCACACCCTGATGCCATGGCTGGTGCGGTTCGAGCAGGCGATCATCAAAGACCTGCTTCTTCCGGAAGAGCAGGATCTGTATTTCCCGAAGTTCAACGTGGACGGCCTGCTGCGAGGTGATTACCAGAGCCGCATGCAGGGGTATGCGACCGGCATCAGCAACGGTTTTTTGTCCCCGAACGATATTCATCGTCTGGAGAACATGGATCTTATCCCGGCGGATAAGGGCGGCGACGATTATTACCTGAACGGCGGCTATGTGAAGCTGCAGGATGCCGGGAAGCAGGTGACGAAGGAGACGGCTCTGCAGCCGGATAAGCAGGAACCGGAAACACAGCCGGAAGAAAAGCCGGAGAACAGAAAGAGAGGTAGAAAACAGTGAAGAAGTTTTGGAACTGGATAAGAGACGATACCGGAGGCAGGGTGCTCCGCCTCGAAGGCCCGATTGATTCGGAATCCTTCTGGGGCGACGAGATCACGCCTGCCATGTTCCGCGAGGAACTGGAAGCAGAAGAGGGGGATGTGACGGTCTGGATCAACTCGCCCGGCGGGAATGTATTTGCCGCTGCAGAGATCTACACCATGCTGAAGGATTACAAATCCGCCGTCACGGTGAAGATTGCAAGCATCGCGGCATCGGCGGCATCCGTCATTGCGATGGCAGGTGATCAGGTACTCATGTCCCCGACGGCGCTCCTCATGATCCACGATCCCGCGACCATTGCGATGGGAAATGCCAAGGCGATGGAGCAGGCGATCACGACCTTAAATGAAGTGAAGGAGTCAATCATCAATGCTTATGCAGCCAAGAGCGGCCTTCGCAGAAATAAGATCGCGGATCTCATGAGCAACGAGACCTGGATGAACGCGAAGAAGGCTGTGGAGCTTGGTTTTGCCGATGAGATCCTTTACGAGGATAAGGAAAAGTCAGAGCCGGAAACCGATCCGGAAAAAGGCGATCCTGAAGATCCGGAAAAGGAAAAGAAAGGCGCTCCAACACTGGAAGCGATCCTCTATCAGGGGAAGGTCACCGATATGGCGGTGCTGAATTCCATCTGTGACCAGACAGGCCCGGAGGAAAAATCCCGCGCCGAGCCCGAAGTACCCATGATCGGCATGGACGGAAAAACCAAAGACGGGGCGATGCCCTATGAGATCTTACGAAACCAGCTGGATTTCCTGAAATA